>JBJXHG010000137.1:0-11203 GCA_046160865.1 Planctomycetota bacterium | reverse complement strand
TGACGATCTCGGGCACGCGGATGCGCGAGCTGCTCGACAAGGGCGAGATGCCGGACGACCGCGTGATGCGGCCGTCGACTGCGAAAGTGCTCGCCGCGTACTACGCGACGCAGCGAGTGAACTGATCGGAGCGGGCTTGGGTCTCTTCGATCTGTTCAAGTCGAAACCGGCGGCCAAGCCGGGACCGCGTCCCGGTGTCGCCGCCGGTCCGCGTCCGGCGCCGGGCGGCCTCGCCGGGCGCCCCGATCCGAAGGCCGAGAACAACTTCGTGATCGTGATCTTCGACTCGTGCCGCTTCGACACGTTCATGGAGGCAGCGCCGAAGACGATCCTGAAGCTCGGCAAGCCCGAGAAGCGTTTCAGCTACGCCTCGTGGACGGCGCCCTCGCACTACAACCTGCTGACGGGCCTCCTGCCGCACACGTCGCCGGCGCACGTGTACGCGTCCGACTACTACAAAGAGGACTTCTACAACTACAACAAGCGCCTCGGTGCCAAGGGCATCGAGTTCGGGAAGATGGTCCCGGGTCTGTGGCTGCCGGGGTTCCTGCGCAACACGCTCGGCTACGCGACGCACGCGCGCGTGTCGCTGCCGGTGCTGAACCCGCGCACGGGCGTCAACCGCGACTTCGACAGCTTCCAGCTGATGGACAAGCACAACGACATGCGCGCGATGCTGTCCACGATCCCGTGGTCGAACGAGCGGCCGAGCTTCGTGCTGATGAACGTCGGTGAGACGCACTACCCCTACGCGAAGCCCGACGAGGACTCGTCGATGTGGCCGCGGATCAGCGGCGTCAACGGCGTGTTCAAGAAGCTGGAAGGCCAGATCGACGCGCAAGGGAATCTGATCAAGGACGACGAGACGACGCAGTTCTTCGACCAGGAGAAGCTCGACCAGCTGCGCGCGCGACAGGTCGACGCGGTGCGCTACCTCGACGGCGTCGTCGCCGAGCTCTTCGACCAGGTCCCGAAGAACACGCACGTGATCGTGACCTCCGACCACGGCGAGCTGTTCGGCGAGGCCGGCTACTTCGGCCACGGTCCGATCATGCACGACAAATGCTTCGAGGTGCCGTTCCTCGAAGGCCGCATCCGCTAATCCAACCCCGATTTCGACACGACTCGAGTACGAACGACATGAGCGACAAGGGCTTCACGCTTTGGTTCACGGGCCTCTCCGGCGCCGGCAAGAGCACGCTGGCGCAATTCCTCACCCCGATCCTGAAGGAGAAGGGCTGCAAGGTCGAAGTGCTCGACGGTGACGAGGTCCGCGAGAACCTGAGCAAGGGTCTCGGCTTCTCGAAGGAAGATCGCGACACGAACATCCGCCGCATCGGCTACGTGGCCGACTTGCTCTCGCGCAACGGCGTCGTGTCGATGACGGCCGCGATCTCGCCGTATCGCGAGGTTCGCGACGAAGTGCGCAAGCGAGCGACCGCGCCGTTCATCGAGATCTACGTCGAAGCGCCGCTCGCCGTCGTCGAGGAGCGCGACACGAAGGGCCTCTACAAGAAGGCTCGCGCCGGCATCATCAAGCAGTTCACTGGCATCAGCGATCCGTACGAGGAGCCCGTCAGCGCCGAGATCACCGTGCACACGGGCGACGAGAGCATCGAGCAGTCGGCCGAGCGGATCTTGGCGTACTTGCGCAAGCGCGGGCTGATCAAGTCCTGATCGCAGGCGTTCCACCGTCCGCGATCGACGACCGGTGCGATCGAGCCGCCGTGCCGAGCGTGCTCGGTGCCTCACGTCACGGTCGCCCGCCTCGTAGACGCGCGTTTCTCCGCTAGCCGAGCTTCGGGGGTCCACCCCAGGCCGGTTCGGGACGATAGGATCGCACGCTCTTCATGGTTCCCCGCAGTCACGCCCACCCGGCATCTCCGGGCGCGCTCCCGCGCACGTTTTTCCTTCCAGCTCCGCTCTCGAGCAATGCTCGGAGCGCGTCGCGCGCCGTCGTGCTCGCAGCGCTCGCGCTGTTCGCCTCCGCGCCGCCCGCGGTCGCCTACATCGGACCGGGAGCCGGCTTCGCCGCCGCGGGGTCGGTGCTCGTGCTGCTCGGCACGTTCCTGCTCGCGCTCGGCATCATCCTGATCTGGCCGCTCAAGGCCGCCGTGCGCGTGTTCACGTTCCCGCGCCGCGGCGAGGCGAAGGTGAAGCGCGTCGTCGTGATCGGCCTCGACGGATTCGATCCGGGGCTCGCGCAGAAGTTCGCGCAGGAAGGTCGCATGCCGAACCTCGACGCGCTCGCGCGCCAAGGTTGCTTCCATCCGCTGCAGACCGCGTGTCCGTCGATCTCGCCGGTCGCGTGGTCGACCTACGCGACCGGCGTCGACGCGTCGCGCCACAACATCTACGACTTCCTCACGCGCGATCCGTGCAACTACGCGCCGGTGCTCTCGTCGAGCGACACGCGTACCGTCGCGCGCACGCTCAATCTCGGCTTCGCGCGCGTGCCGTGGGGGAGCCGCGCCGTGCTGCGCCTGCTGCAGAAGAGCCAGCCCTTCTGGAAACTGCTCGGTGCGCACCGCGTGTGGTCGACCATCATCCGTGTGCCCATCACGTACCCGGCGCAGAAGTTCAAGAACGGCACGCTGCTCTCCGGCATGTGCGTGCCCGACCTCCAAGGCACGCAAGGATCGTTCGCGTTCTACTCGACGAAGGAGCGTCCGAAGGGCGCTCACATCGGCGGGCAGCAGTACCAGATCGCGATCCGCAGCAACAAGATCGAGTCGAAGCTGACCGGTCCGCACGGCAAGGACGGACACCCGATGAAGTGTCCGTTCACGATCGACATCGATCCGGGCGCGCGCCGCGCGAAGCTCAGCGTCGGCAGCGAGAGCGTCGAGCTCGGCTTGCGCGAGTATTCGCCGTGGATGGTCGTCCCGTTCGACGGCGTGCAGGGCATCGCGCGCTTCTACATCCAGACGTGGGACGACGGCGCGTTCGAGTTGTACGTCACGCCGATCAACATCGATCCGGAGAAGCCGGCGATGCCGATCTCGCACCCCTTCGTGTACTCGATCTACCTCGCGAAGCTACTCGGTCCCTACGCGACGCTCGGTCTCGCCGAGGACACGTGGGCGCTCAACGAGCGCGTGATCGACGAAGACGCCTTCCTCAAGCAAGCGTGGCTGATCTTCGAGGAGCGCAAGAAGCACCTGTGGGAGGCACTCGACAAGACGAAGCGCGGTTTCGTGACCGTCGTGTTCGACACTTCCGACCGCATCAGCCACATGTTCTACCGCACGCTCGACCCGACGCACCCGGCCAACCCCGGCAAGGAAGTCGAGAAGTACGCGCACGTGATCCCCGACATGTATCACCGCATGGACGCGTTGATCGGCGAGGTCCGCGCGAAGCTCGGCGACGACAAGGACACGGTGCTGATGGTGATCAGCGACCACGGCTTCACGAACTTCCGCCGTGGCGTGAACCTGAACACCTGGCTCAAGGAGAACGGCTACCTCTTCTTGAAGGACGGCGCCGAGACCTCGCCCGATTGGTTCGCGAAGGTCGATTGGAAGCGCACGAAGGCGTTCACGCTCGGACTCACCGGCCTGTTCATCAATCGCTGCGGCCGTGAGCGCGACGGCATCATCTCGAAAGGCCCGGAGATGAACGCGTTGTGTCTGGAGCTCAAGCAGAAGCTCGAAGCGCTGCGCGATCCGATCGACGGACAGCCGGTCATCAAGGAAGTCTTCCTGACGCACGACATGCACAGCGGTCCGTACGCGGACTCCGCGCCCGAGCTGTTGATCGGCTACCACAAGGGCTATCGCCACTCGTGGGACTGCGCGACGGGCTCCGTCTCGACGCACGTCTTCACCGACAACACGAAGTCGTGGTCCGGTGATCACTGCGTCGATCCGCGGCTCGTGCCCGGCGTGTTCTGGTGCAACCGGAAGATCGACGTCGAAGCGCCCGCGCTGATCGACATGGCGCCGACGGTCCTCGATCTGTTCGGCGTGCCGGTGCCGCCTTACATGCAAGGACGTCCACTGTTCGGAGCGCCCGCTGTTGCCGGCGCGGCGCTAGAGCGCACGCGCGCGACGCCCGTGCCGCAGGAGAGCCGCACGTGAGACTCCCGCGCTGGACCGTGTTCCCTGCGCTCGCGCTGCTGGCCGTCTTCCTGATCCCGGCGATCCCGCGCAAGGAGTCGACCGAGCGTGCACCCGATCCGGGCAGCGTGCCGACGACGCGCTTTCGCAAGGTGATCGTGCTCGGCATCGATGGCATGGATCCCGATCTCTTGCGCGATGCCGTCGAGAAGTTCCCGAGTCGCATGACGAACTTCGCGCGCATGATCGGCGAGAGCGGCATTCATGCGCTCGGCACGTCGATCCCGCCGCAGAGTCCCGTCGCGTGGTCGAACTTCACGACCGGACTGGATCCCGGCGGTCACGGCATCTTCGACTTCATCCATCGCAATCCGATGACACGCGACGCCGTGCCGTGCACCACGAAGGCAACCAAGCCGACGGACATCGCGCTGTGGGGCGACTGGCAGTTCTCGCTCGGTGGCTCGAGCGAGAACAACCGTACCGGCCGTCCGTTCTGGCAGATCCTCGCCGATCACGGCGTGCCGGCGGACGTGTGGCGCATGCCGGCGAACTTTCCCGTCGAGCCCGCGCTCGGCTTGTCGTTCTCCGGGATGATGACGCCGGCGCTCGACTCGGCGTACGGCGAGTACAGCTTCTACACCACGAATCCGCCCGCGAAGAGCCTCGTCGGCGAAGGCAAGATCATCGCGCTGCGCGAGTACACGCCCGGCTTGATCGAGACGTACATCGCGGGTCCTCCGAACAGCTTCAAGCAAGGCAGTCCGCACGTCACGGTGCCGATGCGCTTGTACATCGATCGCGAAGCGGCGCCGGCTAGCGCGAGTGCGAACGGCGACGCACCGTCCCGCGCGCGCGCAAAGGGCGCGGTCGCGCTCGATGCCGGCGGACACGTCATCGTGCTGCGACCAGGACAGTGGAGCGACTTCGTCACGCTCTCCTTCCCGCTCTTGCCGATGGGCGTGAGCGACATCCAAGGTGTCCTGCGCTTCTACCTGCGCAGCATCGAGCCCGACGTCGAGCTCTATGCGTCGCCGATCAACATCGATCCGAGCGCGCCGGTCGCACCGGTCTCGGAGCCGAGCGACGCGAGTGCGGAGCTCGCCGAAGCGATCGGCGTCTACTACACGCAAGGGATGCCCGAGGACGTCAACGCGCTGAAGGACAAGGCGCTGACGGACGAGGAGTTCATGGCGCAGGCAGATCTCGTGCACGACGAGGGCCTGCGGATGATGGACTACGCCATCGATCGCTACCTGCAAGACGGCGAAGGCGGGTTCCTCTTCTTCTACTTCTCCGGTGTCGATCTCTGCAGCCACATGATGTGGAGGCACGCCGACGACGAGCATCCGTCGCACGACGCGCAGTTCGCACGCGCGGACTCGTCGCGTTGGTCGAAGCGCGAGAACAGCACGTGGAAAGAGGTCGTCGCCGATCTCTACCTGCGCATGGACCCGGTGCTCGGCCGGTTGCGCGAGCGGCTCGGCGAGGACGCGCTGTACGTCGTGATGAGCGACCACGGCTTCGCGCCGTACCGGCGCAAGTTCAGCTTGAACACGTGGCTCTACGAGAACGGCTACCTCGTCCTGAAGGCGGGCTTCGAGAAGGAGAAGCCGCGCAGCGACCCCGAGTTCGCGGAGGTCCACGTGCGCAACGCGGCCGATTGGTCGAAGACGCGCGCGTACGGCATCGGCTTCAATGGCCTCTATCTCAACTTGGCGGGCCGCGAGCTGGACGATCCGGAAACGCCGGAGAACGAAGCGGGCATCGTGCGGCCCGGTGCGGAAGCGGACGCGCTCGTCGCCGAGATCAAGGCGAAGCTCGAAGCGCTGCGCGACGGCGCCGAACGTCCGGTGCTGCGCTGCGACGTCGCGCGCGACGTGTACCGCGGCTCGCGCGCAAGCGAAGCGCCGGACCTGATCGTCGGCTACGACTCGGGCTACGGGAACTCCGACCAGGCGGCCCTCGGTCGCATCACGAACGCCGTGCTCGACGACAACCTCGGCGGCACGTTCAACGGCAGCCACTTGATGGCGCCGGAAGTCGTGCCGGGCGTGTTGCTGACGAACAGCCGCGTGCTGGAAGGAGAGCGGCGGCTCGAGGACTTGACCGTGGAGATCCTCAAGCAGTTCGGCATCGCGAAGCCCGCTGAAATGCGCGGCGCGCCGGTGCTCAGGTAAACTTCGACCGGCACAGTGACCGCGGGTCGTGGATCGGCCCGCGGAGAAAGAAGAGCGACATGTTCGGCGGCGGAAACAAGATCAAGCTCGACAAAGACCTCCTGGATCGCGTGAAGAAGATCGCCGCGGTCGCGGGTTACGCCTCGCACGAGGAGTTCATCGTGCACGTGATCGAGAAGGAGCTCGCGCAGTTCGAAGGCGCGCAGAGCGACGCCGACATCACCGAGAAGCTGCGCGGCCTCGGCTACATCAGCTAGCTGTTCGCCGACCGCATGCTCGCCGTCCCGTCCACCGCCTCGGATTCGAGCCGCGCTTGCGCGCGGCTGCGCGCATGAACGCCGCGAACCACGCCGTCACGGCCATCTTCGACGCGCTCCTGAAGCCGTTCGAGCTCGTCGGGCCGGAGTTCGCGCTGATCGCGGTGAGCGGGATCTTCGGCGTCATCGCGCTGATCGCGTTCAAGCACATCAGCTACCAGCGCGGCATCAAAGCGGCGAAGAACAAGATCAAGGCGCACCTGATCGAGATCCGCCTCTACCAGGACGATCTCGCGATCGTGAGCAAGGCGATCGGCAAGGTGCTGCTGCGCAACTTTCAGTACCTGGCGCTGAACTTCGGGCCATTCGTACCGCTCTCGCTGCCGTTCGTGTTCGTGCTGGCGCAGCTCGTCGTGCGCTACGGCTTCGCGCCGGTGCCGACCACGCTGCCGGGCGCGGAAGTGCTGCCCGGCCGCGGAACGATGATCGAAGTGCGCCTCGATGCGCAGCACGCGCACATGGTCGAAGGTCTGCGCTTCGAGTTCCCGGACGGCGTGCGTCCGCTGTCGCCGCTCGTGCGCGCTCCGTCCGAGGGCCGTGCGTTCCAAGAAGTCGTCGCGTTCGCTGCGGGCGAGCACGCGATCGCACTCGTCCTCGCCGACGGAACGCGCGAGATGAAATCGTTCGTCGCCGGGGTGCCCGCGCGGCGCATGCAGCCCGAGCGCGGCAAGGGCTTCTTCTCCGCGCTGCTCTGGCCCGCGGAGGACACGTTCGCGTCGGATTCGCCGTTCGACGAGATCAAGTTCACGTACCCCGACAGCGATCTCGGCTGGTTGCCGGGCGGCGTCGGCGGAGTGCTGCTCGTCTTCCTCGTCGCGTCGATGGCCTTCGGCGCGGCCGTGATGAAGCCGCTCGGCGTGCAGATCTGATGTTCTCGCCGGGGATCGAGCGTGCGCTGCGCGTCGCGCTCTCCGCGCACGAGGGTCAGTTGCGCAAGAGCCTCGAGCCGGTGCCGTACGTCGTGCACCCGCTGCACGTCGCGCTGATCCTCGCGCGCCTCGGAGCCGACGACGTCGTCTTGCAAGCCGGACTCCTGCACGACGTGGTGGAGGACTGCGACGGCTGGACGCACGAGCGCATCGAGCGCGAGTTCGGCGGAGACGTGCGCGCGATCGTCGCCGAGCTCAGCGAGGACAAGTCGAAGAGCTGGGCCGAACGGAAGCAGTGGGCGATCGATCACGTGCAGCACATGTCGGCCGAGGCGGTGACGGTGAAGGCCGCGGACAAGCTGCACAACCTGAAGACGCTGCTGCTCGAGCTCGAATCGGCCGGCGACCGCGCGACGGTGTGGTCGAAGTTCAAAGGTGGTCGCGAGCGCACGATCGCGATGTCGAGCGAGCTCGTGAACGCGCTCGCCGCGCGCGTCGACGTGCGCCTTGGCGCGGAGTTGCGTGCGACGATGGACGCGATCGCGCGGATGCGCGCGTAGACTTGGCGGCGCGGTTCCCAATCACCGCGCATGCATGAGCTCGTCACAAGCACCGGGCATCGGTCCGCTCGTCCTCGCGTTCGTCGCCGGTTGCGCGCTCGCGACCGGCATCGCGCTCGTTCTGTCGCGCGGCGCCGCGCCGCCGGTGCCCGCGGTCGTCCCGACCGACGATGCGAACGCCGCGCTCGCGCTCGAGATCCAAGCGATGCGCGCGAAGCTCGACGGCATCGAGCGTTCGCTCGCGTTGCAGGACGCGCGTCCGGAAGCGCGCGAGCCGGCGCCCCCCTCGTCGTCGCACGACGCGGAGCTCGCGCGGATGCAGCAGAAGCTCGCCGAGCATGCGACGGCGTTGAGCGAGATGCGCGCACGACCGTCGAGCGCGACCGACCGCGGTGTCTCGCTCGCCGAGCGCAAGCAGCGCAGCCCCGAGCCCAACTGGCACGCGCTGAACGCGTGGCTCGACGTGGCGCGCGAAGACAAGGACGCGGCGTCGGCGCTCGTGCAGCTCTTGACGTACGACGACGTGCTCGCGCGATACGGCGCGCCGACGATCGTCCGGCCAGCGACGATCAGCGGCAGCGACGACAGCCGCAACCTATCCGCGTGGTGGACGTACGCGCGCGGCGCGGAGAACGGCGACGGCCAGCCAGAGGTCCAGATCTTGTTCGGCTTCGCGGATGGTCGCGTCGTGCAGAGCAGACACTTCGAGCGAGACGACTGACACCGCGCCGCGGGTGGATGCGCGGATTCGTTGCATGGAAGCTGCGTCGCGGTCCGAGCATCGAGGTGACGATCCGTGTCCCGCGTGCTGGCCGGGTAAGCGCGCGCCACCTCCGCCAACGAAGAAGCGCGCGTGAGCCATCCCTCACGCGCGCTCCATCACCGCTGCGCGAGGAGCGCAGCGGGCTTCGCTCATCCGCCGCTCACGGTCCAAACGTGATCGAGAGCGCGTCGGAGCTGTCGAAGCCGCTCCCGCCGCCGGCCGGATCGAGGAACGTGAACTGGAAGTGCCACGTCGAGCCGGGCTGGATCACGAACGCCGGAATCGTCTGCAAGATCGTGTTCACCGGCAGATAGCCGGCTCCCGCGATGTTGGTCGTGACGACGCGCGGTAGCACGAACGCCGAGCCGCCGACACACAACGTTCCGTTCCCGAACGGCACTTGTTGCTGCCCGGTGCCGTACTGGAACCGTCCGCGCGTCAACGCCGGTGCGCCCTCGGCGAACAGCTTCAGGTTGTTGTTCGTGACGTTCGCGTCGCCGAGCGCGCGGATCTTCGCCGCGAGCCCCGACGAGTTCGGCGTGGACGTGCAGTAGGAGGTCGAGAACGGCGTCGCGTCGACGAGCACGAACCAGCCGTCCTGCGGGCCGTGTTGACCGATGGCCGCGATCTTGTTCGCGCTCGCGACCACGCCGTCGCACCACTGGTAGAAGGGATTCTCGGACACTTCGTGACGATCGAAGACTTGCTGGCCGGTCTCGACGTGGAAGATCGCGACGCCGGCGTTGCCCGCGACGGCGACCTTCGCGAGATCCGCGGTCAGCGCGAGATCGATCGGCCGCGAATCCTCGATCGTGCGCGTCGCGGCGAGCTCGAGTTCGCCCGCGGCGATCAACCAGAAGTGCACGATCGTGTCCTTGATCGTGTCCGACTGCTCGATCGTGATCGCTACGCGATTCGTCGTCGCGACGGAGTCGAGTCCGCCGAAGTAGAACGTGCCCGCCGATGGTGCGGCTTCGAAGTCGAGGTTCGGCAGCGCCGGTCCCGCACCCAGGCTCGTGATGTCGTACAGCGCGACACCTTCGCTCGAGTGCGCGATGACGCGCGTGCCGTCGGGTGTGATGGCGAGGTCGTGCGGATCCCCCGGAAAGCGGTCGTAGCGTTGCGTACCGCTCATGTCGAAGAAGTCGACCTGCGTGCCGCCGGGAAGGGCCGGATTCGTCACCTTGCTCAGCGTCACGACGCGGTCGTTCGTGATCTCGACCGAGTCCATCGCCGAGTCCTGGAACGGACCCGGGTTCTCGAACAAGCGCTTCGCGAACGCCATCGTCGGCACTTGGGGGTTAGAGAGGTCGAACACGGCGACGGAGAGCTCCGCGCGCACGGCCGCGTGCAAACCGTCCGGCGACATCGACACGTCGTGCGGAGCCCCCGAGAGGTCCGTTGCGTCCGTCGTCTGGAACGTGAGCAGCGGCACGAGTCCGAGCGTCGGGTGCAGCGTGAAGATCGAGACGCGCGTGCGCGAGGCCGACGTGGGCGAGCGCGACAAGAACACGGCGTTCTGGTTCGACACGGCGACCGCGTCGACGTTCCACGAGTTCTGCGGCGGGTTCGGGTACGGCGTCGTGTTGCCGGGCGCGGACGCCGCCAGCGAGCCGGCCGACAGGTTGAACAGGAAGAGTCCCGGCTGCGTGGGAGTCGTCGTCGTGCCGCCGCGCACCGCCGCGAACGTTCCGTCGGGAGTGATCTCGACGTCGCGCGGCCACAAGCCCGTCGGCGCGTCGAGCAGGATCGGGCTCGCGAGGTTCGTGAGGTCGAGGATGAGCGTGTTCTCTCCGACGAGCACTACCGCACGCGTGTTCGTGACGGCGACGCCGTCGAGACAGGGGCCCATGAGTTGGCCGGATGAGCTCGAACCGGACGCCACGAGCGCACCCGTCGTGAGGTCGTGCACGCGGAACGAATCCGTCGTGTTGTTCTCGCGCATCACGGCGAACTGTTGGTTGGGCGTGATCTCCACGTCGTCGAGCCCGAGCGGCGATGCGAGACCACCGCCGTTGTCGGACGCGATCAGCGTTTGAGCGGGAGCGAATGGAGCGAGGGCGAGGCCGACGAGGGTGCACATCAGTGCACGAGCAGCGTGCGGGGCGGACATGGGGTACTCCGGAAAACTGGGGAATCCGAGACGCGGAGCGGTCGCGCGA
Organism: Planctomycetota bacterium; assembly: GCA_046160865.1. Taxonomy (GTDB): domain Bacteria; phylum Planctomycetota; class UBA1135; order UBA1135; genus JBJXHG01. Next base: position 291 of record JBJXHG010000137.1, on the reverse strand, counting down.
AGCGCGCGTCCGACCCGACGATTCGCGTGTAGGCGGCGCGTGTGACGCGGTCACTCCATCTTGACGATTCGTCACGCCGACGGGTCACTCGGCGACGGCTCGGCCGCGCCGACGAGCGAATCCGCGCAGCGTTGCGAGCTCGCACGCCCATTCGGATCCGAGCGTTAGAGCCTCTAACAGAATGAGCCGGCGCATCGCGGGCAGCAGCGAGTCGAGGCGAGCAAGACGCGCCGACGAAGCGTATTGCGCCGCAATACGCAGAGGAGGCGCAACGCCGCGAGCCCGGCTCGC
>JBJXHG010000136.1:0-3139 GCA_046160865.1 Planctomycetota bacterium | reverse complement strand
CCTCGACGACTTCCGCGACGGAACGATTCACCGGCCGCGGGCAGCGCTCGAGCGACACGAGCTGCGCGCCGCGCGCGAAGCGTGCGCACGCGAACGAATCGCGCTGCACGAAGACGATGGTGAATGCGGACGCGGAGGACATGGTCAGCGGCCGTCCGGCGGCACGGGTGCGCCAACCTTCAACACAACTTCGGGAACACCACCGCTCACGAGGCGCACGGTGATCGGAGCGCTGCGCGGACTCAGCGTCGTCGCGTCCTCGAATCCTGGCTCGGATGCGCCCGCCGGCAAGTGGTACGCGCGCACGACGCGCGGCCCAACCGTGACATCAGCGAAGACGAACGACGTGTCTGTCGCGACCTGAAAGTGGTGTTGAGCGATCGCGCGCACCCGCACGGGACCGTCGACCGGCGCATAGACGCGGACGAGCACTTCCGTCGCGCTGACGCCCTCCAACGCAGGCTCGACGCGCACGCGAAAGGACGCACGATGTCGCGACAGTCCGACGGTGCTCGCGATCTCGAGCGGGGTGACGTAGTCGTAGTCCGTTCCTCCTTCGGCGCCGTCCGCACCGAGGCTCTCTATGCGGCCCGGCATGTCGCCGACACCCGCAGTCGTGCCGTCGTCCTTGAGTACGAGAAGCGCGCGGCCCCAGCCGTCGACCAAGCTTGCGGCGCCGAAGCCGAGGTGCAGATACGGCCCGCGCCAGCCGGTGGGGATGCGCAGTTCGGGATCCCCCGGCGGCGGGTACCAGGAGAACAGCTCGACGGTCGGGGGCTTCTGCCAGAGTTCCTTCAAGAGCTCGGCCTCGGTCGTGCCGTCGAGACGCGGCAGCCGCCCGACATCCGCGACGAAGCCTGCGAGCAGCGTGTCGTCGTGCGCCGTCGGCGGCGCGTACGGACCTAGGATCGCAGATTCGACGTTCTCGAGCGTCGCGCGCGTCTTGTCGTAATACGTCTCCTCGACCAATCCCTCCGTCGCGGTGATCGCGGTTCCTGCGAGCAGCGCGAGGATCAACAGCACGACAATGAGCTCGACGAGCGCGAGACCGCGCGCCTTCGTCGACTCGATGGCATGGGAGAACGGCCTCATTCGTTCGGGTGGATGTCTGCGACGCGCAGGTAGAGGATGAGGTCGTCGCCGCGCGCGGCAATCGGCGGGAACAACGCGTCGATCGGCTTAGCGGCCGTACGCGGGGTGTCGATCCCGCTGTTTTCTCCGGCCGAAACGAGCCGCGCATGGCGCAATTCCTCGAGCGAATGACCGTTGACGCCGTCGACTTCGGGGATCTGAAGCACGATCGGACGCTGCCACGCGTCGAGCGGCACCGGTTCACCGTTGGCGCCGTAGTCACCCGTGAATCCGTACGGATCGTCCGGGTCGTCAAGATCGTCGGTGACGTCGATGACGTAGAAGCCGTGCTGCGGGCTTAGGTACGGCCCGCGCCAACCGACGCGCGTCACCGAGTCGAACAGCGGCACAACCGGAAGTGGATCGAGACGTGGACGAAACAGGTCCGCGATGCGCGTCGGCATCGCGCGCACGTCGGAGTAGTAGCCTTGCCCGCGCTCGCCGAAGATCGCGGCGCGGATGTTCGCGAACGCGATCTTCGTCACGTCCTCGCGCGAGCTCGCCATGACGCCGCCGACCGACACGGTGACGAGGCCCGCCACGACGACGAGGATCGTCAGCACGACGACGAGCTCGACCAGCGTGAAGCCGCGGCGCGGGCACGGTGACGGTTGGACAGATTTCACGGCGGGGGTTGGTGCGAGATGTGCGCTGGAACGAGCAAGGGTCGGACGGAGCGCGCGCTCCATCCGACCCGCAAGCGAACGTGGATCGACTTCGATCAGCCTTGACGCGCTCCGTTCGGCAGCGATTCGTTGAACTGCTGGATCGTGTAGTCGGACGTGCGGCCATACGCGTCGGTGACCGCAAGCAACGTGGGCCGCTCGCCGGTCGAGTAGACCTTGTAGATCGCGACGTAGCGGCCGTAGTACTTGCCGTCGGCACCCGGGTAGCTCGGGGTATTCATCATCGTCGTCGGGACGATGCGGCAGTTCGGACCGACGCCCATCGCGATGAGGTGCGTACCGAGTTCCGGCGTGTACTCGCCGAGCGCGTTGAACTCAGCCGGGACGATGCGGCGCAGGAGCGTCAGCTGATCGGCCGTCAGCGCCGTCGCTTCCGTGCCGACGGTGCCGCGCAGACGCGCGACCGGGATCGCGCCAGCCGCGAACGTGCGCTGGATCTTGCCGCTGTTGTTCGCGTTCGGCTCGCCGACCAACGTCGCCGGATCGTACGACTGGTGATCGTAGACGTAGTCGAAGCCGCCGCGCGTGAACGAGCGTCGGAACTGGATGGTGCCGGAGTCGGCGATCGTCGCGTTGTCGAACGTCAGGAGCCCGAAGAGGTTCGGACTGCTCGCCGTCATGCCGCTGACTTGCTGACCGCCCGAAGAGACCGGCGCGTACAGAGTCGTCGGGACGATGGCGGTCCCTCCGAGCGCGTCGGGCTGCAGCAGCGAGTCCTGGCCCTGCGGGAAGCGCTTCTGCAGCACGAAGAACTGCTGGATGTTGTTCGCGATGTCCTGCTGCGTCTTGGCGGACGCGGCCATGTCGGTCGTGCGGCCGAGCGCGGCGACGGCCGGGATCACGAGGCCCGCGACCGCGGCGATGATGAGCAGGACGACGACGAGCTCGACCAGCGTGAAGCCGCGGCGGGCGCGCTGGGGGGCGGAGTTGGACCGGAGATGTCTCATGTGGAATGCGCGGGGTCTTGGTTCGCGGGGAGAGGGCGACGCCTGGCGGCGTGCCGGGGGCGGCCGCATGACCGCCCCATGGAGAAGGAAGCGCGGACGCCGCGACCGCCGCCAACGGAATCGCGAAACTTGCTGCGCGCGATGCGGTCCCCCGACGGCGTGCGCACCGAGCGCGAGCTGGCCAAGCTGTGCCGGGCGCGTCGACGCGTGCCTGGACTACGGCGTATCGACCCCGCGACTCACCGTTTGCGCCAGCAACCCTCCGCACTCGCTGAATTGCTGGCCGCATTCGCCGAGCCGCGTCCTTCGCAGTCACCTCCGCCGCTGACGGCGACGTACGTGTTGGTTACCGTGAGGAATCAGGGTTCGGCTGTC
>JBJXHG010000135.1:0-31845 GCA_046160865.1 Planctomycetota bacterium | reverse complement strand
TCGGAGCATGCGGGCGACGCAGCGCTGCCGACGTGCGTCTTCCAACCATACACCGTCACGAAGACGGCGCGGGGTGCTCGCGCAAGATGCGCGAGCGCGCGGATTGCGCGCGCATCCGCACCCGCGGTGCGGAGTGTCGCGCGCTCGCAACGCAATTCCGACTCCAGCGAGTAGTCGGCCCGGAACCGCGCGCTAACAACATCGGAGCGATTCATCCGCGCGATCGAGACGCGCGCGCTCCAGAGGAACTCGTCATGCAGAAATCGCTCGCGCGCGCCGCTCGGAATCCCTGCCGGCTCGCGATCGCATGTGTGCTCCTGCTCGCGGCCCGATCGGCCTCCGCGCACGGCGCGTTCTTCCCGCCGCCGACGCCGTGGAACGGTCCGGGCGACATCGGGCTCGGCGCTGGCGGCGGTGGAGGGCGGCCGTCCACCGGTCCCAGCACGCCTGGGCCGTCATCCGGAACGCAACCGGGACCGGGCTCGCCGGGTCCAAGCGTTCCCGGCGGCGCGAACGACTCGACCGGACGCGGGGACTTCGCGCGCTCCTCGACCTGGAGCACGTGGTGGGAGCTGAACAAGCATCCGTACCTCGCGCTGAAGGACGCATTACACGCGACGACGGCAACGGGCGGCGACGATGCGTTCCTGGGCCGCGGCGACGCGAGCGTTGCGGTGGATCGACTCAGGCCCTCACCTGCACGGATCGGCGGCACGGTCGTGCCGGCGCTGCGCGCCGCGCTCGCGCGCGAGCGGGACAACGACGTCGTGACCGCCGTGCTGATCGCGCTCGCGCGCATCGGGGATGCCGGCGGAGCGGAGCACGTTGCCGCGACGCAAGCGCTCATCGCGACCTACTTGCGCGACGCGAGCCAGGAAGTCGCCGAGACCGCGACCGTCGCGCTCGGTCTGCTCGCGGAGGACTCGGCGCTCGAGCTGCTCGCCGGCCTCGCGCAGGACGACGCGCACGCGCGCAAGCGCCTCGATCGCACGGAAGTGCCGGGGCGCACGCGCGCGTTCGCGACCTACGGACTCGGATTGATCGGGCATCGCTCCGCGAGTGAACGCACGCGCCAATACGTGGCGCGCGTCTGCTCGGCCTTGCTCGCGCGCGCGGACGACGCGCAGCCGGACGTGAAGGCCGCCGCGCTGATCGCGCTTGGATTGACGACGGTTGCGCCGGTGAGCGCATTCCGTCCCGACGCGACTGCGGACGGCTTCAGCAGCCGCCAAGCGCAGGTGCAGTTCGCAGAACGCGTCTTTCGCGCGAAGGGCGGCGAGCTCGTGCGCGCGCACGCGCCGGCAGCGCTTGCGCGGCTCTCGGTCGGTGCTCCGTCCGAATGGCGCGAGCGATCCGCGCGCGCGTTGCTCGCGGCAGTGGCGCGCGGCTCGAACGAGCCGAACGGCGTCGTGCAGGGTGCCGTACTCGCGCTCGGGCAGCTCGGGCTGCCGCGCACCGATCCGCTCGACGTCGAGATCGTGTCCACGCTGTCGCGCGTCGCCGAGGAAGGCGACGTCGACGCGCGCAACTTCGCGATGATCGCACTCGGCCAGATCGGCGGGCGCGCGGACAGCGCCGAGCGGATGCGTCCGATCCGGCTCGTGTTGCTCTCGCAGCTCACGCGCGGCCGCGGGCATGTGCGTCCGTGGGCCGCGCTCGGAGTGGGCGTGATGGAGCACGCGCTCTCGGCGCGCGCGCGCGCCGACGGCGGCGATGCGTCCGGTGTACGCCAAGCGCTGCGCGAAGCGCTGACGGAATGCGCGGACCCCGATGCACTCGGTGCGTACGCGATCGCGGTCGCGCTGTCGGGCGACCCCGCGGCGCGCTCGATCGTGACGGCGCGGTTGGAGAAGATCGGTGACGACCGCGCGCGCGGCTACCTCGCACTCTCGCTCGGGCTGATGCGCGCGCCCGACTCGATCGAGCCGTTGCGTGCGCTCCTGCGCGAGTCGCGCTACCGTCCGGAGCTCTTGCGGCAGACGGCGATCGGGCTCGGGCTCGTCGGCGACAAGACCGTCGTGACCGAGCTCGTCACGATGCTCGCCGAAGCGAAGAGCCAAGCTGCGTGCGCGGCGATCGCGTCGTCGCTCGGACTGATCGGCGATGCGCGCGCGGTCGAGCCGCTGGTCGCGATGCTCGGGAACTCCGAACTCACTCCGACCGCACGCAGCTTCGCCGCCGTCGCGCTCGGGATCGTCGCCGACAAGGAGTCGTTGCCGTGGAACGCGAAGATTTCGACCGACGTGAATTACAGGTCGAGTACGGCGACGCTAATGGATGGGTCGGGGCGCGGCGTGCTGGAGATCTTGTGAGCGCGCGGAGCGCGCTCACAAGATCTCCGAGACATGCGCGAAGCGCGCCTCGCGCGAAGCGCATGCGTGCGGCGCGTCCACGCGCCGCACGCTTTAAACGGCGGGGACCCTGGTCAGCTGCTTACTTATAACTGTGCGCTCGCAGTTTGCCGTTGCCGGGCGGTTGCCTCGGCGCGGCTGCGACTTTCGACACCCCGACGACGACGAACCGTCGCAACACGCACTCTCGCATCCGCGCAACGCGCCGCTGAAGAGCAGAGGCAAGGTGCACGTCACAGTCGAGCGTAGGCAGATGCAACGGGTCCCCGCCGTTTAAAGCGCTTCGCGCGAGGCGCGCTCCGCGCACGACGAACGGGCTGAAGGTCATTTGGGATCAAAGACCCCAAATGACCTTCAGCCCGTTCGTCGTATTCACATTCCCGCCGCACGGCCCGTGGTTGTTGCGGTACCAGACCTGATAGAAGCGCGTGTCGCCGGGCGCCGCGCCGAGCAGCTGCGAGAGCGTGAAGCCGCTGAACTCGGGCATGGTCGCGCCGCCGGTGCCGACATGAATCTTCTGGGGCTGGATGACGTTGCCGCCGAGGCACTTGATCCCGTTGCCGAACGGCAGGCCGTGTCCTCCGTTCAGCGCCGCGCTGCCCTCGTAGAACCACGCGACCGCGCTCGTCGGAATGTTCGACGCGGAAAGCACCAGCGTGTCGTTGCTGACGCTCGGCACGCCCGTCGCCGAAAGCTGCGCTCCGCCGCCGAAACCGTTCGAGCACCCGCGACGCGCGCCCGGCGGCGCGTTGTTCATACACGGGCAGTCGAGGCCGCCGTTCTGCGATCCATCGCCGTTGCAGAACTCGTCGACGCGCGGCTCGCACTCGTCCGGGACGCCGTTCGCGTCGAAGTCGGGCGATCCACCCGCGATGTCGGTCGAGTCGGGTTGATTGTTGAAGTTGCAGTCGGGCGCGAACGTGTAGCAGACGGTCACGCTGGCGGCGCCTTGCGACTGGAACTGCGAGATCAAGTTGCCCGAGCCGGACGCGGACGACGAGCCGATCGCGAGCGCGGGTAGCGTGATCGTGCCGGGATTGCCGGGCGGGCCGCTGAACAGCGCGTAGTCGGACGGAGGTGACACCGCTTCCTCGGCGCGCTGCGCGTTCAGGTTCATGTGGCTCTCGCCCGACGCGCCGGCGAAATCGAAGATCCCGTCGTATGCGCTGAGCGAATCCTGGAAGTCTTGCTTCGGGATCGTGACGACGAGCACCGTGCCGTCAGGGCGGCGCAGCTCCATCCGGCTCTGGAACGACACGATCGCCGTGGTGGCGGACACGTCCTGACTCTCGACTTGCGCCGAGCCCCGCAAGCGGCCATCGAACTTCCACCAGATCTTGGTGAGCACGCCCTTCGACGTGTCGAACTTCGGCAGCGAGACGGACTGCGTCCAGTTCGTCTGCAGCATGGATGTGTCGCGCGAGTGACAGATCGTGCCGCCGAAACTCTGCTCGGATGTGGGTGCGTGTTGAGCGCGAGCGAGCGCGCCCGCTGCGATCAGCGTTGCAGCGGCGAGCAGCACTCGGCCAGCGCGCGTTGCGCGCACGACCTCGGGCATTCGGGTCCGTTCGGTCACCAATCAGGATTCCTAGAAACACCAAGGTAGGTGCCGTTCTGTCGGGCGTCAACGGCGCCTCGCGCCGCGCGACGCGCTTAAACGGCGGGGACCCTTCTCGGCTGCCTTCGCTAGCCCGCATTTCTCACCACGTCCTGCTGCGTTCGCGCCAACTCGCTTCCGCCCTCGTTGTTGGATCGGAATCGCTCCTCGCCGACCTAGCAGGTCGGCTCCGGTCGATCCCGATGCAACGCCTTGCCCGAAACGAGCTGTCGCGCTCTCGCGACGGACGTGGTGAGAAATGCAGGCTCGTGCGCTGACGCTCAGAGCGCCGAGTCGAGCATCGTGAGCGTGCGGTAGCTCGTGAGCACGTAGCCGAACGCGGGACTCTTCACGAGCGCCTGCACGTGCCACGTCTCCTGCTGCACGCCGGGACCGAGTTCTCCGACCGCGAGCGTGTGCGTCAGCGCGCCACTGCTCGGAATCGTTCCGAGCTGCTTCCAACACGCCGGCCCCGGCGTCGCGGGATACGAGAGCAGCACGCCGCGCCAGCCGAGGACTTCGACGAAGCCCGTGTTCGGCTGCACGAGGAGTCTGACTTCGTCGCCCGGATCGCCCGTGATCGTGATCGAGGCACTCGCGCCTTCGCGCACGGTGCGCGGTGCCACGAGCGCGCGCGGCTGCGCGGGAAACGTGAACACGTCCGACGGAGCTCCATTCAGACCTACGCCGTCCGAACCGGGACCCGGAAATGGACAGCTCACGGTTCCGCCGAGCCCACCGGCATACGCATTCCCGAGCAAGTGTGCGCGTGCGCGTGACTCGACGCGCACGCCGCTGCCTCCGATGCCCGCGAGCGGACCCGGGAAGTCGACGACGCTCTGGCAGAAGAGGCTCGTGTCCTCGCAGCAATTGTTGTGGCCTGCGTTCGCGCCGGTGAACGTCGAGTCCGCGGCGAAGAGACCGCGGCCGAGGAAGACGCGCGCGCCGTGGCCACCGTCGCCGGCCGAGAAGCCGCCGGAGCCGCCCTCGCGCCCGGCGAGCACGCCGTCGTACAGCGCGACGAACGCGTTCTCGCAGTAGAGCCCGTGTCCGCCGTCGCCACCGTTGCCGGCCATGCCGCCGCCCGCGCCCTTACCGCCGGTCATCGTGCAGTTCGAGAACGCGACGTCGGGCGAGTTGCGCACTTTCGCGGCGTGACCTCCGGGCTTCGGCACCGAGCCGTTGCCGCCGTTGAGCGTGCACGACAAGACGCGCACCGAGCCCGCGCAGTCGAAGACGTAGATGCCGGCGCCGCTCGGCGACGAAGGCGCCGGATTGTCGGATCCCTGCGAGCCGCCGTTGATCGTGAAGCCGCTCACGACGACGACCTTGCCGGCCGGCAGGTTCGTGACGCCCAAGCGACTGTTGATCGTGACGGCGGGGCCTTGCTCGCTGACGAGCGTCAACGCCTTGCCGTCGATGACGACGGGGCCCTGATACGGGCCGCCGCCCTTCACGAGGATCACGTCGCCGTCTTGCGCGACGGCAACCGCGTCGATCAGCGCGGAGAACGGGCTGCCGGGCGGGATGACGGTGACACCCGCGGACGCCACTGATGCGCAGAGTGTCGCGAGCGTCGATGTCCAAGCGATGCGGAGATGCATGAGCGAGCTCCTCGTTGGTGAGGCGTGTTTCGAACCGCGCGCGTCGATCACCGCGCGCGTCAATTCCAAGTGATGCGGAGTGCGTTCGAGAAGTTGAGTAGTCCCGCGCTGCAGAAGTTCGCGGCGACATTGCGGTAGATCGTTTGGTAGTGACCGGTCTGTCCACTTCCGACCGGCGTGCCGCCGATCGCGGAGAGCGGCGTCGCGAAGCCGAGCGCGGGGTTCGGATAGAAGGCCGTGCCGAGCACCGCGTTCTGCGCGCCGAAGCGGATGAACGTCCCGCCGACGCAGCGCACGCCGTCGAAGATCGCGAAGCCGCCCGGGATCTCGACGTTGCCCTTGAAGAACTGCGTGAAGCCCGCCGGCGTCTGTCCGCTCACGCGCAGCGTCACCGTGTCGGGATCCACGGTGCCGACGGCGCACAGCTTCGCGCCGTCCAAGTCGAACGAGTTCGCGCAGCCGTGACCCGGCGCACCGCTCGGGCTCGGCACCGTGTTCGGCGGCGTGCACGGACACGGTGTCGAGAGCGTGCCGTCCCCGAAGCAGTACGCGATGCCCGGCTCGCCGCACAACGAGAGTTGCGCGACGTGGTGCGAGACAACTCCGCCCCACTTCGTGAAGTCACCCGCGACGAAGACGTCCGGCGCGCAACTCGAGCCGCTCGGCAACGCCGCGATCGAGCGCGCGGGCTTGTCCGTCACGTCGCTCGTCATGTCGACCCAGCTCGTTCCCGTCCACACTTGCAATGGCGATCCCGAGAGCGACTTGCCGCACGCGACGAGCGACGGACGACCGAGTCCGAGGTCGACGGACGATAGCTCTCCCGACGGCGGCGGCAGCAAAGTCCAGACGCCGCCTTGCAGTCGCTTCGTCGCGCCGTTGCCGACGAGGTAGAGCGCTGCGCCCGTGCCGTCGTCGTGGACGACCATGTTGCTCGTTCCGCCGTCGACCGCGATGCCCGCGTTCTGCCAACCGGTGTCGGAGCTCCAACGCGCGACGCCCGACGCAGCGACGCCGCCGGCGATGTTGAACTCGCCCGTCGCGTACAGGAATCCGTCGAAGTCGGCGAGTGCGAGGACGGCGCCGTTCGTGCCGCTGCCGAGCATCTGCCAAGTCGAGCCGGTCCAGCGATAGGGCGACGAGTTCGCGCCGGCGAAGAGCTGGCCGTCGTGCACCGCGAGCACCCACACCTTCAGCGGCAGCGTATTGCCGAGCTCGAGCCACTGCGCACCGTCGAAGCGCGCGACGCCGTAGTTGTTGCCACCGACGCCGAAGAATCCCGATGCATACAGCGCGGGCCCGTTGCCGTCGTCGAACGTCTCGAGATCGCTCACGCTGCCGCCGATCGCGAGCGACAATCCACTACCGATCGTTGTCCACGCGGACCCGTTCCAGCGCGCCACATGGTTCGCCAATACGTTGCCCGCTCCGAAGAGCGCGCCGTACGCGTACAGCTTCGCGCCGCTGCCGTCGTCGAGGACCTCGACACGCGGGACTGCACCGAGTCCTTGTCCGCCGGATCCCAGGCCCGACCACGTCGCACCGTTCCAACGCGCGGCACCGTACGCGGGCGCGGTGTCCGATGCCTCGAAGCTGCCGGCCGCGACCAGCTTCGCACCGCTGCCGTCGTCGAACGTCCCGAGCACGCGCGCGAACGTGCTGAGTTGTCCGTTGGGCTCGCCCAGTCCGCCGCCGACGCTTTGCCAACTGCTGCCGCTCCAGCGAGTCGGCGCGTTGAAGGCGCTCATCGCGGCGTAGAGCGCGGTCCCGCTGCCGTCATCGAACGTCATCAGCTGCGTGGTCTCACCGGCCACGTTGCCGAACGCGCTGAACGTCGCGCCATTCCAGCGCACGAGGCCGCCCATCGTGACGCCGTCGACCGTCGCGAATTTGCCTGCGACGTAGAGCGCCGGTCCGCTTCCGAAGTCGTGCACGTGCAGATCGTTCACGGCAACACACGCGGTCGCCGAGTCGAACGTCGCGAGGCTCGTCCACGAGCCGCCGTCGAGTCGCACGAGCGACGGCTCGCAATGCGCCGTGCCGTTCACGCCGTGCGACACGCCGTACAGCTGCAGGCCCGCGCCCGAATCGAACGCTTCGAACGGCACCCGCACGTCGTTACCGGCCGGAAGCGCCGACCACGTGCTCCCGTTCCAGCGCGCGAGGCCGGGTGCGGGCAACGATCCGACCTGAGTGAAACGACCCGTGACGTACAGCTCGGGTCCGGTGCCGACGTCGACCACGTCGAACCCGTACACCACGTCGTTCGGTTGATCGGCGAGCGGCACGAGGGTCGCGCCGTTCCAAGTGAAGATCGTCGGCGCGGCGTCGACGACGTACAGCACCTCCCCGTTGCCGTCGTCGTACAGCGCCATGTCCCAGATGCCCATCGGCACGCCCGTATCGCTCCATTGCGTTCCGTCGAAGCGCGCGAGCCCGATCGCTGCGTCCGCACCTGCGTGACCGAGGGAGAGTCCGGCGACGAAGAGCGCGGGTCCATTGCCATCGTCGTGTCCTGCGACACCCATGAAGAACGTGGACGGGTTACCCACGCCGTCGACGTGGAAGCCCGCGGTCGGCTGCAAGCATTGCTGCTGCGCGGCGCCGAGCGTCGCGAGCGCGACGGCGACGGTCGACAGGAACGAGAGGCTGCGCATTGAGGTCATCGGTTACTCCTCGCACCGAGTGCGCGGGTTCGTTAAACGTGCGGAAATTCGAATCGGTCGCGAGCGCTGAGATATGAGCGTTCCGAGCTCACCTGCGTGGCGAGATTCCGAGAATTCCGGCGTCGCTCTCGTCGCTCGGCGATGCGTGCGGCGCGCGACGGCGTCGTCATCGATCGCCACGTCGGAGATGAGAGCGGGTGCCGGATCGGCATCATCGAAAGCTCCGTGCGCGTGCGCGCCGGGCGACCCATGAAACGGCAGGACAGCGAAACCGGACTCACGTGTCCGGCTCCGCTCTCCTGCTCACTCTCCGTGCTCGATTGTGCGGCGACGCGAAAACTCCGCAAGCCGTGGATTCCTCGCAGTCGCGTCCGCGTCTCAGCGCTTGCGTTCGAGCTTCAACACGACGCCTTCCAAAACCTGCGCGGGACGAAGCTCCATCTCGAGCGCCGACTCGTTCGTCTGAAATCCCTGGGCCCAGACGTCGACCGTGACGCGATCCGGGGGAAGCGCGGAGATGACGAACTTCCCAGCCTCGTCCGCAGTCGCTCCGTGCTGGTTCGTCTCCCACACGAACGACGGCGTGTTGGGATAACGCACGGCGACGCGCGCTCCGGGCACGGGCTTGCCCGACGAGTCATGCACGACGCCCGCGATGGACGCATTGTCGTGCAGCACGAACTCGATGCGCGGCATCGACTGAGGAACGCGCACGACCTGCGTCTTCGACCGTCGTCCGTCTTCGGTCGACGCGAGGATCTCGTATTCGCCCGCGTCGAAGCCGCCAAGCTCGAACTCGCCGTTCGCGCTCGCGAACGCGGCGTCGATCGTGCCCGTCGGATCGCGGATCTCGGCGAAGGCGTTGCCGGACAAGCGCGGTGCCGCCCGGACGCGAAACTCGCGCACGGGTCCGCCGGCACCAGCCACGACGCTGCCCCGGATGCGCAACGTCGGCTCGAGCACCACGCGCATCGGATCCCCGCTGGGCCGCACGTTCTTCACCGTCGTGCGAGCACGAGCGAGCACACCGTCGGTCGCCGGCGCTCGCATCGCCGGTGGCACGTCCGTGCGCACGCTTGGATCGAACGTCGCGCTCAGCTCGTACACGCCGTCTTCGAGCGGACCGAAGCGAAAGCGGCCTTCGTCGTCCGCGCCTTCGCCGCTCATCCACCCCTCGAAGCCGGCCGAGAACTTCTCGAGCAGCACGGCGAGCTCGGTGCCGTTCGCGCTCGCACCGGTCGAAGCGACGTGGGTGAGCGCGTCGATCTCCGCGCTGCCGGCGCTCTTCAGCACGAGCTGCGTTCGCGGGGCCGGCGTGCCATCGGGCTGAACGACCTGTCCGGCGACGTAGAGCGCGCGGCGCAACACGATCGTGGCACACTCGACGACGGCGTCGCGCGCGAGCACACCGGGAGGAATCTCTGTGCGAAGGAACTCGTCGTGCGAACCGTCGCCGGTGAACGGTCCGGCGGTGAGCTCGCGCAGCTCGAATCGTCCGGCGCGATCGGTGTCGGCTTTGAACAGGCACTGATCGAACGGGTCCTGACCGATCTGGACATGCAGCCGCAGCGTGGCACCTTCGATCGGCAGCCCCGCTTCGTCCACGACGAACCCGCGCATCGTCGCGGTGCCGATGCAACGCTCGTCACGAGGCTCTGCCTGTGCGATCGGCGCTTCGACTTCGGGCGGCGTCTCTGGAGTCGCGGGCGCGCTGCGCACGCTGTCGGCGGCGCGCGATCCGTCGTCGAGCGCGACGCGCGGCGCCGCCGAGTCATCGGTCGTGACGGCGTTCGTCGACGGCGAAGAAACCTCCGGCTCGTGACGCCACGCGATCCAAGCCGCGGCGAGCGCGAGCAGACTTCCGACGACGACTGCGACGCGCTTCATGGGCGGCGCGTCGCGAGCTCAGTCCTTCGCGAGCTCGCTGTCGCGCGGCAGATCCTCGATCTTGCCGAGGCCGAACTGATCGAGGAACTGCTTCGTCGTGCCGTACTGCAACGGATGTCCCGGCACTTCGGCGCGGCCCGTCACGCGCACGAGCCCGCGATCGACGAGCGTGCGCAGCATCGGCCCGGCCTGCACGCCGCGAATGGCTTCGATCTCGGCCTTCGTCACCGGCTGGCGGTACGCGATCACGGCGAGCGTCTCGAGCGCGGCGGCGGAGATGCGCTCGGCCTTGCGCTCCTTGATCAAGCGTTGCACGACCGGTGCCATCGACGGCGACGTCATGATCGCGATGCCGCCCGCGATCTCGCGCACTTCGTACGGCAAGCCGGACGCGGCGAGCTGCGCGCGAATTTGCTCGATGGCGGCGCGCACGCGCGGGAGCTCGACACCCTCGAGCAAGGCCGCGATGCGACGCTCGGACAACGGATCGGGCGACGCGTAGATCAGTGCGGCGACGGACTGCAGCACTTCCTCGTCCGACAGCGCGCGGCCGGCCGTCGACTCGCTCTCACCGGTGTCGGCATCACTGGCGTCCGAGTCCTCGGCGTCCGCGGCGCCGAGCAATTCGTCCTCAGCGGCGTCGTTCTCGTCGTCGGACGGCGTCTCGTCCGGCGCGGACGATTCCGGTGCGGCGCCGTTCGTCGTCATCGTGCCTCGCTCCGCGGGCTCGACCGCGAGCGCGCTCTCCTCATCGATGCTCTCCGTCTCGTGTCGCATCGCCGGAGTTTGCGCTCCGACGCCGCGCGGTCAAGGCTTCGATGAGGGCTCGCCGACGAGCCGGAGGAGCGGCGTGACGTCGACGTCGTAGCGCTCGAGCGCGGTCGCTTGCCACTGCGAGAGCTCGAGGTCCTCGACGCCGCGCTCGGCGAGGCTCTTCTCGACCGTCTCGCGGATGTCCGGCCACGTGCCGGGGATCGGCGCCGGCCGCGAATCGACGCGGATCAAGAGCCACGCGCCTTGCTCGAACTTCGGTCCGCCGACCGCGCCGACCTCGGTCGCGAACGCAAGCCGGCCCATGGTCGTGTCGGAGCGCACCACCGGCGGCACGCGACCGCCGTCGTCGGCCGACGATTCGCTCGAGTGCTTGCGCGCGGCCTCCTCGAACGTCATCCCGCCCGCGAGCGCGTCTTGCACCGCTTTCAGCTGCTCCTCGTCCTTCACGACGATGACGCGGATGTTCGCGTGCTCGCTCTGCAACACCCACGCGCGGATCACGCGGCTCGCGAGCTCGCGCTTCAGTGCCGCATCGCGCAGCCGCTCGCGGTAGTGGCGCACGTCGAGCCCGAGCATCTGGTTGACGTAGCGGTCGAGCGTCAAGCCGGCGCGCTTCTTCTGGATCTCCGTCTCGATCGACGCCGTGGCTTGCGCGTACGCCTTCTCGACTTCCTCGGGCGCGACCGTGACTCCCAGGCGTCGCGATTCCGCGAGGACCAGTCGATCCATGACGAGGTGGTCGAGCTCTTCGCGCACTTGGCGGCTGTCGCGGTGCATCCACTGCGCGAGCAACTCCGTCACGTCGATCTGGCTGCCAGCGACCGTCGCGATGACGAGCGGCGCGCGCGCACCGCCGTCCGCGGATGCTGCGACACTCGGCGCGGCGGGCGTCGGTGCGGCGGGCGTCGGAGCACTCGCCGGTGCACTCGCGGTCTGCGCGGCAGGGTCCGTGCTCGCCGTGCTCGGCGTCGCTTTCGACTCCGTGCTCGCCCCCATATTCGACTTCGGCGGCGTCCACGCGGCCGGGACGTTCTGGCGCTCGGGATTCGGTGCCGCCGCGCAAGCGGCGACGAACGTGAGGGCGAAGACGAAGCGCAATGTGTCGTGCATGGTGTGAGCGCGCGAGTGAATGCTCAACGGTACAGGATGCGCCGGACGACGCCCAGGCCGTGACACATCGGGCACTCGACGGTCTCGATCTGCGAGCCCTTGCCCACCGTCGACTTCGACGGATTCATGCCGGCGTAGGCGATCTCGCGCACGCCTTTGCCGCCGCAGTCGCGGCACGCGGCGAAGAGCGGCTTGGGCCCGACCTCGAAGTCGCCGGAGTTCTCGGCGTAGTACGCGAGGATCCACTGCGTGCGCGCGCTGCTCGTGAGCTCCTTCCACGCCGTCTCGTGATCGTCAGCCTTCGCGCCGCTCTCTTGGCCCTTGCGCGCCATCTCCTGGTTCTTGAGGAAGCGTTGAATGCGTGCTTCGAGTTCCGCGCGCTCTTTGTCCTTCTGCGAGAGCGCCGCCTTCGGCTCCTCCGCTTCCTGCCCCTTCAGCGCCGCGCCCTCGCCGAGCAACCACGTGCCGTATCCATACGAAGCGCGGTACCAGTGGATGCGCGAGCGCTTGGCCCACAGCTCGCGCACGGTCTCGCTCGTCGCTTCCTTCGAGAGCTTCTGCGCATCCTTCGTGACGGAGTCGAGGAGCTCCTTCTTCATCTCGCCATCGAGGTACTCGAGCACTTGGCTGTACGTCTTCTCGATCGCAGCGCGCGCCGCGAGCCGGCTCGCGCGCGTGATCCACAAGTTCGCGACTTGGTCGCCGATGTAGCGATCGCGCGCCTTGATCACGCGGTCCTTCTTCCGCTTGGCATCGGCTGCGAGCGCGCTCGTCGCGTGCTTCGTCGCGAACGCGTCGGCGCGCGCCGCGGCTTCGTCGTAGCGGCGTCGCGCGAGCAAGAGGTCGATCTGCGCGAGCTCGTCCAGCTGATCCTGGCTCTTCGCCTTCTCGGTCGCGCGCGCGAGCGCGGCACGCACGTCGTCGGGGCGGAACGCGGGATCGAGCTCGGTCGCGCGCCGGTAGTGCTCGGTCGCGTGTGCGAAGTCGAGGATGCGCTCGCAGTACTGCGCCAGCGCGTACTGGCCGCTCGCACTCGTGGGCGTCGTCGCGAGCTCGCGGCTGTACAGCTCGTCCTTCGTGTACACCTCGAGCGCCGGCACTTGCACCGTCGTCGCCGGACCGCCGATGCGGTTCTTCGGCACGGGCACGGTCGCGGTGCTCGTCTTCAGCAAGATCGCATCGGCCGTGCGGTCGACGATGATGCCGACGAGTTCCGTGCCGTCGGTGAGCTCGAGCCGATCGGCCGTGATCATCACCTCGTCGCCGGCCAGGTCGACGTAGCCGAACTCGACGCGCAGCACGCGCTCCTGGCGCGGATCGAGCGCGGTCCACGGCAAGCGCACGAGGCCGCCGTTGTCGAGCCGCACGAACGTCAAGCCTTCGGGATCGTGCGAGCGCAGCGTGCCCCATTGGAACGCGCCGCCGCGCAGCTGGAACTGCATGACGGGCTCGTCTTCCGCGCGCGCGCGCGCCGGCGCCGCGCTGGCGAGGAGCACGGACGCGAGGAGGAGGAGGACCTGGAACGGACGCTGCATCATGAGCCGCCTTCGGAGTTCGATTCGACGAACTGCTTGCGCAGGCGCGTGCCGAACGGCACCTCGCGCAAGATGAGAGTGGAGAACCGCCGCTCGCGACGCACGCCGCCGCTCTGCCACGAGAACTCGATGTCGACCTTGTGCTCGATCGGGTGCGACGGATTCGCCGTGGCGCGTGCGGAGTAGATCACGCCCGACATCCCCGCCAGCGGACGGTCGACGATCTCGACCGGCTCGCCAGCTTCGCCGTCCTTCAACGGAAAGAGCGTTTCTTCGAGATCCGCGACGACGGCTTCGGCGAGCGAAGCGCTCATCGTGCGCAGGTGCGCCGTGCGCGAGAGCGCTGCGCCGAACGTCAAAAGGCCGAGAACTGCCGTCATGCCGAAGAGCAGGATGCCGAGGGCGAGCAGCACCTCGATCATCGTGAAGCCGCCGTTGCGGCGGATGACGTGGCGACGGCGCATCACAGGTTCCAGTCCTCCTTGTACATCGCGATCGGCACCTCGCGGACGAGGCGCTCGCCGAAGTGCACCAGCGCGCCGCGCGCGTGACTCTTCGCGAGCGTGCCGCGCTGCGCGCGCGTCACCGCCACGTGCTTGCCGTCGATGCTCGTGACCTTCATCCACTCGGCGTCGACGAGCACGAACACGTCCTCGCCGCGCGGAACGCGCTCGCCGTCGTCGACCGCGAGCGCGGAGTCCCCCATTTCGATCGCTTCGGCGAGCACCGTCCTGCGCAAGCGATCTTGCGGGCGCTCGATCTCGAGCTCGATGCGCACGCGCCGCGGCAGCACGGGAGTTGCGCGCGCCTTCGGCACGCCGGCGCCGGGCTCGTTCCACGCGTGGAAGTCCGGGGACGGCCGCGCGCGCGACCACGCATCCCACGCAGCGCTCGCACCGGCGAGCTCGCTCGACAGCGTCCAACTGCCGTCGAGCGTGGTCGTCTGACCGGCGAACAAGAGCTGCATCCACAGCACGCCGCCCGACACCTCGTGCGTCGCACCCGCCGGCGGACGGTTCGACGTGCCGAAGAAGTCCGGCGCGAAGAACGACTTCGTCGTGCGGTCGCCGACGCGGCGCTCGCCGCGCCACAACACGCCTTCGGCGCGCGCGCCGGGATCGACGAGCGAGGCCGGCACGACGAGCCACACGACTTCGACGAGCGCGGGACGCACGGTTTCGAGCGGCGCTTCGTCGTCAACGGCGCTCCCGCCCTGCTCCGCGCGTTCTTGCTCGCGCAGGCGCGCGATGTCGTGCGCCGACGCTTGCCGCACGAGGCGGATGCGCGGCCACTTCGTCTCCGCGATCGCGTCGCCGTCCGTGTCGAACGTCACCCACTCGGCGACGCAGTCGCCGCGCGCGCCGCCGTCGAGGCTGCGCACGTCGCGTGCGAAGAGATCCGTGATCGCCGCCGCTTGCGCGAGCACGTTGCGCCGCGTCTCCGCGCGCCGCCACATGAACAGCGTGCGGTCGAGCAGCCGGAACGCGGCCAGCATGAGCAGCGCGAAGAGCCCGAGCGCGAGCACGAGCTCGATCAACGTGAGTCCGCGGCGCCGGCTCATCGCTCGAGGCTCCGCAGCACGAGATCCGGTCCGTAGTAGAACGCGCCGAGACGTGTGAGCCGCGGCGACTCGCGCCAGCCGTACGGCATGCCCGTCGTGAGATCGAACGAGCCCGGGTCGTACTGCACGAACGCGCGCCACTCGATGCGATCGGATTGCTTCACGATCGGCATCGGCTTGCCCTCGCGATCGCCTTGCCAATGCAGCGTGAGGCGCGGCTCGCGCTCGGGATCGGAATCCCACGGCACGCTGGGATCGGTGCGCTGCAAGACGCCGACGCGACTGGACTGTCCGTCCTCTTTCGCGAAGAAGCACGAGCTCCACAATGCCGCCGGCTGATCGACGTGCATCTGGAAGTACGCGAGCTCGGGGCCGTCGGCCTGCAGTGCGAAGCGATCCCAGTAGCGGAACGGCATCAAGATGACTGCCGTCCCGGACGGACTCTCCGCGGGCGTCGTGCCGAATCGGCCGCGGAAGATGCCGTTGCCTTTGCGATCTTGGCGTCCGGGCACCGTCGACGCGCGCGGCATCTCGAGCGTCCCCGAGCCGAGGCGCGTGTAGTGCACGAGCTCCGAGCCGATGAGCAGCGTGCCTTCGTTCGGGAAGAGCCGCGTGCTCCCGACTTGGATCGTTCCGCTCTGCGCGTCGAGCGCGCCGGTCAAGTACGTCGTCGGCCAGTCTTCGAGCCACGTGATCGGCTCGAGCGCTTCGTGCGGCTGCGCGCGCGTTCCGAGCAGGCCGCGTCCGCGCGGACAGATCGCGATCGTGTTGTTGCCCGGATCGCGCTGGTCGTACGCCATGATCTCGTCGCCGATCCGCAGCAGGCCGCCGAACTCTTCGAGCTCGTTGAGGAACGCGTGCTGCGTGCTGTAGAGCTCGTTCGGCGTGCGCACGACGCGGCCGCGCACGAGCAGTGTGGTATCGGAGTCGGAGATGTCGGCGTCGAGCACCAAGCTCGCGCCCGCGAGCGGCGCCGCGCTGCCAGCGAGCCCCGTCGCGAAGCGCGGATCGCCGAACACGATCTCGTCGACGACCACCGATGGAATCGCGCCGTTCTGCGTGCCACCGACACCGCCGCCGATCGACACGGCTCCGACGAGTCGCGGGCGTTCGCCGCTCGGGAAGCACACCAGGCGCGGTCGCTCGCGCGCGTCGACGAGCGCGGTGCCGCCGCTCGACGTGCCCGGACCGATGTACGGTCCGCCGGCGACGGGATCTTGCAGCGCGACGTACACGCGGCTAGCCAGATTGGCGTCGTACTGCCGCGTGCTTTGCGTGCCGGCGATCGGCACACCGCCGTTGTCCACCCAGTTGCCCACGCCGTAGCCCGACGTCAGGCCGATGCCGTGGGCGCGATGCACGCGCACGGCTTCGCCGAGCGCATTCGCGACGCCCTCGAAGACGAAGGCCGCGTCCATGCGGCCGGGACGACCTCCGTCGGGACCTCGGTCGAGCATCGAAAAGACCGGGAGCACGAACGTGCTCGCCGGATGAGCGTGCGTATACGTCCCCATCACACCGCGGAACTGGAACGCCGAAGCGACTGCGTCACTGAGCGGGAAGCTCTGGTTCTCGCTCGTTCCGATGCGCGGATCCCATTGCGCCGACGTGCCGCCCGACGCTTGCGGCGCCGGCACTGCGAGTGCGGGCGCAATCGACGCGAACGACGCGCTCCCGGGTCCGCCGCCGCCGAACGGCGACTGCTGGATCGGTCCGCCGCCGCCGCCGGGACCGCCGCCGCCGCCCGGTTGCGGAACCCCGCCGGACGCGGGGGTGGTCGAGAAGGCGAGCGCGACGAGTAGCTGCTCCAGCGCGATCGGATCATCGCGCACGAGTTGCGGCGGCGTCGATTGCGTGTCGAACCAGTCGTAGCGCACCCACTCGGTGTTCTCGGCGTCGGTCGGGTGCGTGAGCTGCGCGAAGCGCGATGCGCCGGCCCGCGCGTCGAGGTAACCGCGCGTCGTCGTCGCACCGGGAACGGCGAGCGAGATCGGCACGACGTACATGCGCATGTCGAGCAGCTCTTCCCACGGAGGGCCCGTGTTCACGCCCGTCAGCGGGTCCGTCGTCGACATGTTCGGATTCCACACGGCCACGAACGCGCGGCGCTGTGAGTACTTGCTCGCAACGAGGTTCGGCAAGCTCGGCGGCGACGCCGTGACGAGCGCGTCGATGCGCGCGTCGACGAACAGCTGGTCGCCGTCCCAACCCGTGTAGTGCACGACCTCGACGCCGGCGAGTCGCGTGCCGGTCGCCGAAGTGTTGTTCGCGCTGCTGCTCCAAACCCACTCGTGCTGCACGATCGCGGCGTAACCACCTTCCTTGTGGAACGCCGGCATGTAATCGGTGATCGGCGGACCCGGGGAATTCGGATCGACGGGGCTGTCCGCGCTGCGCAACACGAGCGTCATCGGCAGCGTCGTGTCGCCTTCGACTCCGACGCCCGCGGTGCCTGCGACTCCGAACAGAACCGGATCGCCGCCGGCCGGGATCTGCGCTCCCTCGACCGCGGTGCACACCGCGACGCGATACGGACCGAGAGCATTCGCGAGTTGCGCGCCGCCGGCCGGCACGTCCGACTCGAGCGGCAAGCTGTAGCCGTAGAGCTGCACGGTCGTGCCCGTGGGAAAGGCGTTGTTCAGCAAGCTCGCATCGAGCGGGAACTCGGCGGCGCCCGATGCGAACGCGGGCGAGAGCGTGCCCACACTCGTGTACGGTTCGCGCGCGAGCGCGCCACCGAAACCTGCGTACTCGCCCGCGACCTGGCGCTGGCACGCGAACGACGTCGAGCCCTGCACCACGACTTCGAACACCTCGTTGCCGATGCGCACCGCGCACGACGGCGGAAAACCGGCCGTCGATTCGACGGCGAACGCCGCGGCGTCGAACGAAGCCCCGGCCGTCAAGCGCGTCTGTCCGAGCGTGCGAACGCCGTGCGCGAGCCCGTTCACGAGCATCGTCATCTGGTCCGGACGCGTGCCGCGCACGTCGATCGCGATGTGGCTCCACACGTCGGGCGGCAGACCGGGACTGTTCGCGCCGCTCAGCGCGTAACGCACTTCGGCGCGCTCGAAGAACGGCGACATGATGTGGTTGCCGGCACCGTCGAGCACGGTGAGCACGAGATCGTTCCCATCGATCGTGAGCGACACGCGGTCCGCGTCCGGGCTGCTGCCGGCGACATCGAGGATCGCCGCCGGCGCGAGTGCCTTGGGCTTCACCCACAGCGACCACGAGAGCGGCTTGAGCAGCGACGACACGGCCGTCGTTCCACCCGCCGCTGCCGTCGTCGAATCCACCCAACCCACGAGCTTGTCGTCGGGCGGACGCGCCACGGGCTGATCGGGCAAGTAGCGACCCTCGAGATCGCGCGTCTCGTGATCGAAGTGCATCACGCGACCGCGGCGTTGCGCGGCTTTCTCGTCGACGCGCGACGGCCACAGCTGCACCCACGCCTCGTCCTCGCGCGACGCGAAGACGTGCTCGGGCGTCGGCGCGTTGTCCGGATCGTTCGCCGCGGGCTGCTCGGTCACGCCCGGCAGGAACGGACGCCCCTCGAGCGTGCCCATGTGCGCCCACACGCGCGACGGTGCGGCGACGTTCGCGCCCTCGTAGCGCGTCGTCGAGTTCGGTGCGCTCATCCACCACGGCGATTCGCCGTCGAGCCGCACGATCTCGTCGAAGTCCTCTTGCCGCGCCCACAGCGCCATCAGCTCGCGCTGCGGCACGACGAGTCGCACCTCGTCGCGCACGACGCTGAAGCGCTCGACACCGCTCGGTGCATTGACGGTCGCGCGCAGCTCCAGTGCATACGTGTCGCGCGTCGTGAAGCTGTACGGCATCGTCGAATAGAGCAGCGACGCGTCGTTCGCGTTCAAGCCGTTCGTGTAGAGCGCGAGCGCGTCCAAGGGATCGATGAATGCGGCGCCCGCTTGAAGGATCGGCGGCACGAGCGGCGCGTCCGCGGGCAGCTTCTCGATGCCCGCCGCCGGCAGCACGACGCGCCGCAGGAAATCCTCGAAGCCCGTGAACGGCCGCGACTGGACCACGAGGTCGGCCAGGTCGCGCGCCTCGTCGAGCGTGATGCGCGAGTTGCGACCCGAGAGCTGCAAGTTCGCGAACAGCGCGCGCAACACCTCGATCGACGCGGTGTTCACGTTGACCGGACGGCGCGCGAGCACGCGCACCTCGGCTTCGTACGCGGTGAACCCGTTCGCGAGGATGCGATCGAGCGTGACCTCGCCCGTGCGCGACACGTTCTGCACGATCGCGAGCTCGGTCACGGATCCGTCGTCGATGCGGATCGTGGAGCCGGTGTTGATCCAGCGCGGATCGTCGATGGTGATCTCGCCGTCTTGTCCACCTTCCACGGACTTCACGAGCCGCGACGGACGCTGCCACACCGGACCACCGCGCACACCGCCGTGCGTCGTCGCGTGCGCGTACAGCGCGCGCAAGCACTCGCCGTCGAACTCTTCGCCCGCGGACGCGATCACCGTCACGAGCGCGAAACGCGCGACGTCGGGCAGCTCCTCGAGCGCGGCGAACGGCCGCAGATCGCCGCTCTCCGTTTCCAAACGCCAGAGCGCCGGCGCGAACGCGCGCTGATCGAGCACGGGACCGCCGGCGTCATGCCCCGACGGTGGGCGCGGACCGCCGCGCCACTGCGAAGCCTCGGACGGTCCGAGGATGCCGCGCTGGAATTGCGTCAGCGTGCTCCCGGTGATCTGCGTGTAGCGGATGAGTTCGCCGGCGCTCCACACGAAGCCCGTCGGCCGAAAGCCCGCGGCGGTCGCGAGCGGCAGCTCCTTCGCGTCCGCCTCGATCGGCGCGCTGAAGCGCGTCGAAAGCCCCATCAAGTTCGCGAGCACGTGCGGGCTCGCGCTGTTCAAGTCGATCTTGCCGGCGACGTCGACGAGCTCCGCATCCCACATCACGCCCTTCGGATCCGACGGATCGAGGAACGCGGGATCGAGGTGCGCGTGGAAATCGAGCTCGCTCGGCTCGTCGAAGTACGGAGTCGCGTCGAGCCCCGCATGCGTGCCGTAGAGCACGGCCGACGCGTGGCGCGCCGCGGCATCGAGCGCGATGCGCGACTGCGCGCGGTCGGCGAGCTCACTCGCGGCGCGATCGGCGTTCTTCGCGGAGATCAGGAACGGCGTGCAGAGCACGAGCAGCGCGAGCAGCACGAGCAGCACGACCATGAGCGCCAGCCCGCGTCGACCACGACGTCCGTCGCGAAGTCGATCGCTCGTCACTCGCTGCGCTCTCATTCGACGGTCCCCAACCAGTGCACGAGCAGCGACCACGTGGCACCTTCGGAGTCGACGAGCGTGATGCGCGGCAACTCGGCGTGCCGCTCGCGATCGAGACCGCCGCCGGACGCGAACACGATCTCGAGCGCGCTGTCCGGCGCGAACGACACCGACTGCGGCAGCAGCATCTCCTCGGATTCCGCGACGGCCGAGATCACCAAGCTGTCGACGCTGCCCGGCCACGGCGTGCGATCGGGCGAGATCACGAGCGGTCCTTGCAGCCGCCACACCGGCGACTCGTCGCGCGTGCGCGCGACGACGATGCCGTCGATCGAAAGGACGAGCGCGCGCAAGTCGTAGCGCACGTCGACGAGCGACCAGCGCGCGGCGGTGAGCGCGCCGTGCGGGCTGCGCACGAACGTGCGACCACCGCGCTCGACGTCGCCCTGCTCCGTCTTCGCTTGGCCGGCGAACCAGGCCGAGAGTCCGCCACCCTCCGACGTCTCGAGCCCGATCGTCTCGCCGATCCGGAGCACGGCACCGCCGCGGCTCGCGGCCGACGGGCGCAGCGCGACGCGCAGCGCAAAGCCGCGCGCGAGATCGAACGACGGATCGTGCTGCACCGGGATCTCGA
Organism: Planctomycetota bacterium; assembly: GCA_046160865.1. Lineage (GTDB taxonomy): Bacteria > Planctomycetota > UBA1135 > UBA1135 > JBJXHG01. The sequence continues at coordinate 10,871 of JBJXHG010000135.1, read as the reverse complement.
CGTGCGCGCCGCCGGCCGCGCGCTCGAACGACAAGGCGCGGCCTTGGAAGCCGTCGTCCGCGAGCTGCACGCCGGCGTCGACTCCGTCGATGCCGAACGCGCCCTCGACGGGCAGCGACTCGAAATGCCACGTGCCGATCACGCGCTGGCCCTCGGCGCGCACGACGCGCGACACGGGATCGATCACGACGCGCGCGGGCGCTTGGCGGCCGACGGCCCAGTTGTGCGCGGAGCGCACCGCGTCCGTGACGATGCTGCGGCCAACGCGATCGCCGACGTCGATGCGCGCGAGCACGCCGATGCCGACGCCCATCAGCACGGCGATCAAGCTCATGACGAGCAAGAGCTCGAGCAGCGTGAAGCCGCGCGCGTGCTCGCGCGACCGCAGCAGGCCGTGCCGAGAGACGTAGGTGGAGCCGGTGCAGCGTCGCACGAGCAGCCCTACTCTTGCTCCTCGACCTTGGGGAGCTCGAAGTTCGCCACGTCGTCGTCCGTGCCGAACAAGCCGTCGGTGCCGGCGGAGATGAGCTGGTACTTGGTCGGGTTCGCGAACGACTTCGTCTTCGGGTTCTTGCGCGCGCTCGCGCGGCTCTCGGTCGGTTCGCCGGTCTCGGGATCGATCACCGCGTACGCGGCGGTCTTGCCGTAGTCGCGGTGATGGAAGTACGCGATCGGATTGCCCCAGCGATCCGACAGCTCGAACAAGTCGTTGGCCGGAAAACGCGCCAGCGGGCGCTTGCTCTGATCGCCGTCCGAGTTCGCGAGCTGGTCCTCCGACAACGTGGCGCCGCTCCATTCCTTGGTCCACAGCGACAGCACGAGCGCTTCGGCGCCGACGTTCGTGTCGTTCGGAGCGAGTCCCCACGCGTCGATGAAGCCGCTCGGCGGGTAGTCGCCGAAGCGCGTCTCGTACTCGGAGATCGCGGCGTCGACCTCCGTTAAGAACGTTCTCGTGAGCTTGAGCTCCGCGACTTCCTGCACGCCGCGCAGGCGCGGCAAGAGCACGGCGATCAGGAGGCCGAGGATCACGAGCACGGCGAGCAACTCGACGAGCGTGAAGCCGCGCGTGAGCGGCCGCCCTCGACTCACGGTGCGCACGGAAGCTCTCATGGCTTCTCGCGGTAGATGATCTCTACGTCGTCGATCTCGACCTGCACTTGACGTCCGGTCTGGCCTTCGGCGAACACGCCCATCCGCAGCTCGGAGTTCGTGCGGCCGAGGTTCGACAGCGGCCGGTCCTCGAGCACCGGGAAGCCGTCGAACAGGATGCGGATGCGCGTCTCGCTGCTCTCGCCGCTGCGCTCGATGCGCACGACGACGGGCGTGTCGAGCTTCCATTCGAAGCCCACGACGTCGGAGTAGGCGAGCTCCTCCTCGCCGCGCTTCATCAAGCGCGTCTGCAGCGTGCTCTTCGAGGGATCGTTGTGCCGCGCGATGGTCGCTTCGGCCTCGACTTGCGCTTCGCCGGCGCGCGCGGTCTCGCGCGACACGAACAGCCCGACGCGCGCAGTCGTGCCGCTCTTCACCGTCAGGCGCGCCTCGATCGACACGAACGCCGCGGCGTTGCGCACCTGCCACACGCGCGCGCGGCCGTTCTGCTTGAACGTTCCGCCGAGCAGCACGCGGCCGTCCGCGATGCCGACCTGCGGGCCGGACTTCTCATCGCTCTCCCAACCGTTGAGCAGCGTGCGCCGCTCGAACCGGTCGCTCCACGCCACCTTCTCCAGGTGATCGGCGATGCGCTCGATCTGCCCGCGTGCGTAGACACGGTGCGGATCGTCTTCGGGGAACGTGCGGCGGTTGTCGTCGAGCTCGCGGAAACGCGTCAGCGCCTCGGTCGCATCGCCCTTCGCATAGAAGCACCACGCGAGCCCGTTGCGCGCCGTCGGATGATCGACGTCGTGCGCGAGCACGCCGCGGAAGGAGTCCTCGGCGTCGCGCAGCGCACCCATCTCGAGCAAGTTGATACCGCGCAGCGCCTGCGCCGACGCGAGCTTCGGCTCGAGCGCGACCGCGCGCTCGAGGTAGCGCTCGCCCGCCGCGAAATCGCCGCGCCGGTGTGCGATCGCACCGAGCTCGGCGAGCGCGTCCGGAAAATCGAGCTCGGTCTCGAGCGCGGCCGAGAGCGACTGCGCTGCGCCGTCGAGATCGTCGCGCGCGGCGAGGATCCGACCGCGCGCGTACAGCGTCCACGGATCGGTCGGATCGTTCTCGTGCGCGAGCTCGATCGCGCGCTGGGCCTCCTCGGGATAGCCGGTGAGCTCCGCCAAGTACGCGAGTGTGCGCCACGCGACGTAGGCGCGCAGCGGATCCAGCGCGGCGGCGAGCAGCAGGTTCTCGCGTGCGCGCGCCGCGTGCGTTGCGTCGCGCCGCGCGATCGCGTCGATCGCCGTCGCGACGAGCAGCTCGAAGCCAGCGCTGCCGCCGGCGGTGTCGTACGCGGGCGCTTTCTCGCCGCGCACGATCGCCGACGCGAGCACGCCGGCCGCGGGCAGCGAGTCGGCCGGGTCGGCCTGCGCCGCCTTCTCGAACCACTCGCCGGCTTCGGCGGGCTCGCCCGCGGCGAGCAGCGCCGTGCCGAAATCGAAGCGCAGGCGCGCGCGCGTGCGCTTGTGTTCCGGGCCGCTCGGCTCGTTCTGCGCCGCGATGCGCAAGTGCGGCACGGCTTCGGCGCCGCGACCGCGCTCGATCAAGTAACGTCCGAAGGGCCACTGCACGGACCACAGCGTGCGCCCGAAGCGCTCCGCTTCCGCGAAGTGCTCCTCGGCGCGTGCGAACAAGCGAAAGCGCGCTTCGAGCAAAGCGAGCGACGCGAGCACCTGCGGATTGCGCGCGCCGTCCTTCGCGAGCAGCTCGGCGTAGATCGTGAACGCCTGCTCGAAGTCGAACGCCGCCTCCGCGCAGCGCGCGAGACCGAGGCGCGGCGCCGGATCCTCGCGCGCGATGGCCGACGCGCGCGCGTACATCTCGGCTGCGACCTCGAGCGCCCGCGGCGCCTCGAGCCGGCGCTGGATGCAGGTCGCCGCGAACGCGAGCGCGGCTTCGTACTCGGCCGCGGCGAGTGGATCGCCGAACTCCGCGCGCTGGATCTCGATCTGGTTCGCCACGGTGTCCGCGAAGCCGAACTCGTTCACGTTCGAGCGCGCGATCGGCACCGGCCCTTGTCCCGGAAGACGCGGCTTGCCCGTCGCCGGATTGAACTCGACGAAGAGCACGTCCTCGTCGGTGCGCCGCGCGAGCGCGTAGCGATCCGAGTTGTGGATCTGGCCGAACTTGATCTCGACGGTGCGCACCCAGTCGTAGAGCTTCTTGTTGCTCGCGCTGCGCTCGGCGCGCTCTTGCGGCGAGAGCTCGGCCTGCGCGGGCGCCGCGCGCTCGGCGCCGTCCTGTGGCTCTTCGTCCGCGCTCGCGAACAGTCCCGGTGATTCGAACGGCACGAGCTGCGTGCGCAGGAAACGGCCGAAGAGCTTCGGCGCGGGCCCCGGCACGGGCGGCGGGCGCAGCACGGCGAGAGGAACGAGCGGAGGCGCCACGAACGGGAGCGGCGCGAGGCGGCGCGTGTCGCTCGGCGGCGCGAACAGCTCGCGCGCGTCGTCGCCGCCCGTCCACGGTCGCGGCAGGACGAGATCCGGATCCGGCGCCGGATGGCGCGCGAGCTCCGGCCGCTCGGCGCGCGACGCGGTCGTGATGCGGATGCCGCGCGCGGAGAGCGATCCGTACAGCAAGTAGCCGAGCACGAGCGCGGTCGCACCGAAGACGATCTGTTCCTTGCGAATCTCCACGCGTGCTCCTGCTCAGGCGTCCGTGGGCTCCGCCGCTTGCGTCAAGCGCGCCGCGACGAACGTGATCTCGAGCGTCGCCTCGTCGACCTTGCTGCGCGTCGGCGTCACGAGCGCCTTCTCGACGAGCAGCGGACCGAGCGCCGCTCCACCGGGAGCGGCTTGCGAGAGCCGCAGGAACTCGACGATCGGCCCGGGTGCGCCGGACAGCGCGATCTCGACGCGCGTGCTCTCGACCTCACCGACGCCCTGCTTCGAGTTCAGCGCGGGGTCGAGCTTGATCTCGATGCGATCGATGCGCTGCACGCCGCTCTCGATCGCCATGCGCACGGCGCGGTCGACGACGTCGAGACCTTCGAGGTAGCGCGCGATTTCCTCCTCGCGCGTCGGCGACAGAGCGGGCAGCCCGAGATCGTCGGCGAGACGCAGGTTCGCACGCCCGGCGAGCGTCAGCAGCTCTTCGCGCACGCCCGAGACCGTCGCGAAATAGTGATTGCTCGCGGAGCCGTGCGCCGCGTCGTGCACGAAGCGCGCGCGCGGCGCGAAGGCGACCGCTCGCCGCAACGTTTCGAGCGACGCTTTCAGCGCTTCGTTGTCGCTCTGCGCGGCCGCGAGGTCGTCGGGCGCGTACATGGACTCGCTCTTGAGCTTGCGCGACGTCGTGTCGATCACGCGCCGCGCGCGCACGAGCTCGCTGCCGAAGAAGTGGCCGATCAACACGAGTCCGATCAGGAACACGCCGACCGCGACGGCCACGCCGGCCACGAAGCGCTTGTTCTCTTGCCATGCGTCGCCGAGGCTCTGGCTCATCGCGCGTCTCCGCGTGCGGTGTCCGTCGCGCGGCCTTCCGCGCGCGCTTGCTTCGTCGGCGCGCTCGGCGCGGGCTCGGCGGCCGCAGCGGGCGTCGCCGCGGGCGGCGAGAACAACGACACGTCGATCGTGAACTTCGAGCCGTTCGGCGTGAGGCGCTCCTTGAGCGCCGCCGACGACGGCAGCTTCCCGCGCAGCGCGTGGATGAACCCTTCGTACTGCGCCGCGAGCGATGTCGTGCCCTCGCGCGCGCGGCCCGTGATCGACAGGATCGGGCGCTCGGCGCCGCGCTCGATCGCGAGCTCGGGGTCCGCGCGCAGCTCGCTCGAAACCTGCGTGATCCAGAAATCGGCCGGCAGCTCCGTCGCGAGCGCGCCGAGCACGCGCGCGATCTGCTCGCCGGAGCCCTTCGTCGCTTCCAAGCGCGCGGCGAGCGCGCCGAGTCGCTCGTTCTCCGCGGCGAGCTCCTCGGTCTTGCGGTGCGTCTGATTGGCGCGCTTGTACTGCTGCTCGACCGCGCGCGCTTGTGTATTGGTCGTCGAGAGCGCGGACGCCGTGTGCCATGCGTCGAACCCGAGATACAGCACGGCGAGCACGCCGGCGGCCCACGAGTACAGCTTGCGCCCGACGAACTCGCGGCGCTTGCGATCGCGCGCGGAGAGGATCTCGATCGAGTACGCGTCGGGATCCGACGCGGTCGTCGCGAGGCCGAGCGCGATCACCGATTCGAGCTTGTGCGTTTCGAGCTCGCGTTGCGCTTCGGGGGCGAGCGCTTGGACGTCGACGACACGGAACGGATCGAAGAGCTCGACTGGAACGCCGAGACCCGACGAGAGGTAACGCGGCAAGCCGCGCAGCGCGGCACCGCCGCCGCACAGCAGCACGCGATCGAGCTTGAGTCCGCTGACCTTCACCTGGCTCTTGCAGAACAGCACTGTCGACTGGAGCAGGCTCAGGAGCTGTCCAGCGGCGCCGAGGAGCGCGCGGCTCGCCTTCTCCTGATTCGCGTCCGTGTGCTGCGCCACGGGCTCGAGCGTGGCGAGCTTCTCCTTGATCTCTTCCGCGCGCTCGGCGGCGATGCCGAAACGTTGCGCAATCGCTTCCTCGAAGAGGCGCGATCCGCCCGTCAGGTTGCGCGCGAACAGGAGATCCGGCCCGCGCATGATCACGACGTCGAGATTGTCGTAGCCGATGTTCGCGAGGAGCGTCGTCTCTTCCTGCACGACGCCGTAACGCAGGAACGCGTTGTAGAGCGCGATCGCGTTGGGCGTGAAGCCGTCGAGCTTGCCGCCGGTGTGCGCGAGGCCTTCCTCGTGCGCGTGCAGCAGCGTCTCGTGTGCCAGCGCGAGCAACACGACGTCCTCGTCTTCGACCTCGGGCAGCTCGGGGAGCAGATTGAAGTCCGACGCGACGCCGGCGCCGGATGGATCGCCGATCTCCTCGACTTCGAAGCGCATCAAGTTGCGCAACTGCCAATCGGGAACGCGCGGGACGCGCGTGTAGCGCACGTTGACGTCGCGACCGGTCAAGCCGACGCGCGCCGCGAGCGGCTTGAAGCCGAGCTCGAGCGCGCTCCATCCGTCGGCGATGTCCTTCGACGCGACCTTCTGGAAGGCGTAGTCGGTGACGTGGAACGTGTTCCCCTTGTAGAAGCCGCGCACGGCCTTCACGCCGCGCAGACCGACGTCGATGCCCGTCACGTGCCGCGGCATCAGCGTGTTCCCTCGTCGCTCGCCGCGAGCGCGCGCGACACTTCCGCGGCCAAGCCGCGCGCATCCTTCTGCTCGAGCCAACGCAGGATCGCGGCGAGCTTCTCGCGCTCGGAGCGGCCGCCGGAATCGGCGGCGCCCGCGAGCTCGGAATCGAGCGCGCGCGCGAGCGTTGCGGCCGCGGCCTCGACCTCGCTCCCGCGGTAGCGCGCCGCGATCGCTTGCGCGCGCGCGCGGCAGGCGCGGAATAGCTCGGCGATCTTGAAGAAGCGTGCGCGCTCGATCTCGGCTTCGACGGCACGCAGCTCGCCGAGACCGCGCTCGATCAGGCGCGCGCGCGCGCGCGCGGCTTCGTCGACGAGGCTCTCCTCGAACGGGTAGCGATCGAGCAACGCGCTCCAACTCTGCAAGCACTCACCGAGCTCGTCCTTGCGCTCCGCACCGCGCGCCGCGTGTGCGAGCGCTTCGGCCTCGCTGCGCTCGGTCCCGAAGTCGAGCTGGAGCTCGACTTCGGTCGTCGGTTCCGCCGAGCTGGCGCTGAATTCCACGGCTGCGGCGGCTGCGCGGCCGCGAACCGACACGGGCTGCGGGAATGCGATGCGCACTCGATTGCGGCCCGTTCCGAGCAGGAGGCTCGTGACGACGCCGCGCTCGAAATCGGCGCTGTGCGTCTGGTAGCCGCCGCCTTGATCGGACGAGGCTGCACCGATCGTCGCGATGCCCGTCGCGAGCGGACCGTGCGCGCGCAACCGGAGCTCGCGCGCCGCCGCGCCGAACGACAGCGTGAAGCCCTTCTCGCCGGCGCGCACCGTGATGGGCACGCCGCGCAGTGTCGGCTGGTCCGGATCGTTCGTCGCTTCCAGGTTCGTGATCAGCGCGCGCTCGAGCGCGAACAGCGCCGCGACAGCAGGCGGATCTCCGAACGCGAACAGCCGGTGATCGCCGAGCTGTGCAGGCGCCGCGCCGGCCGCAGCGCCGTCGACGACGCTCGCATCGTCGACGTCGACCGAGCCGGCCTCGCCGCTCGCACTCGCGCGCAACGCGACGCGCACGTGGTCGCAGCCGGGCGGAACGGTGACGACGAGCGCGCGCTCGGACGTCGATGCGTCGACGAGCGCCGTCTCCCACACCGTGACGAGCGCCGTCGTCTCGTCCGCCGACGCAGCGAACTCGAGCCCGATGCGCGCGTCGACCGAGTCGCTGGCGGACAGCCGCGCCCGCGCTTCGAGCGTGCGGCCGCTCGCGACCCTCAACCAGCGCGAGCGGTGGAGCGCCCATTCGCCCGGCTCGAGGTCGGCCGACAAGCAGAACGAGCCCGACAGCGGCGACGCCGCGGCGCCACGCTCATCGGACTTGCCGGCCGGAATCGACGAGCGCGTGAACGACGCGGGTGCGCCGTCGGCGGGGCTCCACTCGGTGCTCTCGCTCTCGAACGAGTAGCTCTCGGCGAGCAGGTTGCCGGCGACGGGCTCCACCGCGCGGACCGCGCGCGCGCTCGTGCGCGTCGCGAACCACGCCGCCGCGCCCGCACCGAGCACCGCGACGACGAGCGCAGCGGCGACGAGCGGGGAGCGCTTCTTCGCGGCCGCGCGCAAGAGCACGTTGGCGCTGACGCGCTCGGGAACCTCCGGTGCTTCGGCTGCGGCGACCGGCGGAGGCGCCGCGCCGGCGAATCGAGAATCCTGCAGCACGAGCCGCACGTTGCCGGCACTGATCACGTCGCCGTGGGCGACGCGCGCCTCGAGCACGCGCTCGGTACCGACGCGCGTGCCGTTCGTGCTGCCGGCGTCGCGCACGAGCACGCCCTGATCGCCGACCACGATGTCGGCGTGATGCCCGGACACCGAGTTGTCGAGGATCTGCAGCGAGCTCCCGGGCCGTCGGCCGATCGAGAACACAGGGCCGGTGAGCGGGATCTCCTCGCCTTGCCGCTCGCCGGACTCGAAGCGCAAGGAGTAGCGGGAATCCATGTGCCGGGGCGGTGCGCGAAAGCGTCGGGTCGCGTCGGGGGGCGGCGGCTTTACCGGAGTCTCGTCGCCTTGTAACCGCGCCGCGCGCCGTGCGGAGCGCGCATCGTAGCGGCCGGCGCGCGCGCTCGCACGCGCACGTCCGAGCTGCCCCCGGTGAACATCATTCGACGCGAGCGCCGCCCGTGCGCGCCGGCCGCAGACAGCAACGGGCGACTCACGATCCTCGGCGAAGCGCGCGGATGCGCCTGCGGCCGAGGTCGTGGTTTCGACACGAGCGGACGAATTTCGCGCTCCAAGCACGGCCACCGCGCGCTGCGTGCGCCGCCGAAGAACGCCTTTCAGACGAGCCGCCGCGTCGAAGGACCTGACCCGTCGAGCAGTCCTCGGTGAAAGTCATTCGGCCCCGCAGTGCTCACAGGCGATGCGACGACTCGGCGCGGCCTGCGACGGTGCGGGGCACGTCGAAAGGCGCTCGAGCGGGTTGACCGCGGCGGTTGAGTGCAAGGGGCGCGCTGCTGACAATCTCCCGCGCATGTCCCCGCGCGGCCGATCTCCCGGTGATGCCGCCGAGCGGCGGTTCTTCCTCGAGCGCACGCCGGACGAGGGCGAGCCGGCGCTCGCAGCCGCGGACGAACGACATGCGCTGCGGGTCCTGCGACTCGGGCCTGGGGATCCGCTCTCGGGGCTCGATGGAGCCGGTGCCGAGTGGCCGCTGCGCGTGGTCGCCGCAGGTCCTCGGGAGCTCGCGCTCGTTGTGAGTGGCGCGCCTCGGCGCGATCCCGCCCCGGGCGAGCCCGGATCAGCGCTGCCCTGGATCCAGCTCGCGTTCCCGCCACCGCGGGCTGGCCGGGCGGAGGAGCTCGTGGATCACGCGGTCCAACTCGGCGCGGCCGCGCTGGCGCCGCTCGTGACGGAGCGCTCGCACGTCGCGAGCGGAGAGCGCAGCGAACGCTGGGAGCGCGTGGCGCGCGAGAGCTGCAAGCAGTCGGGTCGGCTCTGGCTGCCAGTCATCGGCCCGCGCGTGAGCGTGACGGAGTTCGCACCGCCTTCCGCTCGCGTGCTCGTGTTCGACCCGCGCGCGCCGCGCAGTCTGTCCGAATGGCTGGCCGAGCACGCGCCCGGCGGCGCGACCGCGTTCGATCGTGCGCGGCCGCTCGTGCTGGTCGTCGGTCCCGAAGGCGGCTGGACGGAGGGTGAGCTCGACACTCTCGCGGCGCGTGGTGCGCAGAGGCTCTGCCTTTCGCCGCACATTCTGCGCATCGAGACCGCGGCCGAAGCCGCGCTCGCGATCGCGTGCGAAGCGTTCTTCAGCGCGTCTCGAAGGTCATTCGCGAGCGCAGAGACACGTACCCCGAACCCGCCACGATGACGTGGTCGAGGAGTGGCACGCCGAGCAGCCGCCCCGCGTCGATCAGCCGGCGCGTGACGGTCAGGTCCTCCTTGGATGGTTCTGGGTCGCCGGACGGGTGGTTGTGCGCGACGACGATCGTGGCGGCGCGCTCGCACAGCGCGGGCGCGAACACCTCGCGCGGATGAACGAGAGCGGAAGTCAGCGTGCCTTCGCTGACGCGCAGCTTCCGGATCAGACGGTGCTGGCTGTCGAGCGCGAGGCAGAAAAAGGTCTCCTTCGCGAGCCCGCGCACCTCGTGAGCGAGGCAGCGGTGGATGCGGGCGGGTGTCGACAGCTGCTCGCGGAGCGGTGCCGAGTCGAGTTCGACGCGGCGACCGAGCGCGAACGCGAGAACAAGCTGTTCGGCGGCGGCGTCGGACAGGCCGACGGCAGCGCCGATCTGCCGGGTGGAGGCGCGAGAAAGCCGCGCCAATTCGAACGAATCCAGGAGATCTCTGGCAGCACGGCGCCCGTCCGAGGCGTCGCGAGCGAGGAGGCGGGCGACGAGCTCCACGGGGTCGAGGTCGTCAGCGTCGGCGGTCCCCAAAAACACGGCATCGTCCGTCGCAGAGCCACCGTCTCGAGTGTCGGGCATGCCGATTCGACGGTGCGGCGGCGCACCGGTTGCACTCGGCGAGCGGAACCGCAATGGCCCGCGCTACGTCGAAACCACAGGCGTGCGGGGGCCCGACAGGCCGGGTCAGATGCGGGACAGACCGGACCTGGAGATGCCCCTTGTTGAGCTAGGAAGGAAACCGAGCGCCGGCCGCCGGTACTTTCTGCCGATTGGACTGATGGCTGCTAGGCCGCCCGACTCGAGAGCGATCGATGACCTTACTACCTATTGTCGGCGTGGCGCTCCTGGCGCTGTGGCTTGTCGAAACCATCCTTTTCCTGTTGAGTTATAGGCAGAGCAAGAGCTCCTGGAAGTCGTAGCCCAGGGGCTTCCCTTGCCCTGCCCCGCTCCTCGAGGTTCCTCGAATGGGCGGAGAGCCGTGACTGTGCCCTCCTGACGCGGTGACGGCTCGCGCAAACGGTCGTGCTCCTGACACGACCGTTTGTTCTTTCTGGGGAGGGTCGCCGCGCGCGCCCGCATTTCTCACCGCGCTAGCCCGCATTTCTCACCACATCCTGCTGCGGTCGCGCCAACTCGCTTCGGTCGGCGTTGTTGCATCGGAATCGACCGGAGCTGACCTAGCAGGTCAGCTCCGGT
>JBJXHG010000134.1:0-6220 GCA_046160865.1 Planctomycetota bacterium | reverse complement strand
CCCGCGTTGCGCGGGCAAGAGCGCCGAACGCTTTAAACGGCGGGGACCCGTGTCAGCTGCGAACGCTCAACTGTGACGTGCAGTTCGCATCCGCTACTCATCCGCGAGTTGCGCGGATGCGAACGCGTGCTGCGCGCCGTGCGCGCGGGGAGTCGCGCGAGTGTGCACGTGCGACCGAGGACCGATCGCACGCATTCGCATCCGAGCAACTCGCAGATGAGCAGCTCCGGCCAGAGCTGCACGTCACAGTCGAGCGTAGGCAATTGCAACGGGTCCCCGCCGTTGGAAGCGCTCCGCGCGCGAGGCGCGCTCAGCGCAGCCCGTACCGATCCAGCTTCTTGTACAGGTGACTCCTCTGCATCCCGAGTCTCTCCGCCGTCCGCTTAATATTGCCGTCGTTCTCCGCCAATTTCGTCTGGATGAACAAGCGCTCCGACTGGTTCTTGAACTCCTCGAACGTCGGAGCGGACATCGGGTCCGGCTGGCCCACGGGAACACTCGACGCGAGCGACGGACCGTTTGCGAGCAACTCGTCGAGATCCGCGCGCGCGATCCACGGCCCCTGCGCGAGCACGTCGGCGCCTTCCAATAAGTTCTTCAACTGGCGCACGTTGCCCGGGTAGTCGAGCGCCTTCAGCAAGTCGGTCGCCGCCGGCTCCAGGTCGCGCGGGCTGCGGCCCGTGCGCGCGCCGATCTCCGCGAGGAACGCGCGCGCGAGCAGCGGCACGTCCTCGCGCCGCTCGCGCAGCGGCGGGATGCGCAGCGGCACGACGTTCAAGCGATAGAAGAGATCGAGGCGGAACGATTTCTCCTCGACGGCTTGCGCGAGGTCCGCGTTGGTCGCGGCGAGCACGCGGATGTCGACCGGAATCGAGCGGCTGTCGCCGACGCGCGTGACCTCGTGCGTCTCGAGCGCGCGCAGAACCTTCGCTTGCGCGGCGAGCGGCATGTCGCCGATCTCGTCGAGGAACAGCGTTCCGCCGTTCGCGGCCTCGAAGTGGCCCGTGCGCCGGTCGAACGCGCCCGTGAAGCTGCCTTTCTCGTGACCGAACAGCTCGGACTCGATCAGCTCTTCGGGAATCGCGGCGCAGTTCACCGTGACGAACGGCCCGGAGGCGCGCGCGCCTGCGAGGTGCAAATTGCGGGCGACGACTTCCTTGCCGGTGCCGTTCTCGCCCGTGATGAGCACGGCTGCATCGCTGGCAGCGACGCGCTCGATCTGCGAGCGCAGCTTGTCCATCGCCGCGCTCTTCCCGACGAGTTCCCAACGCTCCGAGAGCTTCTGGCGCAGCTTCGAGTTCTCGGCGGAGAGCTTCGACTCGCGCAGCGCAGTGCGGATGGTGACGAGCACGCGGTTCTCGTCGACCGGCTTCTCGAGGAAGTTCACCGCGCCGCGGCGCACGAGATCGACGGCCGTCGCGACGTCACCGTGTCCCGACAAGATCGCGACGGGCGGCGGGGCGGGACGCGCGAGGATCTTGTCGAGCAAGCCGGCGCCGTCGAGGCCCGGCATCTTCAGATCCGTCAGCACGAGCCCGGGACGACGTCCCTTCGCGCCCTCGACGTCGAGGCGCTTGAGCGCCTCTTCGCCGTCCTTTGCGGTCCACACTTCGAAGTGCTCGTAGGTGAGCAACATCTCGAGCGCGAGGCGGATGTCGGCGTCGTCGTCGACGACGAGGATCGCGGTGCGCGGCGTGTCGGACTTCGGTGCGGCCACGCGTGCATGTTAGCGCGCCGCGCGCCTTGCGCGCATGCGCGAAGCGTGCCCGCGCTTCGTGCGCGTAGCGCACGAAGCGCTTTAAACGGCGGGGACCCGCTCCGCTTGCCTACGCGTTGCTGTGACGCACAGTGGGCGTGTGCTCTTCATCCGCGAGTTGCTCGTCGCGACACCCCTCGCATCGCCCTCGTCGTCTGCGTGCTTTCCGGTCGTTGCGTGCGTTGCGCGGCGGCGTAGGCTGGTGAGATGACCGCGACGCACGGGACACCGTCGACGGGCGACGGCCTTCGCGCGTCGGCGCCGAGCGCGCCGGCGAGTCCGCTCGAGCCTTTGTGCGCGCGCTTCGCTGCGGGCGACGCCGTGGTCGCCGGAGTGCTCTCGGGTACATCTGGTGATGGCATCGACGTCGCGCTCGTGCGTATGGGGCTCGACCCCGCGCGAGCGGGTGAGCCGGTGATCCTGGAGTCCATCGCGTTCGACACGCTCGACTTCCCGGTGGAGCTCGGGAAGCGCGTGCGCTCCGCGCTCGACGGCGCTCCGCTCGGCCTGCGCGAGTCGGCGCTGCTCACGCGTGATCTCGGCTGGGCGTTCGGCGCCGCGGCGCGCGCGCTCGCGCTGCGCGAAGGACGCCCACTCGATCTCGTCGGCAGCCACGGCCAGACCGTGTATCACCACGACGGGCGCGAGACGAGCGGGCCGGCGACACTGCAGCTCGGCGACGGCGATTTCGTCGCGGAAGCCGCGCGTGCAGCGGTGGTGAGCGACTTTCGCAGCCGCGACATCGCGGCGGGCGGGGAGGGCGCGCCGATCTCCGCGCTGGCGGACGACCTCCTGTTCGCCCATGCGCCGCGCCCGTGCGGCATCCTCAACCTCGGCGGAATGGGGAACTTGACCATCCTGCGCGACGATCCCGCCACGCTGTCTTCGTTCGACACGGGACCGGCGAATGCGCTGCTCGACGGGCTCGCGCGGCGCTTGTACGGCGCGCCGTACGACAAGAACGGAGCACGCGCGCTGACGGGTCGCGCGCGTCCGGAGCTCGTCGACGAGCTGATGCGCCATCCGTTCTTCGATCTCCGCCCGCCGCGCAGCACGGGACGCGACACGTTCGGCGAAGCGTGGGTCGATGGGGTCGTGGAGCGCGCGCGCACGCACCGGGGGCTGCGGCAAGAGGATTTGCTGGCGACCGCGAACACGTTCGTCGCGCGCACGGTGCAGGTCGCGCTCGAGCGCTTCGTGCCCGACCCGCTGGCCGTGCTGTGCGTCGCCGGTGGCGGCATCCACAACCGCGCCCTGTGCGCGGCGCTCGCGACGGAGACGCGCGCTGAGCTCGTCGCGAGCGACGATCTCGGTGTGCCCGCCGATGCGCGCGAGGGCCTCGTGTTCGCGATCCTCGCTGCGCGCTGCGTGCTCGGCCGGCCGGTCACGCGGACGACCGCGACCGGTGCGCGCGCCGGCCGGATGCTCGGCAAGATCAGCCTCAGTGCGCTCGGAACCGCGCGCTGAGCACGCCCGCGTTTCGCAACTCCGAAGCCGCGCTCGACGGCGCGCGCGCCCTGCCGCGTACGCGGCAGACCGTTCGCGCGTCACGCCCGCGCGGCACGCCACTGGACGCGCTCGCATTCGCGCGCCCGAGCACGAGACGCGCTGCGCCGGCAGGCGATCGACCGGGACATCGTGGAGCGCGGGCCGCGCCCGGCCGCGGTAACCCGCTCTGGTCGCGAGGTAGAGAGGCCCCGAGCACTCGACCCGGACTCCGCTCCCGTCGGCTCGACCCACGCGCGTTCGCTTGACCCACGAATGGTCGCCGCTATCATCCCGCAGCCCATTCGTGGCAAGGGCTTGGCCACCGCGCGTGGCTCCGTCCACCGCCCGCTCCCACGATCGCCCCCCCGACTACGAATGCGTGCCCGGCACGCGCACGAGGAACCGTCATGACCGGACTGCGCCCGACGTTGGGCCTTTTCCTGCTCCTGTCCACCGCGAGCCCCGTCGCCTCGAGCCCCGTCACATGGGCGACGCCGGCTTCCGCAATCCTGGTGGACGAAGTGCAGGACTCGTTCAACCAGGCGGTCCAGCTGCTGCGGCGCGGCCGCACGGACGAGGCACGCGCGGAGTTCCAGAAGATCCTCGCGCTGAGCCCGTCGCAGGAGTCGGCGTACGCGCTGTGGACCGCGACGAAGGACGACGTCTGGACGGATCTGCTCGTCGAGGGTGGTGACATCGGGCTCGCGGCGAAGCGGCTGATCGCGCTCGCTCGGCTCGAGCGCAAGGCGCGCCAGAACGACCCGGCCAAGATCTCGGAGCTCGTGAAGCTCGCGACCAGCGACACGGCGTGGGAGGAACGGATCCAGGCGTTGCGCACGCTCGAGTCCGAGCACGGCGACTACGCGGCGGCGTACCTCGTGCCGATGATCTCGGCCGAGAGCGGCGGCGACGACGAGCGGCGCTCGCGCGCGATGCTCGCGTTGCAGCACATGGGGCGCGCGTCCGTGCTGCCGCTGCTCGCCGCGCTCGCGAGCGACGACCCGACGATCCGGCGCAACGCGGCGTTCGCGCTCGGCAGCATCGGAGACCGTCGCGCCAATGGTGCGTTGCTCTCGAGCGCGCAGCACGACCCGGATTCGAGCGTGCAAGCGGCCGCGCGTGAAGCGGCCGCACGCATGAAGCTCTCCGGCAGCGCGGCCGCACACTTCCTCGCGCTCGGCGACGGCTACCACCATCGACGCGACGACGTGTTGCGCGACATGGACTACAGCGACGTCGTGTGGAGCTGGAAAGACGGCAAGCTCACCGGCGATCCCGTTCCGCGCGTGCTCTACAACGACGAGCTCGCGAAGCGGGCCTACGCCGACGCGCTCGAGGCCGAGCCGGGCTCGACCGAAGCCTTGGCCGGCCTGGCGCGATCGTACGTGTCGGAGATGACGAAGATCGACGCGCTGACCGCCGCGGGCAAGGACACGAGCGAGTGGAAGTCGCGGACCGACGAAGCGCGCATGGCGCTTTCCGCGTGCGGTGCCGACGCGCTCGACCTCGCGCTCGAATGGTCGGTGAAGAGCAACGATGCCAGCACGGCCGCGGGGCTCTGCCGCGTGCTCGGGCCGTTGTGCATGACACCGACTGATGGACTGCTCGCCGCTGTGCGCAGCGGCGATGGTGCGATGCGCACCGAAGCGGCCCTCGCCCTGGGTGGCATCGCGACGGGCTCCGGACAAGCGGCGTCGCCGCAGGTCGTCGGGATCCTCGGCGAAGCGGCCGGTCGCGAAATCCTGCGCCTCGTCGCGCTCATCGACGCGGACTCGGCGCGCTCGGCCGCGCTCGTGGCCGCGCTCACGGCGAACAACGTGCTCGTCCACAATTGGGGCACCGGCGCGCGCGGGCTCGGCATGATCGGCCGGCTGCCTGGGATCGACGCGGTGCTCGTCGCGGAGACGCTGCCGGATCTCACCACGGCGCAAGTGCTCGACGAGCTGCGCGCCGACGAACGCCATGCGACCACGCCTGTCTTCGTGATCGCGAAGGACAAGGCAGCCGCAGCCGGCATCTACGGCGACAAGATCCAAGGCACGATCGCAGGGGGCGAGGACGCCGCCACGGTGACGGCCGCACTCGAGGCCGATCTGACCGGCGACCGCGCGCGCGCGGACGTGCTCTCGAAGCATGCGGCCGAGGTGCTCGCGCGCCTCGCGCAGGGCGGGCAGACGGATCTCTCGGCAGCGGTTCCGCACCTGCTCGCGACGCTCGGCAAGCGCCCGGACGAAGTCACGATCCCGGCGATGGTCGTGATCCGCACCGCGGGTGGCGCCGACCACGCCGTCGCGTTGCTCGAAGTGCTCGCGAACGCGCAACAGTCCGATGCCGCACGCGACGCGGCCGGCACGGCGCTGGCCGGCGTGCTCGGTCGGCATCCGCAAGCGCTGTCGAACGAGAGCTTCGCGCAGCTCTCGGAGATCGTCGCGAAGGATGCGTCGGTCGTCGCGCGCGACGCTGCGGCGCGCGCGCTCGCGCTCGTCAACATCGATCCCGCGGCTCGACTGGAGCTGCTGCGTCGTGTGCGCGCTGGGAACCGCGCCGTCGAGTAAGCTCTTCCGTCGCGAACATCGCGGCTCGACGTCGTCGGGCTGCGAGAGGCCAGAGTAGCACAACGGTAGTGCGCCGCTTTCGTAAAGCGGAGGTTGCGGGTTCGAATCCCGCCTCTGGCTCCACGCGAGCGGAACTCGACGCACGCGTCGGGATCGCGCGCGCAAGTCGCGAGCGCCGGCGAGATGGATGTTCGCTGCACGGTCGCTCAAGCGAGCGAGGCCGTGCGAATCGCGCGGATCCGACTGCGGTCGCGCTCCCCGTTCGATGCACCGGGCCGACACGAACAGGTGGCCCTCGCGCTCGAAGCACGTTCACTACTGGCTGCTAGTGTCCTGAGTCAGAAGTTCGCTCTCACCAAGGTCGATCTCCTCTGCGCTGGCGGCGTTGCTCGGGTTCGGAAACCTGACAGGTTGCCTGCAC
>JBJXHG010000133.1:0-63465 GCA_046160865.1 Planctomycetota bacterium | reverse complement strand
CGATCCTCGGCGAATCTCGACGATTCGGCTGCGGTCTCGCTCCTTGTTCTGACGCGAACGGGCCGCTTTCGCGCTTGAAGCACTTTCACCACGGACTGCTAGACTCCGCCGCGATGCGTCGCAGCTCACCGTCGGTGGCGTGGTGGACAGGAGCGCCGGTGCTGCTCGCCGCGTGCGTGAGCGCCCCCGAGGCCAAGGACTGGCTCGCGATCGGCTTCCGCACGCCGGAGCAGACCTTCGCGACGTTCCAGACCGCCGTTCGCGCTGACGAACCGGGCCTCGAGTACCGTTGCCTGTCCTCGCAGTTCGTGTCCAGCTCCGGCATCTCGAACCTCACCTATCGCGAGTTCCGCGAGGAGCTGCGCCGCAAGAACCCGCTCCTGCGCAAGGGCATCGCCGACGCGGAACTCGAGAGCGCGCCCGAGATCCGCGGCGACCGCGCGCGCCTCGTCGTCCGGTCGCTCGGCCGACGCATGCGGTTCGAACTCGTGCGCGAGGGCTACGCACAACTGTGGTCGCAGGGCGAGCTCGTCGCCGACGAGCCGCTCCCGTTCCAGCGCGCGACGGGCGCACAGCACGCGGACGACGGAAGCACGTGGGTCTACGGCCGCATGCGCTTGCCGCAGGGCCGCCAGGCCGAAGACGTCACGGAGGTGCGCTTCGCGAGCGAGTGGAAGATTGACGGAATCGAGTCGCTCGGTGAGGCTTCGAAGTCCCCGGGCCCCATGTCCCCCCCATGAGTCCCAAAGCTCCCGGACGCTCCAGCGCGCGTGCCGCAATCGTTCGTGCGTCGCCCGCCGCGACGCCCCAGTCGGTCTTTTGGTTCGGCGACGGCGCCGCCGACGGCAACGCGTCGATGAAGAGCCTGCTCGGCGGCAAGGGCGCGAACCTCGCCGAAATGTGCAATCTCGGGCTGCCCGTCCCGCCCGGCTTCACGATCACGACCGAGGTCTGCAACTGGTACTACGCGCACGGCAAGACGTACCCCGACGGGCTCGCGGCGGAGGTGGAGCGCGCGCTCGCGCTGCTCGAAACGTCGGTCGGCAAGCGCTTCGGCGACGCGGAGAATCCACTGCTCGTTTCGGTGCGCTCCGGCGCGCGCGTGTCGATGCCCGGGATGATGGACACCGTCCTCAACCTCGGCTTGAACGACGAGACGGTCGCGGGGCTCGCGGCGCGCACGAAGAACCCGCGCTTCGCGTGGGACGCCTATCGGCGGTTCGTGCAGATGTACGCCGACGTCGTGCTCGGCTTGAAGGCGCAGAGCGAGAGCCACGCCGACCCGTTCAGCGCCGCGCTCGAACGTCTGAAGAAGAAGCGCGGCTTGAAATCGGACACCGAGCTCACCGCCGACGACTTGGCGGGGCTCGTCGCGGACTTCAAGCGCATCGTGCGCGAGCGGACCGGCAGCTCGTTCCCGACCGATCCCGTCGAGCAGCTGTGGGGCGCGATCGGCGCCGTGTTCGACTCGTGGAACTGCGAGCGCGCGATCGCGTACCGAGCGCTCAATCACATCCCCGCGGATTGGGGCACGGCCGTCAGCGTCGTCGCGATGGTGTTCGGCAACCTCGGCGACACGTCGGGCACGGGCGTCGCGTTCACGCGTGATCCGAGCACCGGCGAGAAGCGCTTCTACGGCGAGTACCTGATGAACGCGCAAGGCGAGGACGTCGTCGCCGGCATCCGCACACCGCTCTCGATCGACAGCCTGAAGAAAACGTGTCCCGTGAGCTGGCGCGAGCTCACCCGCATCCAGCGTTTGCTCGAGGACCACTTCCGCGACATGCAGGACCTCGAGTTCACGATCGAGGACGGGCGTCTGTACATGCTCCAGTGCCGCTCGGGCAAGCGCACCGGATTCGCCGCCGTGCGCATCGCGGTCGACATGGTGCGCGAGAAGCGCATCACGCCGCGCGAAGCCCTGCTGCGCATCGATCCGTCCGCGCTGGACCAGCTGCTGCAACCCGTTTTCTCGTCCGACGAAGTCGTCGCGGCACGCGCGGAAGGCCGCGTGCTCACGCGCGGCTTGAACGCGGGGCCCGGCGCCGCGACGGGCAGGATCGCCTTCACGCCGACGAAAGCCGTGCAGCAGAAAAAGCGCGGCGAGAGCGTGATCCTCGTGCGCGTCGAGACGTCGCCCGACGACATCCTCGGCATGCAAGCGGCGTCCGGAATCCTGACCGCGCGCGGCGGCATGACGAGCCATGCCGCGCTCGTCGCGCGCCAGATGGGCAAGGTGTGCGTCGCAGGCGCGGGCGAGCTCGAGATCGACTACGAGAAGTGCACGCTCGAGGTCGCGGGACGCGTGCTGCGCGAGGGCGACTGGATCAGCATCGACGGCTCGACCGGCGACGTGTTCGCGGGTCGGCTCGCGACGCAGCCGAGCGAAGTGCAGACGCGCCTGCTCTCCGGCACGAATGGCAAGGTGCACGCGCGCGGCAAGCCCTCCATCTTCGACGCGTACCAGAAGCTCATGAAGTGGGCCGACGAGGCGCGCCGGATGTCGGTGCGCGCCAACGCCGACCAACCCGACCAGTGCGAGAACGCCGTGCGCTTCGGCGCCGAAGGCGTCGGCTTGTGCCGCACCGAGCACATGTTCTTCGACGACGGCAAGATCGAAGCCGTGCGCGAGATGATCCTCGCCGACAGCGGCGAAGCGCGCGTGCGCGCGCTCAACAAGCTCCTGCCGCTGCAGCGCAAGGACTTCGAAGGCATCTTCGAGGTGATGGGCGTGCGGCCGGTCACGATCCGCAGCCTCGACCCGCCGCTGCACGAGTTCCTCCCCCACGACGACGAGACCATCGAAGCGCTCGCGCGCGACATGAAGATCTCGGAGAGCGACGTGCGTGCGAAGATGGAGCTCCTGCGCGAGCAGAATCCGATGCTCGGTCACCGCGGCTGCCGCCTCGGCATCACGTATCCCGAGATCACGATCATGCAGGCGCGCGCGATCTTCGAAGCGGCGTGCAACGTCGCGAAGCGCACCGGCCGCAAGCCGCGCCTCGAGATCATGATCCCGCTCGTCGGCACGCGGCGTGAGCTCGACTTGCAGACCGAGGTCGTGCGCACGGTCGCGGAGGAAGTCTTCCGCGAGAAGAAGATGCGCATCCCGTGCCTCATCGGGACCATGATCGAGCTGCCGCGCGCCGCGCTGACGGCCGGCGAGATCGCGAAGACCGCGGAGTTCTTCTCGTTCGGCACGAACGACCTGACGCAGACGACCTACGGCATCAGCCGCGACGACGGGCGCTTGTTCCTGCCGCACTACATCGAGCGCGAGATCTACGCCGCCGATCCTTTCGCGACGCTCGATATCGACGGCGTCGGCCGCTTGATGCGGATCGCGGTGGACGAAGGACGTGCGACGCGCACCGGGCTCAAGGTCGGTATCTGCGGCGAACATGGCGGCGACCCGCAGTCGATCGCCTTTTGTGACTCGCTCGGGCTCGACTACGTGTCGTGCTCGCCGTTTCGCGTGCCTCTCGCCAGATTGGCGGCGGCGCAGGCCGCGTTGCGCGCGGAGAGCTGAGCTCTCTCGCGCCGTAGCCTCGAGTGCGCACGTACTGTGCATGAACTTGCCGCTCGGCGACCCACGGCGGCACAACAGCAACCACGCCGGTGCTCTCTTTTCTGCCCTTTAATCGCGCGCTGAGAACGCCGTCTGCGGCGTTCGAAGTGCGCGAAACTCTTGCGCTGTTGGCCATCAGCTGCTTTCGCGTTCTCGGGCGAGTTGCTCGCGCACCACAGAAGGGCGAGCGCGTGCGAATCCCCGCGCCACGCGACGACTGGAAACACGTCCATCCCGTCGCCGACACAGAAGGTCAACTCGTCTTCTCCGCTAAGTCAATCGCGCGCTGCGAACGCGGTCTGCGGCGTTCGCAGCGCGCGAAACTCTTGCTCCGTTGCTCAACTTCCGCCTTGGCCGCTCCCAGGCGAGTTGCGTTTCGCTGGCGCGCCTGAGGTCCAAGACCACAGCCTTTGATGCTTGGACCCGCGATGCCATCGAGGCTAGCGCGGCATTTCGTCCGTCTGCAGGCCGTCCAAGATGCGCAGAACGAGTCGCGTCACTCTCCGCACCTTGTCGTAGTCGACCTTCTCGGGATCGTCGCCGGGTTGGTGATAGTCCTCGTGCACGTCCGAGAACAAGAACATCACCGGGATGCCGAGCTTCGCGAAGTTGATGTGGTCCGAGCGCTTGTAGTACTGGTCCGCACTGCCGAGCGTCGGGAAGCCCTCGAGCTCGCTCAGGCGCTCGGTCAACTTCACCAAGCCGTTGTAGTCCTGCGCGCGCTCGCGCGTCGGCGTGATGAGGAGCTTGTCGGGCGCATTGCGTCCGATCATGTCGATGTTGACGTCGGCGACAGCGCGAAAGCCTTCGGGCAGCGACGGCGACTCGGCCCACGCGGCCGAGCCCCACAGCCCCTTCTCTTCGCCCGACACCCAGATCAGCATCACGGAGCGCCGCATCGGGCCGTAGTGCGTCAGCGCTTCCGCGAGCGCGAGCAAGCCGCACGTGCCGCTGCCGTTGTCGTCCGCGCCGTTGTGGACCACGCCACCCGCCATCCCGACGTGGTCGTAGTGCGCGGAGACGATGATGACTTCCTTCGACAGCACCGGATCGTTGCCGGGCCAGAGGCCGCACACGTTCTCGACTTGGATGCGACCGCCCTCGCCCTCGAGATCGCGCGTCTCGCTGAACGTGACGGCGGTGTCGGTGCCGATCGGCGGCAATGCACTGCCATCGGAAATCGCCGCGAGCAGTGCTCTCGCCGCCGGGCGCTGCAGCACGATCTGCGGAAACACGGGCCGCGCGTCTTCCTTCTTCTTCGCGGGCTGGCTGACCGAGCCGCGGCGCAAGCGCGCGAGATCCTTGTCGAGCCGCTCTTCGCGCTCGGACAGCGGTGAGTCGGGACTCGGCGCGAGGATCACGCCCAGCGCGCCTTTTTCACGCGCGAGATTGCGCAGCGGCCGTAGCTCCTGGCTCGGATCCGTGCACAGCGCCCACTTGCCGGTCACGTTCGCGGATTCGAAGTCGTCCTTGCGCCCGCGACCGCAGTACACGACGCCGCCGGACGTCGCGAGGTCGACGATCTCGAACGTCGACGGCAGCCAGTAGTCGCTGCCGAACGCGAGATCGACGGCGACATCGCCCTTGCGCCACGTGATCTTCGAGTGCGTCTCGTCGAGTCGATTCGACTCGAGCGGATACTCGTGGAAGTAACCGTTCGGCGTGCCCGGCTTCCAGCCGAGGCGTTCCAGACGCGCGCGCAGGAAGCGCGCCGTGATCTTGAGACCCGTGCTCGGCGTGTCGCGTCCCTCGAGCAAATCGTCCGCGACGAAGTAGAGGTCCGCGCGGATCTTGCCCGCGTCCACCGTGTCGAGCGCGGCAGCCAAGCGTGTCGACGCGACGGGCAGCGGAATCGCCGGCGCCGCGCACGCGCTCGGCACGAACGAGAGCTCGATGGCCGCGAGCGACGCGAACACGGCGGCGCCGCGCAGAGCACGGCCGTTTCGGAAGGACACGAGGACGCGACGCAGCATCGGACAGCCTTTCGACATGGGCCCGAAGAGCGTAACGCCGAGGACCGTGCACGGCACGCGGCTTACTCGGATCGCACACCGCGCCGCCGCGCACGCTCGCAACGGCCGGCGCCCGCTCGCTTCGGTCCGCTACGCCTGATTGGGGCCCGGAATCGTGCGCGAGCGCAGGTACTGCAGCGTCGACGCGCCGACCTTGTCGAGCAGCGGCTCGAGCGATGCGGATCGTTCGTCGCGCACGAGATCGTCGTGATTCGCCTGACACCACTCGCAGCCCATCTCGTTCAGGTGGAACGCGAGGAACTCGTTCGGTCCCGCCTCGAGCGTGCCCGCGAGCCGGCGCGCGAGCCAGTGGCGCGCCGGACAACTCACACGACCCGCGCACCACGTCTGCGCGACGTCGACCGAGAGCTGCTCGTCGTCCTGCATCGCGTGCGCCAGCAGCGGCAGCACGCGTCCATCAGGATCACGCACGAGTGCGAGCTCGCGCAGCCTCCGCAGCGCGCGGAACTTGATCCCCGCGACCGAGGTCTCGTCGCGCAAGTCGAAGCGCTTCCACGTGTCGCGATTGCGCCACTGACCGCGGAAGAGCGCCTCGATCACCATCAAGCGCACGAACTCCCCGCTCTGCCATGTCTCCTGCACCCAATCGCGCAGAATGCCCTGCAGGAGATCGCGGCCCGCGCGCGCCAAGTCGCGGTTGCGAACGATGCGGCTCGGCGTCTCGCTCTCGCGCGCGAGCACTTCGATGAGCGGCGGCTCGTCGTCTTCCGTCGCGCCACCGAGCGTCGCGACCTTCTGCCGCCGCATGTGATCGATCGTGCGATTCTTGCAGATGCCGAAGAGGTACTGCTCGAACGTGAAGATCGGGTCGAACTGCGCGATGCCGCGCACGGCGCCGAGGAACGTCTCCTGCAAGATGTCCTCGCGCGCTTGATCGTCGGGCACGCGGCGCGAGACGTACGCCATCAATCGTCCGCAGAACGCGCGCTCGACGCGCAACCATTCCTGGTCGTCGAACGCCTGCAAGCGCGCGATGTCGGGCGTCCAGTCGCTCACGGGGAATCGACGGACAGGTGGTAGAACGCGAGCGTGCACAACCCGCCGAGCAGCGCGGCGAGCACGAGGAACGCGAGCAGTCGCACTCCGCGGCCGAGCCAGCGCCCGACCCACGCGAAGAACCCGCGCCGCGCTTGCGCCGCGCGCGGCGCACCGCGCAAGCGGCCGGCGAGACCGCGGAGCAGCGTGAACCACACCTCGATGCCGAGCTGTGCCGTCGCGGCAACGGTGCCGAACCAGCCGCCCGCGGCGCGCGGTGGCACCGGGATCGTCGACTCGGCGCCGCGCGACACGCTCGGAATCGCCGGGAGCGGTCGATCGGAGAGCGCGTGGATCACGAGCGCTTCGCCGGGAACGACCTCGCTCGGACGTGGGGAGCTCGGCATCGGCATCACGGCCGGCATGGCCGAAACCACGGCTGCTTCCGCGCGCACCGGGCGCGGCGGTTGGCTGGCGGTGCGCAACCCGTCCCACATCCCGCGTGCGACTTCCACGGCGCCGCGCGTGAGCTCGGCCGCCGTCGTGCGGGCTTCGCTCTTGTCGCCGATCGGCGTGGGGATGTCGACGGGCGTGACACGGCGTCCTGGCGATCCCGACGACAAGCTCAAACGCACGGAGTCGCCCGGCCGCGCGGTCTGACCGAGGTCGGTGAGCAGCTCCGAGATGCTGTCGTAGCGATCCTTCGGATCGATGCGCAGACAGCGCTCGACGGCCACGCGCGCGAGCGCCGGGAAATCGGACGGGAACTGCGGCGGCTCGTCTTTCTCGCGCATCGGCACCGCGCCGGGCAGGTCGCTCTCGAACGGCAGCTTCGACGCCATGCTCTCGTACAGGATCACGCCGAGCGAATAGATGTCCGCGCGCTGGTCGGCGCGATTGCGGAGCATCTCGGGCGCCATGTACTGCGGCGTGCCGCGCCCGAAGCTGAGCGTCAGGCGTCCGTCCGTCATCATCTTCGCGAGTCCGTAGTCGCCGACGCGCGCGATGTCGCCCTTCAAGAAGATGTTGCTCGGCTTCAGATCGAAGTGCACCAGGCGCCGGTCGTGCAACGCGAGCACGCCGCGGCACGCTTGCACGAAGTAGAGCAGCGCGCTCTCCGAGTTCAGCGACTTCTGCCTCAGCGCACGCGCGAGCGTGTCCTCACCCGCGTAACCCATGACGACGTACGGCACGCCCATCACGGTGCCGAGGTCTTCGATCGTGACCAGGTTCGGATGATCGATCGCGGCGAAGTGGCGCACTTGCTCGAGCTCGCGCTCGACCGCTTCCCGTTGCGCGTCGTCGTCGATCTTCAGGAACTTGACCGCGAAGGCCTTGCCGATCGAGTGCTTCTTCGCCTTGTAGACCTCGCCGAATGCGCCACCGCCGAGGCGATTCTGGATCTCGTAGCCGGGCAAGAAATCCGGCTGGCGAAAGTTGTTGTAGAAGGCTTCCCAGTCCATTGCTTCAGGACAGCGGCCAGGCCGCAGCCATCGTACGCGCATGCAAAGCTCGCCACCAACGTCGTGCGCCCGCGTCCGCCCGAGATCCGCTCGAGGCGCAAGCGTGCCACCGCACGAGCGCTTCCGTCCGCATCCATCGCCGCACAGCGCTCACGGATCCCTCGGGCCATGCGCGGGCGCCGCCGGTGCGAGTGAGAGGCCGATCGGCGGCCGGCCCGTCGCGCGCGCGTCGACGAGCATGTGCAGTGCATCGCGCGGCGGACACGGAACGGAGATCTCGGTCACCACGCTTTCACCGCGCATCCGTGCGCGCGTCACCAGGTCGAGCCCGCGGATCCCGCCCGCGCAATGCAAGACGAGCTCGCCCGCGCCGAACGTAAGCGCGATCTCGTGCTCGACGTCCGCCAGCGGAATGTGCCGATTGCGGCGCGCTCCGATGCGCACCATGCCCTCCGCACCACGCGCGAGGAGCAGGACCTTCGAGCAACCCTCGCACTCCGCGCCCCCCAGGAGTTCGAGCACCGCCGAGCGGCTGGCCGCTTCAGGCTCGCGAAAGCGGAAGCGCAAGTTGCGCGCGAGCTCGACCTCGTCGCCGTCGAACAAGCCGCACGCGGTCACGTCGCGGCCATTCACGCGCACGTGCGCTGCGCTGTGACGCTCGATTCGCCAACCTGCGCCGGCGTGGAACACGGCCTCGTGCACCAAACGCGCGTGGCAGGCTTCGACGTCGGCGAGAAAACGCAGCGGCGCATCCGAGCGCAGGTGCCCGATCGCGATGGCACTCCCGCACACGACGAGGTACTCGCCCGCGTCGTCGAGCACGAGGTGGAAGCGGAGCGCGTCGCCCGTCACGTCGGGAATCTGCGGCTCGCGCGTGCGCGTGTCGAGCGGCTTGACGTGTAGTTCGCGTGTCGCGAGACCCGAGCGCATCTCGGCGAGCAAGGCCGCGAGTGCGGTCTTGCTCGCGGACGGCGGGCTCGGCTCGAGCGCTGCGGGATCGGCATCGCGAGCCACGGGGATCGCCGGCGCACCGCGAAACCGCGCGAGCAAACGTTGCCACCAAGTCATCGACACCATCATGCCGCCCGCGCTGCGGTCGGAGTGACGAGGGATTTCGGCGTGAGTCAGAGCCCGCGGAGAGCGTTGCGCACGGGGCTCGGGGACGCAGCGAAGTGCCTAACGCATGCCGCTCCACCGATTAGAAGTCGTCGGGACTTGGCCGCAGACGACGGCGCCGCCGGTCAGGCGCACACGACGGTGCCGCCTTCTTGCCGCGCGCGCAGGAACGCTTGCCGCGCGCGGTTGTAGAGGTCCTCGCGCTTGCGCACTTCGGAGTGCGGACAGCCGGCGATGCCGACGGAGATCACGACGGGATCGCCGACGAGATCGATCAGGCCGCGCTCGGTCGCGAGCTCTCCGACGCGCCGCGCCATCACGCTCGCGCCGTCAGGGCCGGTGTTCGGAAGGAGGAAGAGGAACGACGTCTCGTCGAAACGACCGAGGATGTCGGTGTCGCGCGATGCCTCGAGGAACACGCTCGAGAGCTCGCGCAGCACTTGCTCGCTGACCTGGCCTTCGAAGCCGAGCATCACGCAGGACAGCGGCTGTCCGAAGCGGCGCGCGCGCTTGTATTCCTCGTCGAGCTTGTAGTTGAGGAACGCGAAGTTGAACAAGCTCGTCTCCGGATCGGTGAGCGCGGTGACGAGCCCGACGTCCGGAATCCCGGCGAGATCGGTGAGCAAGTCCTGCGGCAGCACGGGCTCGTCGGATTCCGAGCCGCGGCGCTCGCGCGCGATCTCGGGACGTCCGGGTCCGCTGCGCTCGAGCGCTTCGCGCATACGGCTCGGAACGAGCGGCCGGTAAAGCACGCCCGTCGCGCCGCAGAAGCGCGCGATCGGCTCGGCGAGCGCGTTGCCTTGCTCGACGACGAGGAACGTGCGGCAGCGCGTGTTGCCGGTCAGCGAGCGGCACGCTTCGTACACGTTCACGCCGCGCAGCCAGCTGTCGAGCAGGACCACGTCGCCCATCGCAGGCGGGAGGACGAGCAGCTCCCTCGTGGAGGTCACGCTCTCGACTTCCCAACCCTCCATGGTCTTGGCGGCGGCGCGCGCCGACGCGATCAAGGATTCGTCGGTCGTCACCAATCGGATCGTTCGCAGTCCGTCGCCCATGATCACCTCCGAAATGACTCTCGCGGCTTCGTCGACGAGAGCTTGGCACACCCCGTCCGCTTCGATCAACCCTGCGCTTCGCAGCGACACGCCGGCGCTCACGTGGCGAGCTCGGCGATCCACTCCGCGGGGATGTCGTAGTTCGCGTAGACGTTCTGCACGTCCTCGTTGTCCTCGAGCAGCTCGATCAGCTTGAGAACTTTGCGCGCCGTTTCCTTGTCCTCGACCCGCACCGTGGTTTGCGGCACGTAGCCGAGCTCCGCCGAGACGAGCTCGAGTCCGCGCGCCTCGAGCGCGCGCTTGACCGGCAAGAACTCGGTCGGGGGTGCGAGGATCGTCGCTACGTCGCCCTCGACCTGCAGGTCTTCCGCCCCCACGTCGAGGACGATCTCCATCAGCGCGTCTTCGGTCCGTCCGTCGCGGTCGGCGAGATAGATCGAGCGGAACTGGAAGAGGAACCCGACGGAGCCGGGCGCGCCGATGTTGCCGTCGGCGCGATCGAAGATGTAGCGGATGTCGGGCGCCGTGCGGCTGCGATTGTCCGTCAGGCAGGAGACGAGCAGCGCGATGCCGCCGGGCGCGTAGCCTTCGTAGGAGAGCTCCTCGAACGCATCGCCGCTCTTGTCGCCCGCGCCGCGCTTGATCGCGCGCTCGATGTTGTCTTTGGGCATGTTGCCCGCGCGCGCTTTCTCGACCGCGTACTTGAGCTTGAGGTTCGAGTCCGCGTCCGGCCCGCCTTGCCGCACCGCCGAGATGATCGCGCGCGAAAACTTGCTGAAGTTCCGCGCGCGCTTCTTGTCGACGGCGCCCTTGCGCGCGGCGATGTTGGCGGAATGGGAGTGACCGGCCATCGTGTCGTGCTCGCGACCGAAGGGAACGATTCGCGCGAGGCCGCGCGCTGCGCAACCGAGCGTTAGCGCTTCGAGAACTGGAAGCCCCGGCGCGCGCCGCGGCGGCCGAACTTCTTGCGTTCCTTCATGCGGCTGTCACGCGTGAGGAGACCGTTCGCGCGCAGCACGTCGTCGAAGCCCGGATTCACGGTCTTCAGCGCGCGCGCGAGGCCCAGCATGACGGCGTCGGCTTGCGCCGCGACGCCGCCGCCGTCGACACGGCACTGCACGTCGTACGTGCCGAGCGTGTTCGTCACCTTGAGCGGTTCTTGCGTGCGCATCTGCGACCCGAGCGTCCGGAAGAAGTGGTCGTACGGCTGGCCGTTGACGAGAAAGCCGCCAGCGCCGGGATGGATGCGGACGCGGGCGACGGCGGTCTTGCGGCGGCCGAGGCCCCAGGTGAGTTGCGCGGTGCTCATGAGCGGATCTTGTCGACCTTGACGGGCTTCTGGGCGGTGTGCGGATGCTCCGCACCGGCGTAGATCTTGAGTCGGCGCAGCATGTCGCGGCCGAGCGTGGACTTGGGGAGCATGCGCTTCACCGCGAGCTTCACGATGTGCGTCGGCTGCTCCTTCATGCGCCGGGCGTACGGAACGACCTTGTGGCCGCTCGGATAGCCGGTGTAGTGCGCGTACCCCTTCTGCTCCGTCTTCTTGCCGGTGGTCTGCACCTTCTCGGCGTTGATGACGACGACCAGCGCACCGTTCAGCGAGTTCGGCGTGTACTGAGGGATGTCCTTCCCCATCAAGTTCATCGCGATCTGCGCAGCCAGGCGACCGAGGCGATGCTGGGAAGCGTCGTAGAGGAGGCAGCGCTCGGGCGCGGCATCAGCGGAAACGTGGGTCGTGCTCATGAGCGGGGTGCCGCGCGTCGGAGATGGACGTCTCCCGACTGCGAGGGGTCAAAAAGGTAACGGCCGCCCCCCCGGGCATCAATGGGCTGCTCGCTCCATCGCGTCCGAGAGACGCTGATCGAGCGGATCAAAAGATGACGCGCAGATACGCATCCTCGTCTCGCGCGCGCGCGAGCAGGACGTCGACGCCCTGCGGCAACCCGGCCGCCAGCCAGCCCGGCGGCGCGTCGCGCGCGGCCCCCGCCGGCAGCGCCGTGCCCGGATTCCACGCCCCGCGCGCCACCCAATCGCCGTCGAAGCGCGTCCAGACCTCGGAAAGCGGCCCCCATTCATTGTCGTCGCGCGCGATCCGACGCGCGCCGGCATCGAGCAGCTCGAGGCGGTAGAAGCGCGCGCTCGGACTCGACGCCTTCCGCCCGCCGTCCGTGAGGCTCACGCGCCACTCGACCGGCACATTGACGGGCAGGACCTCCACCGCGAGTTCGCGTCCGGCCGGCGGCAGCTCCAGCCACGCGAAGCTCGCGTCCACGCGCAGGGCGAGCGGAGCCCCGCCCGCGATCTCGTACACGGTCGCGTGTGCGATCGCATCGAGGTCGCGATCCGGCGGAAGCACGTACACGCCCGCCGCGCAGCCGATCGCGAGTGCGGCGACCACGCGCGGGCGGCGGCGCAAGCTCACGCCGAGCACGAGCGCCGCCGCGCACAGGCACAACGCGGAGACCGAGGGCCGCACGCGACCGCGCTCGACCGGCGGCCGCGCACGCGCGCGCAGCCCCGGCGGCAGCGCTTCGGTCACGCTCGCTCGGTCGATCCAGTCCACGAAGCGCACGCGTCCCTCGCTCGATCCGCGCGCATCGAACTCGATCGTGGGCGTGAAGCGCATCGACGCGCTCATCGCCGGCAAGTGCACCTCGAGACGGCGCGTCTCACCGCGCGCGAGCGCGCCGTCGACGAGCGTGCGGCCTGCGTCCCCCATCGACAGCACGATCGACGCCGCCGGCCCGGTGATCTCGATCTCCGCGGGCCACGCGCGGTTCGATTGCGCGTGCGCTACGCACGCGAGCAGCGCGCAGACGATCCCGCGCAGGACGCTCATCGGACTGCTTCCGGGTGCGCGGCGCGCGAAACGGGAGCGCGAAACGCGAGTGCGAGCACGACCGCGCACGTGACGGCCGGCCACAGCACGCGCGCCGTTTCGCCGCCGCCCTGCCACAACCACTCGAGCGGGCTCGCGCTCGCCCATGCCGAAAGCCAACGCGGCGCGGGATGGTGCGCGCCGTGCGACCACACGCGCCGCAACACGGGACCGAGCGCGACGAGCGCGCACCACGCGATCGCGTGCGCGCGCTGCGCCGGGACGGAGCACGCCGCGCGCTGTGCGGCGACCGCGAGCACGAACACGAAGACCGCGACTCCGAGCACGTGCGCGATGCTCATGGGAGGGAGGCGCTCGTCGAATGCGTCGACGCGCAGCGCGAGCGCGAGCGGCGGCAGCGCGAGCGCGGCGAACACGAGTCCGGCCGTGACCGCATGCGTGTCCCGTGGACCCGCGCTGCGCGGAATCCCGGCGCCGAAGAGCCACGGCGACGCCGCGAGCACGAAGCGCGACGGCCCGCTCGTCGCGCTCTCGAGTCCGGGCAGCAACGGAACCATCGAGAGCGCCCACAACGCCGCCGGTCCGAGCGCGCTCGCGTACACCGGTCAGTCCTCGGCCAATGGGACGACAGCGGCGCGCCACTGGATCGCCGGCACGTCCCAACGCACGTCGAGCACCGACCAGTCGCGCTGCTCCTCCGACGTCGACAAACGTTCGCTGGCGCGCGAGACGGCCGACCATTTGAGTTGTGCCGGCAGCTCGCCGGGCTCGCCGGTGTTGGGCGGACGGCCGAAAAAAATCGCGCGCGAGTCGGGCAATCGGATGACGACACCGGGCTCCTCGACGCTCGCGCGGCGGCCGTTGCGGGCGTCGATCAGCGGCGGCCCGAGTGTCTCGAAATCGCGCGCCGTGAGGTGCTTGCGCATCGACAGCGCGACCGCGAGCGCGTCGCGGCGGTGCTCGTCGACCAAGCGCTCGCCCGGGGCAATGCGATCGAGCGTGCCGTCGTTCGGACCGAGCACGGGCAGGAAGCCATTCGATCTCCACAACGGCGCCGGGTGCTCGCCAGGCAGCACGAATCCGTCGGCGTCCACGTTGAGATAGACCTCGCGCACGCGGATGCACGCGACCGGCTTGCGCAGCCGGACCGGCACTTCGAAACCGTCCGGCCAGCGCACGCGCGGCTCGCCGACCTCCGCAACGAACGGAAGCGCGAGCAGCGCTCGGCTCGCTTGCTCGAGTCGCAGCGGATCCAGGGACGAGAACGCGGGCACGCGCGCCATGCAGGCTGCGAGCTCCTTTTCCCAGCGCGGGTCACAGGTGGGGTCGTCGACCTCGATGCGCGCGCGCGCGGTCTCGACGGTCGTGTAGTCGCCGGCGGCGACCGCAGTCGTCCACGAGCGCACCGTCGCAACGGCGGCGAGCGCGCCGAGGAACGCGATCACGAGCACGACCAAGCCGGCCCGACCGCACACGGCCGCCGAGCGCGGTCGGCGGTGCGGCGCGGCGGCTCGCGATCCGATGCGCTGGACTCGCCCGCATTTCTCACCACGTCCGGCTGCGTTCGCGCCAACTCGCTTCCGCCCGCGTTGTTGGATCGGAACCGATCCTCGCGGACCTGACAGGCGAGCTGCGGTCGATTCCGATGCAACGCCTTGCCCGAAGCGAGCTGTCACGCCCTCGCGACGGACGTGGTGAGAAATGCAGGCTAGTGCCCACCTCCGGCGCCCTGCCGAGGCCGGAACTGGACCAAGTCGCGCGCTCGGCTTGCGGCCGCCGGGCGCACGCGGCGCCCGTCCCTTACGCGGTCGCTCGACAGTCCGCATCCCCCCCAACGCGCGCGCCTAGTTGCGTGCCGCGACGAGGCGAGGCTCGTTCGGAGCCGCCGCCGGCGCGGGCGCCTGAGCCGGCGTCGTACTGGCCGGCGCCTGCGCCTGGCGGCGCGTGATCTCCTCGATGAAGAGATCGATGGTGGTCTGGATCTCGATCACCTCTTCGCGCGAAAGCGTGACCGAGCGCGAGGTTTGCTGACCGTGCAGCTCGTGACCGAGCAAGCGCGAGAGCACCTTCAAGCTCGCCAACTGTCGAACGACCGCGTGCTGTTGTTTCGTCTGACCTTCCATGATTCGCGTCTCCAGCGCTTTCTGCCGAGCGTTGTGGTGAGCTTCCGTTTCCCCGGCGCGCGTGCTTACATACCGCGGTGACGGTCGCGTCTCAAGCACACAGAGTGCGCACTTCGAGATCGCTGCAGCGCAGGTCGGAAGCAGTCCACGCGTTCGCACCGCTCGCGCACGACCCGCGGCACGCCGGACGTCGAGGCCCATGAGCACGAGCGAGCCGCCGGCGAGCGAGGCCGACGAAACTCCGAGCCGGCGGCGTCGCTCGCGCGGCCGCCGTGCGCCGCGCGGCGATCGAACGGCACGGCCGCCGCAGGCACCGCGCGATTCCGGCCCGCCACTTGGCCGCAGCTCGGCGCCTCGCCCGGAGCCCGAGGCGTCCGGCGAAGAAGCGCCGCCGAGCGGCGCGCTGACGCACTGGAAGGGCTTCGAGCTCAACGCCTTCCAGGTCCGAGCGATCGACGCGATCCGCGGCGGACACAACGTCTTGGTGAGCGCGCCGACCGGCGCCGGCAAGACGCTCGTCGCCGAGTACGCGATCGAGGACGCCGTCCTGCGCGGCAAGCGCTGCATCTACACCGCTCCGATCAAGGCGCTGTCGAACCAGAAGTACCGCGACTTCCGCGACGATCCGCAGATCGACGTGGGGTTGATGACCGGCGACGTCACGATCCACGCGAATGCGCGCGTGCTCATCATGACGACGGAGATCCTGCGCAATTCGATCTTCGACAACCCCGAACATCTCGCCGAGGTCGAGTACGTGATCTTCGACGAAGTCCACTACATGGACGACTTCGAGCGCGGGTCCGTGTGGGAGGAGAGCCTGATCTTCGCGCCGCCGCAGATCCGCTTCGTGTGCCTCTCCGCCACGATCTCGAACGTCGAGGAACTCGGAGCGTGGCTGCGCGAGATCCGCGGCCCCGACATGGTCGTCATCCGCTCGAGCCGCCGGCCCGTGCCGCTCGAGCACCATTTGTTCACCGCGCAGTCGGGCGTCTTCGATCCGCACGACATCGACCGCATCCGCAAGCGCGAGCTCGAGCGCGCCGGACGCATGGGGGCGGCGCGCGCGAAACACCGCGTGAAGCGCAGCCCGCACGACGATCGCCGCGGCGGCGGCCGCGAGCTCACCGAGGTGCCGAATCCCGGGCCGCTGTTCGACGACCTGACCGACCGCGGGCTGCTCCCCGCGCTCGTGTTCGCGTTCAGCCGCAAGGATTGCGAGCGGCTCGCGCTCGCGAACGCCGGCCGCGAGCTCTTGAGCGCGGAGGAGCGGCGCCGGATGGACACGCTGCAACGCGAGCTCGTGCGCCTCTTCCAGCTCGACGAGTCGGAGCTCGATGGCGCGCTGTTCGAGATGACGCGCCGCGGCATCGGCTATCACCACGCCGGGATGCTCCCGATCCACAAAGAAGTGGTCGAGCGCATGTTCACGTCGGGCCTCTTGAAGCTGCTCTTCACGACCGAGACGTTCGCGCTCGGCATCAACATGCCGGCGCGCTCGGTCGTGTTCTACAGCCTGCGCAAGTTCGATGGCATCACGTTCGACTACCTCACGACGCGCGATTACATGCAGATGGCCGGACGGGCGGGCCGGCAGGGACTCGATCGCGAGGGCCTCGTGTTCTCGCTGCTCTCGCCGAAGGATCTCGCCGAAGCCCCGATCAAGCGCTTGATCGGCGGACAACCGGAGCCCGTTCAGAGCCGCTTCCGCCTCTCGTTCTCCTCGCTCCTGCACCTCGTCGAGCGCCTCGGCCGGCAGCGTGTGCACGAAGCGTGGGAGAAGTCGTTCAATCAGTTCCAGTTCCTCAGCCAGAGCGAGAAGCGCCGTGAACAGAACCGGCGCGACCAACGCCGCACGCTCGACGCGCACCTCGAGTTCCTCGACGAACTCTCGTACCTCGACGGCGACCACCTCACGCCGCGCGGGCGGATCGCGCAGCTCATCAACGGCTACGAGATCCAGATCACCGAGCTCCTGTTCCGCGGCACGCTCGAGAACTTGCCCGTTGCGGCGCTCGCGGTCGTGTTCGTCGGGCTCGTGTACGAGGAGCGGCGCCGCGGCGAGGTGACGCACGTCCCGGCGCGGTACCACGGCAACGTGCGCACGCTCGTCACGCGCGAGATCCAAGCGCTGCGCATCCGCGCCGCCGACTTCCAGCTCACTGCGTCGATCAAGCCGCCGGACTGGGGCCTTTCGGCCGCCGTCGTGCACTGGGTCGAAGGCGCTTCGTTCGCAGAGGTCGAAGAGCTCACCGACGCGACGCCCGGCGACATCGTGCGCAACTTCCGCATGGCCGTTCAGCTCATGCGCCAAGTGCGGCACGCGATCGATCGCGACTGGGACCTCTTCGATCGCTTGGCGGAATCGATGGAAGCGATCCATCGCGACGTAGTAGACGCGCGCAGGCAGCTCGAGCTCGGCTGAGGGGTTCACTCTCGTCGTCGCACGCGACGACGAGAGCGAACGGCGAATGCACCGGTGGGGCCTTGGCTCCGCAGCGGCGGGTTTCCTGACGGTGCCGCCGTTCGAGCCGCCGAAAGTTGTCCGGCGCGACCGCCCTCTTCGCAGTGCGTCACGGTAGGCTTCTTCGATTCCCGTGGCCCCCTCGCGAAGAAAGTTC
Organism: Planctomycetota bacterium; assembly: GCA_046160865.1. GTDB lineage: Bacteria > Planctomycetota > UBA1135 > UBA1135 > JBJXHG01. Next base: position 45,672 of record JBJXHG010000133.1, on the reverse strand, counting down.
CCGGCCGCGCTCGCCGTCTACGCGCTGCTCTCGCTCGTGCAAGCGCGAGCACAGAGCGTCGAACCGCTCGTCTTCGTGTCGCGCCAGATCCCGGCGCATGGCAGCGTGTTCTGGGACGTGCCGAACGACATGCCGGGAGCGGGACCGTACAGCCGCTTCCGTGTCGCCGCACCCGGTCGACTGCTCGTGCGCGAGTCGAACGGCGGCTTGCGCACGCTCGTCGACGGTGCTGCGCCGAGCGCTGCGTCGCTCTTCCTGATCGACGTCAGCGCGCCCGACGTGTCGTACGACGGCACGTCGATCGTGTTCGCCGGACTCACGGCGGGTAGCTACGACCTCGCGCCCGCGAATCATCCGAACGCGTGGCGGCTGTACTCGATCCGCGCCGACGGGACGAGCTTGCGCCAGATCACGTTCACGCCGCCGGCGCTCGACCTCGCGCAGTTCGGCGCCGCGGCAGCGGGACTCGCCGGCGGAGACGACACCGATCCCGTGTTCTTGCCCGATGGCCGCATCGTGTTCGCGTCGACGCGTTGGCCGGCGTTCGGTCAGTACAACGACGCGCGCACGACGAACCTGTTCGTCGTGGACGCGAGCGGGACGAACCTGCACCGCATCACGAGCGAGCGCAGCGGCGCCGAGCGCCCGCGCGTCGATCCGCTGACGGGCCGCGTCGTGTACACGCGCTGGTGGCGCAACCACCGCTTCCCGATCAACAGCATGCAGACCGTCGCGCACGGTCCGAACGGCTTCGACCAGAAGGACGGGCTTTCGGCGCTGCGCGACGTGCAGGTCGGCGGGCCCGACTATCTCTGGCGCAACGCATGGCACGCGGCGAGCGTTCGACCGGACGGAACGGAGCTCGCGCTCTTCGCCGGCTCGCTGCACAGCGACTTGCGCAACTTCGCCTACGGCGGCGATTTCGCGCCCGACGGCAGCTACGTCGCGAACTTCTTCCCGATGATGGTGATGACCAAGGCCTCGGGCTTCGGCGGCCTGCGGCGCTTCGAGCGCGGCGCACACCACTACGATCCGGTCGCGGGCATCACGACGGTGTCGACGGACTTCGTGAACCCCACGAATCCCACGTCGTACGGCATCTACAACGGCGAGTACGTGTCCGAGCCGTGCGTGCTCCAAGACGGCAGCATCGTCGCGTCGCGCGCGTTCGACGTGGCGCAAGACTACGGGCTGTGGCGCCTCGCGAACGGCACGTGGAGCGCGCTCGTCGATCTGCCCGGCACGACCGAGCTGCGCGCTCGCCGTCTCGCGCCGCGTGCGCTCGCGCCGATCCTCGCCGATCACGTCACGCACGTCGCGAGCGCGCTCCCGCCGCTCGCGAGTGGACCGTTCGACACGAACGGCACGTTCGTGTTCGAGTGCTTGAACGTGTACGCGAACGCGCCGGTCGACACCGAGATCATCAGCGCGCCCGCCGTCGGCACGGCCGCGAAACTGCGCTTCTTCCTCGACCACCAGCGCACGAGCCCGGGCTCGTACCCGTGGCTCGATTGGCCGATCCTCCTCGCGGAGAAGCGCGTGTCCCCCGCCGGCCGCGTGTTCCATCCGGCGTTGCCGGCGGACGTCCCGCTGTTCGAGCAGCTGCGCAACTCACGCGGCAACGTGCCCTTCACCGGCGGCGTCGATCGCGACGGCGCGGGCCACGTCGCGGGGCTCAACTTCGGCCGTCAGGGCGCCGTCGCGCGCTGCGTCGGCTGTCACGCCGGACACACTCTAATGGAGGTGCCGGGCTCGCTCGCCGCCGCCGCGTTCACGAACCTCGCGCCGGGAGCACGCGTGCGCGTGTCGAGCACGCGCGACGCGACACACGACGTGCGCGTCATCGACCGGCGTGTCGCGAAGGGCAATCCGGAAGCGAATTGGACGAGCGCACCGGGCGTGACGCAGAGCCAGTGGGTCGAGCTCACGTTCCTCGTTCCGGTGACCGTGCGCACGGTGCGGCTCTACAACCTGCGCCCCGGCGGAGCGATGCAGTCGAGCGTGCAGGTGCACGGCGCGCGCGTGCGCTTGTACGCCGACCCGCAAGCGACGGCGCTCGTCGCGTCCGCGTCGTGCGGCGCGCTCGCGCCGACGGGCACCGACGTCGCGTTCGGCGACGTGCGCGCGCGCGCGATCAAGGTCGAGCTCGGTGCCGCGAGCGGCACGTGGAACGGCCTCACGGTGACCGGTCTCGGCGAGATCGAGGTCATCGCGCGCGGCGAAGAGCCGTAGCGCTTCCGCGCCGCGCGAGCGCGTGAGATCCTGGCGCGCGTGGTCCGTGCGCTGATCGTTGGGATCGCCGCCATCGCGCTCGTCACGGCGCTGTGGCTCTCGCTGCATCCGCAGCGCACGGACGTCGACGTGCAAGTCGCGCCGATCGAGGTCGCGCCGGAGAGCGACGTGGCAGAACAGCTCTCGACCGAAGCGTCGCGCGACGACGCGCTGTCGGAACGCGCCACGATCGACGCCGTTCCGAGCACCGCACCGCGCACGGATGACGCGGCCGTGCCCCTCGCCGCGCTCCGCTTTCGCGGCCGCGTCGTCGACGTCGCGACGGGAGAGCCCGTCCGCGCCGCGCTCGCCGTGTGCGGCGATCTCGTGGCGACGACCGATGCCGACGGACGCTTCGCGAGCGAGGCGACGATGCCGGAAGGCTTCGAGGAGATCGCGTTCCACAGCCTCGGCCGCGCGAGCCACATCCGCTCGGCGCGTCGCGCCGAGCTCGAGTGGCTCGGCGACGAGCAAGGTTGGCTCGCGCGCATCCGAATCGGACCGACGTTTCGGTTCCGCGTCACCGGCGTGCCCGCGCAACCGGCGAAGCGCTGGAGATTGCGCGTCGTCGAGATGCGCGCGAACGGTGACGAGCACGCGTGGAACTGGATCGGAACCGTCTCGGACGATCCGCCATGGGCCCGCTACGACAACCCGCAACCGACGCCTCCGTCCGGGACGGAGATGCGCATCGAAGTCGTCGACGATACGGCCAGCCGGCGCGGCTCCGCTCCGCTGACGACGATCGTCGGCATCCACCCCGGCGTCCTGGTGGTCGAGCTCGACGCGTTGCACGGCGCGGCCGTCGGACGCGTCGTCGACGAGTTGGGACGACCGTGGGGCAAGACGCTCGTCGTGGCCATTCCGCGAGACGCCGGCACGTCGAACGAGAGCAGTCGATCGACGGCGCGCACCAAAGCGGATGGACGCTACGTGCTGTCCGCGCTGCGGCCGGGTCGGCATTGGATCGAGGCGCGGCCGCGTCGTGGCGAAGATCCGCGCGTCATCGCGCTCGACGTCGCACGCGGCGAGAACGTGGCGCCCGACATCGTCGTGCCGGCCGAAGAGTACGCCGGCGCGGTCGAGGGCTTGCTCCAGAGCGCGAGCGCGACGTTCCCCGCCACCGTCGTACGCCTGCGCGCCGTCGACGGCCGGTCGTTCGACCACTTCGACGTCGTCGATCCGAACCGGCAGACGCGCATGCAAGTCGTGGTGCACGACGGCCGGATCGTGCGCGATCCGCGCGTGGCGATGGAGCCGAAGGGCTTCTTCGAGTTCCCGCAAGTCCCCGCGGGCGAGTACGAGCTCTCGGTCTTGTCCAGCGACGGCCGTGCGTGGTCGCCGAGCCCGCTGCGCGTGCGACCGCCGAAGTTGGATCTCGAGCTCGTGCGCGACGACGGCGCGAGCGCGTGGCGCGCCGCGTTCGACGTGCGCGACGCAGGGACCAAGGCGCCGATCGAGGATGCGTTCGCTCAGTTCGAGCTCGGCAGCTGCTGGTCGCCCGAAACACAACCGATCGTCACGGGTGCCGGGCTGCGCACGTTCGTGGCCGGGACACAGCTCCGCTGGAACGTGCACGCGGAGGGCTACACGCTCGCGAGCGGGACCGAGCACGACTTCTTGGGGTCCGACGATCTGCGCATCGCCACGGTGATGCTCGCGCGCGGCTTCGGCGCGCGGCTCCTGTTGCGCGACGCGAACCGGATGTTCGCCGCGACCGGAGACGACACGCGCGGGCGCTGCGCCGTCCTCGAGCACGCGCCGGTGGTGGGCGTGCCCGTGTACGCCGACGGCGAGCTCGCGGCCACGACCGACGCGCGTGGAGAAGCCGTGCTCGCGCTCGCGCACCGGCCGACGCGCATCGACATCCGCGCGAACGGCTGGATCGTGCTCGGCTCCGAGCACTTCCGCGACGGCCGGATCGTCGGCGACACGCGCGAGGCGGTCGTGTGGCTCACGCGGCCGTGAGCGCGTGCGCGCGGAAGGCGCCCGGTGGCGCGCTCCGGTGAAAGGAATCGTGCTCGCGCGCGTAGCGAGGCGACTCGCGCTCCGCACAAGCGCTAACCTGGACGACGAAGCATGAGCGCCCCGACGATCCTCTACACCCTGGCGAGCGCACCGATGTTCGCGAGCCGGCCGTTCCTGGCCGCCTTCCTGACGGCGCTCCTCGCGCGCTGGGGCGTCGCGTTCGAATGGATCGCCGACAACGAGACCGTGCAGGCGCTCCACGCCGCGCCAGCGTGGTTCCAGTCGACGATCACGATCGTGATCCTCGGCGCGCTCGCGATCGCCGAGGCCGTCTCCGCGAAGAACGCGGACGTGCGCGCGGTGCTCGACGAGGTCGACTCCTATCTCAAGACGGCGATCGCGTTCGTCGTGGCGCTCGCGATCGTCGACGACGAGAGCGCGAAGACCCTGCACGGCATCCAGCGTTCCGGACTCGGCCTCGAGACGGCGTGGTCCGCGCTCGTCGCGAGCTGCACGTACGCGGTAGCACAGCTGCGCCGCGCCGCCTTCGCGTACTTCGCCGAGATCGACGACGACGACGACATCGGCCTGCAATCGGTCCTCGCGTGGATCGAAGGCAGCTGGACGCTGCTCGCGATCTTGTTCCTGGCAGTCTTTCCGATCGTCGCGCTGACCCTGTCCGCGCTCTCCGCGCTCGGGCTCTATCAGTTCCGCCGCTGGACGCTGAAGCGCGAGGAGCAGGCCAAGGTTCCGTGCGCGAACTGCTCCGCGCCGATCTACCCGCACGCGACGCGCTGCTCGGCGTGCCGCGTCGCAGTCGTCGCGCCCCGTCAGGTTGGCGTGTTCGGACAGCCGCGCGCGGAACCCACCGACGACGTCGTGCGGCAGCGCTCGGACCTGATCGCGCGCAAACGCTGCCCGCTGTGCGCGACGCGCTTGACGAAGCGCGCGGTGCGCCAGCCGTGCGCGTCGTGCGGCACGGTGACGTTCGGATCGCAGATCGAGCTCGAGCGCTACCTCCGCGATCTGCGCGCGCGCATGCCGAAGACGCTGCTCGTCTGCTTCGCGCTGAGCGCGATCCCGGTCCTCGGCGTCATCCCGGGCGTCATCTACTACCGCTTGTCGGTCGTGTCCGGACTGCGCGGCTACGTGCCGCCGCTGCGCGGCTGCCTGGCGCGCGTGATGATCCGCGTCATCCAGTGGGGCATCATCGCGTTCCAACCGATCCCGGCGTTCGGAGCGCTCGTGGTGCCGATCATGTGCCTCTCGTCGTACGCGATCTATCGCCACGCGCTCGTCGGACGCGCGGAGGACGAGCTCGCCGCCGGTGCGCTCGCTGCGCCGGAAGCGTGAGCGGAGCGCGCTCAGTCTTGCCCCTGCCCCATCACGCGGCGAGAATCCGCACATGCGCGTTCTCGAATTGCGCGTGAACGGCGACGCGGTCGCCGTCGCCGCTCCCGATCACTGGACCCTGCTCGAAGTCTTGCGCTACGAGCTCGGCCTGACCGGCAGCAAGCAGGGCTGCGACAAAGGCGATTGTGGCGCGTGCACCGTGCTCGCGAACGGCCAGCCGATCCTCGCGTGCTTGACGCTGGCGGCGTCGGCCGAAGGTCGCGACATCACGACCATCGAGGGACTGATGCCGCTGCACATCAAGGCCGGCGGCAGCGGACCCGATCCGGTGCAAGCGGCGTTCGATCGCTGCGGCGCGCTGCAGTGCGGCTTCTGTCAGCCGGGGATGATGCTGTCGGCGCGCGCGCTCTTGGCTCGCAACGCGTGTCCGACGCGCGGCGAGATTCGCGAAGCCCTGTCGGGCAATCTCTGCCGCTGCACGGGCTACACGCAGATCTTCGAGGCGGTCGAGCTCGCCGTCGCCGAAGCACTTGGCGTCGCTCCCGCGCCGCGCTCGTGGGAAGCGCAGCACATGAAGCCGGAAACCGCGGCCGCGCAAGCCCGGGCAGCCGCCCAAGCGACCGAGCGCGCGCGACGAACGGATCCGGAGCGCTGACATGGCGGCCCGCGATCTCCACGGTCCGGGCTCCCCGTGGGGACCCGGCGCGCCCGGCGCAGCGGACAACAAGGACTTTCGCGTCATCGGGCAGCCGCGGCGCAAGGTCGACGGCCTCGCGAAGGCGACCGGCCAAGCGATCTACACCGACGACATCGTGCTGCCCGGCATGCTGCACGCGAAGACGCTGCGCAGCCCGCACGCGCACGCGCGCGTGAAGCGCGTGGACGCATCACGCGCGCTCGCGCTGCCGGGCGTGCACGCAGTCATCACGGGCGCGGACATGCCGATCAAGTACGGCGTCATCCCGTGGACTCCGGACGAGAACGCGCTCGCGCTCGACAAAGTGCGCTTCATCGGCGATCCCGTCGCAGCCGTCGCGGCGATCGACGAGGACACCGCGAACGCAGCGCTGAAGGTGATCGACGTCGAGTACGAGCCATTGCACGCGTACTTCGATCCGTTCGAAGCGCTCGTGCGCAAGGACCCGCAGATCCACGAAGACAGCAAGACCGGCAACGTGTCGAAGCACGTGCGCCTCGACTTCGGCGACGTCGACGCCGAGATCCGCCTCGGCCACCTCGTGCTCGAGGACGAGTACTTCTTCCACGGCACGACGCACACCGCGATCGAGCCGCACTGCGCGGTCGGCCAGTTCTCGGCGGACGGCCTGCTCACGGTCTGGTCGTCGACGCAGATCACGCACTACGTGCACCGCGCGCTCGCGCGTGTGTTGGAGCTCCCGGCCGCGCGCATCCGAGTGATCCAACCGTGTCTCGGCGGCGCGTTCGGCGGCAAGTCCGATCCGTTCAGCCTCGAGTTCTGCGTCGCGAAGCTCGCGATGATCACCGGGCGGCCGGTGAAGATGCTGTGGACGCGCGAGGAAGTGTTCTACGCGCACCGCGGCCGCCATCCGATGCACATGCGCTATCGCACGGGCGTCGACGAGGACGGCAAGATCCGCGGCGTCGACGCGCAGATCGTGATCGACGGCGGCTCGTACAGCTCGTTCGGCCTCGTGACCGCGTACTACGCCGGTCAGTTGTTGACGGGCCCGTACCACTTCCCGAGCTACCGCTTCGACAGCACGCGCGTGTTCACGAACAAGCCACCGTGCGGCCCCAAGCGCGGGCACGGATCGGTGCAACCGCGCTTCGCGTTCGAGGTGCAGCTCGACCAGATCGCCGAGCGCCTCGCGCTCGATCCGATCGAATTGCGCCGCAGGAACTTCCAGGGCGACTTCACGCGCACCGTGAACGGCCAGCGCATCACGTCGAACGGCTTCTTGCAGTGCTTGGACGAGGTCGAGCGCGCGAGCGATTGGAAGGCGCGACGCGGCAAGCTGCCGTTCGGACGCGGACTCGGCATCGCGGGCTCGATGTACATCTCGGGCACGAACTATCCCGTGTATCCGAACAAGATGCCGCAAGCCGGCATCCAGCTCGCCGTCGAGCGCTCGGGACGCGTCACGGTGTTCACCGGCGGCAACGACATCGGCCAAGGCTCGAGTTCGGTCGTCGCGTACTTGGTGGCGGAGGAGCTCGGCCTCGACGTCGATCACGTCCGTGTGGTCGCGGCGGACACGGACCTCGTGCCGGTCGACCTCGGCGCGTACTCGAGCCGCGTCACGTTCATGGTCGGCAACGCGTGCATCGACGCGGCGCGCAAGCTGCGTCACCAGATCGTCGATGCCGTGTCGCAGTCCTGGCAGGTCGACGCCGCGCGCGTGCGGATGATCGACGGGCGCGTGATCGATCTCGAGGATGCGACGAAGTCGATCTCGAGCGCCGAAGCGTTCCAGATCGCGGAAGAACGCTTCGACACGCTCGGCGCCACGGGCTCGTACAACACGCCCACGCTCGGCGGCGACTATCGCGGCGGCACGATCGGCGCGTCTCCGGCGTACTCGTTCACGGCGCACGTCGTCGACGCGAGCGTCGACGTCGAGACCGGCCGCATCACGTGTCACCGCGTGTGGATCGCGCACGACTGCGGGCGCGCGCTCAATCCGATGCTCGTCGCGGGCCAGATGGAAGGCTCGGCGTACATGGGCATCGCCGAGGCGCTGCTCGAGCACCACGACGTCAACCGCTTCGGCTTGCACGCCGGGCCGTCGCTGCTCGACTACCGCATCCCGACGTCGGTCGACACGCCCGAGCTCGCGGCGCTGATCGTCGAGAGCATCGATCCCGAAGGTCCCTACGGCGCGAAGGAAGCCGGCGAGGGACCGCTCCACCCGTCGATCCCGGCGATCGCGAACGCCGTGTTCGACGCAGTCGGCATCCGGCTCAAGCATCTGCCGTTCACGCCGGGCAAGGTGCTCGCCGCGTTGCGCGCGACCAAGGACTCGCCCGCGCGCGCCGCGGCGCAAACGCGAGGCGGGAGCTGATGCTGCGCCTGCCGAAGTTCGAGCTCGCGCGGCCCACGACGCTCGCCGAGGCGATCCGATCGCTCGCCGAGGGCGGTCCCGATGCGCTGGTGATCGCCGGCGGCACGGACCTCGTGCCGAACATGAAGCACGAGCTCTTCACGCCACGTCGGCTCGTGTCGCTCGCGCACATCGAGGAGCTGCGCGGCGTGCACGAAGGAGAGCGTGGCTGGCTCTCGATCGGCGCGATGACGTCGCTCGCCGACGTTGCGTCGAACGAGCTCGTGCGCGCACGCTATCCAGCGCTCGCACAAGCGACAGGACTCGTCGCGGGTCCGCAGCTGCGCACGATGGGGACGCTGGGCGGCAACGTGATGCTCGACACGCGCTGCCAGTGGTACAACCAAACGTACTTCTGGCGGCAAGCGCTCGGCTTCTGCCTGAAGAAGGACGGCGCGCTGTGCCACGTCGTCGAGGGCGGCTCGAAGTGCGTCGCCGCCGCGAGCAATGACAGTGCGCCCGCGCTGATTACGCTCGCGGCGACGCTCGAGATCGAAGGACCGCGCGGGCGACGTATCGTTCCGATCGACGACTTCTGGCTCGCCGACGGCGTGTACAACAAGCGCCTCGAGCCCGGCGAAATCCTCGCGCGCATCGCGCTGCCCCCGACCGCCGCGGGTCACCGCGGTGCGTACGGCAAGCTGCGCGACCGCGGATCGATCGATTTCCCGCTGCTCGGCGTCGCGGTGCGAATCGACGTCGATGCACATCAAGCCGTGACGAGCGCCGACGTCGTGCTCACCGCGCTGCAAGCGCGGCCGCTGCGCATCAAGCGCGCGAGCGAAACGCTCGCCGGCACGATCGTGGGATCGCGCGAGTTCGAGTCCGCCGTCGTCGAGGTCGCCGCGCAGGCGTTCAAGCAGTGCCACCCGATGCCGAACATCCCCGGTGACGCCGACTACCGTCGCGAGATGGTGCCGGTCTACGTGCGGCGGACGCTCGTCGCCGCCGCGGCTCGCGGCGGTCCGGTGCACGTCGACGGCTGACGCAGCGCGCCGCCTTTCGCGCACGTTCACCGCGCGCGAGCACGCGCCAAATAGATCCGGGATCGAAGGATCTCGCCTTCGATCCCGGACTGCGGAATCGGCCCTGCGGCAGTTGCGCTATTCGTCTCCGAACACGCTCGTCGGCAGCAGTGATCCGTTCGTCTGCGTGCAGTGCTCGAACGGCAGGCTCGCCACCGCTCGGTTCTGCCGGCGCTCCACCAAGACGGCGTAGAACGCTGGATCCTGAATGAAGCTCGCCGTCGACGACGCGATCGAGCCGTCGATCCGGATCCAACCCGACTCCTGATCGGGCTGGCCCATGATCTCGAACGGCGCGTCGTTCGTGGCGAGCTTCAGGAACTGATCCGTGAACGCATTCGAGATGGACGTCAGCGGCGCGCGCTTCCAGCAGCGGAACGCGAACTGCGCCGAGAACATCTCCTCGTTGTCGTTGAAGATCTCGAAGGCGAGCAACGTCGTGAAGTGAACGCCGCCGGACAAGTTGACGAGCAAGAGCTCGCTCTTCACGGCGTCGTTCTGGCCGAGGAAGCGCGGGATGAGGATCTCGTCCGGCGCCGGCTCGTACTCGCAACCGTTCAAGTCGCGGTGCGCGTCGCCGTCGCAGTCCGCGAACACGCCGTCACCGATCGCTTTGAACGGCACTGCGTTCAGCGCGTAGCTGAAGTTGGCGATGCCCTCGAGCGTCATCGACTGTCCGATCAGGAAGTTGAACACGATCGGGCGTTGCGAGACCGGGTCCTTGGCGTACGCGTACACGTAGCCTTGACCGCGCTGTGGGTTCACGGCGCTCGAGAGCAGCGTCAACGTGTCCTTCGCCGTCAGGCGGCGCGTCAAGTCGAACTCGAGGCAGTCGTTGCCCTCGATGAACACGATGTGCACGTCCACGCTCTCCGTCGCGTGCACGTTCGTGATCGTGAGCAGCGACGTCGCCGCCTGGCGGTTGTCGTACTCGGGGAAGAGCAGCAAGCTGCCCGGCTCGCGCCGATTCAGCAGCTGGCACTCGCACGCGTCGAGCAGCCCGTTGTCGTCCTGGTCGAGGTTCGGATTGCCCGCGATGTCGCAGACGTCGGGCGTGTCGTTGCCGTTGCAGTCCGGCAGGTTCTCGCACGAGTCCGGGACGCCGTTCGGACCGCACGACGGCCGGTCGCCGCCGGTCGCGACGTCGAGGCCGGGATCTTCCGCGATGTCGCACTCGTCGGGCGCTCCGTTGCCGTCGCAATCGCCGCCGATGAGCACGTCGCAGTCGTCGGGGATGCCGTTGTCGTTGCAGTCACGATTGCCAGCGAGCAGCTCGCAGAAGTCGGGCGTGCCGTCGCCGTCACAATCGGCCGCGGGCTGGCAGCTGTCCGGGATCCCGTCCGGCGTGCACCCGCGCGGATTCGTGCCGTACGTGTCGGTCGCGCCGCTCTGCAGCTCGCAGAAGTCGGGCACGCCGTCGTCGTCGCAGTCATTCGACGGCTCGCAACTGTCCGGGATTCCGTTCGGCGCGCACGAAGGCGGATTGAGACCGTAGGTGTCGCTCGCTCCGCCTTGGAGCTCGCAGAAGTCCGGCGCGCCGTCGCTGTCGCAGTCGTTCGCCGGCTCGCAGCTGTCGGGCACGCCGTTCGGAATGCACACGTTCGGGCTCGTGCCGTAGACGTCCGGCGCGCCGCCTTGGATCTCGCAGAAGTCGGGCGTGCCGTCGTCGTCGCAGTCGGCCGCCGGCTCGCACGAATCGGGCACACCGTTCGGCCTGCAGACGTTCGGGCTCGTGCCGTACTCGTCCGGCGCACCGCCTTGCACTTCGCAGAAGTCCGGCACGAGGTCGCCGTCGCAATCGGACGCCGGCTCGCAACTGTCCGGGACTCCGTTGGGCGTGCAGACGTTCGGATTCGTGCCGTACGTGTCGCGCGCGCCGTGGAAGATCTCGCAACCGTCCGGCTCACCGTCGCCGTCGCAGTCCGGCGCCGGCTCGCACACGTCGGGCACGCCGTTGCGATTGCAGCTCGGCGGATTCAGGCCGTAGTTGTCGGCCGCACCACCGAGGATCTCGCACGCATCCGGAATGCCGTCGCCGTCGCAGTCCGGTGCGGGCTCGCACACGTCGGGCACGCCGTTCGGAGTGCAGCTCGGCGGATCGAGGCTGTAGTTGTCGGCCGCGCCAGCGAGGATCTCGCACGCATCCGGAATGCCGTCGCCGTCGCAGTCCGGCGCGGGCTCGCACACATCGGGCACACCGTTCGGAGTGCAGCTCGGCGGGTTGAGGCCGTAGTTGTCGGCCGCGCCACCTTGGATCTCGCAGAAGTCCGGAGTGCCGTCGCCGTCGCAATCGTTCGCCGGCTCGCAGCTGTCGGGCACTCCGTTCGGCGTGCACACGTTCGGATTCAGGCCGTAGTTGTCCGCGGCACCGCCAAGGATCTCACAGAAGTTCGGAGTGCCGTCGCTGTCGCAATCCGCAGCGGGCTGGCAGCTGTCCGGAATTCCGTCCGGTGCGCAGCTGCGCGGACTGGTGCCGTACGTGTCGCTCGCTCCGCCTTGGATCTCGCAGAAGTCGGGCGTGCCGTCGCTGTCGCAATCGTTCGCCGGCTCGCAGCTGTCCGGGATGCCGTTCGGCGTGCACACGTTCGGATTCGTGCCGTAGCTGTCCGCGGCACCGCCTTGGACCTCGCAGAAGTCCGGCGTGCCGTCGCCGTCGCAATCGGGCGCGGGCTCGCAGCTGTCCGGAATTCCGTTCGGCGTGCACACGCGCGGATTCATGCCGTAGCTGTCCGCCGCGCCGCCTTGGATCTCGCAGAAGTCCGGCACGCCGTCGCCGTCGCAATCGTTCGCCGGCTCGCAACTGTCGGGCACTCCGTTCGGAGTGCACACGTTCGGATTCGTGCCGTAATTGTCCGCGGCACCGCCTTGGATCTCGCAGAAGTCAGGAGCACCGTCGCCGTCGCAATCGTTCGCCGGCTCGCAGCTGTCGGGCACTCCGTTCGGCGTGCACACGTTCGGGCTCGTGCCGTAGTTGTCCGCGGCGCCGCCTTGGATCTCGCAGAAGTCGGGCGTGCCGTCGCCGTCGCAATCGGGCGCGGGCTCGCAGCTGTCCGGGATGCCGTTCGGAACGCACGTGCGCGGATTCAATCCGTAGTTGTCCGCGGCGCCGCCTTGGATCTCGCAGAAGTCGGGTGAGCCGTCGCCATCGCAATCGGGCGCGGGCTCGCAACCGTCGGGGATTCCGTTGGGAACGCAGACGCGCGGATTGAGGCCGTACGTGTCGGTTGCACCGCCCTGGATTTCGCAGAAGTCCGGCGTGCCGTCACCGTCGCAATCGTTCGCCGGCTCGCAGCTGTCGGGCACGCCGTTCGGCGCGCAAACGTTCGGGCTCGTGCCGTAGTTGTCCGCCGCACCGCCTTGGATTTCGCAGAAGTCCGGCGTGCCGTCACCGTCGCAATCGTTCGCCGGCTCGCAACTGTCGGGCACGCCGTTCGGAGTGCACACGTTCGGATTCGTGCCGTACTTGTCCGCGGCACCGCCCTGGATTTCGCAGAAGTCAGGAGCACCGTCGCCGTCGCAATCGTTCGCCGGCTCGCAGCTGTCGGGCACTCCGTTCGGAGTGCAGACGTTCGGGTTCGTACCGTACGTGTCGGTCGCGCCAGCTTGAATCTCGCACGCGTCGGGCGTGCCGTCCGCGTCGCAGTCCGGCACCGGCTCGCAGCTATCCGGTACTCCGTTCGGCGTGCAGGTTGGCGACGCGCCGCCGGTGTACACATCCGGCGCACCGTTCTCGATGTCGATGTGATCCGCGATACCGTTGCCGTTGCAGTCCGGGAAGTAGAGGTAGCAGACCTCCACGACGGCCGACGCCTTCTGGATGAACTGGAAGATCACGTTGCCCGGTCCCGTCGCCGTCGACGTGCCGACCGCGGTCACGGGCAACACGATCGAGCCCGGATTGCCGGGCGCACCGGTGAACAGCGGGAGATCGGTGACCGGCCGCGGCGACGTGTGCGTGACGGATTGCTGCGCGACGATGCCGGCGTGCGTCACGCCGGACGTCCCGCGGAAGTCGATCGATCCGTCGAACGCCGTCGCCGGATCGACGAAGTTCGTGACGGGACTCGCCTCGAGGATCGTGCTTCCCCCACCGGGACGGCTCACGCGCACGCGACCGGAGAAGTTCAGCGAGATCTGCGTCGGACGACTGCTCGTGCTCTCGAACGCAGCCGAACCCTCGATGCGCGCATCCAAGTCGAAACGCACACCGACCAGTACGCCGAGCGCCGGGTCGAATCTCGGGAACGACAGGTCTGCGTTCCACGCCGTGGATTGGAGCGGAACGGTCTGCGGGTGACATTGCTCGAGCGGAGCCTGTGCGCGCGCAAGGGAAGCGAGGGCGGTGATGCTCGTCGCGAGCAGCGGGAGGCGAGTGTGTCGAAGGAACTGCAGCATGGTGGGACTCACGGTGAAGCGCAGGGTGCGATGGCAAATGCCGCGGCGAGCGTGGACGGTTCGGCCGTCCGTGCCACCACGGGGCGGACTAGTTGGCGTCGAGCGCGACGCCTTCGAGGACGAGGTCGCCGTTGTCTTGCTTGCCGAGCTCGAACGAGAGTTCGGCGCCGGAAAGCGCGTTCGTGCGCTCGACGAGTACCGCGAGGAACGCGGGATTGACGACGCTCGCCGCCGTCGAGAACGCGATGCCGCCGTCGATCTCGATCCAGCCGGACTCGATCGAAGGCGCGCCGACGATCTCTTGCGGGTTGTCGTTCGTCTGTTGCGCCAAGAACGTCTGGGCGAACAACGGCGACAGCGTCGACAGCGAGATCTTCTGCCAGCAGCGGAAGAGATGCGTCTTCGAGAACGCTTCCTCGTTGTCGTTGTAGACGAGGAAGTCGAGCCGCGTCGTGAACGCGGAGCCGCCGGTCAGCGCGATCAAGACGAGTTCGCTCTGATACAGGGCGGACTGTCCCGTGAAGCGCGGGATCAGGATCTTCGACGGCGCCATCTCGTACTCGACCCCGTCGAGATCACGGATTCCGTCGCCCGATCCGCCGGCGTCGACATCCGTGAGCGCGCGTTCGGGCGCCACCGCCCGGAACACGACGGCGTTGATCGAATACTGGAACGCGCTGAACGCATCGAGCACGAGCTCATCGCCGATCAACCAGTTGAACGAGATCGCGCGGCCGAAGTTGTCCTTCGCGAATGCGTAGACATATCCGCGTTGCGGGTTCGGGTTCTGCGCGCCGGTGAAGATCGCGATCGTGTCGCTCGGCGTGAGCGTGACCGTCGCGTTGAACTCGGTGCACAACGCGCTCGGCGCCGGATCGCCGTTGATGTAGACGAACTCGACGCGGACGGGGCCGGAGTCGGCTTCAGAGTTCGTATTGGTGACCGAGAGCAGTGTGCTCCGGCCGGCCGTGTGATCGAACTCCGGATACACGAGCAAGCTGCCCGGGGTTTGACCGTTGGCTCCGGCGCGAGATGCCAGAACGACCACGGCGACGACGCCCAGACCGGCGATGCGGCGCAGACGCATGAAATCCTCCTTGCGAATGCGCCCCGCCGTTGCCTACTCCCGGTCTTCGCTGTCCCCGTCCCTCCGACGGGGTAACAGCTGAAGTCCTCAGGTTCGCGAGAAGCGATCCGGACCCGTGGGCAGCCTCAGCCGCTCAGCACCGCCAGGAGCCTCTTCGTCGCGCTACACGACAGGAAGACGCATTCAGGATCGCCATCCTGAGGCTTCGTCCTGTTTTTGGGAAGTAGAAAATTGCTTTGCGGACTGCCAAAAAGCAAATTGGTTAACCACCCCCGGCGCCCGCACCGCGCAACCCAACCATTGCGCAGCTACTTCGCCGCCGCCTTGGGCTCGGACTCGAGGGGCGAGGGGTGCGCCGCGCCCTTGGGTGCCGTGTCGGCGGGTGCGACCGACTTCGGGTCCTTGAGCAGGTCCGGGTGCTTTTCTAGGAACTCGTAATCGCGGTCGGCGCTGACGTATTGCCAGTCGCCGTCAGCCCATCGCCAGGTCTCGACCATCTGGAGTTCCTGCGTCAGCGTCTGACCGGGCGGGACCACCGCCTTGGTGAGCTGGGGATGCTGCGGAGTCCACAGCACGGAGCCGCGCAGGTAGCCGTTCTCGCCGTCGAGCTTCAGCACCGTCTCCATGCGAGGGTTCGCGTAGAGGTGGTTGCTCTTGTCACGCAGGAAGTCTTGCAGCGAGAGGTCCTTGCGCTGTTCGGGGGAGAGGTAGTCGTAAGCGGCGATCCAGTCCTTGCGGACGATCACGTCCCAACGTGATTTCGAGCGCTCGAGGAGCCGCTCGGCCGTCGGGCTCGGCTTCTGAACTTCGAGCGCGGGTTGGGCAGTGGTGCTGACTTCCGCGCCGCCCTGATTGCAGGCAGCGAACGCGGCGGTGAGAACGATGAGGTGAAGGCTTGAGGTGAGTCTCATGGTTGGAGTCGTGCTTGCGCGCGGTGCAGAGCCCGATACGGAAGAAGGGCCGAGAGGTTGATACCTCCCGGCCCTTTAGCTTATCCGGCCCGATGCGATCGGGTCGGACTGAGCATCAGACGATCACTGCTGGTCGAAGTTGACCGCGTCCGGGTCGCCGTCGCCGAACGGACCGGTCGGGAGCAGCGAGCCATTGCTTTGCGTGTTCGCGGTCTCGAAGGGCAGATCCGCGGCCGAGTAGCTGTAGCCGAGCTTCTCGATCAACACGGCGTAGATCGCCGCGTCGGTGATCGACTCAGCACCGCTGCTCTGGCTGCCACCGTACACGCGCACCCAACCCGACTCGCGAGACGGCGCACCGAAGATTTCGTTCGGGTTGTCGTTCGTTTGGTTCGCGAGGAAGGAGTTGAGGAACGCGTTGCTGATCTGCAGCACGTTCACGCGAGCCCAGCAACGGAAGATGAAGTTCGCCGAGAAGGCTTCTTCGTTGTCGTTGTAGATCCAGAAGTTCGCGCGCGTGTTGAACGCGGTACCGCCGGACAACGCGATGAGGATCATCTCGCTCGAGAACTGGCTCGGAACCGCGTTGGCCTGGTTCGGCGAACCGAGGAAGCGCGGGATCAGGATCTGATCCGGAACGCCTTCGTATTCGGTCGTGCCGTTGAGGTCGCGGTTGCCGTCGCCGTCAGCGTCGGTCAGCGCGCCAGCCGCCGACAGACCCTTGAACACGACCGGGTTCAGCGAGTAGTCGAGGGCTTCGAAGCCCTTGATCGCGAGCAGGTTTCCGATCAGCCAGTTGTGGGTGATCGGCTTGCCGATGTTCGCGCCGTACGCGCCTTGGGCGTAGACGTACAGGTAGCCCTGCTCGTAGCCCGGGTTGTGGAAGCTGGTCAGCGCGGAGAACGTGTCGTTCGGCGTGAGCGTCTCGGTGCGGTCGAACTCGGTGCACTCGATGTATTGGTGATCGAGACCGACGCGTGCGACGTAGATGAAGTGCACACGGACCGTTCCGTTGAAGATGCTGGTCGAACCGAAGAACGACGTGTCTTCGTTCGTGTTCGTGACCGTCACCAGCGTCAGCGCGGCTTGACGGTTATCGAACTCGGGATAGATGAGGAGGCTGCCCGGGTTCCGACCGTTGGCCATCGCCTCGGATCCGAATCCCAGGCCGGCCAGGGCGGTGAAACCCGAAAGGACGAACTTGTTGAGTCTCATGATGCTTTCTCAGTGTTAGGAAGAAGTTGAAGCCTAGGTCACTTTTCTTTCGGATGGTCCAGAGCGACCAAACCGAGGCACAAAAGGTGGATTCGCAACTCGCGGGTCCAGAAGGCCGATTCCTGATGGACTCAGGCTTCCGCTCCTCCGGCGCGCTTCGCAAGGAAGATGCATATCATCACTTCCGAGTCTGCCGCAAGAGAAATCTCCGGAACTCCCCCTCACGGGAGAGCCATCGAGGTTTCGGGAGGCCCACGCCATCCTGGATTCCGCATCCATTGCAGGAATACGCATTTGAACCAGTACGATCCGGGGACGCAAGGGGGTGCCTTGGGTCTGTGGCTTCTTCTGCCGATTTCCTAGGGAGGGACACGACAGAAGCACCGAAGGACGTGGCGTTGCCATGCGCCCCGGGCGAACTCCCCCAAATATACCTCCATCCGACCCCGGCGGCGAAAAACGAAATTGATCTACCGATGTCCACAGCCAGCGCCCGTAGCCTCGCGGCCATGAAGCCGATCTCAACTACCCCGCTCCTGACGTCGGTCGTCGCAAGCATCCTGCTGGGCGGTTGCTCGAAGGAGTCGGTCCCCGCGGTCGCGACTCCGGCGAGCAAGCCAACGCCGCCTCCTGTGGTGCAGGATCCCATCAACTTGTTCACGCAGCGAGAGGAGCCCTCCACCGCTCCACGATCGGGCCTGCCCACCATCCCCTTCAAGGACTTTTCGGAAGGGCTCCCCACTAGCGGGACATGGCGTGGCTACCCGCTCCTCCAGGATTTCACGGGGGACGGTCGTGCCGACCTCATCGCGGCAAATCGCGAAGAGGATGGGTACAGCGCCTGGGAGTCGCCGACGTCCGGACCTTGGCAGCTGCGCAACGACGGCCTGTCCCGCGACATGGGCTATGGCCCGGCGCGCGCGGCCGACGTTGACTTCGACGGCGACATCGACCTGTTGGTCAGCGCTCACACGGATGCAATCCGCGTCTTCTTGAACGATGGCCGCATGAAGTGGACCCGTTCGGAACTCCCGATCGACAACACAGTGCTCTTGCTCGACATTGCCGTCGGCAAGATCAACGACGACTTGTTCCCCGACATCTTCGGTGTCGGCCACTTCAAGGGCGGGCTCAGCGTACTGACCGGGGACGGTCGCGGAGGGTTCCAGCGCCGCCTCGAGGAAAAGTCGTTGATGAATCTGACCGTGATGGGCCGATGCGTGGAGCTCGCTGACCTGGACGGCGACGGGAAGGACGATCTCTTCGCAGGTACGAACGAAGGCGCGAAGGCGTTCTTGAGTCGAGGCAACGGCACCCTGCGTTGGGAAGACATCTCGACGGGCCTGCCGGTGCCTTCGATTGGCAACACTGTTTACGGCGTGGCTGTGGAACGTTTCACCGGCGCACCGCAGCCGCAGCTCGCCGTCGCCATCGTCGCAGACCCGGGTCACGCTCTCGGCAAGCGCAACTCGATCGGCGTGTACGAGTGGAAAGCCACCGACGGCACCTGGGTGCAGATCGATCGCGGTCTGAACCGTGACGACAGCTACCACGATCTCAAGGCCGCGGACTTCAACGTCGACGGGAAGATGGACCTCATCACGTGGAGCACCGAGAGCGGCGTGTGTGTCTACTTGGGCGACGGCGAAGGCGGATTCCGATTGCAGGGCTGCTTGCCGCAGCGAGGCCGCATCGCGCTCGGTGACATCAACGCGGACGGCTTGGTGGATATCGCCATCGCTTGGTCCGCTAACAAGGAATTCCCGACCGGAGGTGGTGTCGCCGCGTATCTGAATCAAGCGGAGATCTGGTAACGCGCCTTCGAACTTCGCGCATTCGAATGCGACGGCCGCGTCGACTCCGACGCGGCCGTCGCGCTTTTCGAGCGCGCGCGAGTTGGATCGCGAACGCTGATCACTGACCGTGAGCGACCGCGGTGCCGAGCTTCATGCTCGCCGTGCTGCCCGAGACGGTCGTGTCGGCCTGCGAGGCGTTCTTCTGCGGCGAAAGCCGATCGCCGCGGAAAATGTACAGGCGGCCGGCGCCGCCTCCGTTCTGCGTCGACGCGGAGAGCACGTCGACATAGCCGTCGTCGTTGACGTCCGCGACGCTGACGGTGGATCCGAACATGTCGAGCGTCACCGGCTCGCCGTTGAAGATCACGCCCGCTTGGCTAGCGACAGCGTCCGTCAAGCTCGCGCCGCCGAGGAACACGTAGGCTCGCCCGTTCCGGTCGTTGAAGTAGTCGGCCATCGGCGCTCCGATGACGATGTCCGACACCGCGTCGCCATTCACGTCCGCCGCGCACAGTGACGAACCGAACGCATCTTGGTTGGGCAACCCCGACAACTTCACGTCGGCGAGATCCGCGCCCTTACCGGCGAACGCCGCTCCGCCGAAGAACACGTACACGCGACCGGCGTTGACTTCGTTCGTGTCGTGGTTCGGGGCGCCGACGATCAGATCGACCGTGCCGTCGTTGTTGACGTCCGCGATCGCGACCGAGCTACCGAACTGATCGTCGAACGCTTGACCGAGAAACGTCGCGTCCGCATCGCTGATCGAGCGCGACGCCACGCCAGGCGTCCCGAAGAACACGTGCACTCCACCCGTGTTCTGAACGAGCACCGGCGTCGTGATGTCGAATAGCGGCACACCGACCACCGTGTCCATGAGGCCGTCACCGTTCAGATCGCCCGTGCTCACGGACGTACCGGCCTGATCGTTCGCCCGCTCGCCGTAGATCTCGACGCTCGCGGAGTTCGCGACGGCACTGGTGATCGGCGCTCCGCCGCGGAACACGTAGACGCAACCCGTGTCGACCTTCGCTCCGGCCGTGCCGGCAGCTTCGTCGTGGCACACCGCGGACACGACGAGGTCGGCCTTTCCGTCCCCCGTCACATCGCCCAACTCGACGCGCCCGCCAAAACGATCGCCCGCGACGGTCGTCTCACCCCAGAGCTTGACGTCCGCGGCGGCGGCCGAAATCGTCGGGCCCGTGAGCGGCCCGTAGAACACGTACGCGCTACCCGAGTCCGAGACGGACCCCGAGTCGCAGCGATCCGCTCCGACGACGAGGTCGTCGTGACCGTCGCCGTTCACGTCGCCGGTGCACACGCTCGCGCCGAAGTTGTCGCCGGCCTTGTACCCGTACAGTCTGATCTGAGCACTGGCCGGAGTCGCATTCGGCACTCCACCGGGAGCATCCGTGCCGAGGATCACGAACACCGCGCCAGCGTCGGTCCCAGCCGTGTCGTCGAGCGCCGCGCTCACGACGATGTCGGCAACGCCGTCGCCGTTCAAGTCGCTCTTCGGCGCCGCGGGCGTGAGGTACGTGAAGCCTCGCGACAGCCGACCGGTACCACGCGAGTTCGTGACGACGACGTCAGCGCGGAAGCCGGGCGTCCCGCTCGGCGATTGGCAGGTCAAAGTGCCATCGTCGACGGTGATGACGTTCGCGCACGCAGCGCCTCCGATCGTCACCGTGTTCGGAGACTGATCCGGAGTCACGAAGCCCCTCCCGTTGACAGTCACGAGCAGGCCTCCGGTGAACGGTCCGACGCTGGGGCTCACGGAAGTCACCCGAACGGCGCTCGAACCGCCGCTTCCACCGCCGCAACCGGCCAGAGCGAGCGCGCCGAAGAGGAACGCTGCCCCGATCCGCGGAAGCCGTCGGCCGCTCCTACCTTCTCGTGTGGCGAATTGGTTCGTCATGGTGATTGGCTCTCGATGCGATGTTGATCCACTGGACCCCACGCGGGGCCATGTAGGGCGACGGGCCGAATTGCGGCCACCGCGTCAGGACGTGAACAGAAGGAGGGACGAAGGTCCGGAGCAGCCGATCCGACGACCGACTCCGAGACCCGGGAGGGATTCACCACAAACCTATCCCGTCCACCGGCGGCCGGCCGGAAAAGCAACTTCGTTTTGCGCGCGGCGTGCGTCGGAGGACGTGCTCGGCCGACCGAGGCCATCCCGACCGCTTCCGCGAGCGCGTGCCGGCCGAGCCAAGCGCACACCTCGCACGGCGCGGGTCAGCGTGCGTGTGCTCACTCGCTGCACTGGCCGCTCCGTCGCGACGAAGCGTCGGCGGTGCACGGATCCACGCCGCGGCATCGCAATCAACCGCGGTGGGTCAGGGCGGTCAGCGAGGATCGACCGCGATCCCATTACCCAACCCCGCTCCGCCAGGATGGCTGCGATCACAGCAGGTGACTGGTGAGCGTTGTCGACCGCAGCGAATGCGCGACACGTGCGCCGCGACGGCGCAGGCTCGGCTCACACGAAGCGCGACAGCACGGATGACCACCATCACTGTCGAGCGAACTCCGCGTCGCGGCGTTGGCCCGACCGCGCGCGCGCCCAACGCACTCGGCCGCTTCGGGTATGCGAGCTACTGCTGGCCAGCACGGACCCGATCACGCGGGCGCCGACGCTCCGATCGGTTCACTTACCCGCTTGCGCATCGGGCTGCGCGACAGCTCTTGCTTGTGCGGCCTTCTGCTGCTTCTTCGCCTCTCGATAGCGGTCTTCCACGGACAGGGGATTGCGACCGAGCCGCAGCGCCTCCGTATACGCTTGAATCGACGCGTCGAAGTCGCCGAGCGCGAGCCACGCGTCACCGATCGTCTCGTACACGCGCCAATCGTCGGGCAGCTTCTCTCGCGCGGCGATGCACAAGTCCAGCGCGCGGTTGACCGCGGCTGGCTCTTCGACGGACATGACGAGTAGTGCGCGCGCGAGCTCGCGCTGCACTTTCGCGCTGGTCGGATCTTTTTCCAGAAGCGCCTCGAAGATGTTGCGCGCCTCCTGATACCGCTTCTTCCCCATCAACAGGACCGCGTGGTTGTACTCGACCGCCGCCGAATCGGCGCCCTTCGCTTTGGCTCGATCGAAGGCCGCCGCAGCACCGTCCAGGTCGTCCATGAATCCAAGGCAGCTACCGTACGCGAGTTCGAAGTCCGGCGACTCGTTCAGTCCGCGTGCGAGCGCCGTCTCCAAGAGCTCGCGCGCCTGCTTCGACTCCTCGAGGCGCAGGTAGTGCTGCGCGAGCATCGTGTAGAGCTTCTCGTCGTCCGGATTCGCCGCGATGGCCTCGCGTAGACGAGCGATGGCCTTGGCCGGCTCGCCTTTCAGTACGTAAGCCTCGGCGAGACGCCGCATCGTGCCCGATTCGAGGTCACCGGCAGCCCGCAACTGCTCGAGGCGATCGACGATGTCGCCCCACTTGCGCTCGCGCGCCAGCGCTTCCACTTCCGCGAACTTGTTGGCACGCGGAACAGGCGTCGCGGATTCGTCACCGCTGCAGCCGGCGAACGCCAGGCACGCAACGAAGCTCAATAGCGTCAGGCTTCTTTTCATGGGCGATGGATACGCAAGAGCGCGGCCGTGCGGGGGCCGTCGAGCCAAAGGGTCTGCCGCGGGAATTATGCAGCGTGACGGAAGCCGCGGCCAGCACAACCGAGTCTCCATCTGCTCGGAGGGCCATAGGACAGCTCAATTTCGGTAATTAGCCAGGCTGCAAGACGGCCAAGCTCCATTCGAGCGAGGAGCCGGCAGCGCGATGCGCGCGGGCAGTCGTGCAGGACGTGCCTATTTTTCAAGCCATTCCGAGCCAGAGCGACGTCCGACCGCGCACACCTCGGGCGGGAGAACCACGCCCACGGACGCCCCATCGTCAAGCGTAGGACTCCCCAAATCGCACAAGACCTTGACGCGCCTCTAGGATGCTGCAATTATGGCCCGAAGCGCGGACGGCCAGCCGTCGTGCTCCTTGCCAAACCACTCCACCGCCTTCGACGTCTCGCCCGCGTGGGAATGGACGACTCGTCGGAGGACAACAACTGGGACTTGCCATGCTTGCGCGATCAATCTCCGGGCGAACGTTCTTGGCTCTCGCGTGCGCGTCAGCCCTCGCGGGAACCTCATTCGCGGGTCAGGTGAGCTTCTCCGATTCCGTGCCCGTCCAGACGACGGACTGGACGAACTCGGTAACTCTTTCCAAGTTCGATCCGGCGCTCGGCATCCTCACGGGGCTGCGCATCGACCTCGGCGGCCACATCGAGGGCTCGATCTTCTTCGAGAGTCAGGATCCGCAACCGCAAACCGTCACGACGAACCTGCAAGCGACGATCGAGCTCTCGCGTCCCGATGCCAGCCTGATCGTGTCGGCTTCCCCGCAGGTGAGCCATGTCGACGCCGTCGGCGCGTTCGACGGATTGGTCGACTTCGGTGGTGACTCGGGCAAGACGTACTCGAACCAGTCGCAGGACGTAACCGTCAGCCACTCGTCTCCCCCTCCGCGCAGCGACTTGCCGCTCTTCACTGGCTCGTCGGGCGCTCCGGGAACGATCGTCCTCGGTGTGCGCGCCGTCGGTCACTCGGCCGCTACCGGCTCGGGCAACATCACGCAGGGCTTCCAGACGTTCGCTTCCGCCGTCGTGACGGTGACGTACTTCTTCGCGCCGGACTGCCAGCCGAACGGAGTGCCGGACGACCAGGACATCTCGAGCGGCTCCAGCCAAGACTGCGACTCGAATGGCGTTCCGGACGAGTGCCAACGCGACTGCAACGGCGACGGCACGCCCGACATCTGCGAAGCGGACTGCAACTTGAACGGGGTCCCGGACGAGTGCGAAGCGCTCGGCGACTGCGACGACGACGGCACGCCCGACGTCTGCGAAGCGGACTGCGACGACGACGGCACCCCGGACGAATGCGATCCGACGCCGTGCCCCGACTGCGTCGAGCTCAACCGGCAAACGCCCGGCAGCTTGCTCATCTATCCGGAGTTCGACAACCGACCCGGCCGCATGACGCTGGTCACGATCACGAACACGGACTGCGATCAATCGCAGCGCGGCATCAATCCCGGCGTCGACGTCGAGTTCGTCTACATCGGCAAGTATGGACGCGACGGCGAGGACCTCTACTGCGCCGAGTTCAATCGCACGCGTCACTTGACGCCGTGCGACACGTTCACGGCGATCACCACGTTCGACAACCCGCAACAGTCGCGCGGCTATCTCTACGTATTCGCGAAGAACGCGCAGGGACAGCCGATCGTCTACAACCACTTGATCGGCAGCGAGCTCCTGCTCGGCGGGGACAGCATGCTCGACGACGCGCTCAACGCGCTGGTCTTCCGCGGCATCGGTGCGGTCGCCGGCGCTGGAAACGGCACGCTGACGGACATCGACAACGACGGTATCCGCGACCTCGATGGACGCGAGTACGATCCCGCGCCGGCCGAGCTCCTGATCCCGCGCTTCATCGGCGTGGATCCGGCGCAGATGGATCCAACCGTCGGCAACCACGCGCAGTTCCGCAGTCGACTGATCCTCATCGGCCTGTCGGGTGGCGCGGACTTCACGACGCTCGTCGACTTCCTCGTCTACAACGACAACGAGGAAGTGTTCTCCGCGCAGCACATCTTCCGCTGCTGGGACACGCCCGATCTCACGCAGATCAGCAACGCCTTCCTCAACTCGTTCTTGCGCGATGCGACGAACGATGCGCCGGGCGAGATCTTCGGCGCGAACCGCGAAGCCGGCTGGTTCCGCGTGAACGGACGCTCGGCGGTGTCCGACGCGCCGGTGGTCATCGCCGACCCGGCGGTGTACGCCGTGCTCGTCGAGCGCCTCTCGCCGTACTCCGTCGCGGAGCTGCCGTTCGAGCTCTGCACGCAGGACAACGGCGACCTGCTCCCGACCGGTTCGTTCGGCGACCAGTAAGCCGGCGCACCAGCGCCCGCGGCGACCGCTGCGCGAAAGCAGCGGCCGCCGCTTCGTTTCCGTGGAAACACAGGGTTCACGCGCCAGCCCGCATTTCTCACGACGCCCTGCTGCGTTCGCGTCAACTCGCTTCCGCCCGCGTTGTTGGTTCGGAATCGATCCTCGCTGACCTGACAGCAGAGCTCCGGTCGATTCCGATGCAACGCCTTGCCCGCAACGAGCTGTCTCACTCTCGCGGCGGACGTGGTGAGAAATGCCGGCGAGACGCGCCGCTCAACGACCCGACCGCGGCCACGCCCCGATGTCGACGTAAACGTTTGGTCGCGGCGAACGCTTCCAGGGCGCAGGCACGTTGGAATCGTGAGGTCTCGGTGCGAGGGACGAAGCCGTGCGCACACCACAGTCTGCGTACGCGTCCACGGATGCGGCAACGTGCGACCGTCCGTGCGAATCGAGCGGGATCTCACACCATTCCGCCGTCGTCGACGGAACCGGAGCGGCGGCCGCGTCGACGGCGGGAGCAGCGCGGTGCGAGGGGCGAGCGCGTGCGCGGATGGCGCTCGCGGCGTCGATCGTGATCGCTGTGCAAGCGATCGCGATCGACGCGACGCCGAATCGAAGCGAACGAGTCGAGCAGTTCATGGCAGCTGTACCGTTTCGTCCGAGCACTGCGCGTTGTCGTCTTCCGCGTTCTCCGCAACCGTACCCTCGTCGTCCGCGACGGCGCACACCCGGTACGCGCCGCCACGCACGCCGTCCGGCACCTCGAAGGTCGCAGTACCCTGGAACGACTGGCTCGCGCCGAGGCCCGTGATCGCTTGCGTTCCGAGCGGTATGTCGCTCGCCCCGGCGCTGTCGTCGGTGGACAGGCTGTACGCGACGCGGAACGGACCCGCCGCGAGATCGCCGCGATTGCGCACCGTGCACGAGACCACGATCGACGCGCCGTCCGTAGCGAGCGAACTGCTCACGCTCTCGACCCACAGCTCGGGAGCGGGCGGCGGTGGCACGTACACGCGCAAGCGGCCGAGTGCGACGAGTACGTTGTTGTCCTCGTCGTTCTCTTCGACCGCGCCGTGGATGTCGGCGATGGCGCCCACGAAGTAGTCACCCGGAGGGATCGTCGCCGGCACGGGGATCGGCGCGCTCGAAGCAGAGCCGAATTGGATCCCGAGTTGGAAGATCGTGCGCTCGCCGATCTTCCGGTCGTCGACGCTGACAGCTGCGTCGTCCGACAGATAGATCCCGACTTGAAACGCACCGGCGGACAGATCGCCTTCGTTGCGCACGACGCTCTGCACCTGCACCGCGCCGCCAGGCAGCACCTGCGGCGGACCGAACGCGAGCATGTGTACGCGCAAGTCCGGGCGCGGCGCTGGCGTCGAGATCACGTCGAGCGTCGCGCTCGCGAGCAGTACGTTGTTCGACTCGCGCAGCTCGAGCAGCGCGGCTTCGTCGTCGGCGACGACGCCCACGAAATACGTCCCGGGGCTCAGTCCGGCGGGGAGCGCGAGCTCCAGGTTGCCGCCGGAACCGTCGCCGATCGCGAGCGCGCCGATCGCGCGCGTACCCAGCAGCACGTCCGACGTGCTGATGACGTTGTTCGCCGACAGGTAGATCCCGACCCGGAACGGCGCCGCGGAATTCGTCCCGATGTTCTTGACGAGGTCGGTGACGACGACGCGCTCGCCGCGATCGACGTCGACGATCGACGGCTGAAAACTGACCGCATTGACGATCAGATCGGGGCGCGGCGGCACCGTGAGCCGGATCGTCGCCGCGGCGTGTTGCGCGTTGTTCGATTCGTCGAGTTCCGCGACGTCGCCATCTGCGTCGGCGAGCGCGCCGACGTAGTACGTGCCCCCCGCGAGCTCGATCGGCACGACCAGCGCGAGCGCGCTAACGTCCCGCTCGTCGACCGTGAGTGCTGCGACCGATCGCGTCCCGAGCCGTTCGTCCGCCGTCGTGATCGTCGCGTCCGTAGACAGGAAGTAGACGACGTCGAACGCCGCGGCGTCCGCATCGCCGGTGTTGTGGACGACGTCCTGGACCGTGATCTCGGTGCCCGTGTCGGCAACCGGCGGCGCGAACGAGAGTGCGCCGATCGAAAGGTCCGGCCGCGGCGGCGCGCTCACGTCGAGCTGCGCGCCCGCGACGCGCGCGTTGTCGAGCTCGTCGAGCTCGTTCGCTGCGCCGCCCGGATCCACGATCGCGCCGACGAAGTAGGAGCCGGCGGTCAAGTTCAGGGGCAACGTGAGCGAGCCTCCCGAGCTCGCGCTCGCACCCGCGGCGAGAGCGGTCACCGCGCGCAGGCCGAGCAACCGGTCGAACGGCGTGACGAGCGCGTCGCTCGAGAGATAGATGCCGACCTGGAACGCGCCGGACGGCGCGTTGCCGATGTTGCGCACGGTGTCCGACACGTCGATCGTCTCGCCGGCCACGGCGGCGGCCGGCGTGAACGTCAACGCGCTCACGACGAGGTTCGGAAGCACGGCCGACGACACAGTGAGCGTGCCGCTCGCGACGCGCGCGTTGTTCGTCTCGCTCAGCTCGACGATCGACGCCGCATCGTCCGCCCACGCGCCGACGTAGTAGGTTCCGGCCGTCGTGCTCGCGGGCACGGTGAGCGTTCCGCCGCCGGACGAGCTCGTGCCGCTCGCGAGCACACCGATCGTGCGGAAGCCGAGCAAGCGGTCGCCGGCCTCGACCGTGGGATCACTCGACAAGTAGATCGCGACCTGGAGGTCTGTCGCGCTACTGCCACCTTGATTCTTCACCGTGTCGGAGACGCTGATCGAAGTGCCCGCGACGACGGCTGCAGGTTGGAAGGAAATGCCGGTGCAGACGAGGTCGGGCAAGCTGCCCGAGCCGGAGCCGCCCGGATCGTCGGCGCCGCCGCTCCCACCGCCGCTGCTGTTGCCACACGCGCTCAGCGCCACGGCGAGCGCCACGAGCGCCCAGTTCGAGCTTGAACGAACGCAGTGCATCGAGCCCCCCTCTCGCGGTCCGCCGCCAATTCCGGCGTCTCCCGCCCGGAAGGGTGCGAATTGTGGCGCCGAGCGATCGGGCAGCGGCCCCCGTTCGGGCCTCGCGACTCTTCATGAAGACGCTGGAATGCCGATTGGGACCGCGTCCTTGGTCGTTCCCCTCGCACACGGTGGCGCGTCGCCGCATCGGTTCCCGTCGTTCGCGCACGTCCGCGCCGCCGCGCGCGGCCCGCGCGCTCCGAGCACAAAGCATCGATGAATCGAAACCTGCACCTCGCACGGCAGCCGATCGTCGACCGCGCCGGCGCGCTCGTCGGTTTCGAGCTCTTGTTCCGTGCTGCCGCGAACAACGGCGGAGCGCGCATGGACGGCCGCACGGCGACGGCGGAGGTCATCATCGATGCGTTCCTCGAGCTCGGCATCGAGAAGGCGTTGCGCGGGCGGCTCGGCTTCGTGAACGTCGACGAGCACCTGCTCTTCGACGATGCGGTGCTGCTCTTGCCCAAGCAGAACTTGGTACTCGAGCTGCTCGAGACGATCCGCATCGACGCCCATGTGATCGCACGCGCGCGAGAGCTCGCGCGCATCGGCTACAGCCTCGCGCTCGACGACGTCGTGGCGTGCGAGCCCGTCGAGCCGCTGCTTCCGTTCGTCGACGTCGTGAAGCTCGACGTGCTGGCGATCCGACCCGGTGAAGTTGGCACCGTGCTCCGCAGCCTGCGCCGCGCGAGCGCGCGACCGTTGAAGCTCCTGGCCGAGAAGGTCGAGACTCCGGAGCAGATGCACGCGTGCATGGACCTCGGCTTCGACCTGTTCCAGGGCTATCACTTCGCGCGCCCCGAGATCCTGCAAGGACGACGGCTGCAGCATTCGCAGGCAGTCCTGCTGCGACTCTTGTCGCTCGTGCACAAAGGTGCGGGCGCCGTCGAGCTCGAGGCGGAGATCCGCCATCATCCGCAGATCGCGTACGACCTGATTCGGCTCGTGAACTCGGCGAGCTTCGGACTGGCAGAGAGCGTGTGCTCGCTCCGCCGAGCGGTCGTCGTGCTCGGCTCGCGCCAACTCGGTCGCTGGATCCAACTGCTGATCTACGGTGCGGGCGGCGATGCAGCGGAAGGCGCACGCCGCAACCGCGAGCCGCTGATGCAACTCGCGGCAACCCGCGCGCGTTTCGTCGAGTTGCTCGTCGAGCTCGAAGCGCCTGGCGATCTCCGCGCCCGCGACTTGGGCTTCTTGACCGGCGTGCTCTCGCTACTCGACGTGCTGTTCAGCGCGACGATGCACGAGATCTGCGACGCGCTGAAGCTGCCCGGCGAAGTCGAGAACGCGCTCCTGCGGCGCGAAGGGCTCCTCGGTCGCCTGCTCGAGCTCGTGGAGCGAATCGAGGCCCACGATCACGCGAGCGTGGAGCGCATGCTCGAACGGTCACCCGCGCTGTGCGCGCAGCAGCTCGCCGCCGCCGAGCTCGCGGCGCTCGCGTGGGCGAACGAGGTCGGCGACGAGTGCCGCGCGCGTTGAGCGCGCGGCGGACCGAGCGCCTAGCCACCGGCTCGACTGTCGGCGACGGAGCGTTCTCTGCAGTTGGCCCGCAACTGACCGCGAGAATCGATTCGGATCCGACGACGCCGCTCCGAACGCGCTGGCTCAACCTCGCGACGGACGAGGTGAGTAATGCGGGCTAGTGTCCTGAGTTGGAAGTTCGCTCTCACCAAGGCCGATCTCGCCGGCGCTCGCGGCGTTGCTCGGGCTCGGAAACCTCCCTAGGTTGCCTGCGCCCTCGCGCCTTGCGAGCTGCGCCGATACTCGGCCTTGGTGAGAGCGAACTTCCAACTCAGGACACTAGCAGTCCGTGGTGAAAGTGCTTCGAGCCCGAAAGTGGCCCGTTCGCGTCAGAACAAGGAGCGAGACCGCAGGCAATTCGTCGAGATTCGCCGAGGATCGAGCGACGCCGGGTTGGCGCGAACGGACCGCTTTCGGGCTGAATGACTTTCACCACGGGCGGCTAGCTCCCGCGGTCAGCGGCTCTCAGGACGCGCGCTCAGTTCCGCGCACGCTGTGCGAAGAACGCGGCGCGACGCGCGGCTCGCGCAGCACGCTCGCTCTCGGCGGGATCGTCCGAGTAGTCGATCGTGGTGTCGAAGTCCAGGCCGTCGCGGCGCAGGCGAAAAGCCTTGACCGATCCGCCTTCCTGCAGACGTCGCACGATCACGCCTTCGCCGGTCACCGGCACACCGTCGAGGCTCACGACGACGTCGCCCTCGCGCCAGCCTGCGGCTTCCGCCTTGCCGCGCATCACGCGACGCACGCGCGCTCCGTCGAAGAGCACGCCGAGTCGCCGCCGCGCGATCGGCGCCATGTCGGTGCGATCGAGCAGATGATCGAGTTCCGCGAATCCGTACGCCGCCGTCGCCACGACGGCGACGGAGTGCCGCACGTCGTCGAAATCGACTTCCTCGAGCACGTCGTGCTGCGTGTGGTGCACGCGCTCGTAGCCTTCCTCGCTCTGCTCCCAGAAGAACGCGGGCACGCCGGCCGCGAGGAACGGTGCGTGGTCGGAATCGCCGCTGTTCTCGACGCCGAGCGACTCGCTCACCTCGAACGAACGCGCGCCGTCGAAGCTCGCGAGCGGCGCGAACACGCGCTCGAAGTCCGCGAGCATCGCGTAGCTCGTCGTCAGGCCGCGCAGATACGTCGCGCCCGCGTCATGGTTCAGCACGATGCTCGTCTTCTCCAGCGTGTGCGCGTGGTCCTTGACGTAGCTCTCGGAGCCGAGCAGGCCCTGCTCCTCGCCGCCGAAGAGCAAGAAACGTACGGTGCGCCGCGGCCGGACGCGCGCGCCCGCGAGCAAGCGCGCCGCCTCGAGCGTCGTCACGACACCCGTACCGTTGTCCTGCGCGCCTTCGGCGCCGTCCCACGTGTCCAAGTGTGCTTGCACGATCACGTACTCGTCCGGCCTCTCACGCCCGACGAGATCGGCGATCACGTTCTGCGTCGGAACCGGTCCCTGTAGGAACTGGTTGCCGATGTCGAACTCGAGCTCGACCGTTTCGCCGCGCTCGAGGCGCGCGACGAGGTCTTGGAACTGATCGCTCACGAGTCGGATCTGCACGCGCTTGGGAAGGTCGTGCGGATCGACGCGCCAGTTGCCGCCCATCACGAGCAAGCCGCTGCGCGAGCCACCGCGGATGTAGCCGGCGATGTCCGCGGCCTCGAGCGTGTCGCGCAATTGCGTGCGGAAGTCCGTGCCGCCTTCGACGCGCGCACCGTCCGCTTCGCGACCGCGTCCATCGCTGCGCACGATCCACGCGCCCGCAAGACGCGGCTTCAGCGCTTCGAGCTCCTGCGCGTCGCGTGGCTCGAGGAACGCCGGCCCGCGGCGTGGTCCGTTCGTGCCGCCGGTCCACGCCGGTGTCAGGAACTCGAGCGGGTGCTCCGCCGGCGCGACCATGCGCCCGCGGGACACGCCGCGCTCGAATCCGACGGGAAAGTGACCGAACACCTCGATGCGTGCGTCGAGGCCGAGCTCGGCGAAGCGCTCGCGCGCCCATTCCGCCGAACGATCGTAGGCGCGCGTGCCAGTCAGCCGCGGACCGATGTCCTTCGACAGCGTGCGCAGCAGCGCCTCGGCACGGCTCTCTTGACGCGCCGCGCGCAAGATCTCGTCGATCGTCGTGCTCGCCGGGGCCGCCGCGCGCGCTGCCGGCGGCGCGAGCTCCGAGTGCACGGGCAGCGCGCGGTCCGGCGCCGGGTCCGTCGCGGAACACGCGCTCGCGATCACCCACGCGAGCGCGAGCCAAGCCGCAGTCCGCCGGCCGTGAGCACCCCCGTGAGCACCGTCGATGCTTCGATTCATGGGGTGACGAGCGTAGCAGATTCGTCCCGCGTGCCGCGGGCGTGCAGTTGACGCGTCGCGCGCGGGATCGACACTGGCTGCATGCCGCAATCCGCGCACGCCGGTTCGCCGACGCTCATCCTCGTGCCCACCGAGCAAGAGGAAGTGATCCTGGCCGCGCTCGGCGGGTTTCCAGCCGGACTCGGACTCTTCGCGCGCTGCGGTTTCGGTCCCGTCGGCGCGGCCGCGCGCGCCGCGGATCGCCTCGCCGTGCTGCAGCCCGCACGCGTGCTGCTCGTCGGCATCGCGGGCAGCTTCGATCTCGAGCGCGCGCCCGTGGGCTGCGCGCGCGCATTCGATGCCATCGCGCTCGACGGAGTCGGAGCGGAGAGCGGAGAGCGCGAGCTGTCGTCCGCGACGCTCGGCTTCGCGCAAGCACGCGACGCACGCGGCGAGCCGATCTACGATCGAGTCGCGCTCACGGCGGCGGGCCCGCGCGCCGCAACGTCGGAGAGCGCCCAACAACTGCTGCTCTCGGTGTGCGCGGCATCGGGCGACCGGGATGCGGCACGACGCCGCGCACGGCGCTTCCCGGGTGTGCTCGCGGAAGACATGGAGGCCTTCGGTGTCGCGCTCGCGTGCGCGGCGCGCGCAACACCACTCGCCGTCGTGCGCGGCATCTCCAACGCGGCCGGCGATCGCAACGTGCGCGCGTGGGACGTGCACGGAGCGCTGCGAGCGGCGCGCGAGCTCGCGCTCGCGTGGCTGCACGAGGAACGCACCTCTGACGGAGAGCGCGCGTGACACGCATCACGCTCGGCATCTCGCCGTGTCCGAACGACACGTTCGTGTTCGCCGGTCTGCTGACGGGCTCGGTCGAGGCGCACGGTCTCGATCTTTCGATCGAGCTCGCGGACGTCGAGACGCTCAACGAGCGCTTCGGCAGCGGCGTGTACGACGCGTCGAAGGCGAGCGTCGCGCGCGCGCTCGCGTTGTCGGCATCGGCGCTCGTGTTGCCGGCCGGAGCCGCGCTCGGCCGGGGCGTCGGCCCGCTGCTGCTCGCGGCGCGCGGCCGAGCACGACGCTCGCAACCCGCGCGCGTGCTGTGCCCGGGTGCCGGTACGACGGCGACCGCGCTCTACCGACTCTTCCATCGCGACGAAGGCGTCATCGAGCACCGTCCGTTCCACGAGATCCTGCCCGCTTTGTCGCGCGGCGAAGCCGACCTCGGTGTGTGCATCCATGAAGCGCGCTTCACGTGGCGCGAGCACGACGTCGAGCTCGTCGAGGATCTCGGCGAGCGCTGGGAGGCACTCACGCGAGCGCCGCTGCCGCTCGGCGCGATCCTCGCGCGCCGCACGCTCGCGCGCGAGCAGCTCGCGTCGCTCTGTCGCGCGATCCGCGCGTCGCTCGCCTACGCCGCGACGCACCGCGACGCGGCGCTCGCCGTGATGCGCACGCACGCCCAGGAGCACGACGACGCCGTGCTGTGGGCGCACGTCGACACGTACGTGAATGCGTTCACGCGCGAGCTCGGAGTCGAGGGGCGCGCGGCGCTGGCGACGTTCGAGCACACGCTGCGGCCGGTGCTCGCGCTCGACTCACCCCCGCTCGAGGTGTTCGCCGAGCTTCCGCGCGCCGGGCGGGGGCCGGAGCGCTGACCCGCATGTCTCACCACGTCCTGCTGCGGCCGCGTCAACTCGCTTCCGCCCGCGTTGTTGGATCGGAGTCGATCCTCGCTGACCTAACAGGAGAGCTGCGGTCCATTCCGATGCAACGCCTTGTCCGAAGCGAGGCTGTCACGCCCTCGCGACGGACGTGGTGAGAAATGCAGGCTAAGGCGCGTAGGAGAGCTCGAGCGTCGTCGTCGCGCAGCCGCTACCAGGCTGCGTGATCACGATCAGGCGATCGAACTCGTCCTCGCGCAACTGCGGACCGCGCGTCGTCGAGGTCAATCCGGCGAGCGTGCCGCCGAGCGCTTGCGCGAGCGCGGGCACCGTGTTGCTGTGCCCCGCGACGACGGCCACGGAGCCGGCCGGTAGCGCGTCGAGCGCTTTCGTCCACGCGTCCACGCTCGCGGCGGGGATCGCCTGCACGGTGAGACCGGTCTTCAGGGCGAGCGGAGCCAGCGTCTCCTGCGTGCGGTGGTACTCGGTCGCGAGAAGGTGCGTGACGCCCGCCCGCGACAGCGCGTGTGCGAGCGCGGCGGCGCGTCCGCGGCCCGCCTCCGAGAGGCTCGGGTCGCGCGGATCACCGGCCGGATCCTTCTCGGCGTGCCGCACGAGAACGACCGTGCGCGCCGCGGGAGCCGTCGCGCGCGGTGTGGACTGCCACGCCAGCGCCGCGACGGATCCGATCAGCGCGCACGCGAGCACGGCGCGGAGCGCTGTGCGAACGGGACGCATCGGGCTCGCGCTAGGCCTTGGCGCCGCCGCCCGCATCGCGGACCTCGAGCATCTCCTTGCGGATCTCCTGAGCGATGTTCTTGATGTCCTGCATCGCCTTGCGCACACGCGAGGTCGCCGCCTTGTTGCCGGCTTCGGCCTTCTCGACGTCTTCGCGGGTGGCTTGGATGACGCTGACGAGGCGTTCGTAGTTCTGGCTCATCTTGGGTGGCCTGCTCTGCGTTGTTCCGATGGTTCGAGGCCTTCCGCACCTGCGCGGGGGCCTTGGAAGGGCCCCTGTAGGCCACATTCGGGCCCTCCGATCAAGCAGAAGGGCATTGCCGGCGCGTCCGTGGCTTTGGCGCGGACCGCGGCGAGCGCGCGCGCTCGATCCGGCGCGCGGCTGCAAGTTGTTGCAGTCCAGTGATCAAGAGCCGTCGGCGGAGCTCGAGCGGGCCGTCAGACAGCCGCGCGCGAGCAGCCCGCGAGCCGCAGGACGAGGCTCCACTCGGCGGGCTCGACCGGCATCACCGAAAGGCGTTGGCCGCGCTGGAGCACCTTCATGGCGGACAGCTTCGGTTCCTTCTTTAAGTCCTCGAGCGTCACGAAACGCGGGCACTTCTCGACCGCCTCCACGTCGACTTGGAACCACGTCGGCTCTGCCGGCCTAGCGCGCGCGTCGAAGTGATCGCTCGCCGGATCGAACTGCGTCGGATCGGGATAGCCCGCGCGCACGACGCGCGCGATACCGGCGATGCCCGCGGGAGTCGCGCTCGAGTGATAGAAGAGCACGCCGTCCCCCGCCGCGATCTCGTCGCGCAGCGAGTTGCGCGCCTGGAAGTTGCGCACCCCGTCCCAACCCGTCCGCCGCCTCGGCGCGGCGAGCAGGTCGTCGAACGAGAAGCAATCGGGCTCCGACTTCAGCAACCAGTACTTGCGCGCGGCGTTCTTCATGGGCATCGCGTGGATCCGTGGCGGTCGCGCAGGCCGGTCAGTGCGGCAGATGGCTCTCGCGCCGCAGCGCGAGCGGTGCGCCGAGCACTTCGCTCGCGACGAACGCCGCGCGCACTTCCGCGCGGCGCGCCCAGCGCTTGCGGCGCACGGCGGCCGGATGGAATGCGGCCGCCGTCGGGAGGTGGGTCCGTTCCGTGGTTCCCGGCTCCACGTTCAGCGCCGACGTCGCCGTGCGCTGCCGGCGCGCGAAGTCCTCCTCGAATTGCTCGGCCTCACGCTCGAAGCGCGCGCCCTCCCCTTCCGACACCACGGCCTCGCGCTCGCGGCGTGTGATCTCGGCTTGCGCGACGCCCTCCTCGTCGCTCCGGCGTTCGAGCTCGAGGTTGTCGGCGGATGCCATCTTCGGCGCGTGCTGCTCGAGGTCGAACAGCGGCACGGGCTTCGGCACGCGCGATTCGCCAACGAGCCTCGGCTGCGGGATCGGCGGAGGCACGGGCGGCGGAGCAACCTCGACGGTTTCCCCTCGCAGGAGCTCCTCCCACGCTTTGCGACCATCGAGCTCCGGCGTCTCTTCCGGCTCCGACGCCTGCGGTGCAGAGCCCCGCGCCTGCTTCTCCGCGGCCTGACGGCGTGCTTCGCGAATGCTGCGGATGACGGGCAGCACGAGAAAGATGAAGATCGCGAGGATCTTCGCGCCTTGCTCGATGAAGGCCTGGAGGTCGAATCCTTCCGGCATGTGCGTCGGGATCCGCGCTCAGCGCGCCGGCTCGGACGTCGGGCCCGATTCGGAGCTTGCGATGTTGCCGCGCATCTTGGTGTCCGACTCGAGATTGCGCAGTCGGTAGAAGTCCATGACGCCCATGTTGCCGCTGCGGAGCGCGGCCGCGATCGCGAGCGGAACCTCGGCCTCGGCCAGCACGACCTTGGCGCGGTTCTCCTGCACCTGCGCCATGAACTCTTGCTCGGCCGCTACCGCCATCGCGCGGCGCTTCTCGGCTTGCGCTTGCGCGACGCGCTTGTCGGCCTCGGCCTGGTCGGCTTGCAGGCGCGCGCCGATGTTGCTGCCGATGTCGACGTCGGCGATGTCGATCGAAACGATCTCGAACGCAGTTCCCGCATCGAGACCGCGCGCGAGCACCGTCTTCGAGATCGAGTCCGGGTTCTCCAATACGTCCTTGTGCGACTCCTTCGAGCCGATCGTCGACACGATGCCCTCGCCGACGCGCGCGATGATCGTCTCTTCGCCAGCGCCGCCGACGAGGCGCTTGATGTTCGTGCGCACCGTCACGCGCGCCTTCGCGAGCACTTGGATGCCGTTCTTCGCGACGGCCGCGACTTCGGACTTGCCCGAGGCTGGATTCGGACAGTCGATCACCTTCGGTGTCACGCTCGTCTTCACGGCTTCCAAGACGTCGCGACCGGCGAGGTCGATCCCGGCGGCGGTGCGGAAGTCGAGATCGATGCCGGCGCGGTTCGCGGAGATGAGCGCCTGCACCACTTTCTGCACGCGTCCGCCCGCGAGCAAGTGCGCTTCCAGGTCACGCGTGCTCACGGCCTCGATGCGCGACTGCACGAGCATGACCTTCGCGTCGACGATCACGGACGGCGGCACCTTCCGCAAGCTCATCGCGAACATGTCGAACAGGCCGATGCCCGCGTTCGTCGTGACCGAGCGCACGTACAGGTTGGCGTACTTCATCAGCACGACCAGGAACACGAGCAGGAAGACACCGAGCAGCACGAGGCCCACGAGCTTGAGGAGCGTGAGTCCGTCGCCGGCTTGCGCGAGCACGGCGAGGGATTGGCCAAACGGTTGGACGAGTTGCGTCATGAGTTCGAATCGACTATTGGGGACGAGGGGTCGAGCGCCGCGACGACGACGCGGTTGCCTTCTACTTCGAGTACGCGGATGCGCGTGCCGGCTTCGATCGGCTCGCCGCGCGTGACGACGTCGACGCGTCGTCCGTCGATGCGCGCGGTGCCGGCGGGGCGCAGGAACGATTCTGCGACGCCGTCGTGACCAGCCAGATGCTCGTCGCGGCGATCGACGGCGGCGCCGTCCGTGAACGTGAAGCCACGCGAGACGAACAGCTTGCCGAACGGACTGTGCGGCAGGAGCCGGAAGCCGACGACGATGACGCCGGGCACGAGGATCGCCGTCGCGATGAGGAACGCGATCCCCAGCGACGAGCTCTCGGCGAACGCCAGCGCGATCGCACCGATCAAGAACAAGCTCGCAGCGAGGCCGAGCGCGCCGAACGACGGGAACAAGAGCTCGGCGACGATCAGCACGAGACCGATGCAAAGCAACACGGCGGGCAGCGTCATCACGCGCTCTCCGATCCTGCGGGCGCACCGTCGAGCGCTTCGACGAGCAGGCGACCGGTGCTCTCGTCGACGACTCGCACGCTCGCTCCGGCCGGGATCCAGCCACCGACTGCTTGCGCTTCGAGCAGCTCGCCGACGCGGCCGTCGATCTCGATCTTGCCGACTGGCCGCAGGTCCGTGAGCGCGCGGCCGCGCGCACGCGCGATGCGCTCGGGCGACGCGCCCACCGGCTCGGGCGCCGGCGCGAGCACGAGTCCGCGCAACACCGGCGTCTTGGGCAAGAAGCGCGAGATCGTGAGCGCGACGACGATGGCGATCGAAGCCGACAGCAACAATTGAAAGCTCGAGTCGAGCAGCACGTTCTGGTCGAGGCGATTGCCGAATTCGAATCCCGGCCCGAGGCTCGCGGCGATCAAGCCGCCCGCGACGAGCACTGCGCCGCCGATGCCGAGCCACAGGGTGCCGGGCAGGACGAAGATCTCAGTGGCGATGAGCGCCGCGCCGAGCGCGACCGCGACGATGTGCGGGATGTCGGCGAGCCCGGCGAGATAGCGGCCGACGAGCAGCGCCGCGAAGCACGCGACGGAGAGGATGCCGGGCAAGCCGAAGCCGGGCGCCTTGAACTCGAGATACGCGAACGTCAGTCCCGCGATGATCAGCAATGTGGAGAGCCGATCCAGCCAGCTCACGAAGTCGTCCGAGCGCGCGCGCTCGACGCGCTGCACCGGCGCGCGCGCGGCACCGATCTTCTCGAGCAGCTCGTCGAAGCTCTCTGCCAGGCCGTCGGCAAAGCCGAGTTCGACGGCCTCCGACGCGGAGAGGTTCACGAGCTCGCCCTTGCGCGCGATCGTCCGCAAGAGCTCGGGCGGATCGCCAGCGGCACGCAGATCGTCCCATTCCTTGCCGGTGACGACGCGGGGCTCGCCGTCGATCTTGACGAGGCGCGCTTCGACGTTGGCGTCGACCATCGCCTCGGCGAGCGCGCCGGAGCGCATCCCGCGCTGGGCCATCGCGCGAAAATCGCTGCGCAAAGCCGACATGTGCTTCTCGCGCACGCCACCTTCCTCGGGCAGCGCTTGCACACCGTCCGGGCCGAACGTGACCGGCGTCGCCGAGCCGATCGACGCCTGCGACGTCATGTACAGCCGGTCACACGCGAGCGACACGAGGACGCCGGCCGACCAAGCGTGATCGTGCACCCAAGCGACGATGGTGCGCGCCTCGGCACCTGCGCGAATCGCGCGCGCGAGCTGGCGCATGAGCTCGATGTCGCCGCCGGGCGTGTCGATCTCGACGACGACGTGCGAATCGCCACGCTCGTCCGCCGTGTCCAGCGCGCGCTCGAGCGTGGCGAGCGTGCCGACATCGAGCGCGCCCTGGACGCGCACGTGTGTGACGCTGGGGGCCCGCTCTTGCGTGGCGGTGCGTGCACCGGCCGCGAGGGAGGCGAGAGCGAGGACGAGGAACGGGAGCGTTCGCCGGACGAGCGCGATCATGGAAGGAGCATGCGCGAGCATCGTGCGCGGGCTGCTAGTGCGCGAGAGTCTAGGCGACGCACCGGGGACCACAAGCGAAAGCGGTCCGCGGAGCCCGATGGTGGTCGTATGTCGCGCGATGTCCGATAGAAGCCGGTGCAGCGTCGGCGGGCCTGGCGGCTCCCTGCGCGGAGCAGTAGCCTGAAGTCGCTGGAAAGGGTCCGGATCATGAAACTCCTCGCCACCACGTTTCTCGCGCTCGCCGTCTCCGTCGCCGCCGCGGTGCCGGCCTTCGAGTCGTCGGATCGAAGCGGCGCCGTGCATTTCGTCGAGGAGCCGCCGCCCGAGCGCGACGACTGCCCGTTGTGCGGTGGCGATCCGGCGCTGCACGTGCGGCGCCTGTTCACCTTGGCGAACGTGGCTGCCTGGACCACCGCGTACGCGCTTCCGCGCTGAGCCCGCCACCCGAGCACGCCGCCCGAGCACGACGAAGTCGTGCGAGTTCCATCGGTGCGACCTGTTGCCGAGCAGTCCCCCCGCTCCAGCTTCGAGGACGTGCGTCACCCGTAGTCGCGCGCGCGTGGCGGGAGTGCATGGGAATCGAACCCACCGGCCCCGCTGTTCACGAAGCCCAACCGGCTTTGAAGACCGGGCGGCACACCAGCACCGATCCACTCCCTCGCGCGAATCGCGAGCGCGCAGCATAACCGCGTGCACGAGTGAGTTTCACGCAGCGCGTCCGCCGCGAGGGCGTGGTGAGAAATGCGCGTCAAGCCGTCGGATGCGCGAACAATCGTCCGGGCGCACCGGCCGAGAGTTCGTCCGGCACTCCGCCGGCCCAGCGACGGACGACGCGCTCGCCGTGCGCGACCGACACCATCCCGCAGCTGAACGCCACGCCGTCGCGCGCTTGATCGAACTTCTCCGGCAACGGCGCGCGCACACCGCGGCCGCCCCAATACGTCTTGCCCGCCAAGCTCACGACCGTGCGCGGCTCTTCCAATCCGCCGGTCGCCTCGATCGAGACGAGGATCGCGCCGCGATGGCGGCGCAACGTCATCGATGCTTCGACATCGTGCGGCGACTCGCGCAGCATGCGCAGGCGCGACGGCACGCGATCCGCGACGGCGGTACGCACGCGCGCGAGCGGCGCATCGAGCCGTAGGCGTCCCGCCGGCCGACCCGGCCCCTTGCGCCACGCGAACGTCGCGAAGAACTGCGGATCGCCACCGGGCACGCGCGCGCCGCCAGCGAGCGTGAACGGAACGTCGATCGTCGCGCCCGGTGCAAGGTCGAAGCGGCACGGCAACCCGTCGATCTCGAACGCGCCACGGCGCAGCACGACGCCGGCCGTCACGCTCACGGCGAACGCGAACGGGTTGCGCACGCGCGCGCTCACGCTCCAACGGCCGAACCACTCCCCGGCCCGCGTCGCACCCGGCTCCACGTCGACGAGGAGCTCGGGCACCTGGATCGGATAGGGACCGGCATCGTGCGGCGCGAGCGCGACGAGCGCACGCATCGCGAGCGCGCGCAGCGGCTCGTGCGTCGAGAAGCCGAACACGGGCTGCTTGCACGCGCTCCACATGTCTTCCGGCCGGTCGAGTGCGCGGCCGAAGCGCTCACACGGCCAGTCGAGACCGCGCGCTTCGAATGCGCCGGGTCCGAGCGCGATACCCGCGAGACGCTCGGCGCGCACGAAGTCGCGCTCTTGCGAAGTCGCGCGCGCGGCGAGGAAAACGGCTGCGAGCCCCGCGTCGCGCGCATCGAGGCACACGTCGCGGCGTCCCGACGCCACGCGCACGGCGCGCGTGAGCTCGGCTTCGTGCACAGCGCGCGCGAGCTCGGCTTCGTGCACAGCGCGCGCGAGCTCGGGCACGAGGTCCGCGCGATCGATCTCGATCCAGTGCAACGGATTCGCGCGCGGCGCGTCGCCGCGCAGATCGAGCACTTCCTCGAACAGCGGAATGGACTCGCCGCGAAAGCGCGCGCCGAACCAGCCGCCGGCGTCGAGCGCTTCGAGCTCGACCCAAGGCTTCTCCCCGACCTCGCCCGTGCCGTCTGTCGTTCGCTCGAGGCGCTCGTCGGCGAACACGACGAGCTCGTCGCTCGCGCACGCGCGCACCTCGTACGCGAGGCCGTCGAGCGAGAGATCGAGCGCGCGTCGCAAGCTCGCGAGCGTGTTCTCGGGCGCTTCGAGCGGCGATCCGCGCCGACCGAAGATCCACGGCGGTCCGGCGATGCGCTCGGCGTACGCGCGTGCGAGATCGGGCAGCTCGTCGCTCGTCACGACGGAACGAGCTCGATGCGCGCGGCCGACGGCTCGCCGCAAGCGCCGACGGCGTGAACCGGGAGCCCGTGCCGTGCGAGCTCGCTCTCCAAACGCGACGCGTCCTGGCGTGCGACCGCGATCAAGAGCCCGCCGGACGTCTCCGCGTCGAACACGAGCTTCGCGAGCGCTTCCTCGACGCCGGGCGACACGAGCACGACGTCCTTCAACGCGGCGCGATTGCGCGCGCTGCCGCCGGACAGTGTGCCAGCGCGCGCGAGCTCGAGCGCGCCGGCGAAGATCGGCAAGCGCGCCGCGTGCAATCGAATCGTGACCTTGCTCGCCGCGGCGATGTTCTGCGCGTGTCCGATCAGGCCGAAGCCCGTGATGTCGGTGCAGGCGTGCGCGTTCGCCGCCTGCATCGCGAGCGCCGCGCGGTCGTTCAACGTCGCCATTTGCCGCGCCGCGGGCTCGAGCTCCGCCCACGTGATCTTCTGTTGCTTCGCGGCCGTCGTCAGCACGCCCATGCCGAGCGCCTTGGTGAGATACAGCACGTCGCCCGGCCGCGCGCCGCTGTTCGCGACGACGCGTCGGTCGTCGACGATGCCGGTGACCGCGAAGCCGAACAGCGCTTCCTGCGAATGCACCGTGTGTCCGCCCGCGACGACGCAGCCGGCCGTGCGCATCGTCTCGAAGCCGCCGCGGAAGATCTCCGCGGTCCACTCGGGCGGAAACTCACGCGGTAGCCCGGCGATGTTGAGCGCGCTGAGTGGCGTTCCACCCATCGCGTAGACGTCCGAGAGCGCGTTCGCCGCCGCGATCGCGCCGTAGAAGTAAGGGTCGTCGACGACCGGTGGGAAGTAGTCCACGGTCTGCACGAGTGCCGTGTGCGTCGCGACGGACAGATCTCCGACGCCCCGCAGCAGGACGACGCCCGCGTCGTCGAACGTGTCGGGTCCCACGAGCAATCGCTCGTCTTTCGGTCCACTGACGCCGCGCAAGACTTGCGCGAGCTGCCCCATCGGCAGCTTGGCCGCTCAGCCCGCGCAGTCGGCGAAGTCGGTGAGTCGCTTGTTCGGAGGCGTATTCATGCGGCGGAGGATAGCGAGTGGACGTGGCTCGGTCTGCGACGACCGATCGATCGCTTGCCGCCGACGCGCTGCATCCACCACATCGCGCTCGAGAACTAGTGTCCTGAGTCACAAGTTCGCTCTCACCAAGCTCGATCTCCTCCGCGCTGGCGGCGTTGCTCGGGTTCGGAAACCTGACAGGTTGCCTGCACCCTCGCGCCTTGCCAGCGACGACGATCTCGACCGTGGTGAAAGTGAACTTCTGACTCAGGACACTAGCCCGCATTTCTCACCACGCCCTGCTGCGGGCTACTCGATCGAAACAGCCGGAACTGGGTTGCCGGTCGTGGGACAGCGTGTGGATGCGGCCCAGACTGGCTGACGGCGCCCCCCGGCCGCGCGC
Source organism: Planctomycetota bacterium (assembly GCA_046160865.1). Taxonomy (GTDB): domain Bacteria; phylum Planctomycetota; class UBA1135; order UBA1135; genus JBJXHG01. Next base: position 2,929 of record JBJXHG010000133.1, on the reverse strand, counting down.
TCGCCCAGCCGCGATTCCGCGTCACGCCGTCGCGTACTTCGCGCTTCCCCGCATCCGGCTCGCGAGCGCGTGCCGCGTGTCGACGACGAGTTGCGCGTGCGCTGCGACGAGCTCGTAATCGATGCACGCGTGATCCGTGGCGACGACCACGGCGTCGAACGAGCGCACGCGCTCGCTCGACAAGTCGACCGACTCACGCGCGCCCAGCGTGTGCTCGCCGCTCGCACGCAGCGTGCGCACGAGCGGATCGTGGAACTCGACCTGTGCGCCGGCCGCCTCGAAGAGCGCGATCAGCCGTAGCGCGGGCGACTCCGTCACCGTGTCGACTTCGGGCTTGTACGCGATGCCGAGCACGAGCACACGCGCGCCGCCAAGCGTGCTTCCACGTCGCGCGAGCTCCGACTCCGTGCGCGCGACGACATAGCTCGGCATCGCGCGGTTCACGTCGCCGGCGAGCTCGATGAGCGGCGTCGCCGCGCCCGCGCGGTGTGCGGCCCACGTCAAGTAGTGCGGATCGACGGGAATGCACTGTCCCCCCATGCCCGGGCCGGGCGTGAACTTCATGAAGCCGAACGGCTTCGTCGAGGCTGCGTCGATGACCTCCCACACGTCGACGCCGAGCGCGTCGAGCGCCATCTTCACCTCGTTCACGAGCGCGATGTTCGTGGCGCGGAACACGTTCTCCAAGAGTTTCGCGCTCTCCGCCACCTCGGCGGACGACACGCGCCGCACGCACGCGATCGCGCTCGCGTACAAGCGCTCGGCGAGCACGCTCGAGCGCGCGCACGTACCGCCGACGAGCTTCGGAATCGTCGCGGTGGAGACGTCCGTGCGACCCGGATCCTCGCGCTCGGGAGAGTACGCGAGCCAGACGTCGCGCTCGGGCTGCTTGCCGTGCGCGCGAAAGATCGCGCCCAGCACGTCGCGCGTCGTGCCCGGATGCGTCGTCGACTCGAGCACGACCAAGGTTCCAGGCTGCACGCGTGCCGCGAGCGCCGTCGCCGCGGCCGTCACGCACGCGAGATCGGGCTCGCGCGCCGGCGAGAGCGGCGTCGGCACGCACACGAGCGCGACGTCGATCGACGCGAGACGAGCCACATCGCTCGTCGCGTGGAAGCGGCCGGCCGCCAACATCTCGCGCACGAGTCCGGCACGGAAGTGATGCAGCGGGTTCTCGCCGCGTTGCACGCACGCGACGCGCTCGCCGTCGACGTCGTAGCCGACGACCGTGTGACCGGCCGCGACGAACGCGTGCGCGAGCGGGATACCGACACTGCCCAGGCCGACGATCGCGATCCGTGCACGCCGCCGATCGATCGCCAGGCACAGCTCGTCGAAGCGTGCGTCCGCCGTTGCACCGTCCATCGTGGCGCCGTACGACGCCGCACGCGGGCTCAGCTTCCCGCTGCTTCCGCGAACGCGCGCACGAGGAGCTCCGCGTCGCCGGCGAGCAGCGTGCGCGGATCGCACAGGACCGCGTCCTCGTGCACGCGCACGAACGCAGGCACCGACGCGCGCCGCAACGCAGCCGCGAGCGCGCTCGCACGGAGCGCACGGTGGCGCACGCGCGCGACGAACGTCGGGAGGAAAACGCCCGGCGCGCTGCCGCTGCCGGGTTCCGACCGGCCGGGCACGACGTCGGCCGCATACCCATCGATCCTCGAGACCGCCGCGGCGAGCGCGCGCGCCGCGGGCTCGAGGTCCTGCGCCGAGAGCGCGAGCATCGCGCGCGCTGGAATCTCGCCGCCGCGGCCCGCGAGCAAGAGCTCGCACGTCTTCTCGAGCCCCGCGAGCGCCACCTTGTCGAGCCTCAGCGCCCGGTAGATCGGATTGTCGCGCAACGCGCGCACCGCCGCGCGCTTCCCGACGATGACGCCGGCTTGCGGGGCGCCGAGCAACTTGTCCGCGGAGAACGTGACGACGTCGACGTCGCTCTGCACCGCCGAGCGCACGAGCGGCTCGCCGCCGAGCCGCTCCGCCAGAGGCGGAGCGCCGTCGCACTCGAGCAGCCCGGATCCGAGATCGAACGCGGTCGGGACGTTGCGCGCGCGGCCGAGCTCCGCGAGCTCGGCCGGCGACACTTCTTCCGTGAAGCCGACCACGCGGAAGTTGCTCGTGTGCACCTTCATCAGGAGGCCGGTGCTCGTGACGATCGCGGCGGCGTAGTCGGAAAGACGCGTCCGATTCGTCGTGCCGACTTCGACGAGGCGCGCGTTCGCGCGCTTCATCACGTCGGGAACGCGGAAGCTGCCGCCGATCTCGACGAGCTCGCCGCGCGACACGATCGCTTCCTTGCCGGCGGCGAACGTCTGCAGCACCAAGAACACTGCGGCGGCGTTGTTGTTCACCGCGATCGCGGCTTCGGCGCCGGTCAAGCGCGACACGAGCTCGGCCAGGCGCGCGTCGCGCTGATTGCGCTCGCCGCTCTCGCGATCGACTTCGAGTACGCAGTAGCTCGCCGCCGCCTCCGCCATCGCCGCGGCGGCCTCGTGATGCACGGGCGCACGACCGAGCCCGGTGTTCAGGACGACACCCGTTGCGTTGACGCAACGCCGCACGCCCGCGCGCTCTTCGCGCGCGACGAGCGACTCGACCGCGCGCACGTGCACGTTCTGCATCAGGCGGACCGCGAGCTCGTCGGCCGACAGCAAGCCGTCGCGGATCTCTGCTCTCCATCCATCCACGACTTGCGCGACGAACGCGGCGAGCAGGGCCGCATCGACACGCGTCGCCAGTGCGCGCACGCCGGTCAGGCGCAGCACTTCGTCGACGGACGGCAGGGCGCGGAATGCGGACTGCGTGTCGGTGCGTGTCGGCTTCATCGGAGCAGTGTCGCGCCTCGCCGCTCGATTCCACAAGAGGCACGCGCCGCCGGAGCGCTCCCCCTAACGCGAGCGCGGTCGATCGGAGCGGTCCTCCGATCGACCGC
>JBJXHG010000132.1:0-14508 GCA_046160865.1 Planctomycetota bacterium | reverse complement strand
TGCTTCTTGTCCCGGCGCTTGCTGCCGCTCGCAGCGGCGCACATCCGGCTCGCGCCAGCGAGCGGGATGTGCACGCCGCGTGTCCTCGGTTTCAGGCAGCCCGCGCGCCGGCCGTTTTCACCTGCTGCTTCTTGTCCCGGCGCTTGCTGCCGCTCGCAGCGGCGCACATCCGGCTCGCGCCAGCGAGCGGGATGTGCACGCCGCGTGTCCTCGGTTTCAGGCAGCCCGCGCGCCGGCCGTTTTCACCTGCTTCTTCTTGTCCCGGCGCTTGCTGCCGGCCTGCGGTGTTTGTTGCGCCACGTTGCCTTTAGCCTTCGGCTCTTCTGTCGCGCGGTTCGCCTGCGTTGGATCGCTCGAGCTTGCGCACGTCGGACGTCCACGGCGGTCACGAAGACGAATCGTGCGCGCGTCTCGGAACGCAGGTACAGCGCGACGGACCCACCGATGGACGCGATTTTCGGGACCGCCGAGCCGGTTCTGTGGTCCCGAAAACCTCCGGACGCCCTCTGGACACTGCCGGATGGATAGTGTGTCCTATTCGCCCTTCTGAATTGCCGTCGCGGGCGCGCGCTCGCACGGTCCTCCCGAACCCGAATACGCCATGGCCGTAGTCATCCGTCTCCGCCGCACGGGCCGCAAGAACCTGCCGTGCTTCCGCATCAACGTCACCGATTCGCGCTTCCCGCGTGACGGACGGCTCCTCGAGACTGTCGGCGTGTACGACCCGCTGCGCAAGGACCCGGCGGCGCAGCTCGTGGTCAAGCCGGAGCGCATTGCGCACTGGCTTGCGATGGGTGCGAAGCCGAGCGACGTCGTCGCATCGATCCTGCGCAAGAAGGGCGTTCCGCTGCCGCCGCGCAAGAAGCGCGCGGAGCGCACGCACCGCGGGCGCAAGACGCGCACGGGTGAGCGCCGCGAGAGCGTGAAGACCGCGCGCGCGGAGGCGAAGGTCGTCCGCGCCGCTGCTCGCAAGAAGGCGAAGCGCGCCGCGGCCAAGGCCGCCGAGCCCGCCGCCGCACAAGCTTGATCCAAGTTTGCCGCGCGGGTCGCGTTCGTCCTGCGACGATCGACGCGCGGTCTACGATCTCGGTCGCGGCGCGCATGCGTCCGCCATTCCTGCCGCCGACTGCACGTGCGGCGTCCCCACGGGAGATCCATTGAGCAAGAAGTCCGAGACCGCAGCCAAACTGCTCGACAAAATTCAGTGCCGTCACCCGCTGCCGCAACCGCTGAAGGAGGGGACTCTCCTCGAACAAGCGCTGCTCGCGGTCCTCGTGCGGCACGTCTCGCAGGAGAAGGCCGAAGCAGCGGTCGGACGTTTGCGCAGCGCGTATCCCGACTGGAACGAGATGCGCGTCGCGCAGATCCAGGAGATCGCGGGGTTCCTCTCGGGCAAGGGCAAGAAGGCGAGCCGCGAATCGCTGGCGACTTCGCTCGTGGCGGCGCGCGAGGCGCGCGATTTCTTGCAGGAGGTCTTCCAGAAGACCCACGCGCTCGACCTGGCCGAATTCCAGAGTGATCCGCAGGCGGCTGGCAAGCTGATCCAGCAGATGCCGCTGCTCGGCATGTCGGCGGGCAGCTATCTCTTGTGGCTCGCGACGAACCGCGAGTTGCCCGTGCACGGCGGACTGATTCGCGTGCTCGACCGCTTGGGGCTGATCTCGCGCACCGCTTCGATGAAGAAGGCGCGTGACTTGATCGACCCGCTCGTGTCGGGCAACGACGGCTTGCGCTTCGTCAGCACGTTCAGCGAAGTCGCCGAGCTGTGGTGCGACGCGCGCCGGCCGATCTGCCAGGAGTGCGTGCTCGTCGACGACTGCCCGTACGGCAAGAAGGCGTACGTCGAGTGGAAGCAGGCGCAGGTCAAGCTCGAAGCCCAGCGCGCCCGTGACGAAGCGCGCCGGCTCGTACAGCAGAAAAAGGACGACGCGCGGCGCCTGCGCGAGGCGGCGCGGGCGGCGAAGCTCGCAGCGCTCGAGGAGAAGAAGCGCGAGCGCGAGCGCGCCAAGCGCGACGCGCTGGACGCCAAGGGCAAGGCCAAGTTCATGGCGCAGCAAGCCAAGAACGCGAAGAATGCCGCGGCCCAGAAGAAGCTCGAAGCCGCGCAGAAGGGCAAGTCGAAGAAGGTCATCGAGCCTGCGCCGCGCGGCGGCAAGAAGGACGCGAAGGCGGCGGACAAGTCGAAGGTCAAGCCGAAGAACGGCTCGTCGAAGGCTCCGGTGCGCGCGGGCAAGAAGTCGCGCTGAGCGCTCGACGTGACGGACGTTCGGCCGGCCATCGTGCTCGCCTCGGCGTCGCCGCGCCGTCGCGCGCTGCTCGCCGAAGCGGGTGTCGATTTCGAGGTGTTGCCGGCCGACGTCGACGAGACGCTCCCGGCAGGCACCGCGCCGGAGAGCGGAGCCGTCCTGCTCGCGGCGCGGAAGGCGCAAGCGGTCGCGGCGCGCATCGCACCGCTCGTGAACCGCTACGTGCTCGCCGCGGACACGGTCGTCGCCGTCGATACGGCGGACGGCCTGACGTTGCTCGGCAAGCCGGACTCGCCGGCGGAGGCGCGCGCGATGCTCGCGGCCCTCTCGGGAACCCGGCATCGCGTCGTCACGGGCGTGTGCGCGTTGCGCGCGCACGACCGGCGCGAGGAGGTTGCGTTCGAGCGCACGTTCGTGCAGATGCGCGTCATCGCACCGGCGGAGATCGAGGCCTACGTCGTTTCGGGCGAGTGGCGTGACAAAGCCGGCGGCTACGCGATCCAGGAGACAGCCGACCAGTTCGTCGTCGCGCTCGAGGAGGGCGGCTTCGACAACGTCGTCGGCTTGCCGGTGCAACTCGCGCTCGAACTCCTGCGCCGGATCGGAGCGCCTTGCCCGCTCTTGAAGGGGGGGCTAAGCTCTTCCGCCCAAACGCGCGCGGAGAAGCCGAGGTCCCCATGAAAGCCGACATCCATCCCAAGTACTTCGATTGCCAAGTCACCTGCGGCTGCGGCAACACGTTCAAGACGCGCGCGACGGTCAAAGAGCTGCGCATCGAAATCTGCGGCGTCTGCCACCCGTTCTACTCGGGCAAGCAGAAGTTCGTCGACTCGGCCGGACGTGTCGATCGCTTCGTGCGCAAATATGGTGCGAGCGGGACAGCGGTCGCGAAGAAGAAGTGACCGTTCGGGTCCGACTAGACGGCGCGGGCACCCAGCGCACCGACTCGTCGATCCCCGATTCCTCGATCCGAGGCCACTGACCCATGGAATTCGCGCCGTCGATCGTCGCGAAGCTGCGCGAGAAATCTGCGCGCTTCCACGAGCTGACGGAACTTCTGTCCGTTCCCGAGGTCGCGTCCGACGGCCGTCGCCTCGCGCCGCTGTTGCAAGAGCGCGGGCGCCTGCAGGCGCTCGCCGAGCTCGCCGCGGAGCTCGAGGCGGTGATCACGCGCCGGCGCGAGGCCGAGAGCTTGATCGCGGCGGCGGGCGCGGACGCGGATCTCGCCGAGCTCGCGCGCGAGGAGCTCGATGCGCTGCCCGCGCAAGAGGCGGATCTCGACGCGCGTGTGCGCGACGCGCTGATCTACGACCCGGAAGACGACCAGAGCAAAGTGATCGTCGAGATCCGCGCCGGCACGGGCGGCGACGAAGCGTCGCTCTTCGCGGCCGATCTCTACCGCATGTACCGTCAGTACGCCGAAGCGCGGCGTTGGTCGGTCGAGGATCTCGACGCCCAGCACTCGGAGATCGGCGGCTTGAAGGAAGTCGTCTTCGCGATCCATGGCGACGGCGCCTGGCGATCGCTGCGCTTCGAGTCGGGCGGCCACCGCGTGCAGCGCGTGCCCAAGACCGAGGCGCAGGGCCGCATCCACACGTCCGCGGCGACCGTCGCCGTGCTGCGCGAGGCCGAGGAGGTCGATGTCGAGATCCATCCCGACGACTTGCGCATCGACACGATGCGCGCCGGCGGCGCGGGTGGACAGCACGTCAACAAGACCGAGTCGGCCGTGCGCATCACGCACATTCCGACGAACACGGTCGTCGTGTGCCAGGCCGAGCGCAGCCAAATTAAGAACAAGGCGCGCGCAATGCGTTTGCTCCTCAGCCGGATCCACGACCGCGAGCGACAGCGCCTGCACGCCGAGCGCGCCGCCGAGCGCAAAGCTCAAGTCGGCACGGGCGACCGCAACGAGCGTGTGCGCACGTACAACTTCCCGCAGAACCGCGTGACCGATCACCGCGCGAACGAGAACTACTCGCTCGAGCAGATCATGGGTGGCAAGCTCGACGCGCTGCTCGACGATCTCGCGGAGCTCGATCGCGAAGAGCGGATCCAGAACCTCGCGTGAGCGCGCCGCCGTCACCGAAGACCGCGGGCGAGATGCTGCGCATGGCGCGCGATTTCCTCACGCGCAAGGAGATCGAGGAAGCGCGCCTCGAAGGTGAGCTGCTCGTCGCGCACGCGCTCGGATTGACCCGACTCCAGCTCTTCATGGCGCTCGACCGGCCGGTCGACGGCGCCGAAGTCGACCGCGCGCGCGACTTGCTCGTGCGGCGCGGACGCCGCGAGCCGACGGCGTACATCGTCGGCCTGCGCGAGTTCTACGGCCGCGGCTTCCGCGTCGGTCCCGGTGTCCTGATCCCGCGTCCGGAGACGGAGCTGCTCGTCGACCGCGCGCGGGAGATCGCGCGCGAGCGTGCCGGACAAGCGCTCTGGATCGCGGACCTCGGCACGGGCAGCGGCTGCATCGCGGCGACGCTCGTGCTCGAGATCGAAGGCGCGCGCGTGCTCGCGGTCGACGTGTCGGCGGCCGCGCTCGCGATCGCCCGCGAGAACGCCCGCGTGCTCGGCGCCGACGTGACGTTCGAGGAGGGCGACGGTTTCGACGTGCTCGTGCGCGCCGCTCTACGCGAGAAGCGCGGCTTCGATCTCGTCGTCAGCAATCCGCCGTACATCGGCGCTGCGGAGCGCGCGTCTCTCGCGCCCGAAGTGCGCGAGCACGAGCCCGAGCTCGCGTTGTTCGCGCAGGACGGCGATCCGGATCACTGGGTGACGCGCTTTTTCGAACGAGCGCGCGAGCTGCTCGCGCCGCACGGACGACTGCTCGTCGAGCTCGGCGCGGGTCAGGCGACGCGCGTGCGCGATCTCGCCGCGCGGCACGACTTCACGGCGACTTTCCGGCGCGACCTCGCCGGGATCGAGCGTGTGCTGGAAGCGTCCCCGAACTCACCTTGAACGAGGTGGGTGGACCACGTCGAGAGCGCTGTCCCGTGGATCCACGCTGCGCGCGGCGTTCCCTATTCGAGTCGGGCTCGAGTCGGGTGTTTCCGCCGGGTCTGTCGTTGCCGGGCGGTACGCGCTCGCCGTGAGCGGGCGCGCGCGTCACGCCGGCGCGCCGACGAACTCTTCGATGCACTGGCGGTCGGTCTCGGCCATCTCGTGCAGGAACACCGCGATCTCGTAGTGCTCGACCGCGCGCGCGATCTTCTCGCAGCGCACCACGGCGCCGTTGCCGCGCACGTGGCGCACGCCATTCTTCACCCGTAGATCGAGCGCGACCTCGAGCACGGTCATCATCGGAATCGGGCGGTCGAGGAAGAAGCAGACGCCAGCCCGGCTGATGTCGCGCACGCGCGCGTCGGTCTTGCCCTCCGACAGCGAGACGGTGATCGGCAGATCGACCTCCGCGCGCGTCCAGCGCCGCCGTTCGCTCTCTTTGCGCGGGTTCGAATCGCCGACTTCCGACCGTGAGTTCGCCATGTGCCGCGGGATCCTCGTGACCAAGTGCATCCTAGCAGGCCGCCGACAAAAGTCGCGTAGCAGCCCGCGGCGAAAGTCGCTCGGCACGCAGGCCGCCGCACGCGTGGATCGACGGGCGCCGCGCGCAGCGCGCCTTCGCGCGCGGTGTCGTGCCACGCCGACGAGCTCGGCCCGCTCTCGGTTGCTCGAGCACGTTTTCCCGCCGCCGCGCGTCCGCTACACTCGCCGCCCCGATCCTGTGATTCGAGGCCTTTGGATTCGAGGCGCGAGATCCGCGCCGCAACCGCACACCGTGCTCCGCAAGTCGAGAGGGGACCACTCATGGCGAGCTTCAACAAAGTCATCTTGATGGGCAACCTGACCCGTGATCCCGAGCTGCGCAAAACGACCTCGGGCATGGCGATCTGCAAGTTCGGTCTCGCCGTGAATCGCCGGTTCAAGGACAGCCAGACCAACGAGTGGAAGGAAGAGCCGACGTTCGTCGACGTGACGATCTTCGACAAGCGCGGGGAAGCGTTCGCTCGCTACCACACGAAGGGCAAGCCGGCGTTCATCGAGGGCACGCTGCGGCTCGACACGTGGGAGGACAAGAACGGCGGCGGCAAGCGCTCGAAGCTCTACGTCGTCGCCGACACGTGGGAGTTCGTCGGCGGCGGTCGCGGCGAATCGCAAGGCGGCGCCCCCGGCATGTCCGATGGCGGAATGGGCGAACGCGGTGCGCCGCAATTGGACGGTGGCGGCGGCGGCGGTGGTGAGCACTTCGCGGCGGACGACACGCCGTTCTGAGCGCGCGCGGCTCGCGCTCGACACGCGATGGACCTCTCGGTGCGTCTATTCGCCGTGCTGCGCGAGCGCGCGGGCACGCACGAGCTTCGGATCGAAGGTCTACCGGACGACTTGGACGTCGCCGGCTTGAAGCGCGAGATCGAGCGGCGCCATCCCGAGCTCGGCCGCTTGGCGTCCGTCGCCGGCGTGGTCGGCACCGAGTATGCGCCCGACACGCGCAAGCTGCGCGTGGGCGACGACGTCGCGCTCCTGCCGCCCGTTTCGGGCGGAAGTCCATCCACGAACGACGAAGCGGCGCTGCGCGCGGGCGTGTTCGAGCTGACGGCCGCGCCGATCGATCCCGATGCTGCGCGCACACGCGTTGCCCATGCTTCGTGTGGCGCGATCGCGCTGTTCGTCGGCACGACGCGCGACGAAGCGCGTGGGCAGCGTGTCGTGCGCCTCGAGTACGAGGCCTTCGAGGCGATGACGCTGCCCGAGATGGGGCGCATCTTCGTCCGCTGTCGCGCCGAAGTCGTCACCGAGCCGGCGCGCGAGCTGCGCATGCTGTGCGTGCACCGTACCGGCGTCGTCGAGATCGGCCAGGCGTCGGTGGCGATCGCCGTCGCGAGCCCGCACCGCGACGCCGCGTTCGCGGCGTGCCGTTTCCTGATCGACGAGCTCAAGAAGTCGCTGCCGGTGTGGAAGAAAGAGATCTACGCGAGCGGCGAGGCGTGGATCGGAGACCGCTCGTGAGCGCGCAGCGTCGCGGAGCGAATGCGGCGCGCGCGAGGCCGTGATGCAGCACACGATCGTGCCCGTCACGCCCTTCCAGCAGAACTGCAGCGTGCTCGTATGCGCGCACACGAAGCGCGCGGCGATCGTCGACCCGGGCGGCGATCTCGAGCGCGTGCTGGCCGCGGTGAAGCAGGCCGGCGCGACCGTCGAGAAGATCCTCCAGACGCATGCGCACGTCGATCACGCGGCCGCGACAGCCGATCTCGCCGAGCGCCTGTCGGTGCCGATCGAGGGCCCGCACGAGGACGATCTCTTCTGGATCGAGTCGTTGCCCGAGGCTGCGCGGATGTTCGGCTTTCCGGCCGCGCGTCCGTTCACGCCGGCGCGCTGGCTGCACGGCGGCGACACGGTGCGATTCGGGGACGTGACGATGCAGGTGAAGCACTGTCCCGGGCACACGCCGGGTCATGTGATTTTTTTCGAAGCGAGCACGAAGCTCGCGATCGTCGGCGATGTGCTGTTCGCGGGCTCGATCGGCCGCACGGACTTTCCGCGCGGCGACTACTGGACGCTGATCGATTCGATCCGCGGCGAGCTCCTGCCGCTCGGCGACGACGTGACGTTCCTGCCCGGGCACGGTCCGACGTCGACGCTCGGCCACGAACGCAGGACGAATCCGTTCCTCGTCGCGCCGGATCGATTCGGGCCGCCGCGCGCGAACGCGAAGTGATCGCGACGCGTGCGTCTCACGCGTGCGTGACCTCGAGGATGCGCACGCGCGCCGAGCGCGAGCCGTACACGATCGGCACGATCGCGAGCTCGCTCGCCGTGAGCCCACGCGCGCGCAAGAGATCCGGCAACGGCTCGGCGACGCTGCGGCCGGGCTCCGCGACGAGCGCGCGGCCCGCGGGACGGATCAACGTCGCGAGTGCGCCCGGCAACCACTCGAGCGCGCGTCGCTCGTACACGACGTCGGATGCGAGCACGAGGTCGGCGGCGAACGTCGGATCGGGTGTGCGCCAGTCCATCTGCACGTAGCGCGGCTCGGCGGCCTGCGAGCTCGCGCGATTGAGCGCGAAGTTCGCACGCGCGAACGCGAGCGCGTCCGGCGAGTAGTCGCTCAGCACGACCTGTGCGCCGAGCAGCGCCGCCGCGATGCCGCACAGGCCGAAGCCGCAGCCGATCTCGGTCACCGCGACGCCCGGACGCGCGAGGCCCTCGCGCGCGACGAAGCGCGCGAGCGCGATCGCCGACGGCCAGAGTTCCGCCCAGTACGGAATGCGCTCGTCCTGGTAGTCGGGATGCTCGTCACCGAGCTCCAGGAAGCGGTCGTACAGCGCTTCGGGATCACGCACGGTCCGCAGCCGAACGGAGAGCGGCGGTAGGTCGAGCTCGACGTGCTCGAGATCGCGGTCGGGATCGAACGTGGTCAACGGTACTTCTCGCGGTACTCGGGTGCGGTCGAACGAGCGGCGCGCGAGGCTATCATCCGCGCATGCGGCGCATCTGCGTGTTCTGTGGCGCGAGTGCGGGCAACTCGCCCGCGTTCGCGGCGGCGGCGCGGCGCATGGGCCAAGCGCTCGTCGCGCGCGAACTCGAGCTCGTCTACGGCGGCGGCAAGGTCGGCTTGATGGGCACGATCGCTGACGCAGTGCTCGACGCTGGCGGCCGCGTGACGGGCGTCATCCCGCGTGCGCTCGTGGAGCGCGAGCTCGCGCACGACCGCGCGCAGGAGATGCTCGTCGTCGCCTCGATGCACGAGCGCAAGGCCAAGATGGCCGAGCTCTCCGATGCCTTCATCGCGCTGCCGGGCGGCCTCGGCACGTTCGAGGAGTTTTGCGAAGCGCTGACGTGGAGCCAGCTCGGCTTCCACGACAAGCCGTGCGGCTTGCTCGACGTCGAGGGCTACTACCGGCCGCTGCTCGCGCTGTTCGACAGCGCCGTCGGCGCGGGCTTCGTGCGGCCCGAGCACCGCGCGCTCGTGCTCGAGGGCGCGACGCCGGAGGAGTTGCTCGACCGCATCGCGGCGTGGCGGCCGCTGCATCGCAAGAAGTGGCTCGCGCGCGGCGAGACGTGAGCGCGTGCTCGCGTACCATCACGCCCCAGGAGCGCCCGATGAAGACGACCGCCGACATCTATCCGTCCCTGTGCTACGACGACGCGCTTGTCGCGATCGATTGGTTGCAACGCGCGTTCGGGTTCGAGAAGCGACTCGTCGTTCCCGGCCCGAACGACACCGTGCTGCACTCCGAGCTGACGTTCGGTCCGAATGTCGTGATCATGGTGGGCTCGTCGAAGCCGGAGCAGAGGCGCGTCAGCCCGCGACGACTCGGCGGGACGACGCAGGCGCTCAGCCTCTTCGTCGAGGACGCCGACGCGCACTGCGCGCGCGCGAAGAAAGCCGGCGCCGAGATCCTGCGCGACGTCCAGGTCGAGGAGTACGGCGGCCGCGGCTACATGTGCAACGATCCCGAAGGACACACGTGGTACTTCGGTTCCTATCGCCCGGGTGATTGGTGGGAGAAGAAGTAAGCGGTGCGTTGCTCCTCAGCTGCGGAAGTGGCGCGCGTCGGCGTGGGTGCCGACAGCCGCACGGGTCCGCGTAACACACGTCTTCGACACTGCGCGATTTAACTGCCTATGTTCGAGCAAGCGTTCAAGAACATCGACGACGTCCTGCGCAAGGAAGCGGGTTGCACGACCGAGCTCGACTACACCGAGCAGACGTCGTGGCTCTTGTTCCTCAAGTACCTCGATGGACTGGAGCAGGATCTCGCCGAGGAGTCCGTGCTCAAGGGGAGGAAGCACAGCTACATCCTCGACATGCCGTATCGCTGGGAGAGCTGGGCTGCACCCAAGGGCAAGGACGGTCAGCTCGACCACAACAAGGCACTGAGCGGCGACGACCTGCGCGAGACCATCGAACACATCGGCGAGCTCCGCTTTCGTTCGCAGTCGGAGAAGCACGAGTTCTCGCATCTCTACGAATCGAAGATACGGAACATGGGCAACGCCGGGCGGAATGGCGGCGATCTCCAAGTCCCCGACGAACATCCATGCCAGCGGCGAGTTCGCGCGCGCGGCAACTGTTTCCAAAGTGGAAACAGTTCGGAAGGAGCGCGCGCGGGGCGTGAAGCGCTCCAACGAGCAGTTCAACCGGGATGCTGTGATCCCCGTCGGGCACCGGGTCAACTCGACGCGCGCGAAGCGACGCCCCGACCTTGGACGAGCCGAGGAGATCGGGCGCGCGTTCGTGGGCTTCCAGAAGTATCTCTACCAGCAGCAGGCGGTCGCATGAGGCGTCTGTGCACGACGTCGAGTCCGTCGTTGTCACGCGTGCTGGCGCTCGCGCGGACGAGCGGTCCACTTGTGCACAGGGCTCGAACTTCATGAGCCGCGACCGCGTCTTGCGCGTCGCGCGGCCGACGGACGACTTGGCCGAGATCGCGGCGATGTACACCTCCGGCCTCGGATTCCAAGTGCTCGGTGAGTTTCGCGGTCACGACGGATTCGACGGCGTGATCCTCGGACATCCCGCGCACGCATATCACCTCGAGTTCACGGCGCAGCGTGGTCACCGCGTCGGCAAAGCGCCGACGAAGGATCACTTGCTCGTCTTCTACTTGCCGGACGAGCAGGAGTGGCGCGAAGGCTGCGCGCGCATGCTCGCGGCGGGCTTTCGCGACGTCCCGTCGTACAACCCGTACTGGGACGCGCGCGGGAAGACGTTCGAGGATCTCGACGGCTATCGTGTCGTGTTGCAGCACGCGGCTTGGACGCTGTAGTCCGCGTGCCGCGATGAACGCCCTCGAGCCTTGGAACGTGGTGTTCCAGGCCGGGTGCGTGCGCTATGCACGTGTTCGAGCAGCGCGCGAAGCCCAACGAGGAGGTCGTGCGCGCGGCGAGCGGTCGGCTGCTGCTCGGGCTGCTCGCGCATCGATCGGCCGTCGTGCGCGCTCGACATCGGGGCGGGTGCAGGCCTCGCGGGAACGCAAAACCCACCGCACGCTTGTCCCGCCGTCCTCCCGACGGTTAGCTCTCTCCCCGCCCTGCCCATGACCGAACTGCGCCAGTATTCGCTCAACGTCAAAGACGTCCCGCGCGACGAGCTCGAAGTCGACGTCCTGCTCGTCGGCGCCGGTCCGGCGAACCTCGCGTGTGCGATCCACCTGCAGCGGCTGCTGGCCGCGAAGGGCATCGCGGACAAGACGATCCTCGTCATCGAGAAGGCCGAGGAGGTCGGACACCACACGCTGTCGGGCGCCGTGATGAATCCGCGTGGGATCGCGGAGCTCTTCCCCGACTGGCGCGAGAAGGGCTTCCCGATCGAAGCGGAAGTCACGTGGGACGCGCTCGAAGTGATGCTCCCGAAGGGGCGTCACAAGCGCTTCTCGGGCATGCTCGTTCCGCCGCAGCTCAAGAACCACCACAACGTCATCGTCACGATGAACCGCGTCGTGCGTTGGATGAAGGAGCAAGCCGAAGCCGCCGGCGTGCAGGTCTATCCCGGCTTCGCCGCGGCCGAGATCCTTTTCGAAGAGCAGGGTGCGTACGAGCGCGTCGCCGGCGTGCAGACGCGCGACAGCGGCATCGACAAGCACGGCGCGCCGAAGGCTTCGTTCCAAGCGGGGATGAACGTCAAGGCGAAGGTGACGGTGTTCGGTGAAGGCCCGCGCGGCCATCTCACGAAGCACCTGGTCAAGCGACACCGCCTCGCCGAAGGCAAGAACCCGCAGACGTACGGCACCGGCATCAAAGAGGTCTGGGAGATTCCGGAAGCGCGCGGGAAGGAGTGGTTCGGCCGCGTGCTGCACACGATGGGCTATCCGCTCGGCACCGACGGCTACGGCGGCGGCTTCGTGTACGGCATCTCACAGAGCCGCCTCGCGATCGGTTACGTCGTCGGGCTCGACCATCACGACGCGAAGCTCGATCCGCACGGTCTCTTCGTGCAGTGGAAGCAGCATCCCGCGATCGCGACGCTGCTCGAAGGCGGCAAAGTGCTGCGCTACGGCGCGAAAACGGTGCCCGAGGGCGGCTACTTCGCGATGCCGCGCTTGTTCGGCGACGGCTACGTGCTCGTCGGCGACACGGCCGGATTCTTGAACGCGTCGACGCTCAAGGGCGTGCACCTCGCGATCAAGTCGGGCTTGATGGCGGCCGAAGCGATCGAGGGCGCGCTCGCGGCTGCCGATTGCTCGCGCGCCAAGCTCGCGCGCTACGGCGAGCTCTTCGAGAACTCGTGGGCGAAGGACGAGCTCTTCGGCGTGCGCAATTGGCGCCAAGCCTTCGACCAGGGACTCTTCGCGGGCATGCTCGACGCGGGCGTGCAGATGATCAGCGGCGGACGCGGGCTCGTCGCGAAGCGCGGCGGCCACGAAGACCACACGACGATGCGCCCGCTCGCGCAATCGAAGTTCGAGAAGCCGCGCTACGACGACGCGCTCGCGCTCGACAAGCTGACGGACGTCTTCCATTCGGGCACCGTGCACGAGGAGGACCAGCCCGCACACTTGCTCGTCACCGATCCGTCGATCTGCGTCGAGCGCTGCACGCAGGAGTTCGGCAATCCTTGTCAGCACTTCTGTCCGGCCGCCGTGTACGAATGGCCGAAAGATGTCGCGCCCGACCCGACGCGCGGGCCGATCATCAACTTCTCCAACTGCGTGCACTGCAAGACGTGCGACGTCGCCGACCCGTACGCGATCATCGAGTGGGTCGTCCCCGAGGGTGGCGGCGGGCCGAAGTACGTCGACCTGTAGCGCGTTCCGATTCATCGCCGGCTGCCGGCCGTCACCGAGATCTCCGACGCATGAAGCTCACCGTCCGTGAAACTCCCGCCGCGTTGCCCGTTGCGAGCGGTCTCGTCGTGTTCGCATTCGAAGGAGAGAAGCCCGAGCTCCCGCGCGGAGTCGAGGTGCCGAAGCAGGCGTGGAGCACGTTCAAGGGCGAGTTCCGCGAGGTGCGCGTCACCGACGCGGTGCGCGGTCGCATCGGACGCGTGATCGCGATCGGTCTCGGCAAGCAGGACGCGCTGGATGCGGAGCGCTGGCGCCGCGTGGCGGCCGTTGCCGTGCAGCGCTGCGAAGCGAATGCGATCGACGCGGTGCTCGTGCGCGTCGAGCGCGATCTCGCGCAAGTCGCCGGCCCCGAACGCACCGGGCATGCGCTCGCAGAAGGCTTGGCGATGGGCGCGTACCGCTTCGAAGCCGGCAAGAGCAAGCCGAAGGAAGAGAAGTTGAAGAGCGTCACGCTGCTCGGCAGCGGCCGCGAGTTCCTCGCGGGAGCGCGGCGCGGCGCGATCCTCGCCGAGGCGAACTGCTTCGTGCGCGATCTGCAGAACATGCCCGGCAACCGCATGACGCCGACCGATCTCGCGCGCGCAGCGAAGTCGCTGGCGAAGCGTGGCCGGATCACGTGTACGGTGCTCGACGAGCGCGACATGCGCCGGCTCGGCATGGGACTCCTGCTCGGTGTCGCGCGCGGCTCGCGCGAGAAGCCGCGCCTGATCCACCTCGCGTACAAGCCGCGCGGCAAGTCGCGCGGCGTCGTCGCGTTCGTCGGCAAGGGCCTGACGTTCGACGCGGGCGGCATCAGCATCAAGCCGTCGGCGAAGATGGACGAGATGCGCTTCGACATGTCGGGCGGCGGCGCCGTGCTCGGCGTGTTCCACGCGCTCGCGCACCTCGACGTGCCGTACGAAGTCCACGGCGTCGTGCCGAGCACGGAGAACCTGCCCGGTGGAGCGGCTACGAAGCCCGGCGACATCCACGTCGCGATGAACGGCACGACGGTCGAAGTGCTCAACACCGACGCGGAAGGCCGCCTGATCCTGGCCGACGCGCTCTGCTACACGGTGAAGAAGATCGCGCCCGACACGATCATCGACCTTGCGACGTTGACCGGTGCCGTCGTGACGGCGCTCGGTCACGAGCTCACCGGCATGTTCGCGTCGACGGACAAGCTACGTGATGAACTGCGCGCGGCCGGCGAAGAAACGGGCGAGCGCGTGTGGCCACTGCCGTTGCTCGATCTGCACAAGGAAGCGATGAAGGGTCTCTTCGCCGATTTGAAGAACATCAGCGGCGGCGACATGGGCGCCGGCAGCAGCGCCGGGGCCGCGTTCCTCGCGCCGTTCGTCGGCAACGTCGAGTGGGCGCACCTGGATATTGCCGGAACGGCGTACGGCACGAGCGCGCGGGACTGGAGCGGGGGGCCGATGGGTACGGGCGTGGGGACGCGCTTGCTCATCCGCTGGCTCGCTGTGCGAGCCAGC
>JBJXHG010000131.1:0-45825 GCA_046160865.1 Planctomycetota bacterium | reverse complement strand
GCGACCGCGCCCCGGAGCCGCGCGACCGGCCCCCGGAGCCGCGCGACCGGCCCCCGGAGCCGCGCGACCGGCCCCCGGAGCCGCGCGACCGGCCCATGGATCGCGCCGACCGCGGGGATCGAGGCGGCCGCTCCAACGAAGCCGCGCAGCGCGGGCCCGAGCCGCGCCAACGTTCGTTCGAACCCCGCGAGCGTCCCGCCGACCCGCGTGAGCGTCCGGCCGAGCCCCGCGAACGTTCCTTCGACGCTCCGCCGCGCCGCGACGGTGGCGGAGGTCGCGACGAGCGCGGTGGCGGTCGTCCGCGTCACGACGATCGAGGCCGCGGCCGACCCGACGCCGGCGGCGGACAGCGCTTCGAAGAGCGCGGGCGGCCTGCTCCGTCCGCCCCGGACGAGCGGCGCGAGCGCGCACCGGAACCGCGCGGTGCGACGCCGTCGGAACGCCCGCAACCGAGCGGCGAAGGTTTCGGTGATGGCATCTTCGACGCATCGAAGCACGCGCGCTCGAAGCAGCCGACCGCGCCGCTCCGGCGCGAGCCGCCGCCTCCGCGTTCGGAGCCCGCGCGCGAGACGCCGAGCAACGATTCCGGCGGCTCGGGCTTCGGGGCCGGACTCGACTGATCCGCTCCGTTCGTGCGACGTGCTGCGCGTCGAACGTGCGGGCCATCCAGACCGTCGTGCGCCCGCGCGCGACGGTCTGCCGTTCTTCATGAGGCTCTCGAACCACGTGCCATGCGTGCGCCCGAGCTGACGCTGCGCTTGCCGGAGCGCTATGTCGTCGAGCGCTCGGGGGCGAACTTGTGTGCGCTGCACCGCGACGCGCACGCAGCGCTGCGTGCGGCCGGCTACGGCGCGGATTCGGCGCGCGTGTACGCGGCGAGCCGGCTCTCCGGGCGCCGGCCGCTCTACGAAATCGCGACGCCGGACGGCGTCTTCTTGCTGCGCCGCTTCAGCCACGGCGGACTGTTGCGCTTCTTGACTCGAGCGCGCTTCGCCGATCCGATGCGGCCGTTCCGTGAGCTGTGCATCAGCGCCGCGCTGCGCGAGGCCGGATTCCACACGCCGGAAGTCGTGGCCGCGCGCGCGCGCGCGCTCACCGGTGGCGGCTTCGAGCTCGAGATCGTGACGCGGCGCGTCGAGCACGCGCGCGATCTCGGGTTCGTGCTCGCCGCAGCGCGCCGCGGCGAGATCGATGCGCGCGCGCGCCGCGGTCTGTGCACCGCGGTCGGCACGCTCGTGCGTCGCTTGCACGACACCGGGTTCCTGCACGCCGATCTCATGCCGAACAACTTGCTCGTCGAGGATGCCGAGCTCGCGCGCGCGACGCCGCGCGTCTGGCTCCTCGATCTCGATCGCACGCGGCGCGTGGCGGCGGCGTCGCCCGCGGAGCGGCACACGAACCTCGAGCGTTTCGTGCGTTTCGTCGTGCGCCGCGAGGAGAAGCTCGGACGCGCGCTCGCGCGGACCGATCTCGCGCGCTTCTTTCGCAGCTACGAGCCGGACGGAAGGCGCTGGAAGGACACGGCACGCGCCGTGCTCGCGCTCGTGCAACGCCGCTCGGGCTTGCATCGCGCCGGCGGCTGGCTCGAAGCGAGCTTCGCGAAGCGCCGCGATCCACGCGAGGGAGCGGTTTGACGCGCGTTTCGTCGCGACGCCGTGCGGCCGCGCGCCGGTTCCGCGTGCGCGCGGCGAGAGCGGTGTTGGTTCTCGCTCGCGCGACCCGATAATGCCCGCGCCTCGCATGTCCGCTCCGACTTCCACATCCGAAACCGAGCGCCCGGCCGGCGCGCCGCGCATCGCGGGCGTGCCGATCGAGCACCGGCGCGCGCTCGTCGTCGGCGCGAGCTCGGGGATCGGCCGCGCGCTCGCGCTCCGTCTCGTCGGCGAGGGCTACCGAGTCGCAGCTCTCGCGCGGCGCCGCGAGTTGCTCGACGAGCTCGCGCGCGAGTGTGCGGCGATCGGCGCGCGCAGCGGCGGCTCACTCGCGGTGTACGCGCACGACGTGCGCGACGCGGGTGAGGTCGGCGCCCTGTTCGAGCGCGTCGTGCGCGGACTCGGCGGCCTCGATCTCGCGATCTACGCCGCCGGCATCATGCCGAAGACGGCGAAGGACGAGTACGACACGGACAAGGACCTCGATCAGATCGCGGTGAACCTCGGCGGTTGCGTCGCGTGGTGCAACCGCGCCGCGCAGCTCTTTCGCACGCAGCGCTCCGGAGTGCTCGTCGGTATCTCGTCGATCGCCGGTGAGCGCGGGCGCAAGGGCAACCCGGTGTACTGCACGACGAAGGCCGCGCTGAACACGTACCTCGAGGCGCTGCGCAACCGGCTGTCGGAAACCGGCGTGCACGTGTGCACCATCAAGCCGGGCTTCGTCGACACGGTGATGACGCACGGCGTCGAGAAGGTCTTCTGGCTGATCTCGGCCGACGAAGCCGCGCGCCAGATCCTCGTGGCGGCGCGCAATCGCGTGAACGAGCGCTTCGTCCCGCTGCGTTGGTGGTTCGTCGGCAAGGCGCTGCGCGCGATCCCGTCGTTCTTGTTCCGCAAGCTGAACATCTGACGTGATCGCACGCGGGAACTCAGCGCGCGCGCCGGCTGCCGCGACGGTGCACGTGCGCTCGGCCTTCGAGTACGTCGAAGGATGGGGCATGACGGTCGGCGCCCCGGCGCGCGTGCTGCGCCCGACGAGCGTGGCCGAGATCCTCGCGGCGTACGAGCTCGCGCGTGCGGACAAGACGACGCTCGGCTTGCGGGGTACCGGCTGCAGCTACGGCGACGCGAGCGTCAACGAGCGCGGCCACGTGCTCGAGCTCACCGCGATGAACCGCTTCCTCGATTGGGATCCGGCAACCGGTGTGGCCACGGTCGAGCCGGGCGTCACGATCGAGAACTTGTGGAAGCGGATCCTGGCCGACGGTTGGTGGCCGCGCGTCGTGTCGGGAACGATGTTCCCGACCATCGGCGGCACCGTGGCGATGAACATCCACGGCAAGAACAACTACTGCGTCGGCACGATCGGCGATGCGGTGCGCGAGTTCGATCTCGTCTTGCCTTCGGGCGCCGTGCGCACGTGCAGCCGCACGCGCGACGCCGATCTCTTCCACGCGGCGATCGGCGGCTTCGGGATGCTCGGTACGTTCAGCCGCATCGTGCTGGAGACGAAGCGCGTGTACTCCGGCGATCTCGAAGTCACGGCGATCAGCACGCGCAACCTCGGCGAAATGATGGACGCGATGGAGTCGCGTACGCGGTCGGCCGACTACCTCGTCGCGTGGGTCGACTGCTTCGCCGGCGGCGACGCGCTCGGCCGCGGCTTGATCCACAGTGCGCGCTACCTCGAGCCGGGTGAGGACGCGCATCCCGAACAGACGCTGCGCGTCGAGCACCAGGACTTGCCCGCGCGCCTGCTCGGCGTCGTGCCGAAGTCGGAAGTGTGGCGCGGCCTGCGGCTCTTCAATCACGACGCGGGCATGCGCTTCGTCAACGCCGCGAAGTACGTGGCGGGCCGGTTCGAAGCGCTGAGTGGTCCGCACTTGCAAGCGCACGCCGCGTTCGCGTTCCTGCTCGACTACGTGCCGAACTGGAAGTGGGCCTACGGACGCACGGATCGCCGCGGACTGATTCAATACCAAGCGTTCGTGCCGAAGGAGTCCGCGCGCGCCGTCTACGCGAGGATCCTCGCGCTCAATCAGGAGCGCGGCTTCGTGCCGTATCTCGGCGTGTTCAAGCGCCACCGGCCGGATCCGTTCTGGTTGACGCACGCCGTCGACGGCTGGAGCTTCGCGCTCGACTACAAGGTCACGCCACAGAAGCGCGACGCGTTGTGGGAGCACTGCGCGCGGCTCACGCAGATCGTTCTCGAAGGTGGCGGCAAGTTCTACTTCGCGAAGGACCTCGTGATCGGACAAGAGGACATGCTGCGCATGTTTCCGCCCGAGAGGACGGCCGCCTTCCTCGCGCTCAAGCGCGAGCTCGACCCGGAGCTCTTGCTCCAGACGAATCTCTACCGGCGCGTGTTCGGCGGATTGCTCGCGCCCGCGTGACGTTCGCTCACTCGTGCTCCGCGTACGCGCGGCGCGCGTCGACCTGCACGATGCGGTCTTCCTCTGCGATCCACGCCGACAGCTTCCCGCCCCACACGCAACCGGTGTCGAGACCGCGCACTCGCGGACGGATCACCAGCCCGTTGCGCGCCCAGTGGCCGAACACGACCGTGCGCGTCTCGGAAGCGTCGCGCGGATAGAACTCGTACCACGGGCGGTAACGCGGCGGAGGCGGAGGCCAATCCTCGGCGGGGCGCTCGCCGTTCGGGTCGCAGTAGCGCGCGGAGATCGCGAACGAGAGGTCCGCGCGGTCGCTCAGCGGATCGAGCCCGCCGAGCACCTGCTCGACGTCGCGCCACTCCGGATGCACGCCCGCGTGCACGAGCACGACGTCGTCCCACGTGCGCACGAAAGGCAGCGCGCGCACACCGTCGAGCAACTCCTCGCGATCGGGCGCGGTGAGCACGTCTTGGAACGTGTCGCGTTTACCGAGCGCGCGCTTGCCGGCTGCCACGCGCAGGAGGTGCACGTCGTGGTTGCCGAGCACGCCGTGCGCGCCGAGCTGCGCGCACGTCCGCAGCACGCCGAGCGAATCCGGTCCGCGGTTCACGAGATCGCCGACGGGACACAGCTCGTCGGTCGTGGTGTCGAAGCGCAACTTCTCGAGCAACAGCTCGAGCTCTTCGCGGCAGCCTTGGATGTCGCCGACGAAGAGGCGCCGCTGCTTCGCGCGCGCGGCCTTCATTCGTCCCGCTTCGGCGGCGGGTCGGTGTGCAGATCGAACACGCCTTCGTCGCCCACGTAACCGATCTTGCGCAACATCTCGAACGTGCTCTCGCCGGCGCCGAGCTTCTGCGCGGGTTGTTGCGACAGCGCTTCGGCCGTCTTCTCGGCCAGCACGTGCCGCAGCGCGAGCGCGCGCTGAAGCTCCTGCGTGGCGAGGTCGTCGCGCTGCAGCGGATCGCGCGCGAGGTCGTAGAGACGCAACTCGCCTTCGCCCGCGTCGGCGTTCGCCGCGGCGCCCCAGGGCTTGCCCGTCGGCGCCCAGAACAGCGTCCAATCGCCGTCGCGCAGGCCGAGGATCTCGTGACGCTTGTGATCACCGTTCCAGAAGCCGTGGCGCGTCGAGAAGAAGACGGTTTCGGAAGGCGCGTCGGCGCGCGCGAGGTCGACGAACGAGGGCAGCCGCTCGAAGCGGCCGCCGCCCACGCGCGCGAGCGTCGGCGCGAGGTGGCGATTCGACACGACGGAGCGCGAGCGCGTGCCGCTCGCGATACCCGGTCCCGCGAGGATGAGCGGCGAGCGCACGAGCTCCTCGTACAAGCTCTGGCCGTGCGCGAGCAGGTCGTGATCGAAGAGCTCTTCGCCGTGGTCGCTCGTGAACGCGATGATCGTGTTCTCGCGCAAGCCGAGCGCATCGAGCTGCGCGAGGATCTCGCCGACGTAGTGATCCGACACCGCGACGCTCGCGGTGTACGACTTCGGCAGCCATTCCTGATGCGCGCGCGGGACGGCTCCGTCGAGGTGCGGCGTTCCGTCGGCCGTGTGCCCCTCGCCGCGCCACAGCTTGCGCTCGTAGAAACTGATCGCGTTGTCCGGGAACCCGGGCGGCGCGCGACCGCCGACGAGGTCGCGGTCCACGTCGCGCGGCCGGTGCGGCGCGTGCGGATCGACGAGGTGCAAGTACAAGAAGAAGCGCCAGTCCTCGTACATCTGCATCCAGTTCAGGATGCTCGGCAGCACGAGATCCGACTTGCGGAAGTCGCGGATCGAGTCGTCGAACGTCTCGAAGCCCTGATCGAAGTTCTTGTTCGCGACGATCAGCGGATTGCACGTGAACGCGGCGGTCGTGTAACCGCGCTGCGCGAGCACTTCGGCGAGCGTCTCGAGCCCGCTCGACAAGTAACACGAGTCGTCGTCCGTCACGCCGTGCGCCTGCGGCAACAGGCCGGTCAAGATCGACGCGGTCGAAGGCCACGTCCAACTCGACGTCGCGTACGCCTGCTCGTACAGGAGGCCGCGTGCGGCGAGCGCGTCGAGGTGCGGCGTCGTCGCGAGCGGGTACCCGTAACACGACAGCCGGTCCGCGCGCAGCGTGTCCATCACGATGAGGACGACGTTCGGATTCTCGGGGCTCGCGCGCTGGCGCGTGCGCTCGACGGTGCGGTCGAGCATCGGCCGTGAGAATCCGAGCGGCAGAACCGGCATGCGATCGAGCGGAAGCTCGGGCGAAACGAGACGCGTGCGTAACGTGACGACGTCGCCCGGACGCAGCGGCACACCGCTCTCGCCGCCGAGATCGCGCCACGCGAACTGGCTCTCGGGCGCGTCGCGCTCGATCGTGACGAGCTCGCGCGCGGCCTGCCTGCCGTTGACGAGCACCTCGAACTCGAACGCGATCGATCGACGCTGGTCGTCGAGGCGCAGGCGCACGCCGTTCTGCACGCCGCTCGCAGTGCGCAGGACGCAGGCGCCGTCCTCGTCGCGCACGCGGAACTCGACGGACGCCGGCGGCGGCAGGATGAGCGCCGGTCGGTCGCCGCCGTCGACACGGTAGTCGGCGGTGGGCGTGAGCACGCCGACGTGCGGCTCGCGCGCCGGATGCCGCTCGGTCGCCGTCCAACCGGTCGCGTCGAAGACGAGCTCGCGCACGGGCTCGCGCACACTGCGCACGGGTCCCACGTGCACGGCGAAGACGTAGAACCCGAGCGGGACGAGCCCCGTGATCGCGAGCAGACTGCCGATGCCTGCGCGCGAGCCGAGCGCGTGGGCGAGGCCGCGTGCACGCGCCACGCGCGTCGCACCCACCATCCACACGACTCCGATCCCGAGCGCGCCGAGGGCGAGTCGCTCGAGTGCCTCGCGCCCGCGCGCGTTGCGTGCGTCGGGAATGTGGTAGGGGATGTCGACGGGCCAACCGGTGAGCACGCCGAGCGCGAGCGCCGCGGTCAGCACGATCGCGAGACCGCGCACGAGAGCGCCGCGCTTCGCAGCGATCGCGACCGCCGCCGTTCCGCACGCCGCGCACGCGAGCGCGAAGGTCATCGCGGTCGGCAGGGTGAACGCGATCCGCGCCAGCGTCAGATCGAGCGCGTCGCCCCGGTAGGTGCGGAACATGTAGAAGAGCGCGCTGGCGCGCAGCGCGACCAGCACGGCGGCGAACAGCAGCGCGTACGCGATCCACGCGCGCCAGCGTGGAGATGAGGTCGATGACCGGTTCGGGCTCAAGGGCTGCTCGCGCTCATATCGGTCGAGTGTAGATCCGCGCGCGTCCGGCGCCGTGTCCGACGAGCAGACCGTGCGATTCGAGCTTGATGAACGCGCGCCGTGCGCGTGCTTCGCCGACGTTGAAGCGGGCCGCGAAACGCGCCACCGTCGCGTTTCCGCCGGGCTTCACGCCGCCGCCGGTTTGCGTCGCGACCCACGCGAGGATCGAGGCCTCGAGCGGCGTGCGTTGCCCACCGCGCTGGCGCTCGCGGCGCAGCGCGGAGAGCGTGGCTCCGTCGGCGATGCGGTTGCTCGAGCCGACGCGGACGAGGAACGTGCGGTCGCCGCCGGGCACGAGCACGGCGTGTGGCCGCTCCTTCGAGAACGGAACCGAGCATGCGACGACGCGCGGGCCGTGGACGTCGACCACCTGCAGTCGCAGGCGCAGCTCCGGGAGCACCAAGTTCTCGCCGAGGAACGTCAAACGATCACAGACCTCGTCGGGACGATGCAAGCCGTGCACGCGGCCGCGATCCGTCACGCCGACGAGCAGCAGTCCGCCGCGCGTGTTGGCGAACGCGCACAGCGTGCGCGCGGCGCGCTCGTCGCGCGGCAGGCGACGCTTGAACTCCAAGCGCGGTCCCTCTCCTCGGTCGAGCGAGTCCAAGAGGTCTTGCGCCGTCATGTTCACCGTTCCGCAGCATACGGGGCGAGCAGCCCGTTGAAAAAGTCGGCTGCTCGCGACGCGCGGAAAAGCCCGCGGTGCTTGCGCGCCGCGCGCGACGATCGAGAATGCGGCCATGGCGCAGCCCGAAGAGCACGGGACGCGGGTGCGCGGGCTCTTCGTCCTCGCGGCGCTCGTGATCCTCGGCGTCGGCGTGACGGCCGGCTATCTGCAATGGAAGGCGCCCGAGCTGTCCGCGATCGTCGCAGAGCGGCGCGGAGCCGTGGCGTCCGCGCCGCGCGCACCGCACGAACGCCTCGCGACGTGGCTCGTATTCGGCGACGCGTTCGTCCACGAGCGGCTCACGCAGCTGCGCTACTCGACCGAGCACCCCTGGCTGGTCGCATTCGCTGTGGGTGACGCGCGCGACGCGCTGTTCACGGGCATCGACATCGGCGCGATGCCGAAGTCGCTGACGCGCGCGGAGGGCCTCACGGTTTACGTCACGCTGCCGGCGCCGGTCGAGCTCGGCCGCACGGGCCTCACCGGAGACCGCGCGCCCTTCGTGCCGCTGCATCCCGATTCGACCCGCGCACCGAACGCCGAGGGCGCGCGCGCGCGCGTGCAGGAAGTCGTCGAGTGGGCGCTGAAGGACATCGCCAAGGCGCTGGCGCGCGACATCGAGGGGGCGCGCCTCGTCGTCGCGGTCGGTCCGCACACCGAGTTTCCGGCGGATCGAGCGCCGGGTCCGAACACGGCGGGGGAAGGCGACGGGTAGGCCATGCGGGCGAAGCGGATCTGGGCCTCGCTCGGCGCGATCGTGGCGGTCGTCTACCTCTTCAATCCGACGTTCGGCGTGTTCGAGCTCCTGCCCGACAACATCCCGGGTCTCGGGAACGTGGACGAGGTCCTGGCCAGTGCGCTCTTGTTCTCGTGCGTGCGCACCCTGCGCGCGAAACCCCCGGCAGCCTTGCCCGAGTCGCGGGCCGGCGGCTAGAGTGCTCGGCTCTTTCGCCGCGCGACACCGCCGGCCAACCTCGAGGAAACGCCGATGGCCAAAGCACGAGTGAAGAATTGCGGTCCCACGCGCGGTCGCCAGCGCCTCCGGAAGATGGGCATGGGATCCGGCAAGCGCGTGATCCAGAGCCGCAAGAACCGCCGCTGACGACGAGCGCGGGGAGCTGAAGCTCCTCCAGCGCGTACGCCGCGCATTCGCTGCGGCGCAAGGTCCGCGCGCGGGACACGAACGATCTGCGCGCGCGCGGCCGTTGCACCACGGACCGCTGCACGAGCCTCCGTTCAGCGCCAGTGGCGAGGCATCCAGAACGCGATGCACGTCAGCCACATGGAGCACGCGAAGACGATCACGATCAGCGCGAGCTCCAGACAGCGGCAGACTGCGGTGAGCACTTGGTGGATCATCGAACTTCTCCTCCCGAGCCCAGCGCGCGGCGCCGACTCGGTGCGGACGGACGTCCGATCGGCCGAACGCGGTGGTTGCTCGGCGTGGCGGAAGAGTCGGGGCGAACGCCGTAACTCGTGACCTCACCGGTTCCTCCGCGCTTCGCATCGATGGGACGCGGCCGGAAAGAGCGGGTTACCGCCGCCCTGCTGCACGCGGAGGCCGGGCGCCGACCGGCGGAAAGTGGGCGTCGCGGGCGCGCGAGTCGGTCGCCGAGCTGCCAAACCGAATCCCGGCTAAGCCATCCCGGCTAAGCCGGCGAGCGCGGGCCCAGTTGCCACGTGCCGAAGTGGTCGGCGCCGGTCTCCGTCACCGCGACGATGTCCTCGATGCGCACGCCGAAACGTTCCGGCAGGTAGATGCCGGGCTCGCTGGAAAGCGTCATGCCGCTCGCGAGCACGACGTCGCTGCCGGAGTCGAAGTACGGATCCTCGTGTCCTTCCATCCCGATGCCGTGACCGAGGCGATGCGTGAACGTGCGGTAGCCCGGTCCGAAACCGGAGGCTTCGATGTGCGCGCGCGCGACGAGATCGATGTCGCCGCAGCGCACGCCCGGACGAGTGGCTTCGAACGCGCGCCGTTGTGCGTCGCGCACGCAGTGCCACACGCGCTCGACTTCCGCGCTCGGCGCGGCACCGAACACCCACGTGCGCGTGTTGTCGCTCTGGTAGCCGTGGAAGCTCGCGCCGGTGTCGATCAGCACGACGTCGCCGCGCGCCAGCACGTCGCGCGACGGATCGCCGTGCGGCAGCGCGGCGGCCGGACCGATCAGCGCGAGACACCACGGTGAGCTCATTCCGAGCTTCTTGTGCGCGCGATCCATCCAACCCGCGATCTCGCTGCCGCGCATGCCCGGCTCGAGTCGGTCGGCAACCGTGCGGATCGCGAGCTGCGTCAGCTCGTTCGCGCGCCGGAGCAGCGCGAGCTCGTGAGCGTCCTTGCGCGATCGCAGCGCGATGACGAACGCTTGGCCCGACGCGATGTGCTCGCGTCCGAATGCTTCTGCAGTGCGATCGGCGAAGCCGTAGCGCAACCCGGGCTCGATGCCGAGGCGCTCGACGCCGCGCGCGCGCAGCGCGGCCGCGAGCGGTCGGTAGGCGTACTCGTGCTCGTCCCACGCGACGATCTCGCCGCCCGGTCCGCCGTCCGCGTCGATGCGCAAGCACGCTTTGCTCTCCTCGAAGCGTGGACAGATCCAGAAGTGCGAGCCGTCGGCGAGCTGCACGAGTCCGAACATGCGTTCCGAGTGGCCCCAACCGACTCCGGAGAGGTAACTCATCGTCGCGCCACCCTCCATCAGCACGGCGTCGAGTGATTGCTGCGCGAGGATCGTGCCCGCGCGTTTGCGCCGCTGCGCGCGCTCGGTCGGCTGAATCGGCTCGCCGGTGTGACGCTGGTCGGAGAGCGCGGCGAGCGCGTCGTCGTCGGCCGTGTCGCGCGCGGCGCTCTTGGACTCGCGGGCATCGGAGTCGTTCCGCCCGG
This sequence comes from Planctomycetota bacterium, assembly GCA_046160865.1. Lineage (GTDB taxonomy): Bacteria > Planctomycetota > UBA1135 > UBA1135 > JBJXHG01. The sequence continues at coordinate 34,965 of JBJXHG010000131.1, read as the reverse complement.
CTGCACAACTCGCTGCGGTGAGTCCGCACGTTGCGAGGAACGCGCGGCGGGTGGCGCTGTCAACGATTCGATGGGTCATCGGAGCACAGCCTAGCAGTCCGTGGTGAAAGTCATTCAGCCCTAGAGTGGCCCGTTCGCGTCAGCCCGGCGTCGCTCGATGCTCGGCGAATCTCGACGATTCGCTTGCGGTCGCGACAGCTCGCTTCCGCCCGCGTTGTCGCATCGGAATCGATCTTCGCTGACCTGACAGGAGCGCTGCGGTCGATTCCGATGCAACGCCTTGCCCGAAGCGAGCTGTCACGGTGTCGCGACGGACGCGGCGAGAAATGCAGGCTGGCAGCCGACATCGAAAGTCACTTGCTCCGGGCGCGCGCTCAACCTCCGCCCCCGACGCACTCGATAGGTGCCGCGCATGTCCATGCTGGACCTCGCTCGCCCCGACGCGCGTTCGGACGAAACGGCCGCCGCGCGTGCCGACGCCATGGCGGCGGCGCACGCGGACCTCGTTCGCGAGCAGACCGGACGAACCCTGGCTTGGCCGAGCGGGCCGCGGCCCAGCGTGCGTACGCTGCCGCCGGCGCGGCGCGCGCCGTCTGCGGAACGCGGTGCTCTGTGGCGGAACGCCGCGAAGTTCGCGTGCGTCGCGCTCTTCGCCTACGCAGCGCTGTTCAACTTCTCCGTCGTGCGCGGCAGCTCGATGTCGCCGGGTATCAAGGACGGCGACCGGATCCTGGTCGATCACTGGAGCTACATGTTCCAGGACGTGCACCGCGGCGACATCGTCGTGCTGCGCTACCCGCTCGATCCGAGCCTCGACTACATCAAGCGCGTGATCGGCCTGCCCGGAGAGACCGTGCGCATCGAGCATGGCCGTGTCTCCGTCGACGGTCGTTGGATCGACGAGCCGTACGTCGACGAGATCGACCCGCGCACTGCGATCGTGATGCGCATCGAGTCGGACAGCTACTTCGTGCTCGGCGACAACCGGGCGCACTCCTCGGACAGCCGCGAGTTCGGCCTCGTTCCGCGCGAGAACCTGCGCGGAAAGGTCGACTTGCGCGTGTGGCCGCCGGAGCGCATGGGTCGCTTGCACTGATCGCGCGCGTTGCGGCGTGCGCCTTCCTTCCCGCGCGCGCAGCGCGTAGCTTGCGCGCGTGAGCACGCCGCCCGCTTCGACCGCCGTCGCGCTCGTGACCGGCAGCGTGCGCGGGCTCGGCCTTGCCGTCGCTCGGCGCATGCAGTCGAACGGCGCACGCGTGCACGTCGTGTACCACAGCTCGGAGGGGCTCGCGCGCCAGCGCGAAGCCGAATTTCCAGGTCGCGTGCACCGCGCCGATCTCTCGCGCGCAGAGGACTCGGGTGCGCTCGTGCGCGCCGTACTCGCGCGGGATGGTCGGCTCGATCATCTCGTGCACGCGGTCGGCGAATACGTGTCGGGGCCGCTCGCGGAGCTCGCGAGCGCGGATCTCCAGCGCCTGCTGCACAGTAACGTGACGACGGCGTTCCATGTGTTCCAAGCGGCGCGCGCGGCGTTGCGTACGGCGCACGGCAGCGCCGTGTTCTTCGGTTGTGCCGGCCTCGCCGGTTTGCGCGCGCACCGCGAGTCCGCCGCGTACTCCGCGGCGAAGAGTGCGCTGCTCGTCCTCGCGCGCTCGTGGGCCGTGGAGGAAGCGCCGTTCGGCGTGCGCGTCAACATGCTCTCCCCAGGACTCGTCCCGCACGAGCACGCCGACCCGGACACGCTCGATGCTGCTCGTCACGCGCGCATTCCGTTCGGCCGTCCGGGGACGCCCGAAGAAGTGGCGGATGCCGTCGAGTTCCTGTGCTCCGACGCGGCGCGCTACGTCACGGGAGCGGACTTGCCGCTCGCGGGCGGCTGGTTGCTCTGACACGGCCGTCGCCAGACGCCGGGGAGTCGAAGAAAAGCCCGCCGCGACGCACTTTCGCGCACGCACTGCCCGTCTGCGCGCGCTCAAGAGCGCCTCCTCCGCTGGTCGACACCGGGACCTGCATCGAGAGTCCCGGGGACCAGTGGCTCGGCGCCGCAGGATGGCCGACCTAGACTGATGGTTTCGACCGTAACGACCGACAGGATTGCACCCCCGACACCCGCCGTGGAGTCCGCGCGGTCCGCGCCCATGCCCGAATTCCAGAGCGTCCGATTCAGCGACTACGGCCAAGGGCTCTTCTCCCCGGCGGAGATGGAAGAGCGCATGCGTACGGAGTTCGACCGCGCGCAGCGCTACAAGTACCCGCTCGTGTGTGCGTTGATCGCGGTCGATCGGCTCGGCCAGCTCCAAGATCTGTACGGCCACGAGTCGAAGGACGAGATCCTGCGCGCGGTCGTGGGAGTGCTGAAAGCGCAGAGCCGCGAGAGCGATCTGCTCGGTGTGCTCCCGGCCGATCGCTTGATGGCGATCTTTCCGCACACGGCGCCCGAGACGGCCGGCATCCTCGCGAAACGCTTCCTCGCGGGATCGAAGAAGCTGCGCTTCGAACGCGATGGCCGGAGCTTGTGCATCAGCCTCAGCGTCGGGCTCGCGCACAACAAGCACCCCGAGACGTCGTCGTTCGAGACGCTCATGCGCGTGGCGGAGGAGGGTCTCGCCGTCGCCGAAGCCGGCGGCGGTGACCGCTTCATCGAGACGGAGCTCTACCAGCTCTTCGAGCGTCGTCGTCGCGCGCGCCCAGCGGATGCGGAACCGGAGCGCACCGTGTTCCAAGGTCCGATCCAGCTGCCGTCTCCCGCGGCGCCGATCCCGGCCACCGGTCCGTCCGAGCCCGACCGTGCGCTCTCGAAGTCGGTGATCGCGATGCTGGCGGCGCAGGGGCTCTCGGAGGACTTCCTCTCCGAGTTGGACGACGAAACGATCGCGCAAGCGATCCGCCGGTATCACGAGACGCACGACCAGCTGCCCGCGCCGCCGCCCGAGAGCGATGCGACACGTGAACAAGTCGACATCTTGGAGCGACGCATCGCCAAGTTGACGCAGCTCCTCGGCACGACCGAGGACGAGCTGCGTCGCGTGGCCGCGATGAAGGGCATCGATCTCGGGATGGCGTCGATCTACAAGAACGTGCAAGGCTTGGCCGACGATGCCTCGCACAAGGACCTGAAGAAGGTCCTCATGCGCGAGATCTTCGAAGCCAACTTCGAGCTGATGAAGCGCCGCCACAGCGGCGACACCCCGGTCGACAAGCCTTGAGCGCGCCATCGGGTCCAGCGCCTGAGGCCGCTACACTGTTCGGCCGCCTTTCCGGCCCTCAGGACCAACGCATGGAAGCCCAAGACACGACGAAGAAGGACCACGGGGTCCTGTATCTCGGCATCGACCTCGGAACCTCCCGCACCTCGGTCGCGGCGAGCAACGGACAGCGCGTGACGATCTCGTCGCACGTCGGCTATCCGAAGGACGTGGTCAGCCGCAAGCTGCTCAAGAAGGACGTGCTGTTCGGCGAGGAAGCCGTCCAGCACCGCTTGTCGTGCCGCTTCTACCGGCCACTTGCCGCTGGCGTGCTCAAGCCGACGACCAACAACAAGACGGACGACGTCGCGGGCAATCTGAAGGCGGCCGAGGATCTGATCCGCGAGATCATCCGCATGGCACTGCCGCGCAAAGACGAGCTGATCTACGCCGTGATCGGTGTGCCTGCGCAGGCCGCGATCCATCACAAGGAGTCGATCATCAAGGCTGCGAAGGAGTCGGTGGACTCCGTGATGCTGTGCTCGGAGCCGTTCGCGGTCGCGTACGGCCAGGACATGCTCGACGATGTTCTGGTGATCGACATCGGGGCCGGCACGACCGACTTGTGTCGCATGCACGGCACGATGCCGGAGGACTCGGACCAGCTGACGAACACGCACGCCGGCGACTACGTCGACAACCAGCTCTCCGAGCTGATCCGGCAGAAGCACTCGCAAGTGCAGTTCTCCGTGCAGATGATTCGTCAGATGAAGGAGAAGTACTCGTCGGTCTCCGACAACATGATCCCGGTGCTCGTCGATTTGCCAGTCGAGGGCAAGCCGCAACAGTTCGATCTCACGAAGGAGATGCGCCAGGCGTGCCTCTCCATCGTTCCGCCGATGGTCGAGGGCCTGCGTCAGCTCATCTCGACGTTCGACCCGGAGTTCCAGCACAAGCTGAAGAACCGCGTGCTGCTCGCCGGTGGCGGCAGCATGATCAAAGGCCTCGACATCGCGATCGAAGCGCAGATGAAGGAGAAGCTCGGCGCGGGCCGCGTCGTGCGCATCGAGGAGCCGATGTACGGCGGCGCGAACGGTGCGCTCAAGATCGCGCACGACATGCCCGCCGACTACTGGGAGAAGCTGAAGTAGGTCTTCCGACCACTCTCGCTCCACGAACGAATGGCGAGCGCCGCGACATGCGGCGCTCGCTTCGTTTCGGGACCGCTCAGACCGCAGCGTGCGGGACGTCTGCGAGTCCGACCATCGGGCACAGGAGCTCGAGACCTTTGCCCGAGAACAGTCCGCGCGTCCACCGCGCCGTTTTCGCGGCGTCGATCTCCACGCGACCGTCCTCGTGCAAGCGTCCGATGTCGTTCGCGGGGTGCGCGAGCGCCACCGTGCACTTCGAGAGGCGGCCGTCCGCGCGCACGACGAACGAGTTGCCCTCGGCTGCGTAGCACACCGGCTTTTCGCCGTCTTCCTCGAACAGTGCGAGCCCGCGCAGGCGCGCCTCGGCGCGAGCCTCGACGAGCGCGGACTCGCCGTCGAGCCCGAGCACGTCGATGCGCGCGTCGTTCGGGCCACCGAGCCGCGACAGTGGGCGCAAGAACAACTTGAAGCGCGCGTCGGTTCCGAACTCCGCGCGGCACTGATCGAGGAAGCGCGGAATGTCCCCGCGATTCTCGCGGTCGACGTGCACGCGCAAGCGCACCTCGAAATCGCCGGGCAGCTCGCGCAGCCGCGTCACGTTGGCCCAGATCCGCTCGAACGTGCCCGCGCCGTCCGCGCGCACGCGCCGGCGGTCGTGCACCTCCTGTGGACCGTCGAACGAGATCTGGTACAGGCGCACGCCGCGCGCGCGCAGCCGCTCGAAGACGTCGCGCGTGAGTTGCCACGCATTCGTCGTCATGTCGGAGTGGAACTGCAAGCGCGGGTGACGCTGCCGCAACGACGCGACGTGGTCGAGGACGTCCTCGACCACGTCCAACGCGAGCAAGGGCTCGCCGCCGAACCACGAGATCGTGAGCTGCGACAGCGTCGGCGCCCGCTGCTCGATCCAGCGCTTCAGGCCGCGCTGCACGCGCTCGTCCATGCGCGCGAGGCGGAAGTCCTCGTAGCAGTAGAAGCAGCGGAAGTTGCAGGCTTCCGTCGGCAGCACGATGAGATGCAGCGTGTCGTTCGCGAGGGCGCGCGACAGTCGCTCGGTGGGGAGCAGCATGGTGTCCCCGTCAGAAAAGCGGCGTCTGCGTGCGGAACGGCGTGTCTTGCGCGACGACGGCGAGCCGCAGCGAACCGCACTGGCACTGGTTGTTGGTCGGCCGCACGCCGCCGAGCGGCTTGAGTTCCGCGAGCTTGGCGTCTTTCACGCCCATGTCGTTCTCGGGGAAACCGACCTCGAGCGTCTGGTCCTGGGTCACGAGCGCGCGCAAGCGCTTCGCGACGCGCGCGTCGAGCACGACGATGTTGCCGCGATCGTCGTAGGCGATGCGAGCTTCTTGCCACTTCGGAACCGCGCTCGCGCGCGCTTTCGCGCGCGGGCCGCTCGCCGCCGCCTTCGTCCCGGCGCGTGTCTTGATCGGCGAGCCGCGCGAGTGGATCGTCCGACGTCCCGTCTTCGGCGTTGTCTTCTTCATGTAGGTTTCTTCGTTAGGGGGAAAAGGAAGTCGTGCCCGCGCGCCACTCGACAAGCGACGCTCGAGCACGTTCGAGTGAGTTCGTTCAGCGCCAATCTCCCGTAGCGACGAAGCACGCCCAGCGGAGCGGGTGAGTGGAACCGCCCGCGGCACGCAGTCGCCGCAACACATCGAGCTGTGCGCCCGCGAGCGCTGCACTCGTGCTCTCGCCGCGTTCCAGGCGCCGCAGGTAGAGCGCCGTCATGAACGCGCGTGCGTCCTTGTCCTCGACCGGCCACAGGCTCGCGATCACCGTGCGCGCGCCGGCCGTGCGGAACGCTCGGCGCAGACCGAGCACGGTCTCGCCACTGCGTGCTTCGCCGCGCGCCGTGTCGCACGCCGAGAGCACGACCCATTCGACACCGTCGAGCGCGAGGCTCTGCACTTCCTCCGCGGTCAGCACGCCGTCGCCCGCCAAGTTCGGATCCTCGCTCGCGAGCACGAGACCGGCGCCGAGGAAGAACTCGCTCATCCCGTGCGCGGCAGAGTCGACGGACGGCGCCGGCGCACGCTCGGGCGCTCCGCGCACGACGCCGAGCGTGCGTGTGTCGCGCGACTGCGCGCTGTAGCCGTGCGCGGCGATGTGCACGACGCGCCGGTCCGCGGCGAGTCGCTGGAGAGCGCGCTCGCTCGCCTTCGCGCCGAACAGCAGGTCCACGGGCTCGTCGCCGTGCGGACTGCGCCGCCAGATCGCGCGGATCGCGTGGCTCTCGGGGCGCGCTTCCGGCAGCCGCGGGAGAGCACTGTTGCCGCGCATCGTGATGCCCGCGCCGCTCGCCGATTCGCGCTCCGGGTCGGCGAGCGCGAGCATTCCGCGTCCGGGCTTCACGGGCGGCTCGAGCAGCGTGCGCTCGGAGTCGAGCACGTGCGTGCTGTACGGGCCATCGACGAGGAACGTCGACTCGCCGGTCGCGAGCGCGTGGAACGGCACGCGTGCGAGCTCCTGCTCGAGGACGAGGAACACGCTACGCGTGGAATCGAGGTGCACGGCAGCGGGGTCCCACACGAGCGCGCGCAGGTCGCTCGATTCCGCGCGCCACAGCGGGAGATCCTCCACGCGGTGCGTTCCCATCCTGTCGAGCATGTTCGCGTGGCGTGCGATCGGCCCGCGCGACCCGAGCGCGACGAGCCGCGGAGCGGCGTCGCGGCTCGGCAGCACGAAGGCGTACCACACCGGTTGCCATGCGAGCGGACGCGCAGCGGCGACCTGCAGCGCGCACGGCGCGCTGCCGGCGAAGTACGCGACGAGTGCCGTGTGCTCGGGCAGTGCGGAACGCACGTCGTCGAACGTCGCGTCACGCCAAGCGCCGCTCAGTCGATCGGCGCACACGGCCGCGAAATCGCGCTCCGCGGCCGCGCGCCGGCTGCGTGCATGCTCGAACTCGGCGTGCGCGTCCGCTCCGGCGCGGCTCGACGAGCGGCGTGCGTGCACGCGCGCGAGCTCGTCGCGGGCGTCGGCCAGCCGTGCGGCCGCGTGCGCGACTTGTGGAACGTCCTGCTGCGCCGCGCGCGCGAGCTCGGCGCGCGCGCGAATCTCGGCGAAGGCGCGGTCACGCCGGCGCACGACGGCGGTCCACACCCGCGCGACGAGGAGCGGATCGTTCTTCTCGGACGCGTACAGCAGCGCCGCGTCGAGCGTGCCGGCGAACTCCGCGCTTTCGCCGAGCCCGATCGCGGCGAGCTCGCTCATCCGCGCTGCGGCGTCGTTCCACTGCGCCAGCGCGATCGCTTCCGCCTCGAGTGCGAGTGCGCACGCGCGCGCCGGGTCGCCCTGCAGCCGCACGATGCGCGACAACGTCCGCACGGACTGCGACAAGTCCGCGTGCGCCTCGCCGCCGAGCGCGCGTTGCATCACGATCGCGCGCTCGAGGTCGGCGTGCGCCGCCGCGAGGTCGCCGACGCGCGCGGCGACGTGCGCGGATAGCACGAGCGCGTCCGCGCGCACGCGCTCGGCGTTCGCGCCGCGGCGACTCGCGTCCGACTCGCGCAGGTAGTTGCGCACGCGCTCGAGGTCGGCCGCGGTCTCCAGTTCGATCCAGCCGCACAGGAGCAGTACGTGGCTGAGGCGCTCGCCGTCGGTTCCCTCGCTCGCGCGCGTGAGCGCGAGCGCGCGCTGCGCGAGCTCGCCCGCGCGCGCGAGATCACCGCGGCGGAACGCGAGTCGCGCGGAACTCTCGATCACGGCCGCGTGCCACGCTCTGTCCGTTTCGCCGGCGCGCTCGAGCGCGAGCAGCGCGTTGTCGTAACAGCGCTGGGCGTCGCGGAAGTGACCGGTCGCCTCGTACGCGCCGCCGAGATCGTTCCAGGCCTTGCGCGCCGTGCTCGGCAGCCCGCCGCCGTCCTCCAGTATCGCGAGGACTTCCTCGAGCGTGGACTGCGCCGCGGCGAAGTCGGCTCGATCGAGCTGCATGCCGGCGAGCGCGCCGAGTGCGTTGCACGTCAGCGGGTGATCCGCGCCGTGGCCGGCGCGGCGGAGCGCGACCGCGTCCTCGTAATAACGCAAGAGCTCTTCGACCGGTGCTCCCGCGCTGCGGCGCAGCTGCGCGCGCATCTCCAGTGCGAACGCGCGCTCGGTCGGATGCGCTGCACTCCCGCGCAGCGCGAGCGCGCGATCGACGAGCGCGAGGCCCGCTTCTACAGGCTCACCGGAGCTCGCGACCGCCGCGCCGAGGTACGCGAGCGGCAGCGCGAGCCGCGGATCGTCGACGCCGTGCGCACGTTCTGCGATCGCGACCGCGCGGCGCAGCGTATGGCACGCCGCGACCCACTGTTGCCGCACCGATTGCGTCGCGCCGAGCTGCACGAGCGCGGGAACGCAGCGCAGGTCGCCGCACCCGAAAAGCTCCTCCGCGAGCTCGATCGCCGCGTGCGCGAGCGTCAGCGTCACGGGATCGCCGCGGTAGCCCGAGCGCCGCAGCGCCTCGACCCCGAGCGCGAGGATGTCCGGGAGGTCGCTCGCGCACGCATCCGTCCCGCACTCGAGGACGAGCGCGACTTCGGAAACCGCGCGCTCGTATTGGCCATCTGCGACTCGTTCGCGCAGCGATTCGAGATCGGTGTGCGATGCAGCGCACGCGCCCAGGACAGTGGGCGGCGTGGGGGCAGATGTCGAGAGGCAGATCGCGGCGGCGAACGCGACGAGCGCTCGCATGGACGGCATCCTCCTTCCCGATCAGGGTAGGCGCGTTTCCGAATCGCACGCAAGTTGTGGAAGATTCTGACGAACTGCGAGAGCGAAACGGGGCACGCGCGAGTTCGGACGCGCCGCAAACGAGCGCGCGCGACACCCAGCGTCGCGCGCACGAGGAACAGGCCGAGCTCCGGCGCCGTCAGTTGCTCGGCAACGCTTCGTCGAGCACGAGCAGCGCGTAGGACGTCGCGAGCACCGGATTGCCTTCCCACCAGCGCGGCGAGTTCTCGTTCACCCACGAGCCGTCGATCTTGCTCTGCATCGCGACCATGCGGCCGCAGAGCTCCTTGCGCCAGGCGTGCGAGACGTTCTGCGCGTCGACGATCTGCTCCTCGCCGTACAGGTCCAGCGCCTTCGCCATGGTGTGGAAGTAATAAAAGAGGCCCTGATAGGCGGCCGCCGGGTCGGCCGAGCTCTCGAAGCCCGGATTGACGTCGAGCGTGTAGTTCTTCCGCAGCCACTCCCACACGGCCTTCATGCGCGGGTCGTCCTTCGGCAGACCGACGAAGATGTACGCCTTGAGCAGCGCGTAGCTCATCGAGCCGTACGAGCGCGGGACCTTCGTGCCGTCCGCGAGCTCGACGAAGCCGGCATTCGACATGCCCGGTGCGTAGGCCGAGCCGCCGTCGTCGCCGCTCACGACGGTCTTGCCGGCGTCTTGCGTCTGCACGTCGTTCGACTCCGAGCGATTCTGGCAGCGCTCGAGGAACTTCAGCGCGCGCTGGAACGCCGCGTGATCCTGCGGCAAGCCCGAATCGGTGAGCGCCTCGAGCGCCATCTGTAGATTCGAGAGGTCGGGACGCTCGCTGCTGCCGTAACCGATGCCGCCGTAGTAGAGCTGGTCCTCCGAGTAGCCCTCGCCCTCGTCGGCTTGGAGCGACACGAGGAAGCCTCGCGCCTTCTCGATCACCGGCTCGAACTCGGCCCGCTTCGCGCGCGCGAGCGCCATGATCGACGCCGACGTCGTGTAGTTCGCGAGCTTGCCGTCGTGGATGCCGCCATCGCTCTTCTGCAGCGACGCGAGCCATTTCAGGCCGGCTTCGATGACGTCTTGCACGGCCTTCGGCCGCGGCTCGGGCGTCGCGAGCAATGCGCCGATCGCCATCGACGTCGTGCCGGCGTCGGGCTTGCCCTGCGGGCCGAACTTGCCGTCGGTCGCCTTCGACGCGAGGTACTGCGCGCCGCGCTCTTGCGCCGCGAGCGCCTTGGCTCGATCGGCGGGCTCCATTTTCGCAAGCGGTCGCGCGGCGGCGGCCGGCGGCGCATCCGGCGGCTTCAGTTGCGAATACGCACGGCACAGTGTCGCGGCGGCGCGCGCGGTTTCCTGGACCTTGCCGCGCGGACCGTCCCACGTGCCGTCGGCGCCGCGCTTCGCGAGCAGCGCCGTCACCTGCGCGTGCAGCGCATCTTTCGCTTCGGGCAGCGGCGCGTCGCGCCATCCATCGGTATCGCCCTTGCCTTTGGCGATGAAAGTCACGGCCTTCGCGACTGCCGGCTTCGTCGACTCGTCCGCGTGCAGTGCGAGCGCGGCCGACGCGACGCGCGTTTGCTCTGAGATCTGCTCGAGCGTGGCACCCGCGTCGTGGATCGAGCCGTCCGTCTGTTGGCGCGAGAGCACGTAACGGAGCGCGCGCTCGACGAACGGCCCGTCGACGCGGCGGTAGCGGCGCGGCGATTCGACCATCACGCGCAGCACCCACGCGGTGGTCTCGACCGATCCGCCGTAGCTGCCGTCCTTCGGGTCCTGCACGCTGCGCAGCCAGCGGATCGCGCCGTCGATGTCCGAGCCGAGGTTGATCTCCTTGCTCGGCGGCTTCGCTTGCGCGGCGAGGGGTGCAGCATGAACGGGTGTCAGAGGGGTGAAGGCGAAGGCGACGAGCAAGAGCGATGAAAGCGTGCGCATGGAAACGATCGTAGGCGCGCACTTTCGCCTTTGCCAGGCGAGCGATCGCGAGGACCGCGCTGCCCGGACGCTCCTGCGCTGCGCGGCGACGAATCCGCCGATTCGGCGCGATTCCCTTGGCGAGAACACGGCGCGCCGCGCTCCTTCGACCGGATGCCCGATGGTCGCGACGGAGCATCCTCCATATTCTCGATGGCGAGGTCGCTGGCCAAGCGGCCGCCCGATCGACGATGAGCACACCGCCGAACTCGCGTTTCGTTCCGCTCGCGTTCCGCCGCCAGGGCGAGGACGAGATGCGTGCTCGCGCCATCGCGCTACGCGACGAGCTCGCGCGCCGCCGCAGCGTGCGCGACTTTCGACCGGATGCGATCCCGCGCGACGTGATCGACGCGTGCATCGCGACCGCGGGCTCGGCGCCGTCCGGCGCGAATCGGCAGCCCTGGACGTTCGTCGTCGTGACAGCGCCGGACGTGAAGCGCGCGATCCGCGTTGCGGCCGAGGAGGAGGAGCAGAAGAACTACGACGGTCGGATGGGGGACGAGTGGCTCGCGGCGCTCGCTCCGCTCGGCACGACGTGGGAGAAGCCGTTCCTCGAGATCGCGCCCGCGCTGATCGTCGTGTTCCGTCACGTGTACGGCGTCGGCGTGCCGCCGGAGCGACGGCAGAGCGCGAGCGAGCCGGACTCCGAGCTCCACTACAAGAACTACTACACGCAAGAGTCGGTCGGCATCGCGTGCGGCTTCTTGCTCGCCGCGCTGCACCACGCGGGACTCGCGTCGCTGACGCACACACCGAGCCCGATGGGCTTCTTGCAGAAGCTCCTCGGCCGACCGGAGAACGAGCGCGCGTACTTGCTGATCCCGGTCGGCTATCCGGCGGAAGATTGCACGGTGCCGGACATCGCGCGGAAGACGCTCGAGGAGATTCGGAGGGATGCGTGAGCGCATCGATCGACGCGGCGCGGCGCAAGCGGACGGCGATCGCGATCGCGTGTGTGGCGCTGGCGGTCGTCGCGCTCGTCGCTTGGCTTGCGACGTCGCTCGACGAGCGCGCTCCTTCGTCGATTGTGTCCGGCATCGACAATTCGAGTGTGAAGAGCACGGCCACGCCGCTCGACGCAGCATCCGGCGAACTCGCGCGCGAGCCCGACGAGTCGCGCGGCACGGGCGCGCGCACAGGAGCGGCGACGATCGACTGCGCCGTGCGGTTGCTCCGTTGGCCGGATCGCAAGCCGCTCGCGGGACAGAGCGCGATCGTGCACGGCTCCGACGACGCGAGCGACGAAGCGCAGACCGACGCCTCCGGCGTGCTCGTGCTGCGTGGCGTCCGCGCCGGCGATCGGCGCCGCTTCGAGCTCGAGCGCTACGAGCCCGTCGATTTCGTCGTGCCGGAGCCGAGTGCGGAGCGCATCGACGTCGAGTGCCTTCCTACGTTCGGGCTGTGGGGACGCGTGCGCAAGGCGGACGGCGCGCCGATCGCCGACGCAGAGGTCGAGATCGCGTCGATTTCACACCTCGTGGGCGCCGATCGCCCGGAGCTGGAAACGCCGGTGTCAGCGCACTCCGTCGAGGCCGCACGCGAGCGCGGCAACTTCGCGGGGTTCGCGGAGGTCTACCTCTCTTTGCGGTCGACGCGTCTCGACCACACGCGGACGAGCACGGACGGCTGGTACTACCTCGCCGTCGATCACGAGCGCGCCGGGTTCGCGAAGCTCGCCGTCGAGAAGGCGGGTGCCGCACGAGGCGAGCTCAGCGTCGAGCTGCCGCGCGACGGCCACGAGCTGCCGGACGTCGTGTTGCGCGAAGGCGAGGCAGCGTTGCGCGTGCGCGTCGTGCAGGTATCCGGAGAAGCCGTCGCCAGCGCGAGTGTGTACGCGGTCTTCTTCACGGGTGAGCCTGGAGCGCCCGGCACGAGCTACGACGAAGGACCGTCCGCGTCGACCGACGAGCAGGGCGTCGCCGTGCTGCCGCGCTTCGACCGCAGCGCGCTCTTGCACGTTCGGAAGCAGGGACTCGCGTCCATCGGCACGCGTGAGCAGCCGGCCGCGTCCGGCAAGTCCATCCGGATCGAGCCGCACGTTGCCGACGTCGAGGTCGTGATGGAGGAGCTGCCCGGCTACTCCGTGCGCTTGGTCGATCGCGCGACAGGCAAGAGCGTTCCGAACGGAAATGTCATCGTCGATCTCGCCGTGCCGTCGAACGACGAAGCCGCGCCAAACTCGTTCGATGTCCATTTCGATCACGACCACCGCGCGACTGCATGGATCCCGCGCGCGTACGGCGCGCGCGTTCGCGTGTACGCACGGGCACACAACTACCGCGCCGTCGACGAGCTGCACGATGTGCCGACGGTCGGCGGCGAGTTGCAGGATCTCGTGCTCGTGCTCGACCGCGATGGCAACGTGCCCGTCGTGCAACCGATCCGCGGCATCGTGATGCGCAACGGAGCGTTTGTGCCGAAGGCGAAGGTGACGGCAGAACGCCGAATTCAACCTCCGAGCGGCCCCGAGTACTCGACCGTTTGGTCCGGGACGACCGACGACGAAGGCCGCTTCCGCCTCGACACGTCGTCGTTGCGTGGCGCCGAGCGCGTGCTGTTTCAAGCGCGCACGGCGAAGCTCGCCGAGTTCGGCATGACAGGGCCGATGTCGGTTGCAGACATGCAGCGATCCGACGTTCGCATCGAGATCGCGCCGACGGTCGCCGTGCCGATCTCCGTCGCGGGCGCACAGCCCGGACAGGCGATTAGCGCGAGCATTTCGTTGTGGGAGGACGACATGCGCATTCACGTCGCCGCGAATTCGGTCGCTTTCGACGCGAGCGGCTCGGTCGTGCACGTGAACGTCCCCGCAGGCCGGCGTGCGACGATCACGACGTACTGCGATCTCGGCGCCGAAGGTGGGAATCCTTGTAGCGAAGAGCTCGAGCTCGACCCTGCTCGTGCGGATATCGAGCACCGCTTGACGATCGACCTGCCGAAGGTCGTGCTGTGGACGGTGTCAGGCCGCGCCGCGAGCTTCGAGACCGATTCCGCTCCCGAGCTGTACGTCGCGATCGGCGGCCGCGGCGCCGACGCGCACGCGGCCGTGCGCGTGAGCTCGGACGGCACGTTCCGTTTCTCGGACGTGTTGCCTGGCGAATACCAGATGCGCTTGCTGCGGGCCAACTCGTCGACGTGGGCCAACGTGCTCGCGCGGCGCACGCTGGTCGTCGACGGCGACGTCACCGGCCTTGTGCTCGTGCCGGACTTGGCGAGACTGCGGGCGCGCTGAGCGCTGAGCGCTACAACGCGAACTCCGCCCACACGGCGCCGTGATCGGATGCCGCGTCGGTGTGCTTCGTGACGGTCGAGAACTCGGTCTCCGCGCCGTTCGTGAGCTTCGAGAGCTGGTAGATGCCGCGCCGCTCGACGCCGGCGCGCACGAACGCGTCGCGTAGCGGCTTCGACACGAGCAAGTAGTCGATCTGCTCGTGCTTCTTGTAGTGGTACGTCCAACGATCCGCGACGTTCGGGAACTGCAGCGCGAGCACGTCGAACAGGTTCGCGAGGCCGAGCAGCGGCTGCAGCGGCGGCCGGTTCGGAGTGTCGTTCAAGTCACCCGCGACGATCACGAGGTCCTTCTTCAGGTCGTAGTCCTTCAGGATCTCGGCGACGCGCTCCGCTTGACGCTTGCGCCGCGCGTCGGTCGCGGTGTCGCCGCCCGACTTGCTCTTGAAGTGATTGCAGAGCACGTGGATCGACTTCGTCTTCGTCCACTCGAGCTCGACGCGCAGACAATCGCGGCTGAACGTGCGCGAGTTCGCCGGACCGTCGTAGATGTGCGTCTGGATGGAACGGATCGCGCGCTTGCTCAGCACGCCGACGTCGATGCCGCGCTGGTCGTTCCCATCGATCAGCATCGCGTACGGAAACTTTTTGGAGTCGAGCAGCTCGCGATTGAAGTCCCACAGCGACGGACGGTCTTCGGCTTCCACGATGCAGGCGATGTCGGCGTTCACCTTTTTGAGGACTTGGGCCGTGTTCTCGCGCGCCATCTCGGAGAACTTCGCGCGCTTGAACTCGATCGCGCCGTCCCAATCGCCCGCGCCGGACGCGACGACCTTCGACTTCGCGCGGTCGAATAGCTTGTCGCGATCCTCGCGGACGGTGATGTACACGGAGAGCTGCTTGTACTGCGCGAGGATCTTGGCCTTCGTCGCTGGCGTGTACGCCGGCTTGCGCAAGAGCGCGTCGAGTTCGCCGACCTTCGCCAGCGCGTCGGTGACGACCGAGTGGTCGCTCAGGTTCAGGATCTTCGCGCGCGTGAACAGGTTCTCGACGTTGAAGCTCGCGATGCGCAGCGGTGTCGGCATGGACTCCTCTTCTCGTGATCGGATCGTGGGCGAGCGGCGCGCTCTGGCGGGAGACCGAGCGCGGCGGCACTTGTCGGTTGTAGGGGATTCGAGCGCGCGAAGGAACGAGTGGCCCCGCACGCTTCGAATCGTTCGGCCGGCGAGTCGACAGCGCGTGGAAAGACACATTCGTGTCCCGGGCTCGTGCGAATTCGCTACCGTTCTTCACGGAGAGTTCGCCCTCGTTACTTGCCGATCGGAGGTCGTGATGCACGCATCGTTTCAGAGCTCGTTCCGTTCCTTCGCACTCACCATCGCCGGCGCGTCCCTCGCGTCGCCGGTGCTCGCCGGCGTGATCGTCGTCGATGTCGCGGGTGGAGGCTCGTTCACGCAGATCCAACCCGCCGTCGACGCGGCCGCGAACGGCGACACGCTGCTCGTGAAGAACGGCAACTACGCCGGCTTCGTCATCGACGACAAGGCGCTCAACGTCGTGCGCGACGCCGGCACGACGGGAGCGATCACGAACACGATCACGGTCCGCAACTTGGCCGTGGACAAGGACGTCTTGCTGCAGAACCTCGTCGTGACGGCGCCCTCCGTCGAGGACGCGATCACGCATGGACTGGTCTGCACGAACAACGCCGGCTCGGTGCGCGTGCAGGACTCGACGCTGACGGGCGGGAACGCGGACTTCGACGGTTGCGGCGACTTCCAGTTCCCGGGTGCGGGCGCGTCCGTGCAGAGCTCGACCGACGTCGTGATGATCCGCTGCACGTTGACGGGCGGCCTGGGCTGGGGCTTCGCGAACTGCAACTGCGGCTTCGCCCGGCAAGGCGGAGCGGGGCTCCAATCGAGCGCGAGCCTCGTCGCGCTCTACGACTGCGCGCTCCTCGGCGGTCGAGGCGGCCCCGGCATGGAGTGCGGTGGAAAAGGCGGCACCGGCGCGCTCGTGTCCGGGTCGCTCGGCGTCTACGCCGCGGACTCGAGCTTCACGGGTGGGATGGGCGGCATGTTCGGACTCCCCGACGCGACGTGCCCGTCGTGGTCGGGCGGCTACGGCGGCAGCGGCTTGGTCGTTCAGTCGCCGGCGGTCGCACAGTCGCTGGACAACACGTTCGCAGCCGGAACGCAGATCGGAAGCAGCCAAATCTTCTGCCCCCAGGACGACTGGTCCCAGGGTGTGCCGACGCAAGGCAGCCTGTTCCAGTTCATCGGCGCAGGTCGATCGATCGAGTTCCCGTCGCCCGTGCGCGAAGGCCAGGCGCTACACGTCACGATCCGTGGCGTCGCGGGCGACCGTGTACGGCTGCGTCTGTCGAGCGACACTTCGTTCCAAACGATCCCGTCGTTGCGCGGCGTTTTGAACACGCCGCACCTCGACCAGGGTCTGATCGTCGGCGCGTTGCCCGCCTCCGGAACGCTCGTCGTCTCCGTGCCGAATCCGATGCTGCCGAGCGGCACGCTCGCGCAGCAGAAGTACCTGCAGGCGTCGGTCGTGACGCCGGCCGGAGGATACATCGGAAGCATGGGCACGCTGGTCGTGCTCGACGCGGGCTTCTGACGTCGGCTCGCGCGCAAATCGTGTCGAGCCACCGAGCGCCGGCAAGCCGACGCGATCTCGCGGCGGACGTGGTGAGAGTTCCGGGTTACCGGAGCTTCACCGCGGTGCCATACGCGAGGAACTCGGCCGCGCCGTCGGTCACCTCGCTCGTCGCGAAGCGCACGCCGACGATCGCGTTCGCGCCGCGCGCACTTTTTGCTCTTCAGCGCAGTCCTATTCCGGTCGCCAATCAAAGTCGACCCGAAGCTCGCCTCGCACCCATTCCACGGCTGCTAGCAGTCGACGATCGTTCCCACGTACTTCGACGCCGATCGCGATTGGGCATCGGCGTTTCCAATGTGACATCTGGTCAGCATTCAGTCGGAAGCCGATGCTTTCGGCGTGTTCGAACATGAGCTCGACGAGCGACTGACAAAACGCGAAGGCCGTGAAACAGACCTCGCTGAATTCTTGTACACCTATGAGGACGGTCGAGTTCGGCTCATACGTGCGCGCTCGCTTGACAGGTGTGATTTCAATGACTCCGCCCGCAGGGAGCTCTGACTTGTGTCGAATTTCGCCAGCCCCATAGTTCACGAGGCACACACCAATCCACTCCATCGTGAGGGGTGATTGCTTGTCGTTCGCTACACCTCGAGCTACGACGCCGTCGTCGTGCACCAAGCAATTGCGGACTCGATTGATGCTCAGCATTTGTGGTTCCAGTGGCGAGCGTTGCGAACCGCAGACACGCCCGAGCCCCTCGAGTTTCTTCGGTAGGCCTCCGAGCCGAGCGAATTCGTTCCGTTTTTTTCTGTCTTGGTCGAGCCATGCTCCAAGTGAGTCGACACGCAGGCCGTTGGCAAGGGCGTGCACGGCAGAGAGCACGTCACGCGAACTGCTTGCAAAGAGCTGGACAGCTTCTACGACATCTCGAAAGCCACAGGACAAGATCCAAGTTCGGAACCGCGCATCGACATCTTGAGAACTGGTTGCTTGGGTCCACGCAGGATGCAACTGAACCAGCAGATCTGCATAGTCGACGGTCTTCGAATCGAATGGGGGACCAGAACGCAGCAATCCATATCCAACTGAATCTACCGTGCGCTGGAGCCGCTCGGTAAGCAGCTCAAGTTTGCCGACAATATCGAGATCGATCTCTTGATGCGCGCTCATGACCGCCGTCGATCCGGGAGCGGAAGTGTCATCTTCTACCTTGCGAACAATGACCCACGGAAACGTTACCGCACCTTGACCGCCGTCCCGTACGCGAGGAACTCCGCCGCGCCGTCGGTCACCTCGCTCGTCGCGAAGCGCACGCCCACGATCGCGTTCGCGCCGCGCGCACGCGCGTCGGCGATCATGCGGTCGAGCGATTGCTCGCGCGCTTCGGCGAGCAGCTTCGTGTACTCCTCGATCTCACCGCCGACCAAGTTCTTGAACCAGGCCTGCATGTCCTGGCTGACGTCGGCGCTGCGCACGGTATTGCCGCGCACGAGCCCGACGATCTCGACGATCTCGCGCGCCGGAACGGAATCGGTCGTGGACAAGATCATCGCCGAACCTCGGTGTACGGATCGTAGGGGCGCGTGCGGCGTCGCGCGAGCCATGCGCGCACCGTCAGGACGAAGAGGCCGGCGATCAATGCGCCGAGCGCGAGCTTCGGCACGAGCGCGAGGCTCGACGTGACGAGCGCGTACGCCGCCCAGACGCCGAGCGACAGAGCGCCGAGCGTGAGCAGCGACGCTCCGATCCCGAGGCTCGCGCGATAACCGCTCGCGCGCGCGATGCGCTCCCACTCCGCGTCCATCGGCTCCGGCCCGGCCACGTGCCGCGCGAGCTGGTGCAGCCGCTGTTGCGCGGCGACTTCGCGCGCGAGCGCCGCGTCGGAGCGCATGCGCGCCTCGAACGCCGTGCGCGCATCCGGATCGAGCTCGCCGTCGGCATACGCCATCGCGAGGAGCTCGTCGGATGTCGGTTCGCGCTCGGCGCTATTCATCCGTTCCTCCGCGCCGGTTCACCGGCGCTGCGCGCCGCGGCGGGTTCGGCGAGCTCGTCCATCCACGCCGCGGGCAATGCATCGCGCAGCCTGCGACGCGCGTGGAACAAGCGCGACATGACCGTGCCTTCAGGAATGCCGAGATGCTCTGCGATCTCGCGATAGCTGAGCTCCTGGAAGTGTCGCAGCGCGAGCATCTCGCGATCCTTCGCAGCGAGCGCCTGGAACGCCTTCCAGAACACTTGTCCGCGCTCGTCGGCGTCGAGCCCGGCGCCCGGAGCCGCGACGTCGTCCTCGATCTCGAAGTCGTGCTCGTCGTCGTCGACTCCCGGGCGGTGGCCGGACACGGAGATCTCGCGTGCGCGGCCCTTGTCGCGCAGGAAGCTGAAGCACGTGTTGCGCAGGATGCGGTGGAACCACGGCAGGAACGGCTCGCCTTCGCGGAACGTCTCACGCGCGCGGTAGACCTTGAGGAAGGCCTCCTGCGAGAGCTCCAGCGCGTCGTCGCGCGATCCGACGAGCGAGCGCGCGACGTGGAACGCCGAGCCGCGCAGGCCCGCGACGAGTGCCTCGAACGCGTCGTGGTCTCCGTTCTTGACGAGCAGCATCAATCGGGTTGCATCGCCTCCCATCGAAGCGGCGCCGTACTCCGCGCTCTCGGTTTCCTTCACCGGGTCGTGGGTCACGCGGTTCTCAATGCTCCCGTTCCGTCGCACGCACGGCGAGCGCGAGCGCGTGTCCCGCCGCTCGGTCGGCCGCCCCCGGCGGACCGAGGGCGCGCGCCGCGCGCTCGAGCGACGTCCGGCAGCGCGCGCGCCAGGCGTCGTCCGCGTACGCGCGCGCGAGCGCGTCGACGACGGCGTCGCGCGGACCGTCGCCGTGGAACGAGAACTCGGGGAACACTTCCTCGTTCGCGAGCAGGTTGACCGACGAGAACCACGGCACCGTCAGCAAGCGGCGCGCGAGGAACGTCTCGCGCGCGTGCGCGAGGCGGTAGACGACGACCGACGGCACGCGCGCGTGCAGCAAGTCGATCAAGATCGTGCCCGACACCGTCAACGCGGCGCGCGCGCGCGCAAGCTCGGTGTGCAGGTCGCCGATGACGATCTCGACGAAGCCGCCCGCGCCGGCGGCCGATACGTGCTCGCGCAAGAGCGGCTCGAGCGCGCGGTCCTCGTGCACGATCGCGACGCGCGCGACCGCGCAGCGCTCGTGGACGGCGCGCGCGACCGCGAGCATCCACGGCAGATTGCGCTCGACGACGCCGCGCCGACTGCCGGGCAAGAGGACGAGCGTGCCGTCCTCGCGCGCGGGTGCAACCGGCGGCAGAGCGTCGAGCAACGGATGTCCGACATGGCGCACCGGGATGCCACGTTTCTCGAACCACGCCGGCTCGAACGGCAGGATCGAGAGCGCGAGGTCGACTGCGGATCGATAGCCGCTCGCGCGCCACGGCGCCCAGCCCCAGTACTGCGGCGTGACGAAGTGCGCGACCGGCACGCGGTAGCGCTGCGCGATGTGCGCGAGCGGCACGTGCAGCGCGGGGGAGTCGACGGGCACGCACACGTCGGGCGCGTGCGCGCGCAAGAACGTCGCGGCGTCGCGCAGCAAGTCGACGTAGTAGCCGACGTTCTTCCACGGATCCGAGAGGCCCATGCCGGCGCGCTCGACGGGGCGGCCGATGAGCTCGACGCCTTCCTGCGCGAGCCGCGCGCCACCGAGCCCGACGCAGCGCGGCTCGGGCGCGCCGGCGGCTCGCGCACGCGCGCGCAACGCACGGACCAGTGACACCGCGTGGATCTCGCCGCTCGCTTCGGCGCACGAGACGAAGATCGTGAGCGGTCGCGACGGCAAGCGCGGGTGCGGCGCGGCGGCGACGGCCGCGGGCGCGGCCAGCGCGCGCACGAGCTCCGCGCGCAAGGCGTCGCGCGCGAGCAAGAAGCCGCCGACGCGCACGGGCAAGAGCGCCATGCCGCCGAGCGCGCGCGCGATCTCGAAGCGCACCGCCCACGACGGAGACGGGCCGCGCGGCGTGCGAACGAGGGGCGAGGCCACGGCGGTGTCGAGGTGCGGCATGCGCGAATGCACAGCCTAGCCCGCGGCGGAAGTCATTCGGCGCGAAAATGGCCCGTTCGCACCGGCGCGGCGTCGCGCGAGGATTCGCCTGCGGTCGCGCTTCTTGCTCCGCGACGCGAGCGAGCCACTTTCGCGCTCGAAGCACTTTCACCACGGGCTAGCCCGAATTTCTCACCACGTCCGTCGCGAGGTTGTGCCGACTCGTTCGGAGCAGGGCGTTGCATCGGAATCGACCGCAGTTGACCTGCGTGGTCAACGAGGTTCGATTCCGATCCAACAACGCCGCTCCGAGCGAGTTGGCGCGAACGCAGCAGGACGTGGTGAGAAATGCGGGCTGGCCGCTGCGCGGCGCGGCGCGAACTGTGACGCGGGATCCGGCGCGCGCTGCGTCAGCGCAGCACGGGCGCGACGGGCATCGGTCCAACGCGCAGCTTCGTCTCGGTGACGTTGTTCCACGGTAACGTGACCCACGGCGTCACGGGGAACAGCGGGTTGTTCGTGCGGATGCGTGCGCGCCAGTGGTACACGCCGGCAGCGACGCGCTGCGCGACGCCGAACGGGAGCGTCACGAGAGCAGGCGATGCGACCTCGACGAGCTCGTCGAACACGAGCGGTGAGCCCGTGATCGTCTGCTCCGCGCCGGATTCGATGCGCGAGCCGTCCAGCGGCGCGCGCAGCGGCGCGATCTCCCATTCGAGTCGTGCCTTCGGCGTCACGCCACTCGCCCAGGTGAAGGCCGCGAGCGCGCGCTCGAAGCCGAGTCGGAGGCGGAACTCGTGCTGATTGGCGGAACGACCGAGCAGCGCGATCGGCGCGGCGTTGCTCGCGCGTCGTTGCTGCGGTGCGAGCGTCCAGCCGCCGCGACCTTCGTTGCCGAGATAGACGTACACACGGCCCTCGTCCGCTTCGACCACTCCGTCCGCGTCGTACGCGGGCGCACCGACGATCACGTCGCCGTAGCCGTCGCCGTTCACGTCGCCAGCCGTCGCAACCGAGTTGCCGAAACCCGCCAGGACTTGATCGCTCTCGGCGGTCCACGCGGCTTGAAGCGCGAGCCCGCTGGCCGAGCCCAAGTACGCGAACGCACGACCTTCGTCCGATTGACCGTTGTCGAACGACCAGGCACCGACGATGACGTCGCTGTAGCCGTCGCCGTTCACGTCGCTCGCCGTCGCGACCGCTGCGCCGAAGCGCGCCCCCGCCTGATTGCTCTCGGCGGTCCACGCGGCGCTGAGCGCGAGACCCGCCGCCGAGCCGAGGTACACGAACGTGCGACCCTCGTCGACCTCTCCGGAGTCGAAGCCGGTCGCACCGACGATCACGTCGCTGTAGCCGTCGCCGTTCACGTCGCCGGCGCTCGCGACTCCGTGACCGAAGTACGCGCTCGCTTGATCGCTAGCAGCCGACCACGCAGCGCTGGTCGCGAGTCCCGTGGCGGAGCCGAGGTACACGAGCGCACGGCCTTCGTCGAGCTCGCCGTCGTCGTACTGAATCGCACCGACGATGACGTCGCTGTAGCCGTCACCGTTCAGGTCGCCGGCGCTCGCAGCCGAGCTGCCGAGGCTCGCGAGCGACTGATCGCCGTCGACTGTCCACGCGGGATTGGCAGAGAGCCCCGTGCTCGATCCGAGATACACGTGGACGCGGCCTTCTGCGAGCTCGTCGTCCGAGTGCGCACGAGCGCCGACGATCACATCGCCGTAGCCATCGCCGTTCACGTCACCGGCCGACGCGACGCAGTCGCCGAAGTCCGATCCGGGCTGCGAGTCGACCGCCGTCCAGGCCGGGCTCGTGGCGAGGCCGGTGCTCGAGCCGAGGTACACGAACGCGTAGCCGAACTCTTCGACCTTAAAGGTGTAGGCCGGCGCTCCGACGATCACGTCACCGTAGCCGTCGCCGTTCACGTCGCCCGCGGCCGCGACCGACGCGCCGAAGTAGATACCGGACTGATAGCCTTCGACCGCCCACGCAGCGCTGCGTGCGAGTCCTGCGGCGGAGCCGAGGTACACGAGCGCTTGTCCCTCTTCGAACTGGTCGGCGAGGTAGAGCGGCGCACCGACGATCACGTCGCTGAAGCCGTCGCCGTTGACGTCCCCGGCCGTCGCGACGGAGCTGCCGAGGAACGCATCCGTTTGCGGGCTGTCGGCGGTCCACGCGCTGCTCGCTCCGAGACCGAGCGCCGAGCCCATGTACACGAACGCGCGGCCTTCGTCCGCCTGTCCGCTGTCGAACAGCGGCGCACCGACGATCACGTCGCCGTAACCGTCGCCGTTCACGTCGCCGGCAGTCGCGACCGATTGGCCGAAGGCCACGATGGCTTGGTCGCTCTCGGCCGTCCACGCCGCCCCGGTCGCGAGCCCCATGGCAGAGCCGAGGTACACGAACGCTCGACCCTCGGCGCTCTGCCCGTTGCTGAACGGCGGCGCTCCGACGAGCACATCGGTGTAGCCGTCGCCGTTGACGTCACCGGCCGTCGACACCGACATGCCGAAATACGCGCCGGCCTGATCGCTCTCGGCGGTCCAGGCTGCACTCGTCGCGAGTCCGCTCGCCGAGCCCAGGTACACGAAGGCCCGACCTTCGTCGGTCTGTCCGTTGTCGAACAGCCACGCTCCGACGATCACGTCGCCGTACCCGTCACCGTTCACGTCGCCTGCCGTCGACACGGAGAAGCCGAGCTGCGCGCTGGATTGATTGCTCTCGGCCGTCCAGGCCGCACTCGTCCCGAGTCCCGCGGCGGAGCCCAGATACACGAACGCGCGGCCCTCGCTGCCCTGCCCATTGCTGGAACCGGGCGATCCGACGATCACGTCGCCGAAGCCGTCGTCGTTCACATCCCCGGCCGGCGCGACCGACGTGCCGAAGTTCGCGCTGGATTGATTGCTCTCGGCCGTCCAGGCCGGACTCGTCGCGAGTCCGCTCGCCGATCCCAGGTACACGAAGGCTCGGCCCTCGTTGCTCTGCCCGTTGTCGAAGCTGGGGGCTCCGACGATCACATCGCTGTAGCCGTCGCCGTTCACTTCGCCCGCCGTCGTCACGCCCTTGCCAAACTCCCCGCCGGCTTGGTTGCTCTCGGCGGTCCAGGCCGGACTCACCGCGAGTCCTGTCGCCGAGCCGAGATACACGGCAGCCTGACCCTCGTTGGTCTCTCCGTTGTCGAAGAGGAATGCCCCGACGATCACGTCGCTGTAACCGTCGCCGTTCACGTCGCCCGCCGTCGCGATCGACCCCGACCAGCCGAGCTGCGCATTGGCCTGATTGCTCTCGGTGGTCCAGGCCGGACTCGTGGCGAGCCCTGTAGCCGAGCCCAGGTACACGAAGGCTCGGCCCTCGTCGGTCTGTCCGTTGTCGAACCCGTATGCGCCGACGATCACGTCGCTGTAGCCGTCGCCGTTGACGTCACCGGCCGTCGCCACCGACCAGCCGAGGAACGCGCTGGCCTGATCGCTCTCGGCCGTCCAGGCCGGGCCAGTGAGCACCGGATCCACGATGAGCGGATAGACCGCGCCCGCATCGTCGACCTCGATGCCGACGCCGTGCGCGCTCGGCGCGAGACGCGCATTGAGCTCGCGACCGGTCGCATCGAACACCAAGAGATCGCGGTAGCGCAGCTGCACCGTACCGCTCGCGTCGACGAGCACTCCCGAGCGCGCGCTCGCATCGATGCGCAGCGAGAGATCGCCGCCGAACTCCAAACCGATCCAGAGCGGCTCGACGCCGTTCGGACGAGACGCGATCGTCCAGCCTTGCTCGAGGCCGCGCTCGTCGTTCACGAACCATTCGGTGAGAAGGCCGTGATCGAGCTCGACACGCTCCTGCGCAACCGTGACCGTCGCCGCGCTCAACTCGCACGTGTGATCCACGCGGCCGAAGCTCGTCGTCGCGAGCGAGAGCTTCCACTCGCACCGGTCGCCGTTGCGCGGGGTGACTTCGAGGCCGGTCGCCGACACGCGGCTGCGAAACGCGTGCGCGCGATTCGGCGCCGACCAGACGCCGTCCTCGTCGTGCACGGGGGAGAAGCGGTACTCGCCGCGACGGAGCTCGTCCGAAACCTCGGCGAACCAGCTGGAGCGTTCGAGATCCTCACGAGCCGTCGTCGCGTCGCGCTGCTTTCCGAGCACCGGAGCGGTGAGGAACAGCGACATCGCCAATGGCCAAATCGTGGAAGCAGGCTTCATGTAGGAATGCTTCAGCAAGTGGTGGGGAGTCCGACGTTGCGCCTCGATGAAACGGTCTGAGACTCGTGGTCGGACTGGATCACGCAGTCGTAATTCGGACGAGTGACGGAACCAAGGTCCCGATCTCGGCCGCGGACTGCGAATGCACCTGATGCCAAGCGTTCCGTCCGTGTGGCGACAATCCTGCGACAATCGTAGCGGGGGCGGTCGCGCGCACGGCGCTCAACGTGCGATGGGAACCGCCGGCGACAGCGGAGGCAGCACGCGCAGCTTCGTCTCGGTGACGTTGTTCCACGGAAGCGTGACCCACGGCGTCACGGGGAACAGCGGGTTGTTCGTGCGCACACGTGCGCGCCAGTGGTAGACGCCGGTGGGGAATGCGCGCGCGATGCCGAACGGCAACGCCCAGTCGGCGCCCGAACGGAACTCGACGAGTTCATTGAACGACAACGCTGAGCCCGTGATCGATTGCTCCGCGCCGGATTCGATGCGCGAGCCGTCGAGCGGCAATCGCAACGGCGCGACCTCCCATTCGAGCTGTGCCTTCGGCGTCACGCCACTCGCCCAGGTGAAGCCCGCGAGCGCGCGCTCGAAGCCGAGTCGGAGGCGGAACTCGTGCTTGTCGTTCGAGCGACCGAGCAGCGCGATCGGCGCGGCATCGCTCGCTCGTCGTTGCTGCGGCGCGAGCGTCCAACCGCCGCGACCTTCGTTGCCGTAGTAGACGAATGCGCGACCTTCCGCCAATTGCCCATTCGCGTACCAGGGCGCGCCCACAACGACGTCGCTGTAACCGTCGCCGTTCGCATCGCCGACCGTCGCGACGGAAGCGCCGAGAAACGCGAGCAATTGGTCGCTCTCGACCGTCCACGCTGCGCCGGAAGCGAGACCGGTGGCCGAGCCGAGATACAGGAATGCGGCGCCCTCGTCCGACAGTCCGTTGTCGTACGCGAAGGCTCCGACGATCACGTCGCTGTAGCCGTCGCCGTTCACGTCACCTGCGGTCGCAACCGCAGCGCCGAAGCCTCCGCCGCCTTGATCGCTCTCGGCGGTCCACGCAGCCGTCGGGGTGAGTCCGGCGCCTGAGCCCAGGTACACGAACGTGCGGCCCTCGTCCGTCTGGCCATTGTCGTGCGCGGGGGCGCCGACGACTACGTCGCTGTATCCGTCTCCGTTCGCATCACCCGCCGAAGCAACGGAGTAGCCGAACCACGCGCCGATCTGATTGCCCTCGGTCGTCCAAGCTGCGCTCGACGAGAGTCCTGTGCTGGAGCCGAGGTACAAGAACGCGCGACCTTCGTCAGTCTGGCCGTTGTCGAACTCGTACGCTCCCACGATCACGTCGCTGTACCCGTCGCCATTGACGTCGCCAGCTGTCGCCGCGGAGAGGCCGAAGCGCGCACCCGATTGATTGCTCTCGACCGTCCACGCGGCGCTCGGCGAAAGTCCGGTGGAAGATCCCAAGTACACGAACGCGCGGCCTTCGTCCGTTTGCCCGTTGTCGAACTCGTACGCCCCGACGACCACATCGCTGTAACCGTCGCCGTTCACGTCGCCCGCGGTTGCGACGGTGTACCCGAAGATCGCGCTCGCCTGATCGCTTTCCGCTGTCCACGCGGCGCTGGTCGAGAGCCCGAGCGCCGAGCCGTGGTACACGGACGCGCGGCCCTCGTCCGACTGTCCATTGTCGTATCCGATCGATCCGACGATGACGTCGCTGTATCCGTCGCCGTTGACGTCACCGGCGCAAGCGACAGCGAAGCCAAACCCCGCGCCGAGTTGATTGCCCTCGGCCGTCCAGGCAGCGGTCGCGGAGATGCCACTGCTCGAGCCTAGGTACACGAAGGCTCGACCTTCGGACGACTGGTCGTTGGTGTACGTGTACGCACCGACGATGAGATCGCTGTAACCGTCTCCGTTCACGTCGCCCGCCGTCGCGACACCCCAGCCGAGCTCCGCGTCTGCGACATCACCTCTGCCGTCCAAGCGCTGCTCGTCGCGAGCCCGAGTGCGGAGCCTCGGTAGACGAACGCGCGGCCCTCGTTCGTCAGGTCGTTGTCGTACAAGTCCGCGCCGACGATGACGTCGCTGAACCCGTCACCGTCGACGTCGCCGACGGTGGCGACACTGATGCCGTACTGCGCATTCGCTTGATTGCTCTCGGCCGTCCACGCGGCGCCGGCGCTGAGGCCAGTGCTCGCGCCGAGGTACACGAACGCTCGGCCCTCGTTCGTCTGGCCGTTGTCGTAGCTGTACGCACCGACGATCACGTCGCTGAAGCCGTCGCCGTTCACGTCACCAGCTGTCGCGGCGAAGTAGCCGAACCACGAGCTCGCTTGATTGCTCTCGGCGGACCAGGCGGCGCTGGCCGAAAGCCCGGAGCTCGAGCCGAGGTACACGAACACGCGACCCTCGGCGGTCTCGCCGTTGCTCTCTCGCACCGCTGAGACGACGACGTCGCTGAAGCCGTCGCGGTTCACGTCGCCCGCCGTTGCGACGGAGTAGCCAAACCAGGCGCCCGCCTGATTGCTCTCTGCGGTCCATGCAGCGCTCGTGACGAGCCCCGTGCTCGAGCCGAGATACACGAACGCACGACCCTCGTTGATCTGTCCGTTGCTGTATGTGAATGCGCCGACGATGACGTCGTCGTAGCCGTCGCCGTTCACGTCGCCGGCGGTTCCGGCGGACAAGCCGAAGGCCACGCCCTCCTGGTTGCCCTCGGCGGTCCACGCGGCGCTGGTCGCGAGCCCCGTGCTCGAGCCCAAGTACAGGTACGCACGACCCTCGTCCTCTTGGCCGTTGTCGTACTGGCCCGCGCCGACGATGACGTCGCTGTACCCGTCGCCGTTCACGTCGCCGGCGGTCGCAACCGAGCTCGCGTAGCGCGCGTCCTCTTGATTGCCCTCCGCCGTCCAAGCGGCGCTCGCCGCGAGGCCGCTCGCCGAACCGAGGAACACGAACGCGCGACCTTCGTTGCTCTCACCGTTGGCGTACTGCCGCGCCCCGACGATGACGTCGCTGTATCCGTCGCCGTTCACGTCACCGGCAGACGCGACGCGGAAGCCGAACTCGGCGTTCGCTTGATTGCTCTCCGCCGTCCAGGCGGCGCTCGCGGAGAGTCCGGTGCTCGAGCCGAGGTACACAAAGGCACGGCCCTCCTGAGATTCGCCGTTCGAGTACCGCAGCGCGCCCACGATCGCGTCGCTGAATCCGTCGCCGTTCACGTCACCAGCGGACGCGACGGAGTAGCCGAGGAAAGCTTGGCTCTGATCGCTCTCGGCCGTCCACGCGGGACCGGTCAGCACCGGATCTACGACGAGCGGATATTGCGCGCCCGCGTCGTCGACCTCGATGCCGACGCCCGACGAACTCGGCGCGAGACGCGCATTGAGCTCGCGACCCGTCGCGTCGAACACGATGAGATCCTGGTAGCGCAGTTGCACCGTGCCGCTCGCGTCGACCAGCACGCCGGATCGCGCGCTCGCGTCGATGCGCAGCGAGAGATCGCCGCCGAACTCCAAGCCGATCCAAAGTGGCTCGACGCCGTTCGGTCGCGACGCGATCGTCCAGCCTTGCTCGAGACCGCGCTCGTCGTTCACGAACCATTCGACGAGCGGACCGTGATCGAGCTCGACGCGCTCCTGCGCGACCGTGACCGTCGCCGCGCTCAATTCGCACGCGTGATCCGCGCGGCCGAAGCTCGTCGTCGCGAGCTTGAGCTTCCACTCGCTCGCTTCCGCGTTACGCGGAGCGACTTCGATCCCGCTCTTCGAGACGCGGATCTGGAAGGCGTGCGCGCGATTCGGCGCTGACCACGCGCCAGCCTCGTCTTGCACGGACGAGAACCGATACTCGTCGCGCTCGAGCGCCGCGGACACGTCCGCGAACCAGCCGGATCGCTCGAGCCCGTCCGAGGTCTGCGTCGTCGTTGGAGAGGGCGCGGCTGCCTGCACGGCGCCGACGGTGATCAAGGCGAAAGCAAAGGCGGAGGTCAGCATGGGGGAGCTTGGCGGCGAGTGCTCGAGTCGGGCGATCGTCGCGCGCAGCGCGCGGATCGGGCGACGATTGGAGCACGAGATGTCGAATCGAGCCCGGTCGAAACGAGCATCTTTTCGCGTCGACGAGCGCGCTCCGCTGCTCCTCGCCGCGGCCGCGCTCGTCGCCGAATGCGCAGCGCGGTCGACCGCGCGCGTGATCACTCGCAGCCGCGTGCGGCCACGGCCGGCCGACCGGTGAAGCACCGCGATCTCGGCCGTATCATCCCGCCGTGCTGCGTCTCATCGGGTTCTTCGTCGTCGTGCTGCTCGCGCTGCAAGTCCTGCGGCACGTGCCGGTGATCGGACGCTTCTTCGACATCCCGATCCTCGGCTTCTGGGGCGCCGCGATCCTCGTCAGTGCGGGCGCGTCGAAGCTCGCCGCGCTCGCGGTCGATCGCCGGCGCTTCGCGCGCCAGCGACGCGCGCTCACGAACGTCGAGACGCCGCACAACCAGGGCAAGCTCGGCACGCTCTTGCTCGCCAGCGGCCGCATGCGCGCCGCGATCGAGCCGTTGCAGCGCGCCGCGGCGGGCGAGCCCGATTCCGCGACGTGGGCCTATCGCCTCGGCAGCGCACTGCTCGGCGCGGGGCGCGCTGCCGACGCGGTGCCGCCGCTCGCGCGCGCGGCCGAGCTCGACGAAGAGCACGCCTACGGCGCGGTGCTGTTGCGGCTCGCGGAAGCCTTGACGAAGAACGCGCGCGGCGACGAAGCGCTCACCGTGCTCGAGCGCTTCGACAAGAACCACGGCGAGAGCCCCGAGAGCGCGTTCCGGCGCGCGGACGCGCTGCGCGTGCTCGGTCGCAAGAGCGAGGCGCGCGCGTCCTACCGGCGCGTCCGCGAGCTCCATCGCTCCGCGGTGCGCTACCAACGCACGACGACGCGCAGCTTCGCGTTGCGAGCACTGCTCTGGAGCTACGTGTGAGCGACGTGGAAACGGCGCGCGTGTGCCGCGTGCTCAAGTGCGACGCGCTCGGGCGCATCGAGGAGCTCGCGCTCGCGTCCGGCAGCGAGCGCGCCGTGCGCCGCGTCGCGTGCGGCGGCCGCATCCCGGGCTCCGCGCTCGTCGCGCGCGTGTTGCTCGCGCGCGAGCGCCGCGCATTGCGCGCGATCGCGGGCATGCCTGGCGTCCCGGCGTTGCACGCGCTCGACGCATCCGCGAGCGCTCGCGAGCTCGTGCGCACGTGGATCGTGGGCGTCGGATTGCACGAGGCCGACGCGTTGCCGGCCGACTTCTTCGACCACCTCGACGTGCTCGTCGCGGCGCTGCACGCGCGCGGCGTGTGCCACAACGATCTGCACAAGGAGCAGAACATCCTCGTCGATCCGCGTGGCTTTCCGTGGCTCGTGGACTTCCAGCTCGCGAGCGTGCACAAGACGCACACGCGCCTCTTCGCGAGCCGCGTGCGCGACGACTTGCGTCACGTCGAGAAGCATCGACGCCGCTACGCGCGCGCCGGCGGACCGCGCATCGAGCTGCCGGCGGAAGCGCGCGGCCGCGGACACGGGATCCGGCGCTCGTGGACCGCGTGGATCTGGCGTCGCTCGGTGAAGCCGCTCTACATCGCGCTCACACGCGGCGTGCTCCGCACGCGCGATGGGGAAGCGCGGCGAGCGACGTCGGGTCCGTGGCCGCGGCGCACGGAGGCGCTCGGCCGTCCGGATTGGCGCGCGTGACGATTGGCGCGCGTGACGATTGGCGCGCGTGACTCGGATTGGCGCGCGTGACGGTTGGCGCGCGTGACGCGCAGCGCCGACTCACATGATGTCGCGCCGGTAGACCCAGCGTTTGCGCTGCGTGAGGTCGCGCCGGTGCGCGACGAGCCGCCAGAGATCGCGCGGGCCGACGACGGTGAGATAGCGACGTTCGCCGTCCGGGCCGGACAACGTCAACTGGCCAGAGACGAGGCCGACGAGTCGTTTCGCGTCCTCGTCCTCGCCCGGCAGCACGAACACGCCCGCACCGACTTGATCGGCACCGACGGCCGAGCCGTCGCCCGCGAGCAGCATGCCTTCGACGCGCGGATCCGACGCGACCGCGAACGTGCGCTGCCAGAGCTCTTCGCCGTGGCGTCCGATCACGAGCACGAAGGTGCCGGGCGCGGGCTCGTTGAACTCGATCGGGATCGGCGGCAAGCGGATCTCGGTGTCCGCGGTGTAGAGTCCGCCGCCGATCGGCTCGATCACGGCGCTCTCGATGTCGGGGCCGTCGCCGAACCAGGCGGTGACTTCGATGCGACCGCCTTGCGCCGTGTGCCCGAGGAACAGGATCCCGTAGTCGGTGCACACGCCGAGCTCCGTTCCGTTCGGCGAACGGATCTCGAGCGTCGGATCGGAGAGCGTGCGCGTGCCTGCGCACGCGCCGGTGCTCGCGACGCCGAGTGCCAGCAAGGCGGTGGATAGGGCACGGGAGCGCATGTCGGGGTTCGAGAGCGGAGCGCGCTCATGTCACCAGCGCGGATGCTCGCCATCAAGATCGAAGAATCGCGGCGGTGTTCGTGAGGACTCGCTCCGCTTTCCACGGACTGCGCGTCCACGTCGGTGCACAATGCCCGTCGCTCTTACAGCTCCGCGTCGATTCGCGCGCCGTCGGCGCCTCTTTGCTCGGCCGTCGCCAACCTGTCACCTACCGCGGTCGTAGCCGCCGCGGCCTCGTTGCCGCGCGACGAGGCCACCCATCCATCCGCGCGAGGAGTCCCGCTCTATGCGTCCCCTGCACGTCGCCGTGATCGCTCTTTTCCTGCTCGCCGTCGTCGGAGGTTTATGGCTCGTCATGTACGACGAGCCGGCCCGCACGACCGCCGCGGCGCTCGTCGACTCCCCCGCGCCAGCGGGCGAAGCGACCGCGACGAGCGCCGAGCTCGACGCCGCGCAAGCGAGTCTCGCGCGCGAATCGAGTCGCGCGGCCGCGCCTGCGACCGCCACGACGACGACCGCACCCGCCGCGACGAAGGCGGCGCAGGCCGAAGTTCTCCCGGGCGTCACGCTCCGCGGCCGACTGGTCGACTCGCAAGGTGCACCGGTCGCCGGAGCGCGCGTCCTCGCCGCGGCGGACACGATCTTCGACGCAGCGCTCGACGCTTTCGAAAGCGACGACGCACCTTGGATGCGGCTCGTCGAGACGAAGAGCGACGAGCGCGGACAGTTCGAGCTCGCGCCCGGCGCGAAGAAATCCGTGCGACTCGCGGTGCGCGTCGACGGCTTCGTTCCGCGCGATGACGAGCACACGGTCGGCGGTGCGCCGACCGGCTCGATCGACCTCGGCGACATCGCGCTCGAAGCGAGCGTGATCCTGGCGGGGCGAGTCGTCGATGCGAGCGGCCGGCCTGTCGCGAACGCGGAGCTCTTCCGCTTGCCGTTCAACGAGGGGCGACTCGTCACGCTCGGCGGCGAGCGCGGCGTGCGCGTCGCGACCACGGATGACGGCGGACACTTTCGCATCGCGCAGCTCGCGGCCGGGCCGTGGCGCGTGCGCATCGCGAGCGCAGCGCATCCGGACAAGGTCGAGAGCGGCGAGACGGAACGTGCCGGGCAACAAGTCTCCGGTCTGCAGTTCGCGCTCGAAGACGGCACCGAGATCCACGGGCGCGTCGTGCAAGCTCCGGCGGGCGCGCTCGACAACCTGTGGGTCCGCGCGTCACCGCGCGCAGCGGGCGGCGACGCCTCGCTTCCGCTCGCCGAAGGCATCGTGGGCGCGGCCCGCAAGGCGCGCTGTCAGCCCGACGGCTCGTTCATTCTGCGCGGCTTGACGAAGGATACGACGTACGCGGTGTTCGGCCGCGACGGCGAGCGCGAGTGGGGCGGCCGCCGGCGTACGGCGACGGCCAACGTGAAGTCCGGCGACCGAGGTGTGTCGCTGCCGTTCCAACCCGAGACCGCGATCGTTGCGCGCGTCGTCGACGCGATCAGCGGCGAGCCGCTGACCGAGCTCGACGTGCGCGGTGGCTACCAATGGACGATGCCGTTGATGGACGAGGAAGGCCGGCGGCAGAAGCACTTCCCCGAAGGTCGCGTGCGCTACGGCAACTTGCAGCCGCCGACGGCGGGCGGCTTCGCGCAGATCGCGATCGAGTGCGTGGGCTATCTGCCGTACAGCGCGGACAAGTTGACGTTGATCGGCGGACAGGATTTCGATCTCGGTGTCGTGCGCATGACGCGTGCGCCGCTCGCGCGAGTGCGCGTCACGGACGCGAAGACGGGCGCGCCGATCGCCGGTGCGCGCGTGACGCTGCGCGAAGAGGCGCCGGCGGACCCCGAGAAGCACAACTTCTTCATTGGAGAAGGTGAGGAAGCGGACAACTTCCCCGGCAACAGCGGCTCGTACAGCGCGCGCACCGACGCCGAAGGCTGGGCGAAGATGACGAGCTTCGCCGGGCAGCGCGCGTTCGTGTGGATCTCGCACGCCGAGTATGCGGAGCACCAGAGCGAGCCTGCATTGTTGCCGCTCGCCGAAGATTGGGTGCACGAAGTGAAGCTCGTGCACGGCGGAACCGTCGTCGTGAACGTGCTCGACGCGCACCGCGCGCCGGTCGGCGGGCGACACGTCGACCACGAAGGACCGCGCGACGGCGAGGACGCGCCGATTCGCATCGGTGGCGACGACGATCGCCGCAGCGACTCGACGGGACGCGTCACGTTCGCGCGCTTGGTGCCGGGCGTGCACCGCTTCCGACTCGGTCAGGCAAACGGAAACATGATCGCGATGGAGGGCGGGGGCATGATGCAGATGCAGCGCACGATCTCGGGACTGCCGGACACGGGTCCGGCGTGGAGCGAGGTCGTCGTCGAGGATGGCGAGAGCTACACGCTCGAGCTCGCCGCACCCGCGTCGAGCCAGCTCACGGGACGCATCACGGAGTCCGGGAAGCCGCTCGCGGGCGCGACGGTGCGCCTCGCGGAGCGCGACGCGCCCGCCGGCGACATCGCGGCGATGTTCGGCGAGGGGAAGAAGGCGCGCACGAACGGTAAGGGCGAGTTCACGATCGACGATGTCGAGGTCGGCGAGTACCGCGCGACGATCTCGCACACTTCGCGCAGCATGCCGCACGACGTCGACGTCGACGTGCGCGACGGCGAGAACGAGCTCGACGTCGAACTGTCGGTCGCGATCGTCGAAGGGCGCGTGACGGACCACGAGGCGCGTCCGCTCGCTGGCGTGCGCGTGCGCGCGGAGATTGCGAAGCCGAGCGGCGCCGGTGGACCGCGCATGATGACGACGGCGGTGATGATCACGAGCGACGGCGGTGACGAGCCATCGGTGATGGTGAGCTCGGGCAACGCGGCGAGCTCCGACGTCATGACCGACGCCGACGGCAAATATCGCTTGCGCGGCGTCGCGCCGGACGTCGACATCGTCGTGAAGGCGACGGGCAAGGAGGTGCAGCCCGGCGAATCGCCGGCGTTCCACGTCGCGCCGGATCAAGTGAAGGGCGGCGTCGACCTGAAGCTCGAGCAAGGCGGCACGCTCGAGGTGAAAGTCGAGCACGCCGACGGCCGCGCTGCGGCGACGTATCTCGTGCGCGCCGAGAAGGACGCGTCGGGCGGCGATCCGAAGATCCAGCTCACCGGACCTTCCGGTGTCGCGAAGTTCACCGGCTTGCCGCCGGGTGAGTGGCGCGTGCACGTGCAATCGGTCGGCGGCGGACCGCAGGGCGGGGGCGAGGGCCCGCCGGATCAAGAGGTCGCGGTGAAGGTCGGCGAGACGGCGACCGCGCGCTTCGAGGTGCCTTAGAGCCTCTAACAGAATGAGCCGGCGCATCGCGGGCAGCAGCGAGTCGAGGCGAGCAAGACGCGCCGACGAAGCGTATTGCGCCGCAATACGCAGAGGAGGCGCAACGCCGCGAGCCCGGCTCGC
>JBJXHG010000130.1:0-3349 GCA_046160865.1 Planctomycetota bacterium | reverse complement strand
CTTCGAGACGATCGTGCCGACGACGGAGTCATCCGTCTTCGCGACCATCGTCGGGAGATCGAGGCGCTCGATCTGCGCGGTGGCGAGGCTGCCGGCGGCCAGCAACGCTGCCACCGTCAGATTCAGGAGAGACAATTTCATTGGAGAGGATTCCTTCTGCGTGATGCGACTGGACTCGTCTTTGGCGCAGGGAGGCTAGCCTTGGGCGATTCCGCAACGGACATTCGGACGAAGCGCCAGGCGCTCCGGTTCCGCATGCGACCCCATGCTACTCCGGGTCCCAGGGTCGCATGGGCCTCGGACTTCGCGAAAAAGATTACCCCGGCGCCCCGCGAACAGGCCGGAAGTGGGGTACTCGGGTGGATTGCGGCATGTGCGCGATGCTCTGGGTGAGCTCTGCCGGCCCGTTGCGATAGTCATTCGGACCGCAGTGGGCCCGTTCGCGTCGGCGCAGCGCCGCTCGATCCTCGGCGAATCTCGACGATTCGCCTTCGGTCTCGCTCCTTGTGCTGACGCGAACGGGCCACTTTCGGGCTCGAAGCACTTCCACCACGGGCTGCTAGTGATCGTGGCCGTCGTGCACGTCCGAACTCGACGGCACGTACTCGCGCCCTTCGAGAAGCGCCTGCATCTCCTCGTCGTCGGGGCTCGCGCGCAGGATCTCCTCGGCGAGGCGGCGGCCTTCGGGCTCGCCGAGCCGCAGCAGCACGATCGCGAGCTCGCGCCGCACGACCGAATCGTCGGGCGCGAGCTCGCGTACGCGCCGCCAGCTGTGCGCCGCGCCGACGAGATCGCCGCCGTCGCGCTGCACGCGTCCGAGCCAGTAGGTGTATTGGGGTTGCAGCGGGTGCGCGCGCGAGAGTTGCTCCAGCCGTGCGCGCGCGGAGCTCGCGTCGAGCGCCTCGATCTCGGCGCGCGCAAGTGCGAACTCGAGCGTGGGCCACGGCGCGTACCGCTCGGCAATCGGCTGTACGTAACGGAAAATCTCTTCGATCCAGCGCTTCCCGACGAGGATCTCCGCGAGCTCCTCCCACAGTTTGCGCACGAACACGTTGGGCGTCCGCGCCAGCGCTGTGCTGCGGAAGAGCTCGAGGCAGTCGGCCGGCAGCTCCGTTTGCTGTTCGCGCGTCTCGAACTGCGAGCTGTGCACTTGCGCGGCGTAGAACGAAGCCATACCGGCCGTCAGGTCTTGGTCGAGCGTGCCGTGCGCGGCGTTTGCGAAGCGCTGCGCCGCAAGCGTGTGCGCGCGGTGCGTGCGCTCGAACTTGCGCAGGCCTAGCCACTCGAACGGCGTCGGCGTGCGCACCGGTGTACCTGGATCGACGATCAGCGGCGAGGTCGGCTCGGCGGACGGTGTCGCGCCCGCGTTCCGCAAGAGTGCCATCGTCGGACTCTCCAGTCCGTCCGCGTACAGCATCACGTGCTGACCGAAGTCGCGGCGGGGGAGCGGCTGATCGAGGAACGCCCATGCGACGAGCGTCGTGGTGTTCGGCACGTCGAGATTCACGGGCACCGGCGCGTCGCCTTCGACCGGCAGCGCGAGCACGAGGTCGTATCGGCCGTCGGCGATGCGCCGTCGGGCGTCGGCCGGTGCGACGATCTCGCCTGGTGGAAGCGCGGTTGCGCCGAACAGCGCGGCTTCGATGCGCGGCATCGATTCCCACCAGGCGCCCGTGCGGTCGACCGAGCCCGCACCCACGTCGAGCAGCGCCACGCTTCGAATCGGAGTGAGCTGTCCGACCAAGAGCACGCGCAAGGCGGGGCGGACGCGCACGGCCGACGGCAACGCATCGACCGACAGCATGAGTCGTTGCACGTCGTCGTCCGCGGTCTCCGTGTCGGGCGTGATCGCGCGCCGGTCCAGCGTCGCTTGCGCGAGCCCGCCGCGCGTCGGCTCGATCGTGATCAGGCCGGCCGGCGACTCGAACACCAAGTCGGGGATGACCGGCATGACGCGCCACGGTGCGAGCACGAACTGCGCATCGACGCGAACGAACGCCGGCAAGAGCGCCGCCGCGAGCAGTGGCGCGAGCGCGATTCCGCGCGCGCGGGCCGTCGAGCTCATGTGCGCGAAGATCGCGACCACCGCGCCGGCGACGGCCGTGAGCGTGCCGATCGGTATGAGGTGCGCGCTGAAGAGCTCGCGTTCGTCCGCAACGGCGCCGGGATCGCGAGCGAGGATCGCGGGTACGAGGAAGACGCCAACCGCCGCGCCGAGCACGGGGCTCGACCAGCGCTCGCGCCGCTTCGATCCGGAGAGTGCGGCGCCGATCAACAGCGCGGGCACGACGAAGCACGAAGCCGCGAGCAGCGCGTCGTACTTCCACATGCCGTGCAGCGAGGTATCGAGATTGAAGCGGCGGATGTACGTGTCGAGCCCGCGCGACGTCGCGATGCTCGTGACGACGCGGAAGCTCGCGTAGCCGCCCGCCGCGGCGAGCGCGAGGCACACCGGCAGCGCGATTCCGCCCGGGCGGGTCGAAGCCGCGAGCCAGCCGAACGACAGCGCTCCGATCGCGATCCACGCGACGAGCACGAGGGCGAAGAGCGAGTCGTCTTGCGCGAGTCCGGCGCCGAAGAGGCGCAGGTGGCGTGCGACGCCTTCGAGCACGAGCGCGACGCCGCCGCCGCAGATGGCGAGGCCGAACATCTCGAGCAAACGCGGGCGCGGCTCGTCGATCTGCGGCGGAGTTTCGCTCGCGCTGCGCGGCCACAGCAACGCCGGGACCGCGAGCACCCAGACGATCCACAACTCGGTCACGCTGGCGGGCGACCACACGCGCGCAACGAGGAGCGCGTGCACGGCGAAGCCGAGCGCGAGCGCCGCGAACCAACCGGTCCGCACACCGCGCGCGTTCCATGTGCCCAACGCCGCGAGCAGGAGCGCGAGTGCGCGCACGCCGTACGCCGCGCGCGGATCCACCGCTGCCCATTGCGTCAGGTCGACGCCGAGCGGCACGCGCATCATCGAGAGGAGCGCGCCGACGATGGCCGCGTTCAGCAGGGTGCGCACGGTCGCGACGGTAGCGTTTCGCTACTGTCGCGGCCATTGCGCACCCTGCTGAACGCATGCGCGAAGCGCGTCGCGCGCGGAGCGCTTTAACCGGCGGGGACCCGTTGCAGCTGACTTACGCGTTGCTGTGACGTGCAGCCTGCCGTTGCTCCTCCGCTGCGAATTGCGTGGCTGCGAGCGCTGACGGCGTGCAATCTCGCTTGCCGGCATGCTGACGGTCGCAGCGTGCGCGGAGGCAGCTATGCAGCACCCGCAACCTGTCACCGCACAGTCGAGCGCACGGCAGCTGCAACGGGTCCCCGCCGCCGATTCATGCGTGTGGCGCGAGTACGCGCC
>JBJXHG010000129.1:0-12843 GCA_046160865.1 Planctomycetota bacterium | reverse complement strand
CCGCGCGTCAATCGCTCGCCGATCCGGATTGGTGGCGCAAGATGGAGCTCGGCCGCGGCGACGAAGTCCGGCGCTGCGTCTTCACGAACTACTGCGAAGGGCTCGACCAGAAGCACCAGCAGGTGACCTGTCAGCTGTGGGATCGCGACTTCACCGAGCCCGATGTCGCGCGCGACGAGATCGCGAAGTCGCACGACGGAAAGCGGAGACTCGTGCCGCCGGGGTGGGGGGAGTGATCTTCCGATTGCGATCCTGAGCTCGTTCATCGTGAGCCACATCTTCCGCCACTGCGGTCAGCTCACCGTGTGCCTGAGGATGAGCGACGTGCCGTTGCCGCCGACGTACACACCGATGGCGGACGTTGCGATCTGGGCGACGTTCGCGCTCGGCTACTTCTCCCGCGCAATCCGCTCCGCTTCGGCGAGCACGCGCATCAAGTTCTCGCCGCAGATCTTGCGCACCTCGCCGTCCGAGTAGCCGCGCCGCAAGAGCTCTTCGATCAGGTTCGGATACTGCGACACGTCCTTGAGTCCGCTCGGCAGTGAGTCGCCGACGCCGTCGAAGTCCGAACCGAGCCCGACGTGCTCGACGCCCGCGAGCTCCACGGCGCGATCGATGTGGTCGGCGACGTCCGCGACGCTCGCGAACGGCAGCGGGTGCTCGCGGTCCCATTGCTCGAGTGCCGCGCGCATCTCGTCCGAGTCCGGCGCGAGGCCGCGCGACTTCTCGAGCTCGCCCTCCAGCGCGTAGCGCGCGAACGCGTGCTCGTTCGCCGCCGGCGTCAGGAACGCCGAGCCGAAATTGATCATCACGACGCCGCCGTCGCGCCCGATGCGGCGCACCATGTCGTCGCTCAGGTTGCGCTCGAAGCCGGGCACGAAGTGCCGCAGCGACGAGTGCGACGCGATGACCGGCACGCGCGCGACGTCCATCACGTCCCAGAACGCGTCGTCCGACACGTGCGACACGTCGACGAGGATGCCGAGCGCGTTCATGCGCTGCACGACCTCGCGCCCGAACGGCGAGAGCCCCTTGTGCGTGTGCCGCGTGTCGTACGACGAATCGCAGATGTGGTTGTCCTTGCCGTGGCAGAGCGTGATGTAGCGGACCCCGCGCGCGTGGAAGTGATCGAGGTTCGCGAGATCGCCCGCGACCGGGCTGCCGTTCTCCATGCCGAGCAGGATCGCGAGGTCTCCGTCCTTCACGATCGCGCGCACGTCGGCGCTCGAATGCGCGATGCGCATGTCGTCCGGGTACTTGGCGGCGATGCCCTCGACGAGATCGATCAATGCATCGCCGAGCTCTTTCGCCGTGCCCTTGTCTTCTTCCTCGGAGGGGACGTAGATCGAGAAGAACGGCGCATCGAGGCCGCCCTCGCGCGCCCGCGGCAAGTCGAAGTCGCCTTTCGCCGTGCGCACGCCGACGTCGTCCATCGGACCGTTCTGCTTCTGCTCCCACAGCCGGTACGGCACGTCGATGTGGCCGTCGACGATCAGGCAACGCTGGGCGAGCGTGTGTGCGCGCGCGGTGAGGTCCGCGGGCGCGCTGGACGCACACGACGTGGTGAGCAGGACGAAGACGACGAGTGCGTTGCGCATGTTCATGGAGATCACTTCTTGGCGGCGAAGAACCGCTCGTGGACGAACGCGGCGTACAGCTCGGCCATGACGCGCGCTCCGTCGGCATTGACGTGCCGGCTGTCGGCCCAGAGCTCCTTGTCGCGATCCATCGCGGTCTCGAACTCGAAGAGCGCGACAGCGTTCTTCCGCGCCGCGGCACGGATCACTTCGTTGCCTTCGCGGATCGCGCGCTGGTACGCGGGCCAGGAGACGTAGTCGTTCTTCGC
Organism: Planctomycetota bacterium; assembly: GCA_046160865.1. Classification (GTDB taxonomy): domain Bacteria; phylum Planctomycetota; class UBA1135; order UBA1135; genus JBJXHG01. The sequence goes on along the minus strand of JBJXHG010000129.1, from coordinate 10,997 downwards.
GTCGCACCACGCGAACGTGGCGAGCATCACGTCGATGCCAGCGTGCTGCGCGACAGCGATCGTCGACTCGAGGTTGGCGGCGAAGTACTCGGGCGGGTTGGCGTCCAAGCACGCGTCGAGATCGAGGTTCGGATACGTCTTGTGCACGAGGCCTTCGATCGTGTTCGCCGTCGACCAACCCATCTTCACGCCGATGCAACGCGCGAGCACGCTGTGCTCCCAGACGCTCGTGCCCGGCGACCATTGGCGAAAGCGCCCCGAGCCGTCGCGCCGGTAGACCTCCGGCGGCACGAAGCGCGGATACACGTCGTTGATGCCGTGGTACACGACGAGCAAGTCGGGCTCGAGGCCGAGCAAGCGCAGCTCGAGATCGACGAGGCACTCCCACGAGCTCCACCCGCCGACGCCGGCGTTGATCACCTCGACGTTCGCGTGCCCGTGGCGCTCGCGCAGCACGCGCTCGAGCTGCGCGGGATAGGTGAGCGCGTCGTCGCGCACCTCGGTGCAGTACGTGGTCGAGCCGCCGATGCACACGATGCGGTACACGCCGGACGCCTTCGCTTCCGCGATCTCCGGCCCGCGCAAGCCGAGCGCGTTGTGCCGGCTCTTGCCGTCGCGGCTCTGGTACTGCTCGTTGAGGCCGTAGTTCGTGAACGGATGGCCACGGTAGACGTGCGCCTCGGGCGGCAGATCGTCGAAGCGCGCGTACTTCGTCAGTCGCTCGGCGTCGGCGATGTTGAAGAGATAGACGCGCAGCCCGATCTCGCACGCGGCGAGCGCGATGAGGAGGGTCGCGAGGGAGATCGAGAGACGGCGCAAGGTGGGCGGCGAGTATCGCCAGCCGACCGTCTTGGAGCACGTCCTATTACCTCGCCGCGGCACGCGGGCGAGCGAACTGGCGCGGCGCACGGAGGGCCGACGATGCGTACTGGCGTGCGCTCACCGCGCCGCGAGCACTTCGTCGATCTCGATCAGATTCCCGGCGCCGTCGAACAAGAGGCTCAGCGTCGAGCCTTCCGGCCGGCTCTCGTAGTTGACGAGCGAGACCGCGTCGAAGGTTTGGATCCCGTCGAAGGCCCAGCGCGCTCCCGCCGGAGCCTGAAGTTGCGCGGCGTTCACGCGCAGCACACCTTCCGCGAAGCGCGCGAGATCGCCCGCGTCGACATCGGACTTGCCGGTCGCGCGCGCCACCGACAAGCCGACGATCTCCGACCTCACGCACGTGGTTCGGCCGGGCTCGAGCCAGATGCTCTGCCGGAACGCGGTGAGCTCGTGCGCGGACTGGAAGTCCGCGGTGGTCGACGGCCGGCACGGGCGGTCGTGGCACTTGCACTCGGAGTAGCACGGATTGCAGTCCTCCGAGCAGTACGCCACGGTGCACGAGCTGCCCGTGCACAGGCTGGCGAGCACGCCAGCGACGATCGTCCGGCCGAACCAAGTGTTCATGCAGCGGCGCGCTCTCGAGCGCGACTCCACCGTAAGCCGGATTCGCCGAACCCACAACGGGGGCGGCGAGCGACGCCGTCGTCACGCGCGCGGTGCTTGCTCGACCATGCGCACGGCGCGGGCCACGCCTCGGCGCTTGAAGAGCAGATAGATGCCACCGGGGAACGAGACGAAACCTCCGAGCAGGAGTATGAAGCCGAGGAATGCCCACGACGTGTCGTAGAGCATCACCGCGATTGCGATCACCGGGCACGCGAGCAGGATCGCGATCCCCCCGAGCGGCGCCATGCCGACGAAGTAGATCACGTTCGTCGTGTCGTTCCGCAGCGCGATCACTTCGAGCTCGGCCGAGTTCTTCCCCACCGCCGTCACCTTGTCGCCGACGGACGCGTTGAAGGCGGCAGCAAAGTTAGCCGGTCGGTTGTCGATGCGGAACTCCGTCGCCCGGTGCGTCGTGATCGACTTGTCGTCGCCGCGCACCTCGGCTCGCTCGCGGAGCTGCGTGATGGTGCCCGACACCAGCGAGAGACTCATTCGGCACCGTCCTGAAACGCATGGAGATGAACCATGACGACCAACATAGCAGCGCGCGCGCGACCTTGGATCGCCACACTCGAGGCGAGCGCGCTCACCAGGCGTACGCTTCGGGCGCCGCACCGCCGGGGCCGGGAAAAATCCCGTCCAGCCGCTGCTCGATCTCGCGCGTCAACTCGATGTCGAGCGCGCGCAAGGCGCCGTCGAGCTGCTGCACGGTGCGCGGTCCAACGATCGGCGCCGTGACCGCCGGGTTCGCGAGCAGCCACGCGAGCGCGACGTGCGCCGGCTCTTCGCCGAGGTCTTGGCACAACTTCTCCCAGGGCTCGAGCCGCGCACGGAACTTCTCGACGCTCTTCTGCAAGCTCTCCTGCGCGCGCCGGCCCTCGCTCGCTTTCCGCAAGGCACCGCCGAGCAGCCCGCCCGCGAGCGGGCTCCACGGCAACACGGCGAGACCGTACGCGCGGCACGCCGGCAGCACTTCGAGCTCCACCGTGCGTGCATTGAGGTTGTACAGGCTCTGCTCGGACACGAGGCCGAGGAAGTGGCGCGCCTTCGCGCTCTCGCACGCCTGTGCAATGTGCCAACCGGCGAAGTTCGACGAGCCGACGTACAGCACCTTGCCTTGCTGCACGAGCAGCTCGAGCGCTTGCCACACCTCGTCCCACGGCGCGTCGCGCCAGATGTGGTGCATCTGGTAGAGATCGAGGTAATCCGTGTTCATGCGCCGCAAGCTCGCTTCGCACGAGCGGCGGATGTGCAGCGCGGAGAGCTTGCTCGTGTTCGGCCAGTCGCCCATCTCGCCGTACACCTTCGTCGCGAGCACGACCTTCTCGCGCCGGCCGCCGCCCTGCGCGAACCAGGCGCCGAGGATCTTCTCGGTGACGCCTTCGCCTTTCTTCCAGCCGTACACATCGGCCGTGTCGAAGAAGTTGATCCCGTGCTCGAGCGCGCGATCCATGATCGCGAAGCTGTCCGTCTCGCGCGCGTGCGGTCCGAAGTTCATCGTGCCCAGGCACAGGCGACTGACCTTGAGAGCGGTGCGTCCGAGCTTGGCGTACTTCATGGCGCGCACATCCTAGCCCGCATCTCTCACCACTTCCGTCGCGAGGTCGCGCCAGCGCGTTCGAAGCAAGGCGTTGCATCGGAATCGACCGCAGCTGACCTGGGTGGTCAGCGAGGATCGATTCCGATCCAACAACGCAGCGTCGAACGAGTTGGCACGACCGCAGCAGGATGAGGTGAGAGATGCGGGCTAGCTCGCTCGCGCGGTCCGCCCTGCAGTCCTACGCATCTCGACCACTTGCAGCGCCGTTCGCGCCGTTGCAGTCTGCGACTGGACGATCCACGACTCATGCCGCACCGATACGAGCAGAAAGAGGCGCCGCGGTTGCGCCTCGCACACGCGCTGCGGGAGTCGTGGCAGGAGGGCTACGGCGCGCGCGAGCTGCGCGCGGACGTCGTGGCGGGCATCGTCGTCGGGATCGTCGCGCTGCCGCTCGCGATGGCGCTCGCGATCGCGTCGGGCGTGCCGCCGCAGTACGGCCTGTACACGTCGATCGTCGCCGGAGCGATGATCCCGCTGCTCGGTGGATCGCGCTCGTCCGTGTCCGGTCCGACGGCGGCGTTCGTCGTGCTGCTCGCGCCGATCTCGCACCGCTTCGGGCTCGGCGGTCTGCTGCTCGCGACGATGATGGCCGGCGCGATCCTCGTCGCGATCGGCGTCGCGCGCCTCGGACGTTGGATCCAGTTCGTGCCACACCCGGTGACGACGGGCTTCACGGCCGGCATCGCGATCGTGATCGCGACGCTGCAGCTCACGGACTTCCTCGGGCTCTCGATCGAGCACATGCCCGAGCACTTCCCCGAGAAGGTCGCCGCCCTCGCCGCCGCGGTTCCGCACGCGCACTGGCACGAGCTCTCGATCGGCCTGTTCACGTTACTCGTGCTGCTGGTGTGGCCGCGCATCACGAAGCGCGTGCCCGGACCGCTCGTCGCGCTCGCGCTCGGTGCCGCGGCGGCGGCGCTCCTCGCGCAGCTCGTCCCGGGCTTTCACGTCGACACGATCGGCAGCCGCTTCCACTACGACATCGGCGGCCAGACGCTGCCCGGCATCCCGCGCATGCTGCCGCACTTCGCGTGGCCGTGGCAGATGCCGGGTCCCGACGGACAGCCGGTCGGACTGTCGTTCGGACTCGTGCGCGAGCTCGCCGGCCCCGCGTTCGCGATCGCCATGCTCGGTGCGATCGAGTCGCTCCTGTGCGCGGTCGTCGCGGACGGAATGGCAGGAACGCGCCACGACCCCGACGTCGAGCTCGTGGCGCAAGGCATCGGCAATCTCGTCGGGCCGCTCTTCGGCGGCATCGCGGCGACGGGCGCGATCGCGCGCACGGCGACGCTCGTCCGCGCGGGCGGCCGCAGCCCGGTCGCTTCGTTCCTGCACGCCGTGTTCGTGCTCGCGGCGGTGCTCGCGCTCGCGCCGTACTTGGCGTGGCTACCGATGGCGTCGCTCGCGGCGTTGCTCCTGATCGTCGCGTGGAACATGAGCGAGGCGCGCCATTTCATCCACATCGTGCGCGTCGCGCCGAAGAGCGACGTCTTCGTGCTGCTCAGCTGTTTCGGGCTGACCGTCGTCTTCGACATGGTGATCTCGGTCAGCGTGGGCATCGTGCTCGCGGCGCTCATGTTCATGCGCCGCATGTCGGACAGTTTCAGCGCGCGCGTCGCCGACCGAACACCCGCGCAGCACGCGGATCCGCACCTGCAGGGCGTCGTGGTCTACGACATCGGCGGACCCCTTTTCTTCGGCGCCGCCGAGAAGGCGATCAGCGCGCTCGCCCCCGTCGCCGGCAAGGCACGCGCGGTGATCCTGCACATGAGTGCCGTCCCGATCATCGACGTGACCGGGCTCGTCGCGTTCGAGTCGACGCTCGACAAGCTCGCGCGCGCCGGCACGTTCGTCGTGCTCGTCGGCGTGCAGCCGCAACCGCAAGAGATTTTGAAACACGGCGGCTTGACCGATCAGCCGAGCCGTCTCGCGATCTGCCGCACGCAGGAGGAAGCGCTCGAAGCGGTGCGCGAGCACGCGCGCCACGCCGGTTGATGCGAGCTATCCCTCGTGCGGCACGAAGAGCGTGATGCGCTTGTCACCGAGCACGATGTCCTTGAGCAACTCGCCGAGCGGTCCGCCCCAGAGGATCCGGAGATCGCCGCGATCCAGCGACGTCGGCACGTCGTAAACGAGCTGCTGCGTGCAGGTCTCCCCGGCGGCGAGGCGCGGCGGCGGCGCGGGCAGACCACCGTTCGCGCGCAGCACGTCCTGCGCCCGTTGGTCGATCGTGTGGCGATCGCGAAAGCTCTCGCCTACGAGCACCGGCCTGTGGCTGTCCACTCTGTACTCGCTTGGATGTCCGTGGTTCTTGATCTCGAGGTCGACGATCCAGAAGCGGCCGTTCGCGCGCAGCTCGCTACCGCTCGCGCCGAGCGTGCTCGCGGTGCGCACGTTCGCGACGCGGAACCCGAGCACGTCCTCGATCACGATCTCGCCGCCTCCGGCCGTCTCCGTCTGCGGTTCGCGGACGAACGCGATCAAAGCAAGCGCGAGCACGGTGCCCACGACGAGCACGCCGACGACGGTCGGCATGATCCACGAGCGCAAAGCACTGCTCACGCGCGCCTCCGCTGCTCCCGTTTCGGCGCGTGCGAGTCCCGCGCGGGCAATCCGCCGAAGCGGCGCTCGCGCTCGCGGTACGTGCGCAGCGCCCAGCGCAGCGCGGCGCCGTCGAACTCCGGCCACGCTTTCGACGTGAAGAGGAGCTCGGCCCACGCGCACTCCCACAGCAGGAAATCCGAGAGACGCTGTTCGCCGCCAGTGCGGATGAGCAGATCGACGTCCGGCACTTCGACGTCGCTGCCGTGCTCCCACGCGAGCAACTGACCGAAGCCTTCGCGCGCGCCGTTGCGCGCGGATTCGACGTGGAAGCGACGCGCCGCGCGCACGATCGCCTCGCGCGCGGAGTAGTCGATCGCGAGGCGCAGACACAAGCGCGTGCCGCGCGCCGTGCGCTCTTCGGCTTCCGCGATCGCCGCGACGAGGCCATCGGGCAGCCGGTCGCGGCGTCCGACGACCGTCAGTCGGATGCTCTCGCGCGCGCACTCGTCCATCTCGCGCGTGAGGAAATCGCGCAGGAGGTCGAAGATCGCGTCGAGCTCCGCGTGCGGTCGCTGCAGGTTCGCGGACGACAGCGCGAACAGCGTCAGGTGCGAGAGCTCGAGCTCCGCCGCGGCGCGCACGACGCGCCGCACCGCCTCGGCGCCGGCACGATGCCCGGCGCTGCGCGACATCCCGCGCGCGCTGGCCCAACGGCCGTTGCCGTCCATGATGATCGCGACGTGGAGGGTCGAAGAGTTACTTTGTGCCATAAAGTGAACCGAGAAAAAAAGAGACGTCAGCGCTCGCGCACGGCGCGAATGACGGCCTCCATGTGCGCGAGATAGCGCTCGAGCGCGCGCCGGCCCGCCGTGGTCAAACGGAACTCGGTGCGCGGGACGCGACCGTCGAAGGCCTTCGTGCACGACACGTATTGCGCCTCCTCGAGCTTGCGTGCGTGCACGGACAAGTTGCCGTCGCTGATGTCGAGCATGTCCTTGAGCTGGTTGAACGTCAGCGCGTCGTGCACGGCGAGCGCGCTCACGATCGCGAGTCGGACGCGCTCGTGGATCAAGCGGTCGACGGGCGGCGACGCCTCGCTCTTCGTCGACAGGCTGCGCAGCGCGCGCAGATCCGCCGACTTGCGGGCGGGCGTGCGCGCATCCGAGCGTGAGGCGCGCTTCTCAGCCACCGTGGTGCCTCGCGATCCAAACGCCGAAGCCGACGTGCAAGCCTCCGAAGCCAAAGGCCATGAACCAGTCGCCGAGAGCCGGCGCCAGCAGCGCGCACGTGCCAGTGAACAAGAACGACGCGCCCACCCAGCGCACGGGTGCGATCGAATACGTGCCGGCGGCGATCACACCGACGCCATAGAGCGACAGCCACAAACCCGGCAGGTGCGCGCTCGCACCGGCGCGGAACAGCACGAGCGTCAAGCACGCGGCGGTGAAGAAGGCCGGGACGAGGCTCGCGGCGAAGCGCCACGCCGGACCGCGGAGCAACGCGCTCTCGTTCGCGCGCACTTTCTGGATCATGTCGGACGCGCCGATGAGCAGCGCGAGCGCGGCAGCGCCGATCCACACTCCGAGCCAGCGTGCGGACGTTTCCGCGTGCGCCGCGATCGGTGCCGCGACGAGCGCGACGGCCCCCATCAAGACGCCGCCCCACCCCGGCACGACGGTCAGCGCGGCGGCGCGCTCCATCGTGCGCCGGATGAAGCGCACGTCCTCGATCGCTCGATCGGTGAGCGAAGGCGTCTCCGTGCGCAGCAATCGAAGCCGGTCGGCCATGCACCGAAGGTCGCCGAGCGCGTGAGATCTGTCAAGTACTTTGCGGTGCAAAGCAAGGCTGGGCCGAACTTCCGCGTGAGCTGCACCCGCAGCGCGAGTTAGAGCCTCTTACTGCGCGAAGGGCGTCAAGATCCGCTTCGGGTAGATCTCTAGCGACGTCGGTCCGGTGACGGAGATCGGCCCGATGCGCACTTCCGTCGGCGTCACCTGCAAGAGCGCGCGCGACAGCGTCACGCCATCCTGCTTCACGACGACGTCGCGCGGGCTCGGGACCGGCCCTTCGAGCACGATGTAGGGCGTGAGCGCCTCGGCGGAGTCGTCGAGCGCCGGGTCGTAGACCGGCTCCACCAAGCGGTCGACGTCGACTTTCAAAGCACCGCGCGTTCCGAGGCGCACGCCGGCCGCTTTCAGGTCGACACGGACCTCGGCCACGCGCGCGAGCTCGAGGCTCACCCCCGTGTGCCCGGCGTTGCGCACCGCGCGCACGGCGGCCGGAACGTTCTCCCACGGTCGCGTGCTCGCGATGCGGACCCAGTACGCGCGCTCGTGCTGATTCTCGTACGTCTTGAAGACGATCTTCGTCGGCGAGACGGCACGGCGACGCGGCTCGAAGAAGTCGAACATTCCGAGCAAGCGGTTCGGATCGGCGGGATCCGGCGTGCCGAACAAGTTCGGATTCGACTCCGTGCCGGTCACCCAGCGCGGATCGAGCACGTGGTGCACGTCGGTGAACTGGTACGCCCACTCGTAGCCGTCGGGATCGAGCGCCTGCAGCTCCGTCTGCGTGGGTGTGTGCCCGAAGCAGTAGTTGCCGCTGCTGTGGCAGCCCGACCACCCGCCGTCGATCGTCATGTGCCAGCCGTGCTGGAACTGCGGAGTGTTCGGCACGTTGTACGTGAGCAAGTCGAGCAGGCCGTGACCGTAGTACATGGCCAGGTTGTTCGCGTTCTCGATCAAGAAGCGCGGGCTCGCGGAGGTGAAGCGTGTGTCGACCACGAGGCTGTCGCCCGGCATGCCCCCCATCACCTGCGTGAGGCAACTCACCGCCAGGTCGCGCGCGACGAAGTCGTACATGTCGGCGACCGCCGCGAGCATTCCGACACCCGCGAAACGGTGCGGATTCTTCAGCGCGATGACGCCGGCACCGGCACCACCCATCGACTCGCCGACGAGGAAGATGCGGTCCGCGTCGACCGGCAGATGGCTCGCGATCCAATCGATCGCGTCCAGTACATCTTGTTCAGCGCTCGCGATGTCGACGTCGGGGCTGTCGATGTAACCGGCCGAGTACTCCCAACTGCACGCCGCCGGTGTCAGGTCGCGTCCGTTCAGCGCGAATCCGATCCAGTTGCGGACGTCGAGCTGCGCGACGAGCTGCGGCTCGGTGATCATCTCCGTCGCGTCGTGATTCGCCGCGTGCAGGTAGATGACGAGCGGGCGCGCTGGGGCGGACGGCGAAAAATTGGGGCTGAGCCAGACGATGCCGGTCAGCGGCGTGCCGTCGAGCGACGACAAATAGGTCACGTCGTTCGCGCCGGTGGAGAAAGAAGGCCCGCCGAGAAGCGAGGCGCACAGCAGGAATGCAGAGCACAGCATGGAGCCGGTGATCCTACCTTGCGATGTCGATTTCGCGGTGGCCGGGCCGCAACTTTCGGAACCCCACCACGACCAGGAAGATCGAGAGCGCGAGGAGCGCCCCGGCGGCCGCGGCGTTGGCGAACGCGATGTCGAGGCCACGCACCGCGCGTGCGCTCGTCCAGCACAAGTCGCCGAGCGCCCAGACCGTGATCGACAGGACGAACACCATCGGCGCGATCACGAACGCCGCCGGCCGGCCCTCCTGCCGCAGCCACACCGCGATCGAGATCAGTGTCAGGCCCGCTAGTAATTGGTTGGAGGCGCCGAACAACGACCAGAACTTGAGGTAGGAGCTCTCCCCCGAGATCGTGAGGAACAAAGTCGGCAGGGCCACCGTCGCCAACGTGCCGAGCGCCGCACCCCGCGCTCCCCGCCAGCCGAAGAGCTCCTGCACGATGTAGCGGCCGAGGCGCGTGGCGACGTCGAGCGTGTCGAACACGAAGGTCGAGAAGGCCATCGCGCCGAACGTGATCGCGAACGGCAGGTTGTCCCGGCCGATGATCAGTGTCAGGAACTCACCGATGCCGTTGCCGTAGATCGTGCCGGGCTTCAGGCCGGCGAGCTTCTCGGTCGGAAAGATCACGACCGTCACGAGGGCGATGAGCGCGACGAAGGCCTCGGCCAGCATCGCCCCGTAACCAACGAGGCAGGTGTGCGACTCCTGCGCGACCTGCTTCGACGTGGTCCCCGAACAGACGAGTCCGTGAAAGCCCGAGCACGCGCCGCACGCGATCGTGACGAAGAGGAACGGGAAGAGCTGCCCACCGGTCTTGCCCGTGTCCCACGTCTTGAAGGCTGGTTGCTCGATCTCGTATCCGCCGAACAACATCCCCACGACGCCGAGCGCGAGCGCGCTGTAGAGCACGAACCCGCCGAGGTAGCCGCGCGGCTGGAGCAGGGCCCACACGGGCAGCACCGATGCGACCGCGCAGTACGCCATGATGACGAGGGCCCACGTCAGCGGCGTCGCGATCAAGATCGTGGAGCACTTCGTCCCGAGCCACGCCACCGCGAACGTCGCCGGCACGAAGACGATCGTGAGGAGCCACAGCGGCGGCTTGAACGCGCGCTGGACGAGCCCCATCACGACCGAGAGTGCGAGGTACATCACGCTCGCCGCCGCCACCGCGCCGCCGGGATTGAAGTGCGTACTGTCCGCGAGCTCCTCGGTCCCGCGCACGAAGCTCCCGGCCGTGATGTCGGTGAATGCGACGATCACGTAGACGAGCGCGATCCAGATGAAGGCCATCATCGCGCGTCCGGCCGCGCTCCCGAGCCGCTCGCGCGCGATCTCCGCGACGGACGTGCCGCCGTGGCGCACCGACGCGATGAGCGCCGAGAAGTCGTGCACCGCGCCGATGAACACGACGCCGAAGCCGATCCACAAGAGGCACGGCAGCCAGCCGAACGACGCGCACGCGAGGATCGGCCCGGCGATCGGACCCGCCGCCGCGATCGCGGAGAAGTGCTGCGCGAACAGATAGAACGGCGGCGTCGGCACGAAGTCGACCCCGTCCTCCTTGGAGTGCGCCGGCGTCGTGCGCGCGTCGTCGAGCGCGAAGCGACGCGCGAGCCACCGGCCGTACAGGCGGTAGCCACACGCCAGCACGACGAGGAATCCGATGCCGAGCGCGGCGAGGTTCATCCGCGCGCAGATGAACGTTCCGCTTCGCTGCGCGCAAGCGCGCGGCGGATGCAGGTGGTCCCCGATCGCACCGCCCGCCGCGCAGCGACGGCACGCGCGCGGCCGAACGGCTCGGCGTGCCTCGCGAGTCCGAGCGCACGCTCGCGGCGTTGCTCGGACTCGGAAACCTGCTAGTGTCCTGAGTCAGAAGTTCGCTCTCACCAAGCTCGATCTCCTCCGCGCTGGCGGCGTTGCTCGGGTTCGGAAACCTGACAGGTTGCCTGCACCCTCGCGCCTTGCCAGCGACGACGATCTC
>JBJXHG010000128.1:0-17821 GCA_046160865.1 Planctomycetota bacterium | reverse complement strand
TCGCTCACTTCCGCACGCGGAACACGAGGTTCGTCTCCGTGCCGGTCGCGGGCCCGTACTTGTCCTTGAAGTACTTCATCAGGAACACGTCGGCGGCGACGTTCTTGGACAGAGTGACGGTGTTGATGCCGTACTTGTCGATCAGCGCTTCGACCGCCGCTTCCGTTGCGAAGCGCCGCGCAGTGAACGTCAAGCTGTACACGGGCTGGTCCAAGAACACCGAGTTGTGCCAGCCGATCGCCGACGCGGGTACGGCGTCCGGCGCGAGCGCCGCGCGAAAATCGTCCGTCATCGACCGATACGCATCGAAGTACAGCTGGCTCATGGGCCAGCTCGCGCGCGGCCGCCACACGAGCTCCTGCTTCTGCGCGTCGTAGCGCACCAGGCCCGCCGAGATCGACAGCAGCGCGAGCGCTATGGCGACGGCTCCGCGCGCGATGCGCGGCGCGAACGGCTTCGACAAGAGCCACACGAGCGTGTCGGCGACGCCGACCAGCGCGAACAACCAAACGGGCAGCACGAGCCGGGCTTGGAACGCGAAGTACACGCTGAGCACCGCGACGACGGCGAGCGCGAAGAACTCGCCCGCTCCGCTGCGGCGCACGAGCATGACGACCAGACACGAGAGCGCGGCGAGCCCGAGCCACAAGGACCACGTGGGTCCGTCCGGTGTCCCGAGGTTCGTGCCGAGCACCGACAGCGTCGCACCGCTGTGCAGCGTGGGGCGCGCGAGGATCTCCTGCGCGGTGAGCCGGCGCGAGTTCGGATCACCGCCGTCTGCGTGCCACATCGCGGTCGAGTACGACCACAAGAAGCTCTGATCCGCGGGCGGGTCGGGCCGGCTGAGTGTGTCGCGGATGCTCCATGGGAGCAGCACGAGCACGGTGGTGGCCGAGAACAGGAGCGCGCGGCGGCGCAGGAAAACGAGCCACTTTTCGGCCGAGCGCTCACGCGCGTGCACGACGACGCGCGCGCAGATGATCGCCGGCACGAGCAGCACCGCGACGGACCGCATGTACGCCGCGAGAGCGATCGCGACGCCGAGCACGATCTCGCGCCGCACCTTCTGCTTCTTCGTGGTCCAACGCTCGACGAGCAGGCACGCGAGGACGAGCGCCGCGCCAGGCACGTCGGACATCGGCATGTTGCAGAGGCGCTGGAAGCCCGGCGTCACCCATACGAGCACCGCGAGCGCGAGCGCGATCCACGGGCCGACCCAACGGTGCGCGTACACGTACAGCATGCACACGCACGCGACACCCCAAAGACTGATGAACAAGTTCAGCGCGTGGAAGTCGACGCCGCGCAACGCGAGGATCGGCGCGAGCAGGAGCGACAAACCGGGCGGCCGGACCGTGAACGGCATGCCGAGGTACGCGTAGCCCTCGCCGCTGACGATCGACTTCGCGCACAGGATGTACAGCGACGCGTCGTTCGCCGCGTCGTTGATGTCGTAGATCGGCAGGACCCAGAAGAACAGCGTGGTGCACGCGCCGAGCGCGAGCAGGACGAGCAACACGGTCGACGTGCGCGTCCAAGGCCGCGGCGGGTCTTGATAGGATGCGGTCATCGCGATGAGCGCTAGCATCTACAGGAACGCGATCGTCGCGTCGAGTCCGTTGTGGCTGCTCTTCGCATGCTCCGCGGCGCTCCCGGAGAGTCCGAAGCGGAGCGCGCGACCGAACCCGGAGCGCGACGCGCGACCCAACATCGTCTTCGTGCTGGTCGATGACCTCGGCTCCGCCGATGTCGGCTACCGCGGCAGCAAGATCCAGACGCCGAACATCGATCGGCTCGCACGCGAAGGTGTCCGGCTCGAGCAGTTCTACGGCGCTGCCGTCTGCACGCCGTCCCGCGCCGCGCTGATGACCGGCCGACATCCGATGCGCCTGGGGTTGCAGGACGAGGTGCTGCATCCGTGGACGCGTTACGGCCTGCCGCTCGACGAGCGCACGCTCGCACAAGCGTTGCGCGACGCCGGCTATCGCACGCGCATGGCCGGCAAGTGGCACCTCGGATCGTTCGAGCCCGCGTACCGGCCCGAGCAGCGCGGCTTCGAGCATCACTACGGCTCGTACACCGGCGTCTCCGACTACATCACGCACCGGCGCGCGGGCGGTCTCGATTGGCAGCGCGACGGGAAGGAGATCGAGGAAGAGGGCCACACGACGAACCTCGTCGCGGACGAGGCCGTCAAGGTCCTCGCGGACGTGAAGCGCGACGAGCCGCTCTTCCTTTATGTGGCGTTCAACGCGCCGCACGCGCCGCACAAGCCGCCGCCCGAGTGCGCGGACCTCTACGCGGACATGCAGCCACCCGCGCGCGCGGCGTACGCGCGGCAGGTGACGTGTCTCGACCGCGCGCTCGGCCGCATCCTCGACGCGCTCGACGCGAACCATCTCGCCGAGAACACGCTCGTCGTCTTCGCGAGCGACAACGGCGGCAACGGCAAGCACGGCGACAACCGGCCGCTGCGCGGCAAGAAGGGCACGCTGTACGAAGGCGGCGTGCGCGTCGTCGCGCTCGCGCGTTGGACGGGCACGCTGAAGCCCGGCGCGGTCAGCGAGCCGCTCGCGATGATCGATTGGCTGCCGACGCTCGTGAAGCTCGGCGGCGGAACGCTCGACGGCGGCAAGCCGCTCGACGGACGCGACGCGTGGCCGACGATCGCGCTCGGCAAGCCGTCGCCGCACGCCGAGCTCTTGATCGGCCTCGAGCCCGAGCGCGCGGCGATCCGCAAGGGCCGTTGGAAGCTCGTCGTCGACGCGCAGTGGCCGAAGTCGGAGATGGACGCGACGACCGTGCGCAGCGCGGAGCTCTACGACCTCGCCGCGGATCCGAGCGAGTCGAAGAACGTGGCGCGCGAGCACGAAGCCGTGGTGAAGGAGCTACTCGCAAAGCTCGTCGCGCTGTCGCGCGAGGCGCTGCCGCCGCTCGGCGGACTGAAGGACGAGCGGCCGGCGAACTACACGCTCGGCGACGAGGAGGAGTGAGCGCGTAGCGCGTCTTGCGCGCGGAGCGCGTGCTATCGTGCCGCGGATGACGCGCACGGCCAACGTCAGTCCACGAGCCGCACGATGACGCTCGCGCTCGTCATGAGCGGCGGTGGTGCGCGCGCCGCGTACCAAGTCGGCTTCCTGCGCCACCTCGCGCGCCTGCGTCCGGACCTCCAGATCCCGATCCTGACCGGCGTCTCCGCGGGCGCGATCAACTGCATCTACCTCGCCGCACATTCCACGCGGCTGGGCGCGAAGGCGGACGAGCTCGTGGAGCTGTGGAGCACGCTGACCGCGGAGCGCGTCTTCGACGTGAAGGCGGTCGGACTGACGCGCAACCTGCTGCGGGTCGGGCTCAAGCTCGTATCGGGCGGTGCTTTCAGCGCGCCGCGCACGCACGCGTTCCTCGACACGAAGCCGCTCGGGCAACTGATGGAGCGCGTGCTCGGCGCCGCGGGCGGCGTGTTCCCAGGCATCGACGAGAACTTGCGCCACGGCCGCTTGCGCGCGGCCGCGATCACGACGTCGAGCTACTCGACCGGTCAATCGATCACATGGGTGCAGGGCGCCGGCATCGAGCAATGGGATCGCGCGCATCGCACGAGCCGCAACGTCACGCTGCGCACGGAGCACGTGATGGCGTCGGCCGCACTGCCGATCCTGTTCCCCGCGATCGAGATCGACGGACAGTGGTTCGGCGACGGCGGCATCCGTTTGACTTCGCCGCTCTCGCCCGCGATCCATCTCGGCGCGAGCCGCATCCTCGCGATCTCGACGCGCTACGCCCGCTCGCGCGAAGAGGCCGACAAGCCGGCGTTCCAAGGCTATCCACCGCCCGCGCAGATCATGGGCGTCTTGCTCAACGCGATCTTCCTCGATCTGTTCGACGCGGACGCGCTGTCGGTCGCGCGCGTCAACCGCATGATCGAAGCCTTGCCGGAGAAAGACCGCCAAGACATGCGCGTCGTCGAGTTGCTCGTGCTGCGTCCATCGCGCGATCTCGGCCGTCTCGCGAACGAGTACGAGGCACGCTTGCCGTCTTCGTTCCGTTTCCTCACGCGCGGCCTCGGCACGCGTCAGACGCGCTCGAACGACATGCTGAGCCTGGTGATGTTCCAGCCCGATTACTTGACGCGCTTGATCGAGCTCGGCGAGGCCGACGCGCAGGCGCGCGAGGCCGAAATCGTGGCGTTCTTGTCGAAGTCGTGAGCGCCGCAACGGTCGTCGCGTACCGGAATCGCAAGACGTGAGAGCGCGCTCCTGTGCGCAGCCCACGTCGGGTACCTTGATCGCCATCATGAGGAGATCCGAAGGACCATGATCGCCCGATCGCTCCTGTGGCTCGCGTCGTCGTTCGCGCAAGACTCGGCCGCGACGATTCCCCTGCTCGATCACCAGCAGCTCGAGGCCGCGCTGACGCGCGTCGCGGCCGAGCATCCAGAGCTCGCGTCGATCGTGCCCGTGGGCGTCTCGCGCGGCGGGCGCAAGATCGACGCGCTGCGACTAGCCGCGGGCGAGCGCAAGCCCGGACGTCCCGCGATCCTCGTCGTCGCGAACCTCGACGGTCCACTCGTGTACACGTCGGGGCTCGCGCTCTCGATCGCGCAAGATCTCGCGGCACGCTACGCGACCGACGCGGCGGTAAAGGCGCTGCTCGACACGAGCACGCTCTACTTCGTCGCGCGCGCGAATCCGGATGGCGCGCAAGCACGCTTCGTTTCGCCGCTGGCCGAGGTGCGCGGCACGGGCTTCGGCATCGACGACGACCGCGACGGCAAGAGCGGCGAAGATGCGCCCGCCGACGTCGACGGCGACGGTCTCGTGACGAGCATGCGCGTGCCCGATCCCGAGGGCGTTTGGATGCCGGATCCGACGGATCCGCGCGCGCTGGTGCAAGCCGACAAGAAGAAGGGCGAGCGCGGGCTGTTCCATTTGATGCCCGAAGGGCGCGATTCGGATCGCGACGAGAAAGCGGGCGAGGATCCGCTGCTCGACGCCGTCGTCAACCGCAACTTTCCGCAGGGCTGGGCCGCGCACAAAGCGGAGTCGGGCGCATTCCCCACCGACGAGCCCGAGGCGCGCGCGCTGTGCGACTTCGTGCTGACGCACAAGGACATCGCGCTCGTCGTGACGTACGGCGCGCTCGACAACTTGATCGAGAAGCCGAAGAGCGCGAAGGACGACGCGCCGCGCGAGAAGCTCGTGCCGGCCGAAGGCGTCATGGATTCGGACGCCGCGTTGCTCGGCGAGATCGGCACGCGCTACCAGAAGCTCACGAAGAGCAAGGCCAAGGGCGACAAATCGGACGCGGGCACGTTCCAGAGCTGGTGCTACGCGCAGCGCGGCTTGTGGACGCTGAACATCGCGCCGTGGAGCGTGCCGCTCGACGACGCCGATGCGAAAGGCGGCGCGAAGTCCGACGCGAAGCCGGAGGAGAAAGGCGACGCGAAGCCCGACGAGAAGAAGCCCGAAGGCGACGAAAAGCCCAAGCCTTCCGACGACGCGAAGCGCTTGAAGTGGATCGATGCGAGCGGCGAGAGCGCGCGGTTCGTGCCGTGGAAGCCGTTCGACCACCCCGAGCTCGGCCAGGTCGAGATCGGCGGCTTCGCGCCGTACGCGCTCGTCGAGCCGCCGGCGGCGGAAGGCGTGCGCATCGCGGCGGCCGAGCGCGAGTTCGTGACGACGCTCGGCGAGCTGCTCGCGCGGCCGCGGATCGTCGAGTGCACGGCGAAGGATCTCTCGGGCGGACTCTGGCAGATCGATGCGGCGATCGAGAACCCGTCGTTCCTTCCACTGCAAAGCGCGTCGGCGAAGCGCTCCGAGATCGCGCGGCCCGCGCGCGTCACGCTGCGTTTGCCACAGAGCGGGCGCATTCTCGCAGGCAACCGCCAAGAGCTCGCCAGCGACTTGCCCGGGAGCGGCGGTCGCAAGGAGTTCCGCTGGCTCGTGCACGGCGCGTCGCCGTCCGCGATGCGCGTCGAGCTCGACACGAACAACGCCGGCACGGCCGAAGCGATTCCGGAGGTGAAGTGATGTTCTTCGCGCTGCTCCTCTCCCTCGCGTTGCAGGATCCGAACGCGGGCTTTCCCGGCACCGCGGCGCGCCATCGACCGAAGGTCGAGATCGCGTGGAACCGGCTGTACGACGACGTCGAGCTCTACGCGCTGTTCGATCGCGTCGAGGCCGCGCACCCGGGCTTCGTGCGGCACGAAGTGATCGGGCACAGCGTCGAGGGCCGCCAGTTGCGCGTGTACACGATCCACAACCCGGCGACGGGCGCGGATCGCGAGAAGCCGGCGATGTGGATCGACGGCAACATCCACGGCAACGAAGTGCAAGGCGGCGAAGCTGCGCTGTACGCCGCGTGGTACTTGCTCGAGAACTACGGCTCGAATCCGGAAGCCACGGAGCTCGTCGACCGCGCGGTGCTCTACGTATTGCCGATGGTGAATCCGGACGGCCGCGCGAGCTGGTTCGCTAAGGCGCACAACGCGAGCAGCTCCCGAACCGGCGTACAGCCGACCGACGACGACGGAGATGGTCTCTTCGACGAGGATTCGCCCGACGATCTCGACGGCGACGGACAGATCGTGCAGATGCGCAAGTTCGTTCCCGGCCAGGGCACGCACCGCCAGGATCCCGACGATCCGCGCATCCTCGTGCCGGTGCCCGGCAACGACAAAGGCATCCGCGGCGATTGGTTGACGCTCGGAGGCGAAGGTTTCGACAACGACGGCGACGGCCGCACGAACGAGGACGAGGTCGGCGGGTACGACATGAATCGCGCGTGGCCTGCGCTGTGGCAGCCCGAGCACGTGCAAGGTGGAGCGGGTCCGTATCCGCTCTACTGGCCCGAGACGCGCGCGATCGCGCGCTTCGTGCTCGACCATCCGAACATCGCCGCCGTGCAATCGTTCCACAACAGCGGCGGCATGATCCTGCGCGGCCCCGGCGTCGAAACGTACGGCGAGTATCCGCGCGACGACGTGCGCGTGTACGACGAGCTAGGCAAGGACGGCGAGAGGATGCTGCCGTTCTACCGCTACATGATCATTTGGAAAGATCTGTACTCGGTGTTCGGCGGGTTCGTGAACTGGACGTACGAGGGCCTCGGCATCCTCTCGTTCACGAACGAGATGTGGTCGACCGAGCAGATGTTCCCGGACAAGGCGAAGAACGTCGACCCGGGTCAGAACTTTCTCGGCAATCAGTCACAGAAGGACCGCTTGTTCTTCGACGACACGCTCTTGCTCGGCGGCGGCTACGTTCCGTGGCACGCCTACGACCATCCGCTGTACGGTCGCATCGAGATCGGCGGGTTCCGCAAGGACGTCGGCCGCGTACCGCCGACGTTCTTGATCGAGGAGATGGTGCACCGCAATGCACTCTTCTGCGTCCGTCACGCGCGCGCGCTGCCGCTCGTCACGATCGAGGACGCGGTCGTGACGGATCTCGGCGACGGCGTGCGCGCGATCGACGTGGTGTTCCGCAATCAACGTCTGATTCCGACGCGCACCGCGCTGGCAGCATCGAAGCGCATCGGTCAGCCGGACGTCTACACGTGCGAGGGCAGCCGCATCGAAGTCCTCTCCGGTGGCTTCCGCACGGATCGCTTCCGCCCCGAGCGCATTCAGCTCGCGGAGCGCGAGCCGGCGCGCCTCGTCCGCGAGGACGGTGTCCCGGGACGCGGCGAAGTGCGCGTGCGCTGGTTCGTGCGCGGACGCGGCGATCGCGTCACGATCCGCTTCCAGAGTGAGAAGGCGCGCGCCGTGACGCTCGACCTCAAGATCCAGTAGCGCGTAGACGCGCGCTGCGAGTGCACCGGCCGCAGCGCGGGTTGCAGGTTGCTGGCCGACCTTCTTCACCAGGTCCGTCGCGCGGCTCAGCCCGCGCGTTCGGAGCTGGCCCGGAGCTCTCACCACGTCTTGCTGCGTTCGCAGCCGCAACGCGGTGAGAGATGCGGGGTCGCATCGCCACGCAACTGCGCGTGTGCGAGGAAGTAGCCGTCCGCTTCGACGGAATCGGCACCGGCGACCTGGTGGCGGGGCGCTCGGCTGGTTCGCGCGCCCGAATGACGCTAACGTGTCGCGGCAAATTTCCGGAACAGGTGGCCGCTCGCCTTCGAGCCCAATCCCTTTTTGCGAGGAACCCTCATGCAAGCACGAATCTCCCTCATGCCGTCCCTGATCATGTCGCTGGTCTGCGGCATGCTGCCGATCGCGTGCAAGTCGACGGAAGGCCACGACCGCGCCGCGCGCACCGCCGATCAAGTCGTCACAGTCGGCAGCGTCGCCGGCCAGACGCAGACGTACCTCGACAAGACGTTGGCTTCGCTCGAGCAAGTGGCGGCCACGAAAGACCAGAATCCCAAGCCCGCGTTCGACACATTCGTGAAGCAGCTCGGCGGTTTCCAGAGCGAGTTCGCCAAGCTCACGAAAGCCCGTGACGCCATGAAGGCCAAGTCCACGGAGTGGTTCGCCGAGTTCGAAGCGCAGAACGCGGCGATCCAGGACTCTGAGCTGCGCGAGGACGGCACGAAGCGGCTCGCGAGCTTCCGCGATCAAGTGAAGGACGTCTCGGAGCAGGTCGACGGGTTGATGACGGAAACGAACGCGCTCCAAGCCACCCTCACCGATCTCCGCACGTATCTCGGCAACGATTTGACGGCCAACGGGATCGACGCCATCTCTGGACGAATTGGCGACACGGCGAAGAGCGGGCGCAAGCTCGCAGAGGGACTGGGTCGGCTGTCGAAGTCCTCCGATAAGCTCGCCGCCGGATTGAGTGCCGCGCGTCAACCAGTGAAGTGACGTTCGACGAGCGTTCGGTTGCAGCGCTCGCCCAGCCCGCGTTTCTCACCGCGCCCGTCGGTGAAAAATGCGGGCTCGCCCGTTAGCGAGGATCGATTCCGATCCAACAACGCCTCTCCGACCGAGTTGGCGCGACCGCAGGATGACGTGGTGAGAGGTGCGGGCGAGCATCCTGTGGTGAAAGTGCTTCGAGCGCCAAAGCCGTCCGTTCGCGTCGGCCCCGTCCAGAAAAAGGGGAAGCTCGACCGCAGGCGAATCCTCGTGATTCGCCGAGGATCGAGCGACGCCGTGCCGGCGCGAACGGACGGCTTTGGCGCCGAATGACTTTCACTGCGGGCTGCTAGCCTGCACTTCTCACTACACCGCGAGCGAAACGGTGCAACTGTCGGTGGATGCAAGTCGAGCGACCGAGCGCACCGGAGGCGACCTGATAAGGTCGCCGAGGAGCGCGAAGAAGCTCGGCGCCGCAAACGCCGGCAGTTGCGCCGTTGCAGCCGCGGTGTGGTGAGAATTGCGGGCGAGTCAGAACGGACGCCCGAAGACGAGGAACGCGCTCTGTTCGCCGCCTTCGGTGAGTCCGTAGCCCACGTACAGCGCGCCGACGATCGTGTCGACGCCGACGAACAGGGATCCGCTCGGGCGCAGCGCATTCCACTCGACCGCGTCGAGCTCGGCGAACACGTTGCCGGTTTCGATGGACCCTCCGCCGTACCAGCTCAAGAACTTGCGCTCGAGCGCACGTGAGCCGAGCGGGTGCAGGACCACCGCGCGCGCGAGGACCGCAGTGGGTCCGCTGATCTCGTCCAGCTGCAGGCCGCTGAGGCGCAGGAATCCGCCCAGCGGGAAGAAGCTCTGCACGCTGCTGTCCTGACCGACGACCGTGCTGAGCTCACCGCCCAGCGTGACGGATCCGCGACCGATGGCGATCGAGCGGTCGTAGCGCACGCGCGTGGTCTCGTCTTGTCCTTCCTTGAAATCGTCGACCGGCAGGAACCACTCGGCGCGCAGCAATGCGCCCATGGTGGGGAAGGCCGTGTCGTCCAAGCTGTCGCACGCGAGCCCGAACAAAGCGCCACCTGCTTCGAAGTCGTCCGCGACCGCGACCGCAGGATCTCCGATGTCGAGCCGCGAATTCCCCGTGCGATACACGATGCCGGCGCGCGCCTCCCACTCGTCCCCGATCTCGCGCACGACGTCGACACCGAGGTCGAACTCTTCGACGGAGAACTGCGCGACGGTGTCATCACCCTCGGCCACTTGCACGGGACGTCGCTCCCAGGACGCGTGCGGCACGAGGAACCAGCGGCCCTCGGCATCGAGTGCTTGGCGCCGACTCAGCGCGAAGAGCAGCCGATTCCCGACCTCCGCTTGTGCGCGCCATTCCGAACCCCAGTCGTCGGTCGGCGCATAACGCACGCTGCCTCCGATGACGAAGTCGACGCCGTCGCCGGCGCTCAGCTCGCCGACGAGACCCATGCGCCAATGCAGCGGAGCGCTGGGCATCGGCTCGGCATCGACCCAGAGATCGGCGTGGCCGGCGCTCGTCGGGACCAAGTCGACGTCGACGCGCTGAAAGAGCTTCAAGCCGTATAGACGCGCGAGGTCGAAGCTTGCCACCTCGGGATCGAGGCGCTCGCCGGCGCGGCTCTCCATGCGCGCGCGAACGGAGTCCTCGCCCAGGGGGCAGGACTCCGCGACGCGCACCGCATCCACCACAGGCGGCGGGAGTACGCGCTCGCGACGGCGATCGGCATGCACCTCGAACGCCGCGGGCTCGAGCGCCAGCGGCGCGAGACGATCCTTCAAGGCGAGCGCGGCTGCGCGACCACGCTCGACGATCGCGCCGGCACGCTCGAAGTCCGCGAGGTCGACGCCCTCGAAGCTCGGTGTGCACAGCACGTCGCCCGCACGCAACCGTGCGCGCGACAGCGCCGCGCTCCGGCGCGCCGAGAGCTGCAGTGCGCGCTCGCCGGCGCCCAGGAAGTCGAGGTGTGGCGGCGCCGCCTCGAGATCGATGACGTCGACCACGATGAGGATCTCGGCGCCGAGCGCGAGCGAGGCATCGATCGGAAGTTGATCGCCGACCGCGCCGCTGACGAGACGCCGTCCATCCCACGTGACCGGTGCGCGCATCACGGGCATCGCCATGCTGGCCTCGATCGCGCGGGCGAGCGAGCCGTGGTCCAGCGTGACGAACTCGCCATCGTCGAGATCCGTCGCCACCGCGCGAAACGGCGTCGGCAGTTCGTCGAAGTGCTCGGTGCCGAGCGCGTTCATCGTCAAGCGCGCGAGCCCCAAACGCAGACCGCTGCCCGCCAAGATTCCCGGCGGGAGGATCAACCCGCGCGATCCCACGCCGAGCGGCAAGTCGACGAGATATTCGCGATCCTCTTGTTTGGAGCGAAACGAGAGGAAGCGACGCGGCGTGCGATCCTCGAGCGCATCGCTCCAATCAGAGGAGATCAGCGCGGCTTGGATCTCGCTCGGCGCGAGGCCGGTCGCATACAACCCGCCGACGAGCGCTCCCCATTCGGAGCCGACGACCAAATCGATCGGCACGTGGAGCTCTTCGAGCGCTTGCAGCACTCCCACGTGCGCGAGGCCGCGCACACCGCCGCCCGAAAGCACGACGGCGATGCGCGGCGGACCGGTCTCTTGTGACGCGAACGCGAGCTCGACCCTCGCGCCGATGCACGCGAGGACGGCGGCCGAGCGCAGCGCGCAGCGAAGTCGCATGCGCTCACGATAGCGGCGAGCGCCGCCGAACTCGCCCGGGTAGATTCGGGTGATTCGGTCCCCACCGTGGTCGATCTGCGGTCCGCTCATCGACCTGCGCACGACGTCGCGGCGGCGCAGCGATCGATGCAGAGCACGCGCTCGCTGGCGGAGAATGCACGTGAAGTGCATCATGCTGCGGACGAGAGTTTTGAACGCTGCGCGACCGTGGCGTCGCATTCGTTCGCACCCCCGTTAGAGCCATCCGAGAACTCAACTCATGACAGCCCTTCTCTGCCTGCTCGCCTCCGCGCTTCCGACCGAGCCGCTGTTCACGATCGAGCCGACCTCGTACGCGCCGTTCGCGCCGTTCGCATCGGGGGTCGCCGCGGCCGACGACTTCCCCGAGATGGAGTACACGTACATCGAGGCGAACTACGTCTGGACCGACAGCGGGATCGTCGACGACACGCTCGATGGCTGGGAATTCACCGCGTCGCTCGAGCTGCCGCTCAACTTCTTCTTGCAAGGTACCTACCTCGATCAGTCGGCCGACGCCGACGTCACGACGTACCGAATTGGCGCGGGGTGGCACTTCGGCTTCACCAGCCGTCTCGACGCGTACGGGATCCTCGGCTACCAAGGGATCGAGGTCGACGACTCGACAGGCGACTTCGACGACGACGGCGTCTCGGGCGAAGTTGGCCTTCGCGCGCTCTTGACGGACAGCTTCGAGGTGAACGGCCGCGCCCGCTGGGCCGACGTCGAGGACAGCGAGTTCGGCGGCGGCGCGGGCGCGCGCTTCTACATCACGGATCGGTTGAGCGTCGGTGCCAACTACGACCAGGTGAGCGGCGACGACGTGGTTTCGACCGGGGTCCGATTCGAGTTCTGAGCTGACATGCGCGTGCACGCGGAACGCCGTCTGCGTTCATCGCGCATGCGGCCGTGCGAACGAACGAGCCGCCGAGACGCTCGGCGGCTCGAGAAAACCACGGCCGACGGTCAATCGCCGCGCGACCCGACCTTCTTCAGCGACACGGCCAATGCCTCGGTGTACGTGACGATGATCGTGTCGCCGATGTGCAGCTTCTCGAAGTTGCTCTTTTCGCGCGCGTGAACGGAGAGTGCGTTGCCGCGCGGACCGGTGAGCAGGACGGATTGCGTCGGGCGATCGAGACCCACGACGGTCGCAACGACCCGCAGCGTGCGCAGCGCTCCACCGGCCGGGCGGGTGCCTTTCGGTGCCCGTGCACGCGCGTCGACGACGACCAGCGGCGCGGCCCGTTCCTCTTCCGTCGGCGCACGGAGCTCGGCCGCCAGCGCAACGTAGTAGTCGGCCGTGACCTGATCGCCCACCCGGATCTCCGCGAGGCGCTCCACACGCTCGTCCACGACGAACGTGACGACGTTGCCCTGGGGGCCACGCAATGTGACCTCGCGCTTCGCGACGTCGATCGCCTCGACGGTCGCCGTCACGGTGGCGAGCGCAGTCTCCTCGCGAGTGGTCGGGGTCGACGTCGAGCTCGTCGCGGGCTCGGATTGCTTGGAGGTCGAGCACGCGGCTGCGGTCGCGATCACGACGAATCCGAGGAAGGAGCGGCGGACGAAGTTGGTCTTCATTGTGTGGATCAATTTGGAAAGTAGCAGTTCAAGGATCTCGCGCTCACGGCACATCGGACTCGTGAGCTCGGTCGGCGGCCTATTGTGCCGGAATGGTGACCAGGGGGAGAGCCTCGTTGCTGCCAGAGTCCGCGAGTGTGAAGACGAGCATGATCGCCGTGAGCGCACGCTTCGCTTGCCAGTCGCCGTCGTCGATCCAAGGCCAGCGGTCGCGGTAACGCACGGTCGCGCAGGTGCCCGCGGGCCTGTCCTTGCCGCTGTGGATCTGCAACGAGGGTCGACGATTTTCGTGCGCAGCCGTCTCGAAAGCAGGCGAAGCACTGCCGTCCTCGATGTGCACCGCGGGCTACGCACGTAGTGAAAAATGCGGGCCCGTGCGTGGGTGGCGAATCGAATCTTTGCTCAATGCCAAGCCGAACCGACCTGGATGTAGACGGCCGTGTCCTCCGGTCCTCGCGCGACATCGAGTCCAACGTGAAGGCCGAAAGCGCGCGCGATCATGTAGCGAAATCCGACGCCGCCGGCCTTCACGAGATAGGACTCACCGCCGAACTCGGCCGAGCTTTCGACGGCTTGGCCGACTCCGCCGAAACCGATCACCGACCAGCGCGGCACGAAGTTCCAACGCAGCTCGGCTTCGAGTGACGCGGCATCATCGCCTTGATAGCGAAGCGCGGGCACACCGCGCAACGTCACGTACGGGAGCGCGTAGAACGGCGTGTCGTCGCCCGCGAGCGTCAACAGCGGATTCACTCCGAGCACGAGCGTCTCGTCCAGCGGAACCCAGAACGGCGTTCGCAGCTCGAGACGGTTGTACTCCCCGTCGCCCCCGAGCCACTCGTCGTAATGGAACGCGGCGAGAGTGGCGTTCGCGCCCCGGCTGGGCGTGAAGATCGTGTCGCGCGTGTCGAACTGCGCGACGGCTGCGATCGACGCGTCCTGCCGGTCGAAAGCCTGCTGTGGAATCGCAGGGACGCCCGCGTCGAACTTCGTCTCCGTGTTCGCGATCTCGTAACGCAAGCCCACGAACAGCGGCGTGTCGGACATCTTGGCGAGCAGCTGCTGACGCACGAACAAGCCTTCGATCTCGAAGTCCAGTCCGTTCTCGCCCAGCGATCCGGCGGGGTCGTCGCCGATGCCGAAGAACTCCAGGTTGCCGACTCCCTTTCCCAGCAGACCGGTGTACCGCAGCCGGTCCTCGTACCAAGAACCGAAGTGGCCGAGTCCGGTGGCCCACGATTCGGACTCGGTGTACGCGCCACCAAGCACCGTGATGCTCGGTGGGCCTTTGCGCTCCTCGCCGTCCTTTGCGCCGAGCTGGCCGTGGATGAACATCAATCCGAGTCCGCCGCCGTAGCCGACAGCGGGCTCGGTGATGACCACCGGGATCGGAAGGAAGCCCGTGCGCGTCGCCAAGTACTGCGACAAGTCGAGATGGCCGTCGTCCGAATCGATGAGTGGAACCGACTCCTCTTCCCCCGCTGTCGAACTCACGCAACCGATCGCCAGCAACACGAGCGTGAGCGACGACGCTGATCGAGCACTGGCGAGGATCGAATGACGGAGGCGGCTCACGACTGGCGCAAGCCTAGCAGCCCGTTGAAAAAGTCAGCGTCGCGAGGCAATGCGCGCTTCGATGAGGCAAGGAGCGCGATGAAACAGCCGCGCAGGCGGCCTGGCTGGCCGCCGAGCAGGATGTTGCGAGCGCGACGAAGCATCGTCGAAGCGCGCATTGCCGAGTAGCTGAGCTTTTCAACGGGCTGCTAGCCCGCATCTGTCACCACATCCGTCGTGCGCTCGCGCGACCAGCGCTCTCACTTCACGTCGATCGTCACCTTCGTGATGCGGCCGGTGAACCGGTTGTTGCCCTGCTTGTAATCCGGCGACACGTTCGTCTCGCTGTCCATACCGACATCCGCTCCTTCGTCCGCGGAGAACGCGAAGGGCTGAGTCTTGGGGATGTGCCCCTCGGCGACCTTCGCTCCATCGATGGTGACGACGGACTTGCCGCCGGTACCAGGCTTGGCGTCGTCGGGAATGAACTCGTAAACGATGGTGTGCTTCCCGGGCGCGAGCGCCTCGGTTGCGGCGATGTTGGTGCGCTCGATCGCGAACCAGTTGTACTCGTGGTGCACACGGCCCTCCTTCATATAAAGGGCCCAACCACCGAAGTAGCCAGCCTGAGCGAGGATCACTCCGCTGGCGTTCGCATCCGGAACGTCGATCTCGGCAGTGATGGTGTGGTGGACGCCTTTCACGTTGACAAAGGCGTTCTCCATCATCCCGACCATGCCTTCATACACGGTGAGCGACTTACGTCCGCCCATCAGGTCGGGTCGGCCGGCGATGGCCGGATTGAAGCGCTCCACACGGCGATCGTCGATCGGCAGCACGTGATTGTCGATGGCCTCGCGGGTGAAGACGGCTTGCAGCTCCTTCAACTTCTCGGGGTGCTGGCGGGCGAGGTCGACCGCTTGGCTGAAGTCCTCCTCTACGTGGTAGAGCTCCCACACGTCTTCGCTCAACGGCGGTAGCGGGACGCCCGCCAACCACGGGATGGAGTGACGCGTGCAGGCTACCCAGCCTTCGTGATAGATGCCGCGGTTGCCGAACATCTCGAAGTACTGCGTCGTGCGGCGGTCCTTGGCCTTGGCGTCGTCGAACGTGGAGAGCATCGACACGCCGTCCATGGGGCGCTGCTCGACGCCATTCACCATCTTGGGTTCGGGTAACTTCGCGGCTTCGAGCACCGTCGGCGCCACGTCGACCACGTGATGGAATTGAGAGCGGACTTCACCCTTCGCTCGGATTCCATTGGGCCAATGGAGCACCATTCCATTGCGCGTGCCGCCGAAGTGACTGGCCACTTGCTTGGTCCATTGGAAGGGCGTGTTGCCGGCCCAAGCCCAGCCGATCGCGAAGTGCGGGAACGTCGTCGCGTCGCCCCATGCATCGATGTGGCTCATCATCTGATCCGCAGTGGCGATGATGCCATTGAGGGCCATCATCTCGTTGTAGGTGCCCTCCGGTCCGCCCTCGGCGCTCGACCCGTTGTCGCCGACGATGTAGTAGAAGACCGTGTTGTCGAGCTCGCCGATCGCCTCCAATTGCGCGACGAGTCGGCCGACTTCGTGATCGGTGTGCTCCGCAAAGCCCGCAAACGTCTCCATTTGGCGCTCGAATAGGCGCTTCTGCTCGGAGCTCATGTCCGCCCAAGCCGGGATCTCCTTGGGACGCGCCGTCAGCTTGGTGTCGGCGGGAATCACACCGAGCTTCTTTTGGCGCGCGAAGGTTTCCTCGCGCAGCTTGTCCCAGCCGCCAGCGAACTGACCCTTGTACTTCTCGATCCATTCCTTCGGCGCGTGGTGCGGCGCGTGCGTGGCGCCGGTCGCGAAGTACATGTAGAAGGGCTTGTCCGGCGTGAGCGATTGCTGCGCGCGCACCCAGCTCATCGCTTGATTCGTCATGTCGGTGGTGAAGTGGTAGCCCGGCGTCTGCGGGACCTCGACCCGCACCGTGCCGTCGAAGAGTCCCGGCGCCCACTGATTCGTTTCGCCGCCGATGAAGCCATAGAACTTGTCGAAGCCCGAACCCGTCGGCCAGCGATCGAACGGCCCGGAGACGGAGACTTCCCACGGTGCGGTCTCGTGATACTTCCCGAACGCTGCGGTGCTGTAGCCGTTCTGCCGCAGGGTCTCCGCCAGCGTCGTGACGTTGTCGGGACGCACGCCCGTGTTGCCGGGAAAGGCCGTGGCCAATTCCATGATGGCGCCGGCGTTGTTCACGTGATGGTTGCGGCCCGTGAGCAGCGCCACGCGCGTGGGACTGCACAAGGCAGTCGTGTGGAAGCGGTTGTACTTCAGCCCGCCCGCCGCGAGCCGTTCCAGGGTCGGCATGTGAATGGGCCCGCCGAAGGCGCTGCTGTGACCGAAGCCGATGTCGTCGATGAGCACGATCACCACGTTCGGCGCGCCCTGCGGTGCCTTGACCTCGAAACGCGCTGGCGCCTTGGCTTTGCGCGCGTCGATTTCGGTGATCGTGGCCACCGGCGGCTGCGCGATCGGCAACACCGTGCGGTCGAGCGCGCTCGCCGAAGCAGCACGGACGACCTGCGTTCCGCCGACCCCGTTGCTCTGGGCATCGAGGGGGCGTGCCGGCGCGGCGGTCTCGCACGCCGAAAGCAACACGGCGCTCAACGCGCAAACGATCAAGG
This sequence comes from Planctomycetota bacterium, assembly GCA_046160865.1. Classification (GTDB taxonomy): domain Bacteria; phylum Planctomycetota; class UBA1135; order UBA1135; genus JBJXHG01. The sequence goes on along the minus strand of JBJXHG010000128.1, from coordinate 464 downwards.
AGTAGCTCGTGCTGGTAGTCATCATCGAATCCGTGGGTTGGCGTGTCTGCGGAAGTGGCGCGCTCGCGGTGCTCACGAGTCCACCTGGCTCCATCACTTGACCATTTCGAATTCGGCGATGCACGGGCTCTTCTCTGGAGATGGTCGACGTGCGTCGCGCGAAAGCGACTTGCGCTGCGCGACTCGGCGTGGCGATCGAGTGATCTCGATCGCGCAGCAGCGCGGCGCTGGCCCGCATCTCTCACCACGCCCTGAGCGAAACGGTGCAAGTGTCGGTGGATGCAAGTCGAGCGACCGAACGCACCGGAGGCGACCTGGTAAGGTCGCCGAGGGGTACGCCTCGGTGTGCGAAGCACAGCGCAGGCTCGCGGTGCGAGCCTGCGCAGAGGATCAGGGCGGAGCTCGACGCCGCAGACGCCGGCAATTGCGCCGTTGCAGCCGCGGTGTGGTGAGAAATGCGGGCT
>JBJXHG010000127.1:0-15761 GCA_046160865.1 Planctomycetota bacterium | reverse complement strand
TGCTCGATCGCGGGATGATGCAGATCGGCGTCGATGACGAGCACGCGCGTTCCGGGAACCTCGGCCATCGCGAGCGCGAGGTTGAGCGACGCGACGGACTTGCCCTCGCCACGCAGCGCGCTCGTGACGACGACGCTGCGCGGCGCGCCCTCCGGATTCAGCGCGACGATCGAGTTGCGCAGCCGGCGGAACTGCTCGGCGATCTGGCTGCGCGGCGCGATCGCGACGGCCAGCTCCTCGTGCGTAATGGGAATGCGCTTCGCCTCCTCGGGATCGGCGATGGCGAGTTTCGCGGAGCTCGGTACGTTGCTCTTGAACACGGACATTTGGACGAACTCCAGGGCGGCGAGCAGGGCGACGGCGCCGGACCCGGCGAACGGGCGGCGGCGGACATCATGATCATCGGCGCGCCGCGGAAAAGGCCCCAAGCTCTCTAGCCCGCATTTCTCACCACGTCCTGCTGCGGTCGCGAGAGCTCGCTCGGAGCGGCGATGTGGGCTCGGAATCGATCCTCGCTGACCTGGTAGGTCACCTCCGGTCGATTCCGATCCAACGCCTTGCTCCGAACGAGCTGGCACGACCTCGCGACGGACGTGGTGAGAAATGCCGGCTCGACGATTCCGGGGCGTGCGCAGGGCCAGAAACCACGGTCCGCGGCCGCGCTCAGCCGTCCGATAGCTCCGCGAGTCGCCGATCGAGGGTGTCGAGGCGCCGGACGGCGCGCTTGCGAGCCGCCGGCCATTGGTCGACGCGCAGGCCTGCGCGGACGGCCGGGGCCGTACCGCGGGCGCCCGAGCGCACGGTCGCGACGAATTCGCGCAGCTCCGTTTCCGCCCGCGCAGCGAGCAGCGCGTCCGTCGCGCGTGTCAGCGCAGCGAGTAGATCCTTCGGGTCGGCGCCACGCGATGCGGGCAGCCAGCCGACGAGCGCATGGCGCGCCTCGACGCCGCGTTTCGAGGCCGTCAACGCGCCGAGGCACGCGAGGTCGAGCCGCGGATACGGACCGCCGTCGCTCGCACGCGCGAGGGCCCGAGCCTCGGCCTCGTCGCTCGCGCAGCCGGAAAGGACCGCGAGCGCGTCGAGCATCGCGACGCTGTTCGGCAACGTCGCACCGGCGCGCGCCGCTTCGATGACGGCTGCGATGCGCGCGCCGAAGCCGGCGCGCACGTACGCCGCGCAGCGCGCCGCCGCGTCCTCGATCGCGCCGACTTCGCCGCGCTGCGTGAGCGCGCGCACGCACTCGGCCGCATACGCATCGTCGCGCACGGCGAGCGCCCACTCGCACACGTCGAGGATGCGCGACGTCTCCTCGAGCGCGGTGGGCTCCCCGAACGCTTCGCGCGGCGCGGGCTCGAAACGCACGCCCGTTGCTCCGATCGCGCGCACGGCACGCACGAGCTCCTCCACCGATCCGCGCTCGCGGCACCACTCGATCAAGTTCCGCGCATCGCTCCGGAGCATCTGCCCCGCGTCGCCAGTGAATGGCAACACGGCGAGCTTCGGCCCGTCCGGTGCGGGCTCCATCGAGGCGCACGCGCGCAGCGCTTGGAACGCGAGCGGTGCCGGACGAGCGGTCTCGACGAGGATCGCTGCGACCGCGCGGCGCGCGGCGACCGACGACGTGCGCGCGCCTTCGACGGCGACGAGGCGCAGCCAGCGCTCGCGCAACGGAAGTGACGTCGTGCCTTCGAGCAGCTGCAGTGCGAGGTCCTCACCGCCCGGCCCGAGCGGTCCGGCGGCACCGAGAGCGCGAGCGATCGCTTCGGCACGCGCGTCACCGGCGGCGCTCTCGCGTGCGAGCTCGCGCCGCATGCGCTCGAGAAGCTCGCGTCGCACGTCAGGGTGCGAAAACGCGCGCGCGATCTGACCGCGCGCCGCCGCGACGCACAGCGCGTCGAACGCGATCTCGTCGCGCTCCCCCGTGGCACGATCCCCGGCCGCGCGCTCCTCGAGCCAACCGAGCGCCGCCGGCCAGCCGGACTCGGCGAGCGCGATCGCTGCCGGTGCGCGTCGCTCGGGGCGTGCGACGTCCGCCGCATCGAGCAGCCACGCGCTCAAGCGCGCCGAGCCGCTCTCGGTCGCGGCCGACTTCGGAGTCACGCACAGCCAGCGCACGGGCACGTCTTCGCCGTCGATTGCGCCGAAACCGACGAGCTCGGCGTCCTGCGCATCCGCGATCGTCAACACGACTTCGAGTGGCGCGCCTTTGTGCTCGGGAGCACGTACCGCGGAGCTCGCGTCCGCGATCCGCGGATCGACGACGAGACGCGGACCGTCCCACGCGACGCGTGCGATGCGATCGACGAGCGTCGCGACCGTGCCGCTCGCGCTTAGCGCGATCGGCATCGCGCCGACGTTCTCCAAGTCCTCGAGCAAGTCCTTGCCGCGCTTCGGAGCGCGATCGCGTCCCGGGCTCCAGCGCAGCGCGAGCTCGGCGATCACCTCGCGGCCGATGTCTTGCAGGCGTGCGTCGGCGTCGCGCGCGAGCGCGACCGCGAGACCGAGGTGCGTGTCGCGCTCGCCGAGCGCGTACGTGATCCATCGCCCCGCTTCGGCGTCGCCAGCGATGAGCGCATCGCGCAGCGTGGCGAGATCCACGCTCGAGAGATGTCCCGACAGCCAGCGCGCGGCGGCGGCGCGCTCGGCCGCCGATGCGGCGCCCAGCGCACGCAGCTGCTGCGCGACGTCGACGTCGTTCGCCGGAGGAAACGCGCGCACCGGCACGATGGCGTTCGATGCGAAGATCGCGAGCGCGGCGGCGACTGCTCCCCTTTTCATGCGCAGAGCGTAGCAGCCGGTGGTGAACGTGCTTCGAGTCTGAACTCGGACCGAATGACTTTCGCCAAGGGCTGGTAGCCCGCATTCCTCACCACGTCCGTCGCGAGCGCGCGAGTGGTGCGAATGCAAACCGCTGCTGCGGATGTGCTCGGCCACGGCGCCAGCGGCCGGGCTGCGCATCCTTGTTGGCGCGATGCGGAGGAATCGTCCGAAGCGCGAGCGTGGTCCGCTCCGCGGCGGGCTGATAACCTCTGCTTCTTCGCGACGGCGCGCCCATTCGCATGTTCCACAAGCTCTTGATCGCCAATCGCGGCGAGGTCGCCGTCCGCATCGCACGCACCGCGCGCGCGCTGTCCATCGCAACCGTCGGCGTCGTTTCCGACGCCGACCGCGGCGCGCGTTGGACGAAAGCGTTCGACGAGGTCGTGTGCATCGGCGGCTCCGCCCCCAAGGACAGCTACTTGCGCGCCGAGCGCATCGTGCAAGTGGCGCGTCAAACCGGCGCGAGCGCGATCCACCCCGGCTGGGGCTTCTTGGCCGAGAACGCGCGCTTCGCGGCGCTGTGCGAGCAGCACGGCATCACGTTCGTCGGTCCGTCGCCGGCCGTGATGCAGAAGATGGGCCTCAAGTCGCCGGCGAAGGAAGCGATGCGCGCGGCCGGATTGCCGGTGATCCCCGGCTCGCTCGGTCTCCTGCGCGACGTCGCACAAGGGGTCGAGGTCGCGCGCTCGATCGGCTATCCCGTCATTCTCAAGGCCGACGCGGGCGGCGGCGGACGCGGCATGCGTCTCGCCCGCGACGAAGGCAGCTTGCGCGAAGCGTACGCGGCCGCGAGCGCGGAAGCGCAAGCGGCGTTCGGCAACGGCGCGCTCTACCTCGAGAAGTACCTGACGGGCGGACGCCACATCGAAGTGCAAGTGCTCGGCGATCGCCACGGACACGCGGTGCACCTCTTCGAGCGCGAGTGCTCGATCCAGCGCAATCACCAGAAGCTGATCGAGGAGAGCCCGAGCCCCGCACTCACGCCGCGCGAGCGCGACGAGCTCGGCGCCGCGACGGCACGCGCGGCCGCTGCGCTTGGTTACTCCGGCGCCGGCACGGTCGAGTACCTGCGCGACGAGCACGGAGAGCTCTTCTTCATGGAGATGAACACGCGCTTGCAGGTCGAGCATCCGGTCACCGAGATGATCACCGGCATCGACGTCGTCGCCGAGCAATTGAGAGCGGCCGCGCGCCATCCGCTGCGGCTCGAGCAGCGCGCGATCACGGCGAGCGGGCACGCGATCGAGTGCCGTATCAACGCCGAAGATCCGGCGAACGCGTTCCGGCCTTCGCCGGGCGTGCTCGCACGCTTCGAGATCCCGACCGATCGTGGTCCGGGCCGCGTGCGCGTCGACACGCACCTCGGAAGCGGCGACGAAGTCGTGCCGTACTACGACTCGCTGATCGCCAAAGTGATCGCGCACGCGCCGACACGCGCTGGCGCGATCGAAACGTTGCTACGCACGTTGACGGCTGCGCAGATCCAAGGCGTCGCAACGACGGTGCCGCTGCACCTCGCCGTGCTGCAAAGCCCCGAGTTCGGCGCGGGCGAGTACGATACGCGTTCGATCCCCGGTTGGCGGCCGGCCGCCGAGCGGGAGACGACGCGACCGAAAGAGAGCTCGAAGGCGTGACGAAGATCACGATCGTCGCCGCGCGACACGAACTGCGGCAGCTCGACGTACTGCTCTCGCTCGATTCCTAGCCCCGGAGAGGAGCTTCGCTCATGCACCCGCATTCGATTCCGAGTCTCGCGTACACGTCGTTCGGCATCCTCGCGCTCAGCGCGTTCGCCACGGCGCAGACCTCGATCCCCCGCCAAGTCGCCGCGCCCGCGAGCGACATCCTGTCCGGTGTCGTGCGCTTGCCGGCGCCGTCGGCCACGCCGACGTACTCGCGCGCCGCGATCCAGCCGCTCGCGTTCGAGCGCGACGCGCGCGGCTGGAGCGCCGTGCTCGAAGTCGCCGTCGATCGTGCGGGCGAGCTCGCGCTCGCGTTGCTCGCGCCCGACGCGGGCGAGTGGACGCTGCACGTCGGACGCGACGGCGCGAACCTGCGCCCGATCGCGGAAACGTTCGCCGTCGCGCAGCACATCGAGTTCTCCGCCGAGCTGCTCGGCCACGTCGTCGCGCGACACGACGTGCAGCGCATCGAAGCCGGCCGCTGGCTCGTGCGCGTCGAAGCGCCGGCCGCTGCGCGCGCGCCGGCGTCCGGCTGGTTGCTCGTGAGGACGGCCGGCGACGTCGAGCTCGAGACACACGTCACGACACACACGCTCGTGACCGACGAGCCGATCGGAATCGCCGCGCGCTTGCGCGGCGACGTGGCCGACGTCGAGTCCGCGCGCGTCGTGATCGAGAGCGCGGGCACGACCGTCGCGCTCGCGCTGCACGACGACGGCTCTCATGAGGACGGCGCCCCGGGCGACGGCGTGTTCGGCGCGGTGCTGCCGGAATCCGTGCGCGGCGAGGTGCGCGCACGCGTCGAGATGCGCGGCGTCACTCGAGCGAACGCTCCGTTCCTGCGCAGCGCGCCGCTTTCGTTCACCGTCCTCGAGCGCGCGACGCTCTTCGAGGGCGGTGTGAGCGCGCGCACGATCGGCGACGAGTATGTGCGCTTCGAGCTCGCGGCGCTGCCGCTGGCGCCGGTATCGCGCTTGCACGTCTCCGCGGAAGTGTGGGGCCACGACGAGAGCGGTGCGCTCGTGCCGGTGTGCTGGCTGTCGCGCATGGAGACGCCCGAGCTGCGCGCCGGCCTGTGGACGTTGTCGCTCGATCTCGACCTCGCGTGGCTCGACGTCGCGCGCATCGACCGCGCGCGCGGCGAGCTCGAGCTGCGACACGTGCGCGTGCAGGATCCCGGCACGGACGCCGTGTTCGACCAAGTGGAACGCTTCGCCGTCGACACGCCGGCGTTGCCGCAATCGAACGCGACGTCACACGTCGCGATCACGCCGCAGATGCTCACCGGCGGCTCGGCCGCGACGATCGCGGGCCACTCACCGGCGCGCCCGCAACCGAAGCCGCGCGTGCCGGCGCTCGCGCTCGTGCACGGCTACTGCTCAGGTGGGAACGTCTGGCCCGCGGCGGACTTCACGCAGCCGAAGGTCGTGTTCCTCGATCCCAACGCGAACCGCACGCACGACGAGTTCGCACAGCTCCTGGACCAAGCGGCGCAGCAAGCGGGACTGACGTCGTTCGGCATCGTCGCGCACAGCCAAGGCGGCGCAGCGGCGCTCCACCTCTACACGTACTACGCGAGCGGCCTCGACCACGCGATCGGCGCGCGCCGCATCCAGAGCGTGGCGACGCCGTACCAAGGCACGCCGCTCGCATCGCTCGGCGGCTTCGCGTGCGGCGTCAACAACAACATGACGCCCGCGGGAGCGGCGACGTGGCTCGCCGGCATCCCGACCTGGGCGCGCGCCGAGGTGTACTTCTGGACGACGTCGAACTCGGGCTCGACGGCGTGCAATACGCTCGCGTCGTTCTTACTCAGCGACCCGGAGGACGGGACGGTCGAGCAGTTTCGCGGACAACTGCCGAGCGGCAACAGCATGGGTCACGTGACGGGTTGGTGTCACACGACCGGGATGAGCTTCCCGGCGAACTACACCGATCACGTGCGCAACCAAGCGATGAACGCCGCGGCCGCGCGCTGACGCCACTCGCCGAAGTCAACGATCATCGCCGCGCGCGACCGAGCGCCGGCATCGAGGAGAGAGATGCACCGACGTTCGCTCGCCGCGCTCGCGTTACTCGCCTGCGCGAGTTGCTTGACACCACCTGCGCTGATCGAGCCGATGAAGCTCGATCGCGAGAACGTGCTCGCGCGGTACGCGCGCGGAACGGAGAGCGTCGCGATCGAGGTCGAGCCCGGTATCCAACTGCGCGGCGTGTTCGTGCCCTCGCAGCCGAACGGGCCCGTCGTCCTGCACTTGCTGGAGTCTTCGGGATCGGTCGCGTCGTCGAAGCTGCACTTCGGAGCGATCACGCGCCAGCTCTCGGACCTCGGCTACGCATCGCTCGTCGTCGACTACACCGGCATAGGCCTGTCGGACGGATCGGCGTCCGTGCGAAACCTCGAGCGCGACGCGCTCGCGATGTGGGGTGAAGCCGAGCGCCGCGCGCACGGAGCGCCGATCTGGATTCGCGCGACGTCACTCGGAGCGATCCCGGCCGCGCAGCTGCTCGCGCATGGCAAGCGACCCGCGAGAATCGTGCTGATCGCACCCGTGCTCGCCGACTCGGCTGTGACGCGCTTCGCGCATGCGTTCCACGGCCCGCTCGCGGGTGTGGTCGCGGCAGCGGTGTTTCGCGACATCGCGGACGTCGACGTCGTCGACGAGCTGAAGGCGGCCAAGGTGCCGACGATCGCCGTAGTGTCAGAGGACGACGCCCTGCTCTCGGAGCGCGACCGGCAACACATGCGCGCAGGGTTGTATCCGCACGGCGCGGTGTTCCTGCGTGACGGCGGACACATGCAGCTCGCGCTGGACGCGCACGAGCTGTTGTCCGAGGAGTCGCGCTTCTTCGAAGCGTGCAGTGCGGAGGACGCCCGGCGCGCGCGCGCGGACGCGGTGCTGGCGGCGCTCGACGAGCGCACGCGCGCGCTCTTTCCGCCCGAAAGCGCCGCGCGCGCGCGCCTCGACGCCGTCTGCGGGCAAATCGTGCACGCGACACCGAGCTCGGTCGCGGCCGCAACGCTCGCGATCGAGCGACCCGAGCTCGCTGCGCGCATGCTTTGGCTGAACGCGCGGCGCACGTACTCGGAGGAGCTCTCGTTCGACGAGTGGCGCCACGTGCTGTCGCTCGCCGATCCGGCGGGCCTGCTTCCCATCGACTTGATCGAGCGCGCAGCACGTCTGCGCGACTTCGCGCTCGATCACGGCACGCTCCTGGTGCGCACGTTCGATGCCGACGACTTCGCGCGCGCGGCGCGGCAGCGCGGCCTCTTCGCGAGCAACATCGGATGGTCGACGACGATGACGTTCGTCGGCGGCGAAACGGTCAGCATGGAGCTCGACGGGGCCCGGATCTTCCAGGAACTCCTGGCGCGCGGCGTTCCGTCCGTAGATGCGGAGCGCCAGTTCGTGCGCGTGCTGCTCAAGGCGCACCGCATCCCCGATCGCGTGCGCACGAGTGTCGACGGCGACGTGGTCGTCGAGGCGAAGGAGAACGGTGTGTGGCGCGTGCCCTCGACCGACGAGTCGCCCGCGGGCGCAGAGGTTCTACGTCTGAGAATCGTGCAGTAGGCGCGATCCGCGCGCGGCGCTCGCCGAACACTGCACAGTCGCGCGCGTCCTGCCGCCGATAACTGCGCGCGATGGACACAGCGGTTGCGGGAGCGTGCAAGCACTGCGGGCGAGCGAACGACGAGTCGGCGCTCGTGTGCGCGCTCTGCGGCCAGATGTTGCGGCGCACGCGCGCGGAGGCCCTGCCAGCGATCGAGGCGACGGAGCGCGCTCCGTCATCGCTCGCGTCCCTGCGCGCACTGATCCCCGAGCGTGCGGCGACGTCGGACGCGCGTGCTCTGCGGCCGAACGAGACGAGCGCGCACGTCGAGCGGCGTCGCACCGTCGTCGCGCCGCGCGCGTTCACGCCGGAGCCGTGGATCTACCTGGCGGTCGGTCTCGCTACGGCACCGATCTTCGCGTGGACGCCATTCCTGCAGTACATGGGCTGGTTCTTGTCGGCGCTCGTGCACGAGATCGGGCATTGCGTCGCCGCTTGGGTGTGCGGCATGCCGGCGCTACCGGCGATCTCACTCGCGGGGGAAGCGGCGGCGGTGCATTCCGAGCAGATGCCGATGCTCGTCGCGGTCATCGCGCTCGCAGCCAGCTCCGCGGTGTGTCGCGTGCTCGAGGGTCGCGCGCGCATCGTCACGCTCGCGGCGCTCGCCGTGCTGTATCCCGCGCTCGCGTTCACGAGCGCCAAGGAGCTCTGTCATCTGCTCGCGGGTCACGGGTGCGAGCTCGCGTTCGCGGCGTTGTGCTTGTGGAAGACGCTCGACGGCGGCTTCACGCAGTCGAGCGTCGAGCGTGCGCTCTACGGCACCGTCGGTTGGTACCTGCTCGGCAAGAATGCCGTGCTGTGCTTCGGATTGATGTTCCAGGCGAGCGCGCGCGCGGAATACGAGGGGAACGGCTCGTTCGGCCTGACGAACGACTACCTGCGCGCGGCTCACGACGTGCTCGGCTGGCGTCTGGAAAGCGTCGCGCTCCTGATGCTCGTGGCGAGCGCGCTCGTCCTGCCGGCGGCGATCGGCCTGTGGCGCGTCACCGCCGCGCTGCGGGCCGAAGCGCGCGCGCACTGACACAGACGATTTCTCGGACGGACTCCAAAGAGAACAGCCGCGCACGCGGAAGGGGATCTCGGACGCTCGATACAATCGGCCGCCTCTGCCCCATCGGAGCTCCTCCATGCCTTCCCATTTGCTCTCGACGACGCTCTTCGCGCTCGCTCTCGCCGTGCCGGGCTCCGCTGGCGCCGTGCTCAAAGGCTTCGATCCCGTCGCGCTGACGAATGGTCAGGAAGTCGCCGGCGATCCGACGCGCGTCGCCGAGCACCACGGTTTCACGTACGCGTTCGCGAGTGACGAGCACAAGCGGCGCTTCGAGTCGGATCCCGAGCGCTTCGCGATCCAGCTCGGCGGCGCGTGCGCGCGCATGGGGCCGTTGTCGGGCAAGTGCGACCAGAACCGCTTCGCCGTACACGACGGCCGCATCTACGTGTTCGCGTCGGACGCGTGCCGCGCGAGCTTCTCGAAGGATCCGGCGGCGCACGTCGACCGCGAGCAGGCACCGCTCGACGATGCCGGCCTGGACCGCGCGGCCGGACGCGCGCTGCTCGATCGGGTGATCGCGGCGCTCGGCGGCGCGGCGCAAGTCGACGCGTTGAAGTCGTACCGCTGGACGAAGCGTGCGCAGCAGGAGAGCGGCGGCAAGACCTACGCGACGCACGAAACCGTGAGCTACCGCTTTCCCGACGACATGCGACGCGACACCGCGTGGGACGACTGGACGTACCGCTACGTCGACACGCCGCGCGAGGCGTTCGCGGGCTCGAAGACGAGCGAGCCGCTCGCGCCGCTCGCACGCAGCGAGCTACGTCGCCAGCTCGGTCGCGACGTCCTCTACCTCGCGCGGCAGCGCGAACGAGAAGGCTTCGATGCCGCAGCCGCCGGCACACAGAAAGTCGGCGACACGCTCTGCGACGTGCTCGTGATCCGCTGCGGCGGCGCGCGCACGACGCTGTTCGTCGAGCAAGGCACGGCGCGTGTCGTGCGCACCGCATGGCGCGGGCGCTTCGAGTCCGGTCCGAACACCGACGTCGCGGTCGACTACTCCGACTTCCGGTCGAAAGGCGCGCTCGTCCTTCCGCATGCCCGGCACGTGACCGTCGACGGCAAGCCGGTCGCGCACGCGAGCGGCGCGGTCGACGAGATCGACGTCGACGTGGAGCTCGCCGACTCGCGCTTCACACGCTGACGCCGCGGCGCGGCCGCGACGCGAAAAAAAGGCGTCTTTCGGCGTGCACGACGCGTGGTGCGCGCGTCGCTCCGCGCGCGCAGATTCTGCACGCGTGCACTTTCAAGTTGGCTGCGACCCTCCGTCGAACTCGTTCTTCGAAGGGATTCCGCACCATGATGCACACCACGCTCGCGCTGCTCGCACTGTCACTCTTCCGCACCGGTACCGTTCGAGACGGCGAGAGCTGGCTCGGTCAAGCGGAGAAGAAGCTGTATCGATGGCCGCAGCCAGCCGTCGTCGTGCGCTTCGAAGCGCGCACGGACTTGGTCGCGCCGGCCATCGCGAGCTTGAAGGCGGAGCTCGCTCGCAAGCCGAGTGACGACGCGGCGCGCGTGATCGCAGCGCTCGAACAACTGACGATCCAAGGCTCGATCGACACGAGCACGGGCAAGATGACGACCGACGTGAACGTGCCATACGACGGCACCGATCCAGAGCGGCAGCGCTACGTCGACGAGGTCAAGAAGCGCGTCGTGTCGACGGTGTCGGGCTGCTTCCGCAGCTTGCCGCTGAACGATCCGTCGTTCTTGCGGCCCGGCGCGAAAGTCACCGGCTGCGAGGAGAACGACGAATCGATCGAGGTCGCGATCGCGAGCTCGCGCAATGGCGACACGCTGAAGCTGACACTCGCCCGGCCGTCGCTGTTGCCCGAATCGATCGAGACACCCGCGTTCACCGGACGCTACGAGTTCGAGGAGTCGTTCCCCGGACGCTTCGCGCCGGTGCGCCTCGATCTCGTGACGCGCGACGCGGTGGCGACCCACGCGGAGTACACGTACCAGAAGCAGGGCGACCTGCTCTTTCCGGCCAGCGTGACAATCACGGCGCGCGACGTGACCGCGACGATCACGTTCGGCTCGCTCGTGATCGATCGACGCCCGAAGTAGCGCGCCATCGAGCTCGGCCGGCAAGCGCCCCGTCCCGCGACGGGGCGCGCTCGTTTTCGACTACGATGCTCGCTTGGATCGCCGAGGAGAACGGAGACGCGTCACGCCATGAGCCCGAAGAAGAGCTGCCAGCTCGAGCGCGTGCGCAAGCTCTGCCTCGCACTGCCCGAAGCCGCCGAGAAGATCGCCTGGGGCGCGCCGACGTTCCGCGTGCGCGAAAAGATGTTCGCGATGTACGCGCTGAACCATCACGGCGACGAGCGGGTCGCTCTGTGGTGCAACGCTCCGACCGGCGCGCAAGAGGTGATGGTCGGATCGGAGCCGAAGCGCTTCTTCCGTCCGCCTTACATGGGCCCGCGCGGCTGGGTCGGGCTCGATCTCGAACTGAACGACGACGAGCAGGTGATGCAGGTCGTGCGCGAGGCGTACTGCATGGTCGCCACGAAAAAGCTGCGGGAGATGCTGGCAGAGTGAGCGAGAAGGCAATCTAACGTCTCCAACACCGACTCTTGCCCCGGAGCGCGCGTGTCGTCGGGCTGGGAACGCGCGTCGTTCAGCGACCGAGCCGCAGCGCAAGGCTGACCGCCGGCGTGCCGGCGAGCGTGACCCGGTCCTCCGCATGTCTGCCGTCTTCGTGTCGCGCGGTGACGCGGTAGGTTCCCGGCGGAAACGTGCCCTCGAGCTGACCGTCGAGTTCGTCGCGCGGCGATGCGTTCTCCAAACGCACCTTGCAGTCGCGGCCGCGCTCGTCGAACACGCGCACCTGCACGCGCGAAACGACCTTGCCCGCTTCGTCGATGACGTCGACGTACAGGCGCGTCGCCATCGCGAGCACGATATCGACGCTCGCCGCACGCGAAGGATCGATCTCGATCGGCGGCGTCTCGTGCGACGCATAGCCGACGCCGCGCGCGAAGAACGTCGCCTTCCCCCGCGGAAGGCCTTCGATGCGGAAGCGACCCGAGCTGTCAGTGAGGGCGAGGTCGTCCCCGTCGAGCAGTGCCCCGCTCTCGTCGCGCCCGAACACTTCGATGCCCGTGCCTCGTGCTCCGTCGTCTTCGTATCGAATCGAGCCGACGAGCGCGCAGCCCTTCGACATCGCGAGCTCGACGTGCACGCGCGCACCACGGATCACCTCGATGCCTTCACGCGTCGCCTGCCCGAACGGCGGCGCGATCGAAGCTCCACCCTGGACCACACGTCCGGCCTGGAGGCGATAGCTCGCGGGTCCGACGTTCTCGAACACGAACGCACCCGCAGCGTCGGTGTCCTGACTGCCGGCGGTGTACGTCGGCGTGCAATCGGTCGAAGCGGCGTCGGGCTTCAGCTCGACCGGGACGTCCGAGAGCGGTGCGCCGTCCGGACCGACGAGGCGTCCGGCAATCGATCCGGTGGGGAGCTCGAGGTCGAGCTCGAACTCGGTCCGATCCGGAACGCGAACCCAGCGCAGCGTTTCGGTCGACCCGCCCGCGAGCTCGAACGCGTGCGTGCCCGGTTCCGCGAGGCCGAGCTCGAAGCGTCCGCTGGCATCCGTCGTTGCGTCGACGCTCTCGAAGTTCGGGTTGTTCGCTCGACGACGCGCGATGACGCGCACGTCGGCACGCGGGATCTCGTCGGCACGCACTGTGCCGTGCACGCGGATGCGCGCGCGACCGGTCTCGCCGATCGTGACGCGGCTCGTTTCGCCGTCGCGCACGTCGACGAGGGTCGAGCGGATCCGGTCGAGGTCGAGCTCGCGAATCTGCACCCGGTATGTGCCGGGGCCGAGCGCCCCGACCTCGAATCGTCCGGCTTCGTCCGTCACGACGTCCGGGAGCGAGCGTCCCAGCGTGCGACGCACGAGGAGCGCGCGATTCGCTTCGGGCTTCCCGTCGCGGCCGACGACTTCGCCGACGATTTGCCCGCCGGCGCACAGGCTCAGCTCGAGCTCGCGCGACTGCGCCGGATACAGCACGAGTCGCTCGACGCGGCTGTCCGCCCATCCATCCGACCACGCAAACACGTTCAAGACTCGCGCCGGCACGTCGAGGTCGAACCGGCCGCGCTCGTCGGTGCGCAAGTCTTCGAGCTCGAGCTGCGGCGCGCGCAACTTGTTGCCCAGATCGTCGCGCAGCTCGATCACCGCACCGGCGACGGTCGCGCCGGCCGAATCGACCACGGTTCCGACGACGCGCGCGTTGCGCACCAACAGGATCTCGTGCGGACCTGCGTCGTCCGGGACGCGCGCGAGCACCGGCACCGTCTGCGTGACTCCTGGTGCGTCCACCTCGAGTTCGACCTCGCCATCCGGAACGCCCGCAAGCTCGAAGTGTCCGTCGCGAGCTTCGAATCGGCCTTCCGCCGCCGCGTCACCGAACTGCGAGCGCATCGTGCGAACGGATCGCACCGCGCGCACGCGAAAGCGTTCGATCGGCTGGCCGGCGTCGTCGATGACGCGGCCGAAGACCGCGGCCGGGGGCGCGAGCACGAGCGCCAGATCGCGGGTCCCCGCGCGCACGTCCGTGCGCCGCACGCGCCAGGGGACTTCCTTTCTCGCACTCTCGGTCAGCGGCGCGCGGTGCGCGGATGCGTCGACCACGAACGCGCTGTCCTCCAGGTCCTCGATCGCGAACGTGCCGGCGTCGCCGGTCACGACCGCGCGTCGTTTCTCGCCCAACACTCGGCCGAGCACCGCGGTGACGGGATCGTGCATCGAACGCCACTCGACCGTCGCGCCGGCTGCCGGCGTTCCGTCGGGCCAAGCCACGCGTCCCGCGATCGAGTTCGCGCGCCCGGCCCTCAGCTTGGTCGACGCACTCGTCGTGTCGTCCTGGACGGAGCACGACATCGTTTCGAAGCACGCCGTAATCGCTACGGCCAACCAAGCGAACGAAGAAAGAAGACGGAGCATCGCGAGCCTCGCCGGCGGTTTCTTTCAGAGTAACCGCGCGGGAAGTGGACGACCCATCCTCGCGCGCCATAATCCCCCGCCTCATGGCTCACGTCCCCCTCGCTCCGATCGGCAGTCCGCGCGACTCGTTCCTCGACGCCGGTACGTACGAGAAGAACCGCGCTGCGCTGCGCACGAAGGAAGACGAGCTCGCGCGCCGGCGCGCGAAGGTCGCCGAGGGTTGGGGCGCCGCGTACGTCGAGCGCGTGCACGCGAAGGAGAAGCTCACCGCGCGCGAGCGCGTCGAGCTCCTCAAGGACGCGGACTCGCCCGTGCGTGAGGTCGGCACGTTCGTCAACGACGGCCGCAAGTTCGGCAAGCTCGAAAGCCCCGCCGCTGGTGTCGTCATCGCGTTCGTGCGCGTCGAGAACCGCTGGACGATGGTGATCGCGAACGACAACACCGTCGCGTCGGGCTCGTGGTGGCCGCGCACGCCGGAGAAGATCGAGCGCGCGCAGGAAATGGCGCTGCGCTTGCGCCTGCCGGTCGTCTACCTCGTCGACTGCTCGGGCCTCTACCTCCCCGAGCAATCGCAGTCCTTCCCCGGACGCACCGGCGCGGGCCACATCTTCAAGAAGAACAGCGAGCTCTCCGCGGCCGGCGTGCCGCAGATCGCGGGCGTGTTCGGCGACTGCATCGCGGGCGGCGGCTACATGCCGATCATCTCCGACCGCGTGTACATGACCGAGGGCGCCTACATGGTCATCGCGGGCGCCGCGCTGATCAAAGGCGCCAAGAGCCAACACCTCTCGAGCCTCGACATCGGCGGGCCCGAGGTGCACGTGCACCAGTCCGGCTGCGCCGACGTGCGCGTGCCCGACGACGCGACGGCGCTCGCGATGATCCGCGCGGAAGTGCGGCGACTGCCGAGCTCGGCGGCGCCGTTCCATCGGCACGCCGCGGATCCATCGCCGCCGTTCCATCCCGCGGCTGAGCTCGCCGGGATCTTCCCGGCCGATCACCGCATGACGTATCCCGTCGAGGAGGTGATCGCGCGGCTCGTCGATCACAGCCTGTTCTGGGAGCTCCTCCCCGAGCGCGGACGCGAGATGATCGTGGGCGTCGCGCGCGTCGACGGGCTCTACATGGGTTTCGTCGCCAATCGCCAAGGCCTCCTCGACGATCCGGAGCACCGCGAGCACAAGAAGCCCGCCGGCATCCTCTACAAGGAAGGCATCGCGAAGGTCTCTGTCTTTAGCCGCGCGTGCGACGCGGACGGCATCCCGATCGTGTGGCTGCAGGACATCTCGGGCTTCGACATCGGCGTCGAGGCGGAGCGGCTGGGTCTCCTCGGCTACGGCTCGAGCCTGATCTACACCAACAGCACCAACACGGTGCCGATGTTCACCGTGCTGCTGCGCAAGGCGTCGGGTGCGGGCTACTACGCGATGGCCGGGATGCCGTACGAGCCGGTGGTGCAGCTCTCGACTCCGCTCGCGCGGCTCTCGGTGATGGAAGGGCGCACGCTCGCGATCGCGGCCTTCAACACCAAGCTCGACGACGAGTTCGAGATCGCGAGCACGGATCCGGTCGAGCGGAAGAAGGTCGAGGACGGGATGCGCGACACCGAAGCGCGCATCGAAGGCGACATGGA
>JBJXHG010000126.1:0-9059 GCA_046160865.1 Planctomycetota bacterium | reverse complement strand
TGTCCTGAGTCAGAAGATCGCTCTCACCAAGCTCGATCTCCTCTGCGCTGGCGGCGTTGGGCGGGTTCGGAAACCTGACAGGTTGCCTGCACCCTCGCGCCTTGCCAGCGACGACGATCTCGACCTTGGTGAGAGCGAACTTCTGACTCAGGACACTAGCAGCCCGTGGCGAAAGTCATTCGGCCCGAAAGCGGCCCCGTTCACGCCGGCCCGGCGTCGCTGGATCCTCGGCGAATCGCGAGGATTCGCCTGCGGTCTCGCTCCTTGCTCCGACGCGAACGGGCAACTTTCTGACTCGAAGCAATTTCGCCACGGGCTGCTAGGATCTGCGCCACTCACGATGCGGATCTGGATCCACGGAGAAGAGCGCGAAGTGCGCGCCGAGATCGACGTCGAGTCGCTCGTCGCGGATCTCGGGTTGCGCCCCGAGATCGTCGCGGTCGAGCGCAACGGTTCCCTCGTGCCGCGCGCGCAACGCGCGCACGTGCGTCTCGCGGCGGACGATCGCCTCGAGGTCGTGACCTTGGTCGGCGGAGGCTGACAGAGTGCCCACCGTCCACGCGGATCCGCTGCACGACGCGCCGCTGTGCATCGGCGAGCTCACGCTGACGTCACGCTTGCTCGTCGGCACCGGCAAGTACGCGACCTTCGAGGAGATGGTGCGCGCGCTCGACGAGAGCGGCACGCAGTGCGTCACGGTCGCCGTGCGCCGCGCGAACCTCGAGCGGTCCGGTGATCGAGCCAGCGATCGCATCGGTGGACCGTCGCTGATCGACTTCATCGACCGCGAGCGCTACACGATCCTGCCCAACACCGCCGGGTGCTTCGACGCGAGTTCTGCGGTGCGCACGGCCGAGCTCGCGCGCGACGTGCTCGCGACGAAGCTCGTCAAGCTCGAGGTTCTGGGCGATCCGAAGACGCTCTTGCCGGATCCGATCGGCACGCTCGAGGCCGCGCGCGAGCTCGTGCGCCAGGGCTTTCACGTCTTGGTGTACACGTCGGACGATCCGCGACTCGCGGTGCGCCTGGCCGAGCTGGGCGTGAAGAGTGTGATGCCCGCGGGCTCGCCGATCGGCTCGGGTCAGGGCGTGCTGAATCCGAACGCGATCCGCATCCTGCTCGAGCTCGTGCAGCTGCCGGTGATCGTCGACGCCGGCGTCGGCACGGCGTCCGACGTCGCGATCGCGATGGAGCTCGGTGCGCACGGCGTGCTGCTCAACACCGGCATCGCGTCCGCGCGCGAGCCGATCCGCATGGCGGCCGCGATGCGCGATGCGTGCCGCGCCGGACGCCAAGCATTCCTCGCCGGCCGCATTCCGCGCCGGCTGTACGCGAACGCGTCGTCGCCGCCGGATGGTGTCGTCGGCGGTGGGATCGAGAGCGCGCACAGCGCTCCGCGCCGCGACGGCTGAGCCGCACTCCCGCGCCGATGCAGACCTACGTTCCGGGAGAGCCGCTCAGCGCCGAGCAGCTTGTGCTGCAGGCGCAAGTCGGCGTCGTGCTCGTCGCCGCAGCCGTGACGCTCGCGCCGCTCACCGCGCTCGCAGTGCGGCGCATCTTCCCGGGACGCAACATCGTCTTCGCGCGCTGGGGCTTCTCGCACGTGGTCGCGGCGGTCGCGCTGATCTTCGCGAGCTTGATCGTGCTCCAGTCCGTGTGGCCGCAGCCGCCCGGCGACGTGACGACCGCGCTGTTGCGCATGGTGTGCGTGCTCGCCGTCGCGGGCGTGTACGTGCTGCGCGTCGCGCACCGGATGGAGCCAGAAGGCTGGCGTGCGCTCGGCCTGTGGCGCGGGCGTCAAGGGCGCGCGGTGGTCGCGGGCGTCGTAGCGTACGGGATGAGCTTGCCGCTCTTGCTCGGCTTGCTCGCGCTGTGGCCGTGGGTGCTCGAGCGGCTCGGCGGTCAGGCGGTCGAGCAGGAAACGGTCCGACTCTTCGCCGAGCTCTCGCCGGGCGAGCGCTGGCTGCCCGCGATCTTGGCGATCGCCGTGCAGCCGTTCTTCGAGGAGCTGCTCTTCCGCGTGTTCCTCCAGCCGCTGCTCGTGCAGAACCTGAGCGACAAGCTCGGCGTGATCGCGACGTCGCTCGCGTTCGCTTCGTTGCACGGATTCGCGGCGTTCCTGCCGATCTTCGGTCTCTCCCTCGTGCTCGGCGGAGTCATGCTGCGCACGCAGCGCCTCGCCGCGGTGTGGGCGGTGCACGCGCTCCACAACGGGCTCACCGTGTGGCTCACGTTCGCTGCCGTGGACGGCGGCGCGCAGGCGACGCACGGCCTCTTGTGGTGAAAGGAGTGCGGCGATGGCGATCTTCGCGCGGCGGGGGATGATGCGGCCGGTCGTCGGCGGCGCGTTCGTCGCGCACAACGCCGTCGTGACCGGCGACGTGACGCTCGGGCGCGACGTCGGCGTATGGTTCGGCTGCGTGCTGCGCGGCGACGACGCGGCCCTCGTGGTCGGCGCGCGCACGAATGTCCAGGACCTCACGATGATCCACGCCGACACGGGCGTTCCGAACGTGATCGGGTCGGGCGTGACGATCGGCCACCGGTGTGTGCTGCACGGCGCGCGCGTGGAGGATCGCTGCTTGATCGGCATGGGCGCGATCTTGCTCGGCGGCTCGCAGATCGGCGCGGAGTCGCTCGTTGCCGCCGGCGCCGTCGTGAAGGAGAAGTTCGCGGTGCCGCCGCGCTCGCTCGTCGCCGGCGTGCCTGCACGCATCGTGCGCGCGCTCACCGCCGACGAGGTCGAGCAGATCGCGCAGAGCGCGGACGGCTACGTCGAGAAGATCCGGCTGTACCTCGCCGATCCGGACGAGGCATGAGCACGCGCGACGCAGCGACGAGCTCGTACGAAGCGCGACTCGCGCGCTTGCGCGCCGATCTGCGCGCGCTCGAACGCGTTGCCGTCGCGTTCTCGGGCGGCGTCGACTCGACCGTGCTCTTGCACGCGGCGCAGGCGGTGCTCGGCGACGGTGCCGCCGCCGTGATCGCGGACTCGCCGTCGCTGCCGCGGCGCGAGCTCGCGCAAGCGCGCGCGCTCGCGTCCGCCATCGGCGCACAGCTGTGCGTGATCGCGACCGACGAGCTCGCCGACGAGCGCTACCGCGCGAACGCCGGCGACCGCTGCTACTTCGGCAAGTCGGCGCTCTTCCGTGCGATGGAGCCGTGGGCGCGCGCGCACGGCTTCCGCGCGCTCGCGTTCGGCGAGATCACCGACGACTTGCTCGACGACCGCCCCGGCGCGCGTGCGGCGCGCGAGTTCGGCGTCGTCGCGCCGCTCTCGGCCGCCGGCTTCTCGAAGGACGACGTGCGGCGCTACGCGCGCGACGCCGGCTTGCAGGTCGCGGACAAGCCGTCGTCGGCCTGTCTCGCGTCGCGGCTGCCGGTCGGCACCGTCGTCACCGCCGAGCGACTCGCGCGCATCGAGCGTGCCGAGGAAGCACTGCGCACACTGGGTTTCTCGCAGTTGCGTGTGCGCGATCTTGGGGAGAAGGCGCGTGTGGAGGTTGGGCGGGACGAGCGAGGGAGGGCGGAAGAGCTGCGCGAGAGCATCGCCAAAGCTCTCGCAGCGGAGGGATTCGTGGCGGTCGAGATTGCGGTGTACGTGACGGCGGCGGAGCGGGCGGCAGCGGGGAGCTGACGGCGACGGCGGCGCAGCGAGCTCCGGCTGCTGCGCGAACAGGACGAGTGTGCCGTCGTAGTCGAGGAGTCGCACGAGGTGCGGCGCGTGGCGCGCGCGCTCGATGGTCCGCTCGATCTCCTCTGGCGTCGCAAGCGAAGCGTGTCCGCTCGCCTGAGGCGTGGAAGCGGCGCTCAGCGTGCCGAGTAAGGTCTCGATGCAGCGTCCGGCGTCGTGCTCGAACACGCGGCGGCGCAGCGAGCGCATCCGCGTTCCCCGTTCGTCTGTCGGCATCGTCGGAGCGCGGTCGAACGCCTCGGCCGTGGCCTTCAATTCGTACGGACCAACGTGCACCGCCTCCGCCACGTCGGCGGCCGCGCCGACGAGCTCGCTCAGCACCAGCACGCCGTGATCGACTTCGCGGTGCACTGCGACGAACGCTTGCGCGACGAGTTCATGCCGTCGCAGATCGGTGTCGCGAGTCGCGTGTCGGCCGCGAGTTGGACCGCCGCGGCCTCGCGCTCGGAGATCCACGGTACGAGGACTGCACCGGCGACCAGCGCGGCGTCGCGAACGCGCTGTGGATGCGGCCGCGAGCGTGTCGGTCTGCCTGCGACAGTCCTCGTGTGCGCACACACGCCCGGGTCCGCGCCGAGCTACACCCCGTGCGGCGCATCGACGTCCATCGGGAACGCGCCGATGCGCACGGCGCGCGCGCCAACATCGCGCATCAGCGCTGGCGATGTTCCTTGAGCCAAGCGATCTCGCGATTCAGCGTCACGTACTCTTGCTGCTGCGTCTTGAACAGCTCGGGAGTCGCCTCGATCCCGCGGCAGATTTGCTGCAGCTGCTCGATCGCCTCCGACATGCGCTCCTCGGCCCAGCCTTCGTACTTCGTCGCCAAGTAGCGACCGAACTCTTCGTCATCGAGTGCGACGCTGCTCGGATCCACGGCATTGCTCGCCGTGCGCGCGACCGCGTTCGATGCGTTCACGACGGCGCGCGGTTCCTCCGCTCGTCGTTTCGTCGGAGTCACGGATTCGGCTGCCGGTGTACGCGCCGAGACCGGGGACTCGGCCGCGACGTCGCGCGGTTCGTGGGGCGCGGAAAGCGCGGGCGGCTCGACGCCGCGCTGTTCCGTTGCGGCGTGGATAGATGCGCCCTCCGTACCGCGGACCGGTGGGGGATCGCGACGCAAGAGCGCGACTCCCAAGGCGAGGGCGAAACCGAGAGCGACAATGAGGAGGGTCGAACGCACGAGAGCTCCGCTGTGAGAAGACGCGTGTGAGACGACGCGCGAATCCGAAGTATAGGCGCTGCGTGCGACGATGCGCGCACGGCGCCGCGAGCATGCCGCGCATTACACGCGTGTCACGCGCATGCGCAATGCGAGCCCGCTTCGATTACGTGCGTGTCACGAAGCGATGCGGCGAGCGAGTTGCGACACGCATTACGTGCGCGTCACCACCGCGCGTTCGAGTGGAGGGATAGGCTCCGATCATTCGGGTTCTCTTCGCGCGGATCTACGGCATCCGCGACGCCCGTTCCCCTCCATCCCGTCCGTCCGGAGACGTTACTCCGGAGATTGCGACCATGACCATCACTCCCCACTGGAGAGCAGCGTGTACACGCGCCGCTCTCGCGGCGCTCTTCTGCACCGGCACCGCTGTTCACGGCTTCGCCCAGGTGAACACGCCTGAGATCGAGCCGAACGAGCTGAAATCGAACGCCACCATCACTACGACCCCGATGGTGCCGAACGATTTCCTCAGCGGCACGACGACGGGAACGACGACGACCGCCGGCGCAGCCACGAGCGTCGACACGTTTCGAGTGAGGACGGGCGCATTGCCGCTCGCGATCTACCGTCACCGGCTCGCGATCACCACGACAGGAACGGCCGGACACACGGGCACGATTCGCGGACTGTCCCAGTCGGCCGGCGTCATCGGCGTTGGCGACAACGCGTTCCAGACGTCCAGCACCGCGACGACTCCGGCACGCTTCAACCAGTGGTACGGATTCGGCAAGCAAGAGCAGATCTACTACCGCGTCTCCGGCGGCGCGGCGACGACGCTGCCGTACAACTCGACGCTCTCGACGACGACCGTGACGCCGATCGGCGTCTCGACGGTCTTCACCGAGGGCGCGATCACGATCACGTCGGTCGGTCAGGGGCATACGAACGACACCGACATGTGGGTGTACGACTCGAACCTGAACGCGATCGCCACCTACGGTAACGACGACGAGTTCGGCACCACGAGCTTGGGCTCCGCGCTCACGCGCGTGTACACGCCGGGCACCTACTACGTCGCGATGACGAACTTCAGCTTCGGGAACAATCAGCCCGCGCCGACCGACGATGACTTCCGCAGCGGAACCGTGCTCGACTTCCCGGACGCCGCCGCGAACAGCAGCACGACGACGGCGCTGAACGTCACGTTCCGCCTCACGGACGCCTTCTCGAACACGCAGCAAGTGGCCGCGACCAAGTCCGGTCCGTACGACGTCGTCTGGGCGCAGTTCACCGTCCAAGCGAATACCTCGCCGCCGCCGAATGACAACTGCGCGAGCGCGACAGCGATCGGCAACGGCACCTTCAGCGGAACGACGTTCCTCGCGACGAACGACGCGCAACCCGCGTGCGACGCGGGCGGCGCCGGCTCGCGCGACGTGTGGTACTCGTACACGGCGACCGGCAACGGCACGCTGCTGGTCGATACCTGCACCACGTCGGCGATCGACACGACGCTCGCGATCTACGACACGTGTGGCGGAACGCTGCAAGCGTGCAACGACGACGCGACCAACATCGGTCAGCTCTGCGCGCCGTGCGGCGGCACGAACTCGTTCGTGTCCCTCGCGGTCACGAACGGTCAAGTCGTGAAGATCCGCGTGTCCGACAAGGGGCTTGGATTGAACGGTGCCGGCTTCACGCTGCGCACGTCCCTCCAAGGAACCCCCGTCGTGGTGAACGACCGCTGTGACGCGGCGATCCCTGTCACGTGCGGCAGCGTCACGTCCGGCACCACCGTCGGCGCGACGGCCGAGTCGCCCGCCCTGCCGGCTTCCACCGGTCCGGGTCTCGGCACGAGCGGCAGCAACTTCAACACGACCGGCATCCCGGGCGTGTGGTACACGATCAACGTTCCGTCGAACCAGACGATCTACCTCGACACCGTCGCGACGCCGGCCACCAATGGCGCGCCGCCGCTCGGCTACGACACGAAGATCGCCGTGTTCCAAGGCGGCTGCTGCTCACTCTCGAGCGTCACGATCAACGACGACATCGTCAGCGGCACGTTCCGCTCGAAGGTCGGCTTCCGTGCGCAAGCAGGTGTGCCGTACTTGATCTGGGTGGGCGGCTTCGGCGCGAGCGACGTCGGCGTGTTCGACCTGTACGTCAACTGCGACTCGAACGTCGCGAACGATGACTGCGCCGCGGCGCAAGTCGTCGGTCCGGCGAACGGTTCCGTGAACGGTACGACCGCCGGTGCGACCGGCGAGGCTTCGAACTACACGGCTTCGGCTCTTTCGTCGTGCTCGACTTCGTTCTCGTTCTTCGACGTCTGGTACAGCTACACGGCGCCCTGCACGGGCAACCTGTCGCTGAGCGTGACCAATGTCTGCCCGATGAACACGGTGTTGTCGGTGCACAGCAACTGCCCGACGCTCACACTCGGAAACCAGATCGCGGGCGCGTGCAACACGGACTTCCCGGCCGTCTGTTCGATTGGAACGAGCCTGACGGTGTCCGTCACCAGCGGCACCACCTACAGGATCCGCGTCGCGCAAGCGATCGGCTCGAACTTGGGTGCGCCGTTCACGCTGAACTTCTCGATGCCCGACACCGACGGTGACGGCACGTTCGATTGCAACGATGGCTGCCCGCTCGATCCGAACAAGATCGCGCCGGGCATCTGTGGTTGCGGCGTCTCCGACGTCGACACCGACGGTGACGGCACCGCGGACTGCCTCGACGGCTGCCCGCTCGATCCGAACAAGATCGCTCTCGGACAGTGCGGCTGCGGTGTCGCCGACACCGACACGGACGGCGACGGAACTGCGGACTGCAACGACCTCTGCCCGCTCGATCCGAACAAGATCGCTCCGGGACAGTGCGGCTGCGGTTTCCTCGACACCGACTCCGACGGTGACGGCACGGCGGATTGCATCGACGGTTGCCCGACCGACCCGACGCAGACGACGCCGGGCCCGTGCGGCTGCAACTTCAACGGCCTCGACACCGACGGTGACGGGACGCCCGATTGCAACGACGGCTGCCCGCTCGATCCGAACAA
Source organism: Planctomycetota bacterium (assembly GCA_046160865.1). Taxonomy (GTDB): domain Bacteria; phylum Planctomycetota; class UBA1135; order UBA1135; genus JBJXHG01. Next base: position 1,139 of record JBJXHG010000126.1, on the reverse strand, counting down.
GATCGCGCCGGGTGTGTGTGGTTGCGGCATCGCGGACACCGACACGGATGGCGATGGCACGGCGGACTGCGTCGACGGTTGCCCGCTCGATCCGAACAAGGTCGCGCCGGGCGTGTGTGGTTGCGGCATCGCAGACACCGACACGGACGGCGACGGCACGGCGGACTGCGTCGACGGTTGCCCGAGCGACCCGAACAAGGTCGCGCCGGGTCAATGTGGCTGCGGCATCGCGGACACCGACACGGACGGCGACGGCACGGCGGACTGCATCGACGGCTGCCCGAACGATCCGACCAAGATCGCTCCGGGCGTCTGCGGCTGCGGCAACCCCGATGTCGACTCGGACGGCGACGGACTGCTCGACTGCAACGACAACTGTCCGCAGGCGAGCAACCCGACGCAGGCCGACGGCGATCTCGATGGCACCGGCGACGTGTGCGACAACTGCCCCTTCAACGCCAACCCGACGCAAGCGGACTGCGACAACGACGGCATCGGCGACCTCTGCGCGATCCTCGGTGGAGCAGCCGATTGCAACGGCAACGGCATCCCGGACTCGTGCGACATCGCGTCGAGCTCCAGTGATGACGTGAATGCCAATGCGGTACCCGACGAGTGCGAGACGAACGGTGGAACGCCGTTCTGCTTCGGCTACTCGGGATGCCCGTGCGGCAACAACAGCGTGAACGGCTCACAGGCCGGCTGTCTCAATTCCGCTGGCAACGCCGGCAAGCTCGTCGGCGTCGGCACGACGTCGGTGTCTAGCGACACGTTGTCGCTCAACGTCAGCGGTCTCCAGGGTCCGACGTTCACGAAGTGGTTCCAAGCCACGGCGCGTTTCGGAACGCCGTTCGGCGATGGCAAGCTGTGCATCACCGGTCCGCTCGTGCGGCTCGGCGAGCACCTGGCCAACAACGCCGGACAAGCGAGCTATCCGGTTGGCGGCGACCTCTCGGTCTCCGTCAAGGGGATGATTCCGCCCGCAGGCGGCGTGCGTGTGTACCAAGCGTGGTACCGCAACGCAGTGCCGTTCTGTGCGCCCGACACTTTCAATACGACCAACGGTTTGTCCGTGGTCTGGATCCCGTGAGCTGAGCCTGGCGAGCTGACGCTCGCTTCGAACGGGTGTGGGGGGGGGG
>JBJXHG010000125.1:0-68668 GCA_046160865.1 Planctomycetota bacterium | reverse complement strand
GCGAGTGACGCGCGTAGCGCGTCACTCGCGCCGCAGCTCGCCGCCGATCGCCGCTACCTCGCGCTCGACCCGCTCCAAGAACTTCTTCACGTCCTGATCGGTCAACGTGCGCGCGTCCGACATCAGGCTCACGTGAAAGGCGAGCGACTTCCGGCCCGCGCCCATGTTCGGGCCGGCGTAGACGTCGAAGAGCTCCGTGCTGTCGACGAGTCCCTTGCCGCTCTTTTCGATCACGGCCGCGACTTCGCCGACGCCGCACTCGGCGCCCACGGCGCACGCCACGTCGACCTTCACGATCGGGAACTTCGGGATCGGTCGGTATCCGGCCGCGCGCTTCGGTGCCGAGAGCAAGCGATCGATCGCGATCTCGGCTGCGGCGACGTCGCTCGCGAGTTCGCCGGCGAGTCCGAGTGCGCGCGCGACACCCGGCTCGATCGCTGCGAGCGTCACGGCAATCGCGCCACCGATCGTTCCCGACAAGCAGCGTCCCGGATGCGCCCACGATGGAACGCTGCCACTCTCGGCCCGCGTCCACGTCACGTGCTCGAGCCCGCAGGCGAGCACGAGATCCTCGATCACGCCCTGCAGCTGCGACAATCGGCTCGCGTCGAACCGCGCGCCTTTGGTCTCCGGCAGCGACGCCCACACGAGTGCGAGCTCGTGCACCTCGCGCGGTTCGCCGCGCGCGCTCGGCGTCTCCGGCAGATACCCCTTGCCGATCTCGAAGAGGCGCACTTCCTCGCGCTGACGGCGATTCGACGCGAGTGCGCCGAGCAAGCTCGTCACGACGCGCCGGCGCACTTTCGTCAGACCCTCGGCGACGGGGTTGATCACGGCGACGAAGCGATCGCTCGCTTCGCCGGTCTGCGCGACGAGCGTGTCGGGCACGAACGAATACGACAGCGTCTCGCGAAAGCGCGCGGCACCCGCGAGACGGTCTTGCAGCGTGCGCACGAGCACGCGGCGTTCGTCGCGCGGCGGCGGAACGATCTCGGCGACGAGCTTGCGCTCGGGGATGTTGCCGTAGCGGTGGATGCGGCCGATCTCCTCGATGAGGTCGTGCTCGCCCGTGATGTCCTTCGTCGCGCGCGCCGAAGGCACGTCGACGAAGAGCTCGTCGCCGCTGCGTTGCACGTGGAAACCGAGACGCATGAGGATGCCCTCGATCTCGATGTCCGACACGTCCGTGCCGAGGACCGCGCGCGCACGATCTCCGCGCAAGCGCACCGTCTTCGCCGGATCCGTCCACGTGCCGGCGTCCGTCACCGGCGCGGCGACGTGCGCGCCGGGCTCGATCTCGCGCAGCACGTTGACCAAGTGGCCGGCGGCGAGCATCGGCAGCGTCGGGTCGAGGCTCTTCTCGAAGCGCGCCGACGCATCGGTGCGCAACGCGAGTCGCTGTGCCGTGCGCCGCACTTGTGCGGGCTGGAACGTCGCGACCTCGAGCAAGAGCGAGCGCGTCTGTGCGGAAACCTTCGAGCCTTCGCCGCCCATCACGCCCGCGAGCGCGACGGGCTCTTCGCCGGCGCAGATCAGCATGTCGTCGCCGGTGAGCTTGCGCTCGACGCCGTCGAGCGTGCGCAGCGCCTCGCCCGCGCGCGCGTTGCGCACGACGATGCCCGCCTTCAGCCGATCGCGATCGAACAAGTGATTCGGTTGCGCGATGTCGAGCATCACGAAGTTCGAGACGTCGACGAGCAAGTCGATCGGCCGCTGGCCTACCGCGAGCAAGAGCGTGCGCAACCAATCCGGAGAGCGGCGCGCCGCGACGCCGTCGATCGCGACGGCGACGTAGCGCGTGCAACCGGTGCTCTCGATGCGCACTGGGAACGGCTGGCCTCCCCCAGCCTTCGCAATCGACGTGTCCAGCGGCTTCAGCGGGCGCAAGTGCATCGCGGCGATCTCGCGCGCGATACCGCGGTGGCCCCAGAGATCGGGCCGGTGCGTCAGCGACTTGTTGTCGATCTCGATCACCCAGTCGACGAGGCCGAGCTCTTCCGCGACCGGCTTTCCGATGCGTGCGCTCTCCGGCAGCACCCAGATGCCGCCATGCTCCTCACCGAGGCCGAGCTCGCGCTCGGAGCAGATCATCCCGTTCGACTCGACGCCGCGGATCTTCGACTTCTTGATCTTGATGTCGTTCGGCAGCTCGGTGCCGGCGAGCGCGACCGCGACGCGCTGACCAGCGGCCACGTTCGGCGCGCCGCACACGATGCCGAGCAGCTCGCTCTGCCCGACGTCGACCATGCAGTACGAGAGCTTGTCGGCGTCGGGGTGCTTGTCGCGCTTCACCACGTGCCCGACGACGACGTCGGAGAGATGCGGCAAGAAGCGCTCGAGGCCTTCGACTTCCGCCGTCGACAGCGTCAAGTCTTCGACGACGCGCTGCGGCGTGATCCCGGTGAGGTCGACGTGACGGCCGAGCCAGCGATAAGAGATCTTCATGCCTCAGCGCGCTCCAATCGCGTTCGATGCGTCTGCGCGTCCTGCGCGCGATCCATGACGGTGGAACGGAACACCGCGTCGGCTCTTCCGTTCAGAACTGCTCGAGGAAACGCAGATCGCCGGCGAGCAGCAAGCGCACGTCGTCGATGCCGTAGCGCAACATCGCGAGCCGCGACAAGCCGAGGCCGAACGCGAAGCCCGTCCACTCCTCGGGGTCGATGCCGCCGGCCTTCAGCACGTTCGGATGCACCATGCCGCACGGCAGGAGCTCGACCCACGTCGAGCGCTTGCACACCGAGCAACCTTCCTTGCAGAACGGACAGCGCGCGTCGAGCTCGAAGCCCGGCTCGACGAACGGGAAGTAGCCCGGGCGCAAGCGGATCTCGATCTCGCGTCCGAACACGCCGCGGAGCAGCGTCTTCATCGCGCTGATCAAGTGGCCGACCGACACGCCCTTGTCGACGACGAGCCCTTCCATCTGGTGGAACGTGTGCTCGTGGCTCGCGTCGGTCGTCTCTTGGCGAAACACTTTGCCCGGCACGATGGCGCGGAACGGCGGCTTCATGCGCTCCATCGCGCGGATCTGCACCGGCGACGTGTGCGTGCGCAAGACGAGGTTGCCGGCCGGATCGCAGCGGAACGTGTCCTGCATGTCGCGCGCGGGGTGATCGCGCGGGATGTTCAGCGCCTCGAAGTTGTACCAGTCGAGCTCGACCTCGGGGCCGTCGTGGACTTGGTAGCCCATGCTCGTGAAGAGGTCCTCGAGCTCGCGCGTGATCTGCGTGAGCGGATGCAGGCCGCCGCGATCTTGCTTCGCGGCGGGGAGCGTCGCGTCGAAACTGCCGCTCGAGCGCTCGGCGTCGAGCGACGCGCGCTCGAGTTCGCTCTTCTGTTCCGCGATCGCGGCCTCGAAGCTCTGCTTGAGGCGATTGCCCCACTGACCAGCATCGCGACGCTTGTCCGCGGGCAGGCTCTTGATCGAGCCCATGATGCCGGCCACGGGGCCTTCCTTTCCAAGCAGATCGCGTTCGACGTTGCGCAGGGCTTCGATGTCCGCGCTCGCGCGGATACGCGTCAGCCCTTGCGCTTCGAACGCGCCATAATCGAGCGTCGTCTCGGTCTCCACGCGAGTGGTCCGCTGCGCGAGCGGATCGGCTAGGTCCGCGCCGACCGCGCCTCTTGAACGAGCGAGTCGAACGCTTGCGGGTCGTGGATCGCGAGCTCGGACAATTGGCGACGATCGAGATCGATGCCGGCTTTCTTCAAGCCGTCGATGAACTGCGAGTACGGCAGGCCGCGCATGCGCGCCGCCGCGTTCACTCGGACGATCCAGAGGCGGCGGAACTGGCGCTTCTTCGTGCGCCGGTCGCGCGTCGAGTACGCCCACGCGCGCAAGAGCGTCTCGCGCACCGTGCGCCACAGCTTCGAGCGGCCACCACGGAAGCCGCGCGCTTGCTTGAAGTACCGGACCTTCTTCTGACGGCGCGGAGCGCCCATCGTTACGCGCACCATGGCATCAGGCCTCCGTCATCCGCTTGATGAGCACGGACCAGGTCTTGTTCAGCACCATGCGGCGGCGCAGTCCGCGCTTGACCTTGCCGTTGAACGTCGCGTGCATGTGGCCGCGACCCGGCTTGCTGCAGACGGCCTTGCCGTTCTTGCTGATCTTGAAGCGCTTCTTGACAGCGCCCTTTGATTTCATCTTGGGCATCGGTAGTCCTCGTTGTCGGAACGATTCCCCGGTCGCTGGCATGCCTACCGCTCGCGGGGGCCGGGGGTAGCCCGGACTTGGAGGTCGGAAAGGGTAGCGGCGGGATCGGCAGGCGCAAGGGGCCGGCGGCAGAACGCGGCCGGCGCGCTGCGGATCTGCCGTCGCCCGCACGCGTCGACATCACGTTCACGAGCGCGTGCTCCGGCGGTACGTCGTTGTGCTCACCCAACTGGACCGTGCCTTTGCCAACACGCGATTCATTGAAGTACGCAGGCGCCGCGATGATCGGCACGACGGATCCGCGACGAACGGGTACAGGTCCGCCGGAGCGAGACGACTAACTCGCGAGTGCGACGCTGGCGCACGCAGCGCAGTCGAAACAATCCGACCTCATCGGGACGACCGCGCGGGTGCGGCAGCCTTCGGATGGCCACCGTCCGCTCGATCGCCCCGTGAGGTCCGGGGTTGCACGGGGAGCGCCACCGCGCGCGTCATGCGGCGGTAGCGCGCAGTTTCTCTATGCGACGGGAGTTCCGTCTGGCGTGAGTTCGACCGCACACGCGGCCGCGTTCACCACCGCGGCGATGCGCACGGCCTCGTGGATCTGAGGTTGGGATACACCCGCGGCACGCAGTGCGGCTTCATGCGAGCGCACGCAACGCTCGCAACCTGCCGTCGCGCTGACCGCCAAGCTCGCGAGCTCGAACGTCACCTTGTCCGTCTTCGGCTGTGCGAGCCGCTGCATGCGCAGGCGCGCCGGCATGCTCTCGTAGGCCGGATCGCCGATCATGTGACGGAAGCGGTAGTACACGTTCGTCATCGCCATCAGCGTCGCCGCCGCTTGCGCGTCGTCGATCGCATTCTCGTTCAGATGCTCGCGTCCGGAGGATTGCAGCGCGTCCGCGAGCCTGCGGCTCTTCGACGCGAACGCGACGGCGAGCGCGATCGTGAATCGCTGCGCCGGCGTGAGCTCGCCTTCCTGCAAAACCGTCAGCAAGTTCAGGCGAATGTCGCGCGCGGCGTCGGGAAAACGCTGCGTGAGCGAGCGGAGCGCTTCCATCACGCCACCTGCAGGGTTTCTTCACCCGGTTGCCAGTTGCACGGGCACAACTCGTCGGTTTGGAGCGCGTCGAGCACGCGCAGCACCTCGTCGACGTTGCGTCCCACCTTCAGGTCGCACACGGACGACCAGCGGATCACGCCGTGCGGATCGACGATGAACGTCGCGCGCAGCGGAACGCCCTCTTCCTTGTGCAGGACGCCCATCGCCGTCGAGAGCTCGCGCTTCGTGTCGGCCAGCATCGGGTAGGGCAGATCGCGCAGGTCCTCGTGATCGCGCCTCCAGGCGAGGTGCACGAACTGCGTGTCGGTGCTGGCGCCCAGCACTTGTGCGTCGCGATCCGCGAAGTCGCCGTTGCGCCGACCGAACTCGGCGATCTCCGTCGGACACACGAACGTGAAATCCATCGGCCAGAAGAAGAGCACTTGCCAGCGCCCCTTGTAGGTGTCGTTCGTGAGGGTGGCGAATTCGCGGCCCTTGTCCTTCGACACGACGGCTTGAAGACGGAAATTGGGCAGGCGGTCTCCGACGGTGAGCATGATCAGGGTCTCCTGGTTGTCCGGTATTGGCGGCGCGACCGTGGCTGCGTGGAATGGCCCTCGCGCGCGGCTTCTCGACTCGTGAGGTTCACGGGAAGTGTCGTACACGCGAGCGCGAAGCCCGAATCGATTGTCTGTATAGTCACCATCGAGCATGACTATCGACGTCACCGCGGTGAGCTTGACCGAGCTGCGCTACGCCGTCGCCGCGGCCGAGCACCTTCACTTCGGCAAGGCCGCACGCGCCTGCCACGTCACGCAGCCGACGCTGTCGGCCCAGATCCAGAAGCTCGAGCGCACACTCGGCGTGCAGATCTTCGAGCGCACGAGCAAGAGCGTGCGCCTCACGAGCGTCGGACGCACGCTCGTCGACGAGGCGCGCAACGTACTCGCGAGCACGCAGCGCCTAGCCGAGCTCGCGAGCAGCGAGCGTGCGCCGTTGAGCGGACCGCTCGCGCTGGGCGTGATCCCGACGCTCGCGCCCTACCTCCTGCCGTGGCTCGTGCCGCCGCTGACGGCCGCATATCCGCGCCTCGCGCTCGCGTTCCGCGAGCAGAAGACGTCGGACTGCCTCGACGACCTCGCGCATCACCGCCTCGACGCCGCGATCCTCGCGTTGCCGGTCGCCGGAACGGGCCTCGCAGCGCAGCCCTTGTTCGACGAACCGTTTTGGTACCTCGTTCCGAAGGAGCACGCGCTCGCGCGCAAGAAACGCGTCTCGATCGGTGATCTCGCCCGCGAGCGCGTGCTCCTGCTCGAAGAGGGACACTGCCTGCGCGATCAAGCGCTCGAAATCTGCGATCGCGCGCGCGCACAGCGCGAGCCGGCGACGAGCGACTTCCGCGCCACGAGCCTCGAAACGCTGCGCCACATGGTCGCGGCCGGCATGGGAACGACGCTCGTTCCGGCGCTCGCGCTCGGTCCGGAGGCGTCGGACAACGGCGCCGTCCCCATCCCGTTCGCGCCGCCTGCCCCGACGCGCACGATGGGACTCGTGACGCGCCGGACCCAATCGCGCGGCGGAGACTTCCGCGCGCTCGCGGACTTCATTCGCGCGAACTTGCCGGCGAGCGTGACGCGCGCCCCCGCCTGAGCGCGGAACGCGCTCAGGCGATGCATACGGTGGCGCGGCATGTCGTGCAGCCTCGTCCGCGCGAAGCTGCCATGGGTCCGACAGCTGCCGCTGAGGCGCAGATCGACGTTCGCAAACTCGCAGGCGCGCTGCGCGTGTCGACGCGGCGCGCTGCACGGTGACAGGGCAGCGCAAACCGCGACCGACGCCGCGCGCTACCAGGAGCAGACAGTCAGCTGAAAGGCATGCCGGCCCACCGTCATGGTTTCGAGCTCGCGCGGAGCGCGAGCTCTCACTTGTGCGCGAGCAGCATCGTCATACGCCGGCCCATCAGCTTCGGCGACATCTCGACCTTGCTGATGTCGCCGAGCGCGACGGCGACGCGCTTCATCACGTCGTAGCCATGCTCCGGGTGCGCCATCTGGCGGCCGCGGAAGATGCACACGACTTGCACCTTGTGTCCCTGCTCGAGGAACTTGCGTCCGGCGTCGAGGCGGTACTCCAAGTCGTGCTTGTCGATCGCGGGACGCACACGCAACTCCTTGAGCTGACTGCCGTGCTTCTGCGTCCCCTTCTCCTTCTTGCGGAGCGCGTATTTGAACTTGCCGAAGTCGAGGATTCGGCAGACCGGCGGGCGCGCGGTCGGAGAAACCTCGACGAGGTCGAGGCCTGCTTCCTCGGCTCGTCGGAGCGCATCGGGCGTGGGCACGACGCCCACTTGCTCTCCCTTTTCATCGATGAGTCGGACCTCTGCGATCCGGATCTGTCGGTTGACGCGGTAGTCGGATGCTGTCACTGATCTCCTTGCGAAATGTGGATGGTAGACCGGGAACTTTCGGGTGTCAGGGTGCGCGAGTCAGGCGCCCGCGCGTGGAAGGATAGATCGGCGGCGTCGGGCTCGCCAGCCGAGGAAACGCCGGGTCCCGCCGGTGGAGACGAAGTACGTCCCGTTCCACCGGCTCGCGCGGCGAGCGCCCCACCGGCTCGCGCGGCGAGCGACGTCGAGGACGCGCGCCTCAACGGGCGGCCGGCGGCGGCACCACGCTGCGAATATGGACTTCGACGAGTTGCTCCGGTGACACCGTCGACGGCGCGGAGCACATGAGATCCGAGGCCGAGGTCGTCTTCGGGAAGGCGACGACGTCGCGGATGTTGTCGAGGCCGAGCGTCATCGCCGTCAATCGATCCAGACCGACAGCGAATCCCGCATGTGGCGGCGGACCGTAGGAGAGCGCTTCGAGCAGGAAACCGAACTTCTGCATCTGCTCGTCGGGCCCAATCCCGAGGATCGAGAAAACGCGCTGCTGCACGTCGCTCTTGTGGATCCGCACGGAACCGGAACCGAGCTCCCAGCCGTTCAGCACGAGGTCGTAGGCGCGTGATGCGAGGCTCGCTAGGTCGGGGTTCTCGCCGCCGAGCGTCCAGTCGACCGGCGCGGTGAACGGATGGTGCGCCGAGAACCAGCGCTTCGCTTCCTCGTCGTACTCGAACATCGGGAACGTCGTCACCCACAGGAAGCGCCACTCGCCCGCTCGCGCGAGGCCGAAGCGCTTGCCGAGGTGGTTGCGCAGCTCGCCGAGCACGCGCCACACCATGTTCTGCTTGCCGGCAGCGAAGAGGCACAGGTCCCCCTCCGCTGCGCCCATCGCGCGCATCAACGACGCCGCGCGCTCGCCGGTCGCGAAGCGCGCGACCGGGCCCGAACCGCCGGCCGCGCCGGCCTTCCAGTACGCGAGGCCCTTGGCACCAGACGATTTCGCCAGCTCCTCGAGGCCCTCGATGTCCTTGCGCGACAGCGCGTGCGCGGCCGGGACGCAGATGCCCATCGCGCGCCCACCGCCGTTCACGGCGTCGCGGAACACCGCGAACTCGGAGTCCTTCGCCCATGCGTCGATCGCCTTCAGCTCGAGGTCGAAGCGCACGTCGGGCTTGTCGACACCGAAACGCTCCATCGACTCGCTCCACGACATGCGCGGAAACGGAACCGGGATCTCCATCCCCATCGCGTCGCGGAACGTCTCCACGAGCACGCGCTCCCACGTCTTGAAGACGTCGTCCTCTTCGACGAACGACATCTCCATGTCGAGCTGCGTGAACTCGAGCTGCCGATCCGCGCGCAGGTCCTCGTCGCGGAAGCAGCGCGCGACTTGGAAGTAGCGGTCGAGGCCGGCGACCATGAGGATCTGCTTGAAGAGCTGTGGGGACTGCGGCAATGCGTAGAACTCGCCCGGGTGCACGCGGCTCGGCACGAGGAAGTCGCGCGCGCCTTCCGGCGTCGCGCGCGTCAGGATCGGCGTCTCGACCTCGATGAAGTTCTGCCGTTCGAACGCGCGGCGCATGGCGTTGATGAAGCGCGAGCGGTGGATCAAGTTGCGTTGCATCACGCTGCGGCGCAGGTCGATGTAGCGGTAGCGCAGGCGCGTCTCGAGCGCAGTCTCGGCGTCGCCGTCGATCTCGAACGGCGGCGTCTTCGACCGCGCGAGGATCTCGAGCGCGTCGACGATCACTTCGACCTGGCCCGTCTCGCGCTCGGCGTTCACGTTCGCCGCGTCGCGCGCGACGACCTTGCCGTGGACCGAGATCGTGAACTCGGGGCCGAGCTTGACCGCGTCCGCGAGTTCGGGGCCGAGCACGATCTGCGTCACGCCGTAGCGATCGCGCAGGTCGACGAAGTAGATGCCGCCGTGGTCGCGCCGCGCGTTGACCCAGCCGTTCAGCGTCACTTCGCGGCCGACGTGCGCAGCGCGCAGCTCGCCGCAGGTGTGAGTGCGGCGCCAATCGCTTCTCTTCTCGGACTTCGTGAAGGTCGTGGACGTGTTCATGTTGCGCAGTCGAACCGGGGCAGAAGATTCGGAGGTCACACCCTCGCTTATCGCCACGTGCGTGTGCAAGCCCGAGCTCATGGCGCGCTTCGCGCGCCATGAGCGAAAGCTCGCCTCGCGCCTCTTGGCGCGAGCGAGTGTCCTCGGTCGGGCTGCAGCTGCCGTGCGCGCTCTCGGGATGCGTGGCCGCTGGGTGCGGTAGCGAGTTAGCGAGGACAGACAGTCGGGGATATCGCTCGAATCGGTGGCCCCGTGCAACCGAACGGAGGTCAACCGACAGACCGGCGGACTGGCACAAGCACGGCCGAGGCAGCGGCAGCCCGACCGATGGCGCTCGCTCGCGCGAAGAAGCGCGAGGCGAGCTTCGCTTGTGACGGCGCGAGCGCCGTCACAAGCTCTGGCGCGCGCTCAGGCGCATCAGCGCCCTGCGCAACGCCGCTTCGGCACGAACCAGGTCGATCGGTTCGCCCTGCGTCGACCGCGCCGCGTCCAGGCGCTCGCGCGCCCGCTTTTCCGCCGCACGCGCTCGCTCGGGATCGATGTCGGCCGGGCGCTCGCCCGCCTCGCACACGACGCGCACGGTATTCGCACGCACTTCGGCGAACCCACCCGACACGAAGAGGACGTGCTCGGCGCCTCTTTGCTTGTAGCGCAGGAGACCTGTATCGAGCGCGGCCACCATCGGCGCGTGGCGCGGCAGGATGCCGATCGAGCCGTCGAGACCCGGGATCCGTACCGAGTCGACGTGCTCGTCGAGTGCGATGCGCTCGGGCGTGATGATCCGCAGAGTCAGGCTGTTGCCCGACCCTCGCGGTGCGTCCGCATGTGCGGCGGGACGTTCGGCGGTGGCGCTCGCCATGGCATCAGGCCGACATCTTCTTGGCGCGCGCGACGACCGCGTCGATGCTGCCCTGGTACATGAAGGCACCTTCCGGCAGATCGTCGTGCTTGCCTTCGATGATCTCCTTGAAGCTGCGCACCGTCTCCGAGCGCGGCACGAACACGCCCGGCGTGCCCGTGAACTGCTCGGCGACGAAGAACGGTTGCGACAAGAAGCGCTGCATGCGCCGCGCGCGCGCTACGACCCGCTTGTCCTCGTCGGGCAATTCTTCGATGCCGAGGATCGCGATGATGTCCTTCAAGTCGGCGTAGCGCTGCAAGATGCGCTGCGTCTCGCGCGCGACGAAGTAATGCTCCTCGCCGACGACGTTCGGATCGAGCATGCGGGACGTCGACTTCAGCGGGTCGACGGCGGGATAGATGCCGAGCTCCGAGATCGCGCGGTCGAGGATGATCGTCGAGTCGAGGTGCGCGAACGTCGCGACCGGCGCGGGGTCGGTGATGTCGTCGGCCGGTACATAGACGGCCTGCATCGACGTGACCGAGCCCTTCTTCGTCGAGGTGATCCGTTCCTGGAGCGCACCCATCTCGCTCGCCATCGTCGGCTGGTAACCGACGGCGCTCGGCATGCGGCCGAGGAGCGCCGACACCTCGGAGCCCGCTTGCACGAAGCGGAAGATGTTGTCCACGAAGAGCAACACGTCCTGGTTCTTCACGTCGCGGAAGTACTCGGCCATCGTCAGTCCCGACAGCGCGACGCGCAGACGCGCGCCGGGCGGCTCGTTCATCTGGCCGAAGACGAGCACGGCGTTGTCGATGACGCGCGCCATCTTGCCTTCGGGCGTCTTGTACTGCGCCTCGCTCATCTCGAGCCACAGGTCGTTGCCCTCGCGCGTGCGCTCACCTACGCCGCAGAAGACGCTGAAGCCGCCCTTCTCGACGGCCGTGATGCGGATCAGCTCTTGGATGAGCACGGTCTTGCCGACGCCTGCACCGCCGAACAAACCGATCTTGCCACCCTTCGCGAATGGACAGAGCAAGTCGACGACCTTGAGGCCGGTCTCGAACACCTCCGAGATCGCCTCCTGCTCCTCGAACGACGGCGCGGGGCGGTGGATCGGCCACATTTCGCCCGCGGCGACGGGACCGCACGCGACCGTGTCGAGTGCTTGGCCCAGCAGATTGAACAAGCGGCCCTTCGTGCGCTCTCCGACCGGAACGGTGATCGGCGAGCCGGTGTTCACGACGGTCATCCCGCGCCGGCAGCCGTCGGTCGACGCCATCGCGACGCAGCGCGCGACGTCGTTGCCGAGGTGCTGCGACACTTCGAGCGTGACGTCGATGCTGCGCGCGGGCTCCTTCACGGTGAGCGCGGTATAGATCGCCGGCAGGTGCCCCGCCGGGAAGCGCACGTCGACCACCGGGCCAAAGATCTGGTGGACGGTGCCGGTCGTAACAGTCGTTTTCGTGGTGCTCATGATTCGGAGAGGTCCCTAACGAAGCGCCTCGGCGCCGCCGACGATGTCCAGCAGCTCCTTGGTGATGTTCTCTTGGCGTTTGCGGTTGTAGACGGCGCGCAGCGCGTTCTGCATCGACTTGGCGGCTTCCGTCGCGTTCTTCATCGAGACGCGCCGGCTCGCGTATTCGGAGGTCAGCGCTTCGAGCAGCGCGTTGTAGACGCGCGTCTCGAGATAGCGCGGCACGAGCCGATCGAAGATCGTCGCGGGATCGGGCTCGAGGATCAGATCCGTAGCCGAGCTCTTGTCGTTCGTCGCCACGGCCGAGGGCTCCACCGGCAACAGCGGCAAGCGCGTCGGCACGTAGCGCACGACGGACTCGAACGCCGTGTAGAAGATCACGACGTCCTTGTACTTGCCGGACTGGAACGCCTCGACGAGCGTGCGCGCCGTCCGCGCCGCGGCGCGGTAATCGATCTGCTCCAGTGCGGGCTCGGCGAACAGACGCGCGACCTCGCGGCCGCGCCGCGTGAGGTACTGGTAGCCTTTGCGACCGTACACGAAGAAGTCGACCTGGCGATCCGGGTCCGCGCGCAACCAGAGCTCGAGTTCCTTCAACAGGGCCGAGTTGTACGCGCCGCACAACCCGCGATCGGACGTGATCAGCAAGACCGCGGTCTTCGAGCCTTCGCCTTGCTTGAACAACGGCCGATCGCCGACATCGTCACCGAGCAGCGCGGCGAGACGCCCCACGAGTCCCGCGATCTCCTGCGCGTACGGCCGCGACGCGACCGCGCGCTCTTGGAAACGGCGCAGCTTCGTCGACGCGACCATCTCCATGGCGCGCGTGATTTGGCGGATGTTGCCGACCGACTTGATGCGGTTGCGGAGGTCGCGGATCGAGGCCATGGATCACTTCTTCGCGGGTGCGGTTGCCGATGAATTCTGGGCGCCGAGCTGCGCCTTGACCGACTTGATCACCGCGTCCATCGTCGCCTTCGCCTTGTCGGAGACCTGCTTCGTCGTACGGATCTCTTCGGCCACTTCGGGGTGCGTGTCGGCCATCGCACGCAAGTAGGCCTTCTCGAACTCCTGCACGCGCTTCGTCGGGAAGTCGTCGAGTCCGCCGGACGTGCCCGCGTAGATCACCAAGATCTGTTGCTCGACCGGGAGCGGCTGGTACTGGCCCTGTTTCAGGATCTCGACCAGCTTCTCGCCGCGCGTCAGCTCCTGCTGCGTCGCCTTGTCGAGATCGGAGCCGAACTGCGCGAACGCCGCGAGCGCGCGATAGGACGCCAAGCCGAGGCGCAGGCCGCCAGCGATCTTCTTCATGCCCGCGATCTGCGCGGAGCCGCCGACGCGGGACACCGAGATACCGGCGTTCACCGCGGGCTTCACGCCCGAGTTGAACAGGTTGGACTCGAGGAAGATCTGACCGTCCGTGATCGAGATCACGTTCGTCGGGATGTACGCCGCGACGTCGCCTTCCTGCGTCTCGACGACGGGCAGCGCGGTGATCGAGCCGCCGCCGGCCTTGTAACGCGGGTTGATCTTCGGCGCGTCCTTGCTGAGCTTCGCGGCGCGCTCGAGCAAGCGGCTGTGCAGGTTGAACACGTCGCCGGGAAACGCTTCGCGGCCCGGAGGACGGCGCAGGAGCAACATGACCTGCCGGTACGCGAGCGCTTGCTTGTACAGGTCGTCGTACATGATCACGACGTGCCGGCCCTCGTCGCGGAAACGCTCCGCCATCGTGACGCCGGCGTACGCGGCGAGGTACTGCATCGACGCTTCGTCGGTGGCCGAAGCCGACACGACGATCGTGTACCGCATCGACTGCGTCAGCTCGAGACGTCGCACGACGTCGACGACGGTGGACTGCTTTTGTCCCATCGCGACGTAGATGCAGATCACCTGCTCGGGATTCTTCGGGTCGCCGCCGCCGGTCGTCTTCTGGTTGATGATCGTGTCGATCAAGAGCGCGGTCTTACCCGTCTGACGGTCGCCGATGATCAGCTCGCGCTGACCGCGGCCGATCGGGATCATCGCGTCGATGGCCTTGATGCCCGTTTGGAGCGGCTCCTTCACCGGCTCGCGCTCGACGACCGACGGGGACGGCGCTTCGATCGGACGGAAGTCCGACTCGGTCGTGCCGAGCGGACCGCGCCCGTCGAGCGGATCGCCGAGCGCGTTCACGACGCGTCCGAGCAATTGGTCGCCCGTCGGCACCGAGATGACGCGGCCGGAGGTGCGCACGGTGTCGCCTTCCTTCACCTTCGTCGCGTCGCCGAGCAAGACGCAGCCGACGTTGTCCTCCTCGAGGTTCAACGCGACGGCGCGCACGCCGCCCGGAAACTCGAGCAGCTCGTTCATCATGCAGTCGTCGAGACCGTAGACGCGCGCCACGCCGTCGCCGACGGAGAGCACCGTGCCGACGCTCTGCATCGCGGTCTCGCCCTTGTACGACTCGATTTCCTTCTCGAGGATCGAAGTCACTTCTCCGGGTCGCAGGTCCATGTCAGTCCTTGATGAGGGGTGTTCGTTGCAGAAAGGCGGCGACTAACGGGTAGTCGGAAGTGGCGCTTCGAGCATGCGCCGACGCAAGGCTTCGAGCCGGCCTTGCACCGAGAAGTCGATCATGCGGTTCGCGGCGATGACGCGCGCGCCGCCGACGAGCTCGGGCACGATGCGATTGGTGAGCAGGAGCTCTTTCTTCATGCGTCCGCCCAGCGCGGTCGCGATGCTGGCCACGTCAGCCGGAGCGAGCGGTCGCGCCGAGTCGACGAAGCCTTCGACCGCGCCGCGCTCGTCGAGCACACGCCGCCGGAACGCGAGGCCGACGCGCGCGAGCACGTCCTCGCGCCGTTTGTCGAGTACCAGGTTCACGAAGTTCTGCGTGAGCGGGTGGAACGCACCGACGACGCCCGCGAGGTGCGCGCGCTTCTTCTGCGCGTCCGCGCGCGGGTTGAGCACGATCGCGCGCCCGGCCGGCGTCGCGAGCTCTTGCGACAAGCGCTCGACGTCGCGCTGCACCGCTTCGAGCACACCCTTGCGCGCCGCGAGGTTGTACAGCGCGTCGGCGTAGCGACTCGTCACCGCACCGTCGATCACGTGCGGACCTCGCGTGCGGAGGAGACGAGCTCTTCGACGAGCCGCTTGTCGTCGGCGCCGTCGACCTTGCGCTTGAGGACTTGGCTCGCCGCGGCGAGCGACACGTCCACGACTTGCTTGCGGATCGTCGCGATGGCCTTGTCCTGCTCGGCTTGGATCTCGGTGCGCGCCCGCGCGAGCAACGCATCCGCCTGCTGCCGACCTTGCTCGGCGACTTGCTTCTCGACCGCCTCGCCGCGCAGACGCGCCTGCTCGACGAGCTCGTGCGCCTGCTTCTGCGCTTGCGCGACCTTCGATTCGACCGCGTCGCGCGCGGCCTGTGCGTCGCGACTCGCCTTCTCGGCCGCGACGATGGCGTCGGCCGCTCTCGCGTCGCGCGCGATCAGGGCCTTGGTCACCGGCCCCATCACGACCTTCCAGATTGGAATGAGCGCGACGAGGAAGATGATCCACGTCCAAAGGGCGATGCCGGCGCCGGACGGATCGAGGGGATTGAACCCCCCGCCTTCCGCGACGAGCAGGAGCAGACTGGAGTGCATGCGTGACCTCCGAGGATCGCCGCTCCCCGCAACGAGCACGCGGCTCGCTGCGCGGAGCGCGCGATGGTCGTTACTTGAGCAGCAGGATCAGGAGCGTGACGACGACGGCGAACAGCGACACGCCTTCGATGAGCGCGGCCAGGATGACCGAGCCGCCGCGGATGTCGGCCGCCGCTTCCGGCTGGCGCGCGATGCCTTCGTTCGCGGCCGCGCCGATCTTGCCGATGCCGAGTCCCGCGCCGATGGCGACGAGACCCGCACCGATGGCGGCACCGAACTTGGCAATGTCCATGACTTCATTTCCCTGAATCGGCATAGCGTTTTGCTCCTGCGCCGCGTTCTGCGACGCGGCTCGGTTGACGAGGAGATGTCGTTGTGTGGGTTCGTTGGAGACGGAAAGCCCCGAGCGTCGCGGCGTTCTCCACTAGTGCTCGGGATGGATCGAAGCGTTGACGAAGATGATCGAGAGCATCGTGAATATGTACGCCTGCAAGAGCGCCACGAAGGACTCGATGATCATGATGAAGACGGCGAAGCCGACCGCCACGGGCGACGCGGCGTAGCCTACGACCGGCGACATGTTCGCGAAGAAGAAGATCAGACCGAGGAACGAGAGCACGACCATGTGGCCGCCGCTCATGTTCGCGAAGAGACGAATCATCAACGCGAACGGCTTCACCAGCAGTCCGATCAACTCGACCACGAACATCAACGGCCAGAGCGCGGCCGGGACGTGCGGGACGAGGTGCTTCCAGAAAGCGATCGGTCCCTGCGCGACCATTCCTCCACCGATCATGGAGAAGAGCGTCACGATCGCCATCGCGCCGGTGACGAAGATGCTCGCGGTCGCGGTCGCGGCGTGCGGGACGAGGCCCATCACGTTCATGAAGAGCAGGAAGAAGAACAGCGAGAGGAAGTACGGCAGGAACTTGGCGCCGAGTTCCTTCCCCATGACGGCGTAGACCATGTCGTCGCGCACCCACCCCGCGAAGCCCGCGAAGAGGCGCGAGACGTAGTCGCCTTGGCCGGTGCGCAAGTAGCGCGGCACGCCGGAGAAGCACACGAGGACGAGCAGCACCGCAGCAACTTGGAAGAGCTGCATGTTCGTCGCGACGAGCTGCGTGCCTTCGTGCGCCGGATCCATGTCGAAGAACGCGGGTGCACCCGGAACCGTGAACGCGAAGAGGTAGTGGCCGGCGCCGTGCGAGTCGTGCGGATCTCGCACAGACGTGTTGTGCGATGCGTCTGCATGCCCCGCATCCCCGCTCGCGTGGTCGCCGTGGCCTTCGGCCTCGACCACCAGCTTGGCCGGGATCAAGTGCATGTACAGCGTGAGGAAGATGTTCTCGCCCTCGTGGTGCTCCGAGTAGCGCGACGAGAGCCAGCACGGCGCGGCCACGAGCGCCAATATGAGGAGCACGCGAATGGAGCTCATGAGAGCGGCGCCCCACCTTCGGCGAAGCGCGCGGTCGCGCCGCGCGTCGCGGCACGCCCGAGCGAGAGACTGCGAACGTTGTCCATTGTGCTCGCGAGCGTGACGAGCGTGGCGGCGGCTGCAAAGCTGATCAAGTAGCTCCTCCAGTCGGCCCACTCGGCCGCGCGCTCCGCGTGGCGGAGGACCACGGCGCCGGTCGTCACGGCAGCGAGCTTCGCGACCCACACGAGCGCGACGACGTGCCACACCTTGCTCGGCGCCGAGGAGAGAGCCCAGCGCTGCATACTCGCACCGCCGTAACCGAGCAGCGTCCCGATGCTCGCGCCGAGCCACACGCCGCGACCGAGTCCGCCCGCGAGCGTCATGCCCAGCGCGAACGCGGCCAGCGTGCACAGCAGTGCGGCGATCGAGGTGATGCTCTTCATGGACGTGGGTGAGATGGCGGATCGCGGTCGACTCGTGAGGGTCGAGTCGAGCCAGGTACGGCTTTCAGGACGGCGACGAAGCCCCCCACCGCGCCGGCGAAGATGCCGACGATGAGAAGCCACGGACCGGTGCCGAGCTTGCCGTCGAGCCACCACCCGAGCGCGCCGAGGACGCAGATCGCCGCGGCGAACTGGACCCCGAGCCCCGCGTACCTTCCGAGATCGGAGGCCGTCGATGCATCCTCGGGGCGGCGCGCGCGGGATGCCATCTTCGTCCTCTGCGGAGCGGGCAGGATCGGGGGGGCGCTCGCGCGGGACACGAACGGTGCACCAGCACGAGGGACTTCGCGTTCGCGGACGCCACGCGGGCGGCCGAGTCGGCTTGGTCGGGCGAAGACTTTAAGGAGCGGCGCGCGCCGGCTCAACTGCGCGCTCAGAATTCGCGCCGGACTTGGTTACCGGCGCCGCGGCCAGCCACGAAAGGCGCCGCCGGATTTCCCCGACCTCATTGGGCCGTGCGACGCCGACAGCGCGCAGCCGGCAAGCTCGATGTCGACGCACACGCGCTCGACCTCCCGTGCATGCGCGTCGTTGCGCCCGAGCAACGGCGACGTGGAGACGACGGCGGGCTAGACTCTCGCCCCGAAAAACCGCACCGAGGCACGCCCCTATGCTCGAACGCACACTCGTCTTGTTGAAACCCGACGCCGTCCAGCGCGGCCTGATCGGCCCGATCCTCTCTCGCTTCGAGCAGAAGGGTCTGAAGGTCGTGGGCCTCAAGCTGCGCAAGTTCTCGGAGAAGCTCCTCCGCGAGCATTACTCGATGCACGCGGGCAAGCCGTTCTACGAAGGCCTCGTGCGCTTCATGGGCTCGGGACCTGTCGTCGCGCTCGCGCTCGAGGGCAAGAACGCGATCGCTGTCACGCGCAACGTGATGGGCAAGACGAACAGCGCGGAGGCTGCACCGGGGACGATCCGCGGTGATTTCGGGATGTCGTTTTCCTACAACCTCGTGCACGGTTCGGACGGACCCGAGACCGCGCGCGCCGAGCTCGCGCGCTTCTTCTCGGGCGAGGGCGAGCTGATCGCCTGGACGCCGAACAACGAGTCCTGGGTGTACGACGTCGAGGACGAGCTGCGCTGAATCTCTCGTCCGCGCACGTCGCCGAACTGGCGCGCGAGATCGCGCCGCTCGTGCACGGCAAAACGGTGCGCGACATGGAAGCCGCGCCACCGCGCGACTCGATCTTCGTCATCGGCGCGTCCGGGGAGAGCCCGTTCTTCCTGCTCTTCTCGGCCGATCCCGACGCGCCGCGTGCCCACGTGCTCCGCGCGAAGGGCCGCGCGCACGACGGGCCGGTCGGTCCCTTCTTTCGCACGCTTCAATCCGAAGCGTGCGGCGCGACCATTCGAAACCTTTCGCCCGTCGGTGGTGACCGGGTGTTGCGCCTCGAGCTCGAAACGCCACTCGGCCTGCGCGCGCTCGTGCTCGAGATGTTCGGCCGTCAGGCGAACGCCGTCTGGCTCGATCGCGACGACCGGATTCTCGCCGTGCTCGCGCCGCCACGGCCGGACGAGTTGGCGCCGCGCCTCGCCGTGGGCGCGCTTTGGCGTCCGCTGCCATCCCGTCGATCCGCCGAAGCCGAGCCGACGTCGCTCGTCGCGAGCTTTCCGGCCGCGGCGAACCCGGAACCCGGCACGCGCGGGCTCGCGAGTGGTAGCGCTCCGCTCTCGTGGATCGTCGAGTGCTCGCTCGGCGAGCAAGCGCTCGCCGCACGCCACGCGCGCGCAAGCCGAACACTGATCGACCGCGTGAATCGCAAGCGCTCCCGTGCGAAGAGCCTGCTCGACGGCTTGACGAAGAAACAAGCGGAGAGCGCCGGTGCCGAGCGCGTGCAGCAGGATGGCGAGCTGCTCAAGGCGCATCTCGCGGACGTGCGCCGCGGAGCGAAAGAGATCGAAGTACAAGACTTCTTCGCACCCGACACGCCGTTGCGCGTGATCGCACTCGATCCGAAACTCGGACCGAAGGAGAATCTCATGCGCATGTTCGAGCGCGCGAAGAAGCTCGAGCGCGGCCGCCTTTCGGTCGAATCCGAGATCTCTCGAGCGCGAGCGCGCATCGAAGCACTCGATGCGTTGCTCGCTGCGGCGGCGGAGCCGCAGAGCGACCCCGAAGCGCTCGACGCGCGCGCCGTGAAGGAGGGACTGCTCGATCCTCCCCAAGACGCGGCTCCGCCGGAACGCCGTAAGGAACCTGCGCCGCGCCTTCCCTACCGAGTGTTCGTCGCGAGCGGTGGCTCTCAGATCCGCGTCGGCCGCAACGCGCGCGACAACGACGAGCTGACTTTTCGTCACGCGCGCGGCAACGACATGTGGCTGCACACATCGGACGCGCCGGGCAGCCACGTCGTGCTGCGCGTCGAGAAGAACGCCGAGCCGAGCGCGGAGGAGATCCTGGACGCCGCGCATCTCGCGGTGCACTTCTCCCCGTTGCGCGGTCGCGGGGGCGCGGGCGTCCACGTGGCACGCCAGAAGGACGTGCACAAGCCGCGCGGCGCGAAGGCCGGGCTCGTGACGCTCTCCGGTGGCAAGGTGTTGCGTGTGCGCATCGAGCCCGAACGGCTCGCACGCCTGCTCGGCGACGACCGCGCGACGAGCACCTGATCTCGTCACGCGCAAAATCCGCAGCGATCCGCCCCGCGGCGCGTAACGAGCGCGCGGCCGGTGTGTAGCGCGCGACATCAGGACGCGATGCCGTCCACGGAGCTATGCTGCCAGCCTCCGTTCGTCTGGAATCGACGCCCATGATCCGATCCGCCACGAGTCGTCCGCGCGCTGCCCTTCTCTTTGGGTCCGCAGCCCTCCTCTTCACCGCCGCGCTCGCGCTCCTCGCCGCGTGCAGCTCGGAGCGACGCCTCACGGCGGAGGAGAAGCAGAAGATGATCGAGATCCACACCGAGACAGCGCAGCAGTACCTCGCGATGGGAGAGGTCGATCGCGCGGAGGGGCAAGCCCTCAAAGGGCTCGAACTCGACAAGGACAACGTGAAGCTGCGCATGATCCGTGGGTGGGCGCTCCAGCGTCGCGGGCGCACCGACGACATCTTGCAAGCGGAAGTCGTGTTCCGCGGACTCGTGAACGGTGGCGACTACCGTGCACGCCTCGGCTTGGCGGAAAGCCTCGAGCGCAAAGGCATGGCGTACGACGAGGCCGCGCGCGATCTGCGATCGGGGAAACGCATTTCCGAAGCGGCGGATCCGGAGCAACGCATCGAAGAGCTCCAGCGCCAGGCGCGGCACGCGTGGGAAGACTCTTTCCGCGAGTTCGAAGCCACGCTCGCCGCGCGCCCGGCCGACATCGACGTGCTGTCCGGGTTGATTCGCGTGACGACGTTGCTCGAGCTACGCGACGAGACGCTGAAATGGAGCGCGCGCCTCGTCGACGCGGCGCAGAAGGACCTCGATTTCTGGGAAGCGCGCATCTTGCGACCGGACATCTCCGCGGCCGAGGAACACCACTTTCGCACGCTCGTCAAGAACCTCAAGCAGCGTCAGCTCGTGACGCTGCTGCACGCATCGACGCTCGAACTCGCGGCCGGTCGGCCCGCAAAAGCGGCCGAAGCGCTCGACGCCGCCGCCGACATCGATCCGCAGCGCGGCGAGATCTTCAGCCGTCGCGCCGAAGTGCGCCAAGAGCTC
This sequence comes from Planctomycetota bacterium, assembly GCA_046160865.1. Taxonomy (GTDB): domain Bacteria; phylum Planctomycetota; class UBA1135; order UBA1135; genus JBJXHG01. The sequence continues at coordinate 47,514 of JBJXHG010000125.1, read as the reverse complement.
GGCCGCTACGACGACGCGATCGCCGACCTCGATACATTCCTACGCCTCAGCCAGAAGGGCTTCGACGACCCCGACGTCAAGCGTGCGTGGCGGCTGCGCAGCGAGTGCGAGCAACGCAAGCGCGCCGTGGCGAGCGGCGGCTGAACGGCTTCTCGCCCGCATCTCTCAGCACTTTCGTCGCGAGGTCGTGTCAGATCGTGCGGAGCAAGGCGTTGCATCGGAATCGACCGCAGTCGACCTGATTGGTCAACGAGGATCGATTCCGATTCAAGAACGCCGGTCCGAGCGAGTTGGCGCGACCGCAGCAGGACGTGGTGAGAGATGCGGGCTTGGTCGCGCTCCGCGCCGACCTCTCCAGGGCGCCTCCGCTGCGCTTGGGTGCTCGACTTGCATTCACCGCTCCGCGAGCCGTTTCGCCTTCGCGACTTGCTGAGAGCTGCGGGCGAGAAATGCCGGGGCCTGCGTACGCACCGCGCGCGCAGGCCCCGCACACACTCTTGCTTCGACCTCAACCGTCGCGTTCGTCCGGAGAGGCGGGGCTCTCCGTCGGTCTCCATGTCAACGTGCGCCGCTGACCTTTCTTGTCGATCAACTCCACCTCGATCGGCGCCTCCGCGGTGCGGCGGCGCAGCACGTTGCTCACATCCTGCGCGCTGTAGAGCGGCGTGCCGTTGAGCGTGATCAGGATGTCGCCGCGCTGGATGCCGAGGATGTCGGCGATCGTGCCCGGCACCGCGCGCTCGACGGCGAGCCCGCGCTCGGGCTCGAGACCCATTCCCTGCACTTTGTCCGAAGCAGCGGGCGTGCATTCGATGCCGAGGTAGTGCGTCGGCGGAGAGCCCGCCGGCGTTCCCGGCTCGACCGCCTCGGGAGTCGGCGCGATCGCAAGCGGCCTCCGGAGCGCGTGCCCGTGCAGTCCACTCCGCGGATCCGAGCGCCGGCCGGGCACCGGGAATCCCCAAGCGCCGCGGGCGGAGCCACTGCCGATGTGCGCGCGCAGATCCGGGTGCGCTTGCAGCAGGTCTTCGAGGCTGTCGGCTTTGTAGGTTTGCTTCTTCTGTTCGCCGTTGACGCTCTCGGTGACTTCGCACGCGACGCCATCCGGACCGATCTGCAGGCTGAACGACTTCTGCGTACTCTCGGCTCCCGGCACCGGCGCCGAGAAGGCGCGCGGAGCTTCGAGCAGCGGGCCCATCGCATCGAAGCGCCGCTGCAGCTCGTCGAAGCTCGATTGCAGATCGCTCCATCGATCGGGAGCGAAGAGCGAATCGAGCGCGTTGCTCCGATCGAGCTCGCGCAACGCCATGCGCGCGGTCCAAGCAAGCTCCGGCTGCGCCGCATCCTGCGCCCACGCTTCGATCGATTCGCGGACACCTTTCGTGCGCGTGCCGAGCTCCACCAGTAGATCGAACGCCTGCTCGCGCGCATCGAGATCCGCTTGAAGGAGCTTCTTCCGCCACGATTCACGATCGAACTCGGACGCGGCGCTACCGTCGTGCGCGTTGTCGTACATGCGCACGAGGCCCTTCGACCCGGCCGGCGCTTGCTGCGCGACGGTCGCACCGACGACCCACAGTGGTGCTGCCAGTACCAACCAATTCATGTTCATTTCCTCGAGCGACTTCAGCTGTTCTCAGGTACTTCAGCGGGTCTTGCCGGGCGTGAAATAGCCGGCCGGCGACCCGAGATTAGGGTTGCGCATCGAGCCCCACAGGCCGAGTCCAGGCGGAGCCTGTTGCTGTTCGAAGTCGGCGGCTCCATCACCCCAGACTTCGTCAGTCGGCGAGAGGCGGCGCAGCTTGTCGTTCACAGGCGTCACGGCGACTGCTGGCGCGATCGACACGCCGCCGGACGCCGGTTGCACGATCCGCGCCCCGCCGATCGGCAACTCATCCATTGGCGCGGCTCGCAGCCACAGCGCGGCTACCGCAGCCGCAGCAGCCACGCCGCTGAACGGTAGGTAGCGCCAGGCACGATGGAGGGATCGCGCGGCGGGCTGACGGGGCGACGGCTGCGGCAAAGCCGCCGATTGGTGCGGCGCGAGAAGACCCTCTTGCACGAGGCCCGCGCGCACTCCCGTCCAGAGATCGGTCGATGCACGTCCGTGGGGACGCAGCCCTTGCAGCAAGGCTTCGCGCGCGTCGCGCGCGCGACCTGCCGACGCACGGCATGCACCGCACAGGCGCAGGTGTTGATCGACAGCGCGCCGCCGCTCCGGAATCAGGTCTCCGCCGACGTAAAGCGGGAGCGCCTCTTCGACGGCGTTGCACGGGTCAAGTTGCGGATTCATCGTCAGGCATTCCTTCGAACTCGGATTCGTCTACAGGCAGTTCGTCGTCGTTGTTCGCGGTGCGCGAGAGCGGCAGCGAAGACGCACCAGAGGAATCGCGGAAGCGCGCGCGGCGTTCCCACTCCTCTTGGAACAACTTTCGACCGCGGTGCAAGCGCCAGCGCACGGTCACGTGCGTCGCGCCCACGATGTCGGCGATCTCTTTGCAAGGTAGGCCTTCCATCTCGCGCAGCACGAGCACGGACTGGAAATGAGGCGCGAGGCTTTCGAGGCAGGCCTTCACTTCGCGCGCGAGCTCTCCGCGCTCCATCCGGTCGGACGGCTGCTCTACACTGGCGTCGGGCACATCCAGGTCCGGTTCCTCGTCGTCCTCGCGCGTCGTGCTGTGCACCGGTCGGCGCTTGCGAAGATGGTCGATCGCGAGGTTCGTCACGATGCGGTAGAGCCACGTCGTGAACGCGTGTTCGAAGTCGAACTTGTCGACGCTGCGGAAGACGCGCAAAAAAGCTTCTTGCGCCAAGTCCTGCGCGTCCTCGTCGCTGCCGACCAGGTTGCGCGCGACGCGCCACGCGCGTGACTGGTGCCGCTCGACAAGCTCCCGGAACCCCTGCTCGTCGCCAGCCTGCGCGCGCCGGATCGCGGCGTGGTCTTCGGCGATGGTCGCCGATGCGTCGGCTACGTCTGGCTCGGGCCCAAGGAAACTCTGGAGTTCCTGGGCACGTTCAGGCTCCACGCCGTCCGCATCCGAGTCCGCGTCGACCATCGCAGTCAGAGAGGCGCGCGCCAACCGTCGCGCCTGCGGCCAGCGAGTGTAGCGCTCGCCGGGGTAGCCGGTCGGGCCGGCGAAAGCGCGCAGACGGCGGAAGGTGGCTTGCATCGTTCGGAATTCTCGACCGCGCCTACGGTCGGACCCGCGTGCTTGTTGGCCGCGCGTGCCGACGGTTTCACGCCGGCGATGCGAACCCGCACTTCTCGCGACACCGCGGGTCCACCGGCGCGGCCTCCCGCGAGCAGACAGGGTGTCCGGAGGTGCTCGACCTCAGTCCAGGTGCGGAAAGCGCCCTGGGATCTCGCCCGCGAAGCGGTACTTGCGGCGGCGCTGTGCGACCAGCTCCGCCGGCGAACGCTTCGACAGCATGGCGAGTTCCTCGAGAATGCACTTCTTCACCTGCGCCATCGCCACGGTCGGCGCGCGATGTGCGCCGCCCTGCGGCTCGGGGATCACTCCGTCGATCAGTTCGAGCTTGAGGAGGTCCGCCGCGGTCAACTTCAAGGCTTCCGCCGCGTCGGGCGAGCGGTCGCCGTCCTTCCACAAGATCGCCGCGCAACCCTCCGGACTGATGACCGAGTAGTACGAGTACTCCATCATCCAGACGCGGTCGCCGACGCCGATCCCGAGCGCCCCGCCCGAGCCGCCCTCCCCGATCACGATGACCAGGATCGGTACCGTCAGCTCGAACATCAGCAAGATGTTCTCCGCGATCGCGGCGGCCTGGCCGCGTTCCTCGGCTCCGATGCCGGGATACGCGCCGGGGGTGTTGATCAGCGCTACGATCGGCAGCCGGAGCTTCTCGGCGAGCTTCATCTTCCGGTAGGCCTTGCGGTAGCCCTCCGGGTGCGCGCAGCCGAAGTTGTAGAGCATCCGCTCCTTGGTCGTCCGCCCCTTGCGGTGCGCGAGCAGGACGAAGCGCGTGTCCTCGATGCGCGCGAGCCCGCTGACGATCGCCTTGTCGTCGCCAAACACCTTGTCGCCGGCGAGCTCGATGAAATCGTCGAGGATCTTCTCGACGTAGTCGGACGCGACCGGCCGCTCGACGTGGCGCGCGACGTTCACGCGCTCCCACGCCGAGAGATCGGCGTACGTGGTCCGGATCGACTCCGAGAGCCTCCGACGCACGGCTTCGATCTCCTCGGAGATGTCGAAGTTCGTGCGCAGCGCAAGCGCCTCGAGCTCGGACAGCTGCGACTCGAGCTCCTTGATCGGGCGCTCGAAGGCCATGCCGCTGGCCGTCGTGTCGTTGCGGTTGCGGGGCGACTCGCTCACGTCTCGCCGCGTGCTCGGCGGCGGATGCATCGTCCCGGACACCGGGGCGAATCGCAACCCTTCTCTGCTCGAGCGCCGCGCACGTGGCCGCGTGTGTGCTTGGGAGCGCTGCGGCACGCCGCTAGAATCCGCCCATGCAGAGCTCGAGCACGCTGAAATCGCCCGCATCCTCGGCACCCGATGCATGGCGCATCGAGGTCTTTCGTAAGCCCGAGTTCGACGATCCCGAAGGCACACACCTGCTCGCCGCGGTGCGCGAGCTCGGCATCGAAGGACTCCTGCGCGCGCGCTCCGGCCGCGGCTTCCTGCTCCCCGCGCAACTCGCGCGCGCGACGATCGATGCCGCCGCGCGCGAACTCCTCGCGCATCCCGTGCTCGACGACGTGCGGATCATCGCGCCGCGCGCGGAGCCGGAGCGCGCCCGTCCCGGCGTGCAGCGCGTCCTCGTTGCGAAGAAGCCGGGCGTCATGGATCCCGTCGCGACGACCGTGCAGCGTGCGCTCGCGCGCACCGGCCTCGCGCCCGACGCGGCGCGCGACGGGTTCCTCATCACCACGTTTCGCGCCTGGGAGCTCGAGCGCGATCCGAAGTCCGGCCCGTCCGGTTTCGAGCGCGCGACGCTGACGCAGATCGGCGAGCGCGTGCTCGCGAACCCGACCATCGACGACGTGTACATCGACGACGAGCGCCTGCGCTTCGTGCGTCCGCCGCCGAGCCCGAAACACGGCGTCATCCACGTGCCGCTCTCGAAAGCAGACGACGACCGTCTCCTCCGCATCAGCCAGGACGGTGTCCTCAGCTTGTCGCTGCTCGAGATGCGGGCGATCCAGCAGCACTTCGCCGAGCAAGGTCGCGAGCCGACCGCGTGCGAGCTCGAGACGCTCGCGCAAACGTGGAGCGAGCACTGCAAGCACAAGACGTTCGCCGGCATCGTGGAGATGGACGGCGAGCGCATCGACAACCTGCTCAAGCAGACGATCAAGGCCGCGACGCTCGAGCTCGCGAAGCCGTGGTGCGTCAGCGTGTTCCACGACAACGCGGGCATCATCGAGTTCGACCAAGGCTTCGACGTGTGCTTCAAGGTCGAGACGCACAACCACCCGAGCGCGATCGATCCGTACGGCGGCGCCGGAACCGGCATCGGCGGCGTCATTCGCGACATCCTCGGCGTCGGACTCGGTGCGCGACCGATCGCGAACACCGATGCGTTCTTCGTCGGGCCTTCCGACCTGCCGCGCGACGCGCTTCCGAAAGGCGTGATGCACCCGCGGCGCATCCTGCGCGGCGTCGTCGCCGGCGTGCGCGACTACGGCAACCGCATGGGGATCCCGACCGTCAGCGGCGGCGTGTGGTTCCACGAAGGCTACGTAGCGAATCCGCTCGTCTACGCCGGCACCGTCGGCATCATGCCGCACCATGCGGCGACCAAGTCCGTCCAAGCGGGCGACAAGATCGTCGTCGCGGGCGGCCGCACGGGCCGCGACGGCATCCACGGCGCGACGTTCTCGTCCGTCGAGCTCCACGACGAATCCGAGGTCGTCTCGAGCGCGGCCGTGCAGATCGGCGACGCGATCACCGAGAAGCGCTTGCTCGATGCGTTGATGCAAGCGCGCGATGCGGGCTTGTACCGTGCGATCACCGATTGCGGCGCGGGCGGCTTGTCATCGGCCGTCGGCGAGATGGCGGAACCGACCGGCGCTGAGGTCGAGCTCGCGTCGGTGCCGCTGAAGTACCCCGGGCTCTCGCCGGACGAGATCTGGATCAGTGAAGCGCAGGAACGCATGGTCCTCGCCGTCCCGCCCGAACGCGTGGACGACCTGCTCGCCGTCTTCGAGGCCGAGGACGTCGACGCGACGGTGATCGGCGAATTCACAGCTACCGGGCGGCTGCGCATCCGACACGCGGGCGAGCTCGTCGCCGATCTCGATCTCGCGTTCCTGCACGGCGGGACACCGCGCGCCGTGCGACGCGCGAGCTTCACGCCGCCGAACCTGCCCGATCCCGGCGCGCCGGTCGTGCCCGATCACGCGCGCGAGCTCCTCCGTTTGCTCGCTTCGCCCGACATCGCCAGCAAGGAGTGGATCGTGCGCCAGTACGACCACGAGGTGCAAGGCATGTCCGCGGTGAAGCCGTTCGTCGGCGTGAAGAGCGATGCGCCGAGCGATGCCGCCGTCCTCCAGCCGCTGCCGTCGTCGAAGAAGGGCCTCGCGATCGCGTGCGGCGCGAACCCGCGCTACGGGATGCTCGATCCGGGCGCGATGGCCGAGGCCGTGATCGACGAAGCGCTGCGCAACGTCGTGGCCGTCGGCGGTGACCCCGAGCGCACGGCGATCCTCGACAACTTCTCGTGGGGGAACTGCGACAAGGAGGACCGTCTCGGCGCACTCGTGCTCGCCGCACGCGGCTGCTACCGCGCGGCGAAGGCGTACGGCACGCCGTTCATCTCGGGCAAGGACAGTCTGAACAACGAGTACCGCGTCGGCGATCGCACGCTCGCGATCCCGCCGACGCTGCTCATTTCCGCGCTCGCCATCGTCCCCGACGTGTCGAAGTGCGTGACGATGGACTTCAAGCGCGCGGGATCCCGCGTGTACCTGGTCGGCGCGACGCGTGCCGAGCTCGGCGGATCGCACTTCCTCGATGGGCTCGGCCAGAGCGGTGGCGTCGTGCCGCGTCCGGACCTGGAGACGGCACCGCGCTCGTTCCGCGCACTCGCAGGCGCGATCCAAGCGGGGACCGTCGCCGCGTGTCACGACCTGTCGGAGGGCGGGCTCGCCGTGGCTGCGGCGGAGATGTGCTTCGGCGGCGGACTCGGACTCGAGCTCGACCTCGCGCGCGTGCCGCTAGCCGATTCACGCTCTCCCGTGCAGGGCGCCAAAAGTCCGCACGATCCCGACACGACACGCTTGTATTCGGAATCGTGTTCGCGTTTCTTGGTCGAGGTCGCAGAGGGGAACGCGGCGGAGTTCGAACGTCGACTCGCCGGACTCCCTTCGGCACACGTCGGGACGGTCCGCACAACGCCGCGCTTCGAGATTCGCAGCACGGCCGGAGCCAAGATCCTCGACGTCGAAATCGAAGAGCTCCGGCGCGCGTTCCACAGCGGTTTCCAAGGCTGAAACGGCGGCGAACATCGACGAGCTCGACACTCCGCGAACCATGACACGTACACGAGCTCTCGTCCTGCGCACCGCCGGCATCAACTGCGACGGCGAGACCGTTCGAGCCCTCGAGCTCGCCGGTGCGCGCGCCGACCTCATGCACTTGCGACGCGTCCTCGCCGAGCCCGCGCGGCTCGAGCAGTACGCGCTGCTCGTGATCCCGGGCGGGTTCAGCTACGGCGACGACGTGTCCGCGGGACGCGTCTTCGGACTCGAGCTGCGCCACGGGCTCGCGCACGAGCTCGCGCGCTTCGTCGAGCGCGGCGGCTTCGTGCTCGGTGTTTGCAACGGCTTCCAAGTGCTGTCCGAGTCCGGACTGTTCGAGCCCGATTCCTCCGACCGATCCGCCGGCGGCGCGCACGTGTCGCGCAGCAGCATCGCGCTGTACGACAACGCATCGAATCACTACGAATGCCGCTGGGTGACGATCCGCTCCGAGGCGAGCGCGTGCCCGTGGCTCGAGCCGGGCGAGCTCATGCCCGTGCCCGTCGCCCACGGCGAGGGCCGGTTCGTCGTCCGCGACGCGCAGAGCCTCGAACGGCTGCGCGCACGCGGACAGATCGCCTTGCGCTACGTGCAGGCCGATGGCCGGCCCGCACTTTCCCATCCCGACAATCCGAACGGCTCCGTGGAAGCGATTGCGGGGATCTGTGATCCGACCGGCCGCGTGCTCGGTCTGATGCCACATCCCGAACGCAACCTCGCGCCATGGAACCATCCTCAGTGGACGCGCCTCCCGCCGCGTGCGGAAGGCGAGGGTCTGCGGTTCTATCGCCGGCTCGTCGAAGCCGCTTCGAGCGTCCCGGTCTGATTCCAACGGCTGATTCCAAAGGCACGACCTTTCCTCCGAAAACATGCGCACCGTCCTACCCGCCCTTCTGCTTCTCGTCCCCGTCGCGCAAGGCTGCGTCGCTGCGGCTCTCGGCGTCGGCGCCGGCGTCCTGATCAGTCAGGACCTGACGAACAACAACATCTACGTCGGTCAACTCAACACCGACTCGAACAAGCTGTGGGCGTCGACGAAGACGACGCTCAGCCACATCAGCTTGAAACCCATCGAGGTGGACAACGACACGCGTACGGCGACCGCCGACTACGACGGCGCGATCGTCACGGTCAACGTCGAGACGTACGACCTGAACCGCAGCCAACTGAAGGTCGCGGCGAAGAAGTACGGCGTGAACAACGGCGACATCGCGAACAACGTGTTCAACCGCATCGTCTCCGACCTCGAAGGCGACTGATCGCTCCGGGTGACCGGGGCGATTGGGGCGATCCGGCGCGCGCCGCCGACGCTCGTGCCCGGTGCTCAAGAACTCGCGGACGCGCTCCGCACGCTCTGGCGCGGACGCGTTCCGGGCTAACTTCGAGCGCTCGCTTCGCGCGGGCGGGGGGGCTCCCTGCGTTTCGCGCAGGCGCTGCAATAGCCGCGCAGCCGCAGATCGTGGCTGACGAGCACGAAGCCCTTCTTCCGGCACACCTCGAGTTGTAGCTCTTCGATGCGCTCGTCGTGGAACTCCACGATCTTGCCGCAGTCGAGGCACATCAAGTGATCGTGGTGTGCGTGCCCGAGCACGTGCTCGTACACGAGCTCGTCACGTCCCGCGTCGAACGCGCTCAGGAACTCGCCTTCGAGCAAGAGCCCGAGCGTGCGGTAGACCGTCGCGCGCGAGACGCGCGGACCGGGCTCCGAGCGCATCCACTCGTACAGTTTCTCGGCGCTGAAGTGCTCGTGCGTGCTGAACACGCGATCGAAGATGCGGCGCCGCTGCGGCGTCAGCTTCAGCGCGCGCGTCTTCAGGTACGCCTGGAATCGGCGGACGATCGTTTCTTGCTTCACGGGTCGGTCGGCCTCGTCAGAGCATCCGCATTCGCCGGAGCGCGCGCTACTCGGCCGTGTCGCTGGCGGCCGGCACGGGCGCACGCGCGGCGCTGCGCATGCCGATGTCGCGGCGGCAGAACTTGCCGGCGAACTCGATGTCGTCGTACGCGCGGTAGGCCCGCTCGCGCGCTTCCGGCACCTCGGCGCCGAGCGCCGTCACGCACAGGATCCGTCCGCCGGCGGTCACCGTCTCGCCACCCTTCGAGCGCGCCGTTCCGGCGTGGAACACCACGACTTCCGGCACTTGCTCGGCCTCTGCGAGACCGCGGATTGGATCGCCGCTGCGCACCGGACCGGGATAACCCTCGGCCGCAGCCACGATGCCGACGCACGTGCGCGGATCCCACTCGGGCGGCTCGATCGTCGAGAGCGTGCCCTCCGCCGTCGCGCGCAAGATCGGCAGGAGATCGCCCTTCAAACGCCGCACGAGCGCTTGCGTCTCGGGATCGCCGAAGCGTGCGTTGAACTCGAGTACCTTGGGGCCGCTGTCCGTCACCATCAGCCCGACGAAGAGCACGCCACGGAACTCGATGCCATCCGTGCGCAACGCATGCACGGTCTGCACGACGACACGCTGCTCGATCTGGCGCTGGATGCGCCGCGTGAGCGACGGCACCGGCGAGTAGACACCCATGCCGCCCGTGTTCGGCCCCTTGTCGCCGTCGTACGCCTGCTTGTGATCCATGACCGGCTCGAGGATCAGGATCGTCTCGCCGTCGGTGATCGCGAGCACCGACGCTTCTTCGCCGACGAGGAACTCCTCGACGACGATCCGCAGCCCGGCGGCGCCGAGGCTCTTCTTCTCCATGATCGTGTCGACGGCCGCGCACGCGCTCTTCGCGTCGTGGCAGATGAACACGCCTTTGCCGCCCGCGAGTCCGTCGGCTTTCACGACCTGCGGCCATTGCGTGCACGCCTCGAGATACGACTTGGCTGCGCCGGAACGATCGAACCGCCGGTCGGCCGCGCACGGGATGCGATGGCGCTCGAGCAGCTCCTTCGCGAACACCTTCGAGCCTTCGAGCTGCGCGCCCGCGGCGCCTGGCCCGAACACGAGATGTCCCGCCGCGCGCAGCTTGTCCGCGAGACCGGCGCACAGCGGATCCTCGGGACCGACGACGACGAGGTCCGCCTTCTCGCGCGCGGCGAGTTCGACGAGACCCGCGATGTCCTTCGTGGGAACGGCGACGTTGCGTGCGACCTTCAACGTGCCGGCGTTGCCCGGGGCGCACACGATCTCGGGGCAAAGTGGCGACTGAGCGAGCTTCCAGCAGAGCGCGTGCTCGCGACCACCGCTGCCGACGACGAGGACTTTCATGAGACTTTGGGCGGTGCTTTCCGTGCGACGTCGCGCGAGCTCTGCGCGTCGGATCGAGCGTCGTAGCGTATCCGCGCGCTGCCTCGCGGGAAACGGCGGAGCTCGCGGACCTCGCAGCCGCGCGTGCCGTGAGCTAGTCTCCTGCGTCCGCCGGGGAGTACCTCAGTTGGTAGAGGCGTAGCTTTGGGTGCTACGAGCCGTGGGTTCGACTCCCATCTCCCCGACCAACCGCGCGGCGAACGCGCGTCCGCCGCTCCCCCTCCGCGCCGTGCTCCTTCGCCCTTCGCGCCCGTAGCTCAGCTGGATAGAGCATCGGATTTCTAATCCGACGGTCACAGGTTCGAATCCTGTCGGGCGCGCCACCTGCGCGGCGCGCCGCGCATGCGGCCGATTGCGACGGACTCCGCGTGACTTCGGGTGCCGAGCACCTCGGCGCGACGTGCGGCGGAAAATCGAACATCGCCGCGAGAGCGATCGACCTCCCGTTCGCTTATTGGGGTGAGGCCACGCGTTCTGCATGTCGCGGAACACGCGCGCCTCGTTCTGAAACCACAGAGGGAGAGACTCTCGTGCAAACTTTCACAATGATGAAGAGGCGGCCTGTGTTCCCGATCGCGGGGATCGCACTGTTGCTCGCATCGCTCGCGCTGCCGTTCGGCGCACAGTCGTGTAGCGTGACGCGCAACGCGGACGGCTCGTTCTCGATCGCGTTCGCGCCTGACATGGTCATCACGGCGAGCGGGCTCGAGAGCGCTCTGCGGCAACTCGAGGAACTTCTCGAGGCATGCCACACCGGCGGATTCGAGCGTGATTGCACACGCGGCGAGATTCACGAGATCCACAAGACGATCCACAAGCTCGTCGACAAGAAGCACAGTTCCATGCACGGCGCCCCTCCGTCCGCGCCCACGCCACCGCAAACTCAGCCGCCTGCTGTTCAACCGGGCTGATCGTCCATCACGTCTCTTCCCGAGGCACTCCCATGAACCGTGCTCGTATCTTCACGTCTGTTACGATCGTCATCGCGCTCGCCGCGACCGCGTTGTTCTGGCAACGCAATGACGATCGTGCTCGATCGATTCCGATGAACCCGTCGACCGACGGCGAGTCGGAGAAGGCGCTGAGTTTCGTGGCGTCGCATTCGCGCGCCACCGCAAGCGGCGAGCGGGAAGGGACGGGACGCGCACAGGCAACGGTGGCTGTACCCGCGACGCCTCGCAGCGCGGAAGAGCTGCAAGCGCTCGTGCGGTGGATGAAGAGTCTGCCGCGCGAGCAGTTGCTCTTGCTCACGAACGCGGAGTTTCGGTTCGAGAAGAGCGCGCTCATCGAGATGCTCCAAGCGCTCGAAGGCGACTGGGTGATCGCCGAGCTCGAACGCCTCACCGTCGCAGAGCCGGACGACCTCGTGCGCGCGTCGCTGACGGTCGGTCTCCTGGGCGGTTTCTCGCCGTCTCGCGTTCTCGACCCGCGCATGCTGGTCGCTATACGGACACTGCTACCCCAGTTCGTATCAGCAGACGCGGATCCGTTCCAGGCGGCGTGTTGGTTCGGCAGCTCCGCGTACCAAGTGTGCGCACGTCAGAAGCAAGACATGGGTGGCGTTCTCTTGCCGTTCCTCGCCGAATCCGACAACCCGAGTCTGCTCACATTCGGGTACATGTACGTCGGCATGTCCGGCAGCTCCGCGAGCGCAATCGCCGAGGCCTTCGTCGGACACGCACACGCCGACGGACGCTTCGGAGCGCTCGAGGGTCTGCGCCACTTCCGGCGCGGTGGAGTGCCACCGGAGGAGATCGCACGCGTCGGCGGCGAGGCGCTGCGCACGGAGGACAATCCGCGCAACCGCATGTTGATCGTCGAGATGCTCGGATCGAGCGGGGGCGAAGCCGGACTCGACGCATTGCGCGATATCGTGCGCACGAAGCAATCCGACTTGCTGAGCCACGCCGCATCGATGTTGGCGACCAAGCTGCCGCCGGACGAAGCGCTCGACACGTTGTCGTCCGCGCTCCAGGACGCATCCCTCTCCGAACAGGATCGCGGCGCGCTCTACCAAGCTCTCGGCGCGATCGAGAGCCCGGCGACGGGCGAGCGCCTGCTCGGCGTCGCGAACGATCCACAGCGCTCCGACGTCGAGCGCCTGCAAGGACTGCAAGCACTCTGGCATCGCCCGATGGACGACGACCTGTCGCACGAGCTCACCTCCATCCTCGAGAGCGACGCGCCCGGATCCGTGCGCGCCGAATCGTTGAAGATGCTGATCGTCAACTCGGAATCGGCCGCGCCGGTGGACGTGAAGAGTTTGGCGGTCTCCGACGCCGAGCCCGCCGTGCGGCGCGAAGCGGTTCTGCTCGGCGCACTCGAAGGCGGACCCGACGCACATGGTTGGCTCGAGGAGCGCTTGCTCACCGACAACTCACCCGACGTGAGAGCCGCAGCACTCGGAGCGATGGTGATGCAAGCGCACTACAGCGGTGAGAGCGGCGCCGTGCTGGATCACCTCGGGCTCGCCCGCAAGCTGACGAACGACGCGCAAGTCCTCGATCTCATCGCGCAAGGCGAGCAGATGGTGCGCTCGTACGACCCGCGTCGGTTCGAGCTCGAATTGCAGGCCGACGCCGAGCTCTACGGGTCGCTCTCGAAGTACCTCTCGGGTCCTGCACAACGCGACATGCAACGTCGAGCGCGCTACTTGGAGAAAATGGTGACCGCACTGCGGCCGCGCTGAACGGCGCGCATCGTTCATCCGCGCGCAGGCTACACTGCGCGCGCATGTTGGAGGATTCGGACGGACCGGCGTATCGCATCGCGACGGCGCGCCTCGTGCTCCGCTGCTACACACCGTCCGATGCGCCGGCGCTGCAGGCGGCGATCGACGCGAGCTTGCCCGAACTCGTGCCTTGGCTTCCGTGGGCGCGCTCCGAGCCGCTCTCGCTCGCCGCACGCGTCGAATCCCTGCGCCAGCATCGCGGACGGTTCGATCTCGGCGAAGAGTTCGTGTACGGCATCTTCGACCGCGCGGCGCAGAGCTTGATCGGCGGCTGCGCGCTGCACGTCCGCGGCGCGGGCAACGCGCGCGAGGTCGGCTACTGGATCTCGACCCGCGCTCGCGGCCAAGGCTTCGCAACGGAAGCCGCCGGCGCGCTCGTGCGCGTCGCGTTCGAGATCGACGGCGTCGAACGCGTCGAGATTCACGGCGACGCCGAGAACGCGGCCAGTGCGCGCATCGCCGAGAAGCTCGGCTTCACGTGCGACGGCACGCTCCGCAAGCGACTCGTGCGCAGCGACGGCGAACTCGGCGACGACCGCGTGTGGTCGCTCTTCGAGCACGAGTACGCGCGCAGCGCGGCGGCCGAGCTCGAGATCGAGGCCTTCGACGCGCTCGACCGTGCGCTGCGCGTGCGACCGCGCCGCCGCTCCGCGTTTCGTTGACGCGCGTTCAGCGCTTGCGCGAGCGCGCGCCGGAAAGGCCGCGCACTTCCGCGGGCGTCAAACGCCGCACGGCGCCGAGCGCGAGATCGCCGAGGTCCACGCAACCGATCGAGCGGCGCTCCAAACGCTTCACGCGGCTGCCCACCTCACGGATCATGCGGCGCACTTGGCGATTGCGGCCTTCGCTGATCGTGAGCAGGAACGTGCTCGCTCGGCCGCGGTGCTCGAGCTCCCCCACGCGCGCGGGCCGCGTCGGTCCGTCGTGGAGCTCGAGCCCGCGCTCCAGCGCGTGCACCGCGTCCGAGGAGAGTCGCGGAACGACTTCGACCCAGTACACCTTCTCGACGTGCGAGCGCGGATTCGTCACGTGCTCGGCGAACTGCGTGTCGTTCGTGAGCAGCAGGAGCCCGCTCGTGTCGAGATCGAGCCGCCCGACGGGAATGACCCAGCGGTCCACCTCGTCGAGCAGCTCGTACACCGTCGCGCGGCCGCCCGGATCGGTGCGCGTCGTCAGGTAGCCGACGGGCTTGTTCAGCGCGAGGTACAGCTGCGCGGCGCCCTCGACGCGCACGCCGTCGAGCTCGACTCGGTCGCGCGCCGGATCGAACCAAGCATTCGGATCGAGCACGATGGCGCCGTTCACGCGCACGCGGCCGGCCGCGATCCACGCGCGCGCCTGCGTGCGCGAGCACACACCCGCTTTCGACAGGATGCGCTCGAGGCCGCGCGGCCGACGCGCCTCGTCCGACGGACGCTTCACTCGCGATCCCGCCTGCGCTTCGCCCGCCGCGCCGCATCCGAGCCGATCCAGCCCTTGCGGCGGAAGTAGTACAGGAGCCCGGCAGCGACGAGTGCCATCGCGGCGAGGCTCAGCGGATAGCCGTAGCGCGCACGCAGCTCCGGCATGTTCCACGGCGAAGAGTCGGGATCGAAGTTCATGCCGTAAACGCCGGCGACGAATGTCAACGGGATGAATATCGTGGCGATGATCGTGAGGACCTTCATCACCTCGTTCAGGCGGTGCGACATGCTCGACAAGTACATCTCGACCAAGCTCGATGCGATCTCGCGGTACGTCTCCACGAGGTCGAGCAGCTGCACCGTGTGGTCGTGGCTGTCGTTGAGGTGCAGCCGCGTCTCCTTGCGGATGGATCCTTCGCCGTCGCGCAGGAGCGTGCTGATCGCTTCGCGCATCGGCCACACCGCGCGGCGCAGCGTGAGGAGGTCGCGCTTCATGTCGTGCGTGGCCGCCATGTCGTCCGGATGCGGCGAAGAGAGGATCTCATCCTCGAGCGCCTCGATGTTCTCGCCGATACGCTCGAGCACCGGGAAGTACGCGTCGATCGTCGCATCGAGCAGCGCGTACGCGAGGTAATCGGGGCCCTGCGTGCGGATCAAGCCGCGCGACGTGCGGATGCGCTGGCGCACGCCGTCGAAGCAATCGCCCGCCTTCTCCTGGAACGTGACGACGAAGTTCGGTCCGAGGAACAGCGACAGCTGGTCGGTTTCCAAATGGTCGGTCCACTCGACCATGCGCGCGACGATGAACAGGTTCTCGTCGTAGCTCTCGATCTTCGGGCGCTGGTTCGCGTTGACGATGTCCGCGAGCGCCAAGCGGTGGATGCCGAACACGGAGCCGATCGTGCGCATCGTCTCGACGTCGCCGACGCCGTCCACATTGAGCCACACGACCGGCAAGCGCTCGCACAACGGTCGGAGACTCTCGATGTCGCGAACCTCCGCCTCGTGGAACTCCGTCGGCCCGTACGCCAGCACGCGCATCGTGGGCTTCGGCGCCGACGGATCCGGACTCAGGGTCCCCGGCGGAGCGCCTTGCGGCGTCCGTTTGCGGAAGAGTCGTCGCTTCGCGCGTTTGACGCGGTGGTTCATGCCGAGTCGGCGATCCGAGGGGCGCGCACGCTACCGCGGCGGTCCGGCCGGCCGACGAAGGGTGTTGTCGTCGCCGTCTCTCTCCAATACAAGGGTGGCCCCAAAGCCATGAACTTCTTCTGCCGCCTGTTCGGACATACCTGGGTGCACCGCACCGAGAACCCGAAGATCCGCTGGACCGCGTCCGAGAACCAATGCGAGATGGACCTCGCGGCGGAGTCGGAGCCGCAGGAATTCGAGGAATGCGTGCGCTGCAAAGAGCGCCGTCCCTACGCGGACCAGCGCCGCCGCGCTTCCTGAGAGCGCGCCCGAGAATTTCAGCGCGGTGCGGGCGAGCACCGTCCATTCCGGATTCGCGGTCGGAGCGCGCCCCACCCGATAAACTGCGTGGCGCCGCACGCGATGGACATCAACCTCGATCTCATCAAATGGGTGGTGCTGATCCTCGGCGCTCCGATCTGGTGGCCTTTCGTGCGCGACCTGTGGAAGGACTTCAACGGCGCGTTGCGTGAGGAAGGCGGATTGCTCGGCTCGCCGCCGCCGCGCAGCGAGATGGAGCGCATTCGCCGTGAGAAGGAGAGCGAGCCCGACATGTTGGTGAGCGAGCCGTGGGCGCGCACGCGCGGTGGACAGCGCACGCGACCCACGCCGGGCGCCGCGAGTGCGGGCAAGACGAGCGGCAAGTCGGCTGCACGCGGTCGCCCTGCGCCGCGCCCGGCACCGGGGCCGCGTCGCTTCCGCTGAGCTTCGATCGCTCGCGCGCGCTCGGTATCCTCTGCGCCGATGCATCGTTGGCTCACCGCGCTCGTCGCCCCCAGTGCGCTCTTGTGCGCGTGCAGCTCGTCGGACGCCGAGCCGAAGCCGCGCGAGCACGGCGCCGCAGCGCCCGCGGTGACGTGGCGTTTCGACGAGCCGGTCGGCACGCTTCCGACCGGCATGGGCGCGGCCTCTGGAGCGTGGAGCATCGTCGCCAATGCGCAGGCACCGAGCGCGCCGAGCGTGCTCGCGCAAACGGCGCGCGGCGACCCGATGCAGTTCCACTTGCTCCTCGTCGAGCGCGAGCAGCCCGCCGACATCGATCTGTCGGTGAGCGTGCACGACTCGGGCGGCGAGCTCGGGCGCGGCGGCGGCCTCGTCTGGCGCGCACGCGACGAATCGAGCTACTACCTCGCCCGCTACGATCCGCGCGCGCGCGACTGCCGCATCTACAAGGTCGTCGACGGCAAGCGCCAGCAACTCGCCAGCGCACCGATCGACGTTGCGTCCGGCTGGCATCGCCTGCGCGTGCGCGCGTTCCGCGAGTCGATCGAGTGCTCGCTCGACGGACGCGTCGTCGTGTCCGCGCGCGACCGCACCTTCCCGGGTGCCGGACGGGCCGGCCTCTGGACCGAGTCGGACGCGCAGACGCAGTTCGACGACCTCGCGATCGGCCCCAACCTGTGAGCAGCTCCCGATGATCTCACGCCGCACGTTCTTCGGCGCTCTCGCCTATCCCGCCGCCGCCTGGTCCGCGAGCTGTGCCGCGACGCTCGCGCCGGACGCGCACGAGCGCATCGGCGAGCTCGCGCACGACGAAGCACTACCGCACGACGTCGCAGCGAACGAGGACTTCTGGATCCACGCGCAGCAGGCGTTCGCGGTCGATCGCAGCATCGTGAACCTGAACAACGGCGGCGTGTGCCCCTCGCCGGCCGCCGTGCAAGCGGCGCAGTTCCGCTACCTGACGCATGCCAACACGGCGCCGGCGTACGTGATGTGGCGCTTGCAGCAGCAACAGAAGGAGAGCGTGCGCGCGCACCTCGCACGCACGTTCGGCGCCAGCGCGGAGGAGATCGCGATCACGCGCAACACGTCGGAGAGCCTTCAGATCTGCCAGCAGGGCCTCGACCTCGCGCGCGGCGACGAGATCGTGACCACGACGCAGGACTACCCGCGCATGATCACGACGTGGAAGCAGCGCGAGCGCCGCGAGGGCGTGAAGCTCGTCCAGATCGAGATCCCCGTGCCGTGTGCCGACGACGCCGAGATCGTGCGCCGGTTCGAAGCCGCGCTCACGCCGCGCACGCGCGTCGTGCACATGAGCCACGTCGTGAACTTGACCGGCCAGATCCTGCCGGTGAAGCGCGTCGTCGAGATGGCGCGCGCGCGCGGCATCCCGGTCGTCGTCGACGGCGCGCACTCGTTCGCGCACCTCGATTTCCGCCACGCGGACCTCGACTGCGACTACTTCGGAACGAGCCTGCACAAGTGGCTCTTCGCGCCGATCGGCACGGGACTGCTCTACGTGCGGCGCGACAAGATCCGCGCGCTGTGGCCGTTGATGGCGGCCAATGAATCGCAGGACGACGACGTGCGCAAGTTCGAGGAGATCGGAACGCACCCGGTCGGCAACTTCCTCGCGATCGCCGACGCGCTGACGTTCCACGAGGCGCTGGGGCCGGCGCGCAAGCTCGCGCGACTCTTGTATCTGCGCGACCGTTGGGCGAAGCGCGTCGCCGCCGTCGAGCGCGTGCGCCTGCACACGGATCTCGCGCCGGGCCGTTCGACCGGCGTCGCCAACGTCGAGATCGAGGGCCTCGACGCAATGCAGCTCGCCGACCACTTGTGGACGAAGCACCAGATCTTCGTCGTCGCGATCCAACACGCGCAGTTCCAAGGCATCCGCATCTCGCCGGCCGTGTACACGACGGTCGAGGAGATCGATCGGCTGGCGGATGCACTCACGGCGGCGGCGCAACGCGGGATCTGAAGCGAGGCCTCTCCCTGCGCGTCGGGATCGAGTACCTGCCAGCCGTGGTGCACGCCGCCGGCATCGGACGCTACGCACGCGAGCTCGTGCGCGCGCTCGTGCAACTCGACGCGCCGCCCGAGCTCGCGCTCTTCGAGTGGGGTCGCGCGCCGCGTGTGATGCACGAGCCTGCGCTGGGCGTCCTCGGCGCCCGGCCACCCGTGCAGCGCCGCGTCTCGCACCTGCCGCGCCGCTGGCTGCCCGTCGCCGCACGCTGCGGATTTCGCGCCGACCGTTGGCTCGGGGGCGTCGACGTCTTCCACCACGTCCGGCCGGAGTTCCTGCCGATCGCGAGCGCACGCCAGACGATGGCGATCTCCGAGCTCCCTCCGCCCGGCTCGCCGGCGGAAAAAGAGTTGCGCCGCAAAGTGAGCGCGCTCGACGCCGTGCTCGTCTTCAGCTCCGCCTACCGCGATCGCGTGTGCTCGACCTTCGGCGTAGCGAGCGCGCGCGTGCACCGCGTTCCGGTCGGCTGCGATCACTGGCGGCGTGAGCTCGCCGCGCTGCCGCCGCCCGCCGAACCCGCGCGGGTCCTGGTCCTCGGAGCGCTCCGCAGCCAGCGCTCTCCGGTCGCCGTGCTGCGTGGCTTCGAGGCACTCGCGCGCGCGGGCTTCGAAGCCGAGCTCGTCTGGGTCGGGCGGAACGGCGACGCGGCCGAGCCGTTCGAGCGCGCGCGGGCCGCGTCGCCCGTGCGTGAACGCGTACGTTCCGTCGCGGAGCTCTCCGAGCGCGAGCTCGCCGCGGAGGTCGCGTCGGCCACGGTCCTCGTCCACTTGTCGAGCGACGAAGGCACGGCGGTGACGCCGCTCGAGGCGCTCTCCCTGGGCCCGGCCGTCGTAGCCAGCCGACTGCCGGCGTTCGAGGAGTCGCTCGCGAACCACGCGATCTGGGTCGATACCGCGGAGATGATCCGCGAGCCGGCGCGACTCGCCGATGCGCTCGCGCTCGGATTGGCGCACGGTGCCGACCCACGGCTGCGCGATGAGCGCCGCCATTTCGCCGCACGCTTCCGTTGGCTCGCCGCCGCGCAAGCGACGGTCGACGTGTGGCGTACGCTGTTCGAGGCTCCGCGCGGCGGTTGACGCCGCGCTCCCCCTTGCAGTCGGGAGCGTGCGTCGCCATCGTGGGCAACTTGCTACCTCGGCAGTGGCCTCTCCGAATGCAGGGCTTCCATGGCGATCCAGACGACGGGCGAGATGACTGAGAACCATTTGAGCGTCTCGTTTGGCGGGCGAACGGCGCGCTTGCCGCTCGTCCGCGGTCCAGAGGACGAAGTCGCGGCGGACATCAGCAACCTGCGCACGGAGACGGGACTGATCACGTTCGACCCCGGCTACGGCAACACGGGCGCGTGCCGGAGCGCGATCACGTTCATCGACGGCGAGAAAGGCATCCTGCGCTACCGCGGGTACCCGATCGAAGAGCTGGCGGAGAACAGCTCGTTCCTCGAGGTCGCCTGGCTCCTCATCAATGGTGAGCTGCCGACGCGCGCCGAGCTCGCGAACTTCTCGCGCGAGATCACGCGGCACACGATGCTGCACGAGGACTTCAAGCGCTTCTTCGGCGCGCTACCGAAGGACGCGCACCCGATGCCGGTGTGCGCGGCGACGGTCGGCGCGCTGACGACCTTCTATCAGGAGCCCGAGAGCGAGCGGCAGATCTACTCGTCGATCATTCGACTGCTCGCGAAGATGCCGACGATCGCGGCGTGCTCGTACAAGCAAGGCATCGGCCAACCGTTCATGTATCCGCGCAACGATCTGTCGTACGCGGAGAACTTCCTCCACATGATGTTCGCGACGCCGTGCGAGAACTACGAGGTCGATCCGGTGCGCGCGCGCGCCGTGAACCTCCTGCTCATCCTGCACGCCGACCACGAGCAGAACTGCTCCACCAGCACGGTGCGCATGGTCGGCAGCTCGCAAGCGAACTTGTTCGCGGGCATCTCGGCCGGCATCAGCGCGCTGTGGGGACCGCTGCACGGCGGCGCGAATCAAAAAGTCATCGAGATGCTCGAGCAGATCGCGCGCGAAGAAGGCAGCGCCGACAAGTTCATCGCGAAAGCGAAGGACAAGAACGACACGACGCGCTTGATGGGCTTCGGGCACCGCATCTACAAGAGCTACGATCCGCGCGCGGCGGTGCTGAAGAAGACCTGCGCCGAAGTGATCGGCAAGCTCGGCGGCTCCAGCAAGCTGCTCGAGATCGCGATGCGCCTCGAGGAGATCGCGCTGTCCGACGAGTACTTCGTCAGCCGACGCCTCTATCCGAACGTCGACTTCTATTCGGGGGTCATCTACAAGGCGCTGGGCATCCCGACGAACATGTTCACCGTCATGTTCGCGATGGGCCGTCTGCCCGGATGGATCGCGCACTGGCTCGAAATGCGCCGCGATCCCGACTTCCGGATCGGCCGGCCGCGACAGATCTACATCGGTCCCAAGAAGCGCGCTTACGTCGGGATCGAGAAGCGCGGCTGAGCCGCGCCCGGCGCGCAGCACCGGGTCGCCGGTGCGCGCGCCGATCCATCGGTGGGTCGGCTCGGACTCCTTCGGCGTTCGACTCGTCCGCGGGCTTGAGTCCGCCGGAACGCGCGACCGACATCTACTCTGCGCGCGCGTCTCTCCGCCCGCGGATTGTGACCCAGCACGTCGATTCGATCCTGCGCGAGATCAAGAGCCTCGAGCCGCTGCCCGAGGTCGCGCAGCGCGTCCTCGCGATCTCCTCCCGCGCCGACGTCATCCCGCGCGAGCTCATCGCGATCATCGAGACCGACGTCGCCATGACGGCGAAGGTGCTCAAGCTCTCCAACTCGGCGTACTACGGCTTCCGGCGCGAGATCGCGTCGATCCACGAGGCCGGCAATCTGCTCGGCGTGTCGGCGCTCGTGAACCTCGTGCTCACGGCGTGCACGGGGCGCTACTTCCGCAACTACGGCAGCTCCGATCACTCGAGCACGCGCAAACTGTGGGAGAGCTCCGTCGCGAGCGCACTGGCTGCGAGCCTGCTCGCGAACGTGCTCGGCGGCGTCGACCGCAACCGTGCGTACACGGCCGGCTTGCTCCAGAACATCGGCACGATCGTGCTCGACCGGTTCGTCCACGGGTCGCAGCCGGAGATCGAGGCCGCGCTCGAACGCGGCGCCAGCGCGCTCGCGGCGGAAGAGCAGGTGCTCGGCCTGCACCACGCCGAGGTCGGCGCGCGCCTGGCAGAGAAATGGGGCTTCCCGCCCGTGCTGGTCGACACGATCCGCTACCACCACGAGCCCGAGCGCGCGACGCACGACACGACGCTCGCGTTCATCGTGCACTTGGGCGAGCAGGTCGCGTTCGCTCTCGACGGAACGCAAGAGTCGGGCGACGTACTCGAGCTGCTGCGTGCGGGGCTCGCACCGATCGGCGGCACCAACGAAGAGCGGCTCGCGTCCGTGCTGGCCGAGCTCGAGCACGAAATGGAAGCGGCGCGCGAGTTCGTCGCGCAGAGCTGACGTCGCTCTCTCGCCGCGCGCAGTCGCCCGCGCGCACTCTGCCGTCAAAAAAGGTGGGGTGGATAAGGGGACTCGAACCCCCGGCCTCGAGGACCACAACCTCGCGCTCTAACCAGCTGAGCTATATCCACCGTCCGTGAAGGCGCGGTGAGCGCCTTCCCGCCAAGCGGGCGGAAGAGGATCGTCCGGTCGTGCCCGACTGTCAAGCGTCGCGGTGCCCGGCGACGCGCGCCGCGAATCGACTCCACCACGAGCGCTCGCCGCGCGTGCGCGTGGCGCGTGCCGAAGTACGCGGCCCGCTCGCGGCCTCGAGTCGATCCGCCGGACGTCCGCGGAGCCGAAGGAGCTCGTTCTCGCGCTGCAGGCCGCCGAGCGCGAGGATCAGCCGCTTCTCGCGCTGCACGAGCGTGGCGTTCGCCACGCGCTCGCGCTCGACGTCCCTTTCGAGCCGGTCGAGGAGCCGCGCCTGGCCCCGTTCGACGAGCGCCGCGCAGTCGAGAGATCGCGCGCCCGCGGCGAGGTCTTGCTCGAGGCTCTCGATGCGCGCTCGGTAGCGGCGCTCGAGACGGCCGGGACCGACGACGCGCGCCGGAATGCTTGGCGTCGCCGCTCCGCGCGGAACGGGCACGAGGATCTCGTCGCGCAGCTCTTCCACGTCGGAGCCCATCGGCACGAACGCACGACTTCTGGCCACGGAACCGGGAATCACGGGGGCGCCGTTCCGCTCGCGTGCGACGCGGCCTACTCTCGAAGCGCACCGCCATGGAATCGCCGCAGGACAAGAGCACGCCGCCCACCGAGCCCGCGGGTCCGAGCGTCGGACCGAGCTTCGGCAATGTCGGCCCACACCATTGGTCGCGAGCGCGCGCCGGCGAGAACGCGGAAGCGATCGAGTACTACCAGCAGCGCTCGAAGGCTCCGGGCGTCAAGGGCGGCGGCGGCTCGCGCAACTTCTACTGCATGAGCTGCGACGGCGTGATCGACCTCGATCGCGAGCACACGCAGTGTCCGCACTGCGGCGCGAGCCTCGGCGAAGGTGCGAAGCGCTACTTCAACTGGGTCGAGCTCAACGATCCGGCGCCGAGCGACTTCAAAGCCTTGCTGCCGGTGTTCGCGACGGTCGGCGTGGTACTCGTCCTCGTTCTCGCGGCGCTCGTGTGGTGGCTGACGTGATGGACGCCGCGGACCCGAGCGAGAGCGACGTGCGTCGCTTCGAGCGCCAGACGCGCTTCGCGCCGCTCGGCCTCGCCGGCCAACGCAGACTCGAGTCGAGCCGCGTTCTGCTGGTCGGCTGCGGCGCGCTCGGCGGAGCGCTCGCCCAGTCCCTCGTCCGCTCGGGCGTCGGCGAGCTCGTCCTCGCGGATCGCGACGTCGTCGACGTCTCGAACTTGCCGCGACAAGTGCTGTTCGACGAGCGCCATGCGCGCGAGGGTGCGCTCAAGGTCGCAGCCGCGGCGGAGACGCTCGCGCGCATCGGCGGGCCGACGCGCGTGACACCGCACGCTGTCGACGTCGACGTCGAGACGTTGCCCGATCTCGCGGCCGGAGTCGACCTCGTGCTCGACGGCACCGACAACATGGCGACGCGCTACTTGATCAACGATTACTGCGTGGCGCACGGCGTGCCGTGGATCTACGCGGGCGTCGTCGGAGCGCACGGCCTCGTGCTGTTCGTACGGCCCGGCTCGGCGTGCCTGCGCTGCGTGTTCCCGACGCCACCACCGCCCGGCGCACTCGCCACGTGCGAGACCGGGGGCGTGGTGCAACCTGCGGTCGCCATGGTTGCCGCGCTGTCCGCTGCGCAAGCGCTGCGAGCGCTCGCGGGCGACACGACGTTCGAGCCGGGGCTGCTCGAGCTCGACGCCTGGAACGCGACGCTGCGATCGCTGCGCGTCGAACGCGATCCGCAGTGTCCGTGTTGTGGCGCGCGCGTGTTCCCGTTCCTGGAAGCGCCGCTCGTGCAAGACGCCGTGCGCCTGTGCGGACGCGACGCCGTGCAGGTGCGCGGCCGCGCGGTCCCGCTCGCCGAGCTCGCGCGCTCGATCGCGGGCGTCGCGCGGCGCGTTCAGCAGAACGAGCTGTGCGTGCGCTTCGAAGTCGAATCGCAGCGCATCACGGTGTTCGCCGGCGGCCGCGCGTTGGTCGAAGGCACGTCGGACCTCGGCCGCGCGCGCGCGCTGTATCGGCGCTATGTCGGCGCTTGAGCCGCAACGCGCGGCGCCGCGGCTCGTCATCCTCGCGGCCGGCGCGAGCCGTCGGCTGGGCGAGTGCAAAGCCTTGGTCGACATCGCCGGCAGCACGCCCCTCGAGCGCTTGCTGCACGCCGCGACCGGGCTCGGCGACGCACTGCCGATCGTAGTCACCGGCGCCGACCACGCCGCGATCACCGCACGCGGGCCGTACCAGGCCGAGATCCTGCACAATCCTGATTGGACGCTGGGTGCGACGAGCGGCGTGCGGCGCGCGCACGCAGCGTGCCTCGATCGCGACTTGTGCCTGGCGCCCGTCGACGTGCCGCTCGTGCCGCGGCGGGTCTTCGTCGCGCTGTTCGAAGCTTGGGCCGATGCCGGCGCACCCGAGCGCGGCTGGCTCGCGCCGCGGTACGCGCCCGCCGACAGCCAGGTGCGCAGCGAAGAAACTTCCGCACGACGCTTCGGTCATCCGGTGATCGCGGGACGGCGACTGCTCGACTTGATCGACACCTCCGCCACGCTCCAGGATCTGCGCGCGCGCGCCGATCGTTGGTTGTCGGTCGCCGTCTCCGATCCGGAGATCCTCGACGACCTCGACACGCGCGAGGATCTGACGCGGCTGCGCGCGCGCGCGCAGCATCGAAGTACGCGGTAACCCGCACCGCTCACCACGTCCTACGCGATCGCACCCATTCGCACGGCGCTGCGTAGTTGGATCGGGAGCGATTCCCCGCCGCGTGAGAGTTGCGCTACGACGTGCTCTTCGTGCTCAGTTCCGCTGCGGGCGAAGCCGATAGTCGGCGCACCCCATGAGTTTTCAGGGCGACGTCGGTGGAATTGGCCTCGCGGACTTGCTCCAGAGTCTCGCGCGTGGCCGGCAAGGAGTCCTCAGTCTCGGATCGCGAGATGGGGTCCGATCTACGATCGGTTTGGCCGAGGGGATGGTCCATCTCCTCCCGGAGCCCGACGAGGATCCGGAGTACTGGCGCGCGCGCGTGCGCCAATCGTGGGTCAAGGACGCCGACTTCCGCATCGATTCGTTGCGCATGGTCGAGATCGCGCGCGCGCAGCGCCTCGAGAACCTCTACCGCCTGCTCGATGCGGACTCGGTCCACTTCCGCTTCACGCAAGGACCGTTGCCCGAGCGCTCCGCGGCCCCCGCCCTCGGCTCCTCGGAGCCGGGCACGACGCGCGTCGGACCGCGCGCGGACGCCGTGTTCTGCAGCCCGATCCCGGCCGAAGGACTGCTGCTCGAATACGCCCGCCTCAAGGATGAAGCCGAAGGCGCCGGGCCGGTGCCTTGCTGGAGCGATCACGCCGTCCCGTGCATCCACGACCCCTCGACCGCGCCGCAAGGTTCGCAGCGGCTCCTCGAGGAATGCGACGGTTCGTCGAATCTGGTCGAGATCGCCGATCGATTGGCCTGGACGCTGCGCCAGTTGTCCATCGTCGTGCGCACGGCGATCTACCGCGGCACACTGCGACTCGCCGTCGCCCCCGAACTCCTCGCGCTCGCAGATCGCGAGTTCTACGACGGCAACGTCGCGCGCGCGGCGTCGCGCTTGTGTGCGTGGTGCCATGCTGCACGGCCCGGTCCGCTCGACCCCGAGGACGCCGCCGTCCTCACGGGTCATTGGGAGACCGGTCGTTTGCAGACCGCGCTGCGCGTAATGCCTGCGCGCGAAGGCCGCACGCTCCTGCGGCGCGTCGATCGCTCGCTCACCAGCGCGACCGTGCAGGTGCAGTACTGGCAGGAGCTCGCGAGCATCCACGCCAGCGATCCGATCTCCGCGCTGCGTCTCATCATCGTGCAAGCGCGCGCGAACCTCGACGAGAAGACGCCCGCGCTGCGCGACCTCCTGGCGATCGCGCGCGCGTTCAACGAACGCCAGCAGCGCATGCGGGCGCGCGCGATCCTGCGCGTCGCCGCCTCACGCGCGCCCGAGTCCACGGCGACGCGCATGGAAGTCGGCCTCGAGCTGCTCGAGATCGGCCTCTCCGAGTCCGGCGTGCCGTGGATCGTCGAAGCCGCTCGGACTTGGATCGCGAGCGGCAAGGCGGACAAGGCGATCGAGCCGTTGCGGGCTGCCGTGGCCGCGCAACCGGCCGACCGCGAAGCGCGGCGCTTGCTGGCCAAAGCGCGCACGCAGCTCGTGCAGCGCACGCTCACGCGCAAGAATTCGTTCGTCACGATGGCGGTGCTGCTCGCGCTCTCCGCCGGCGCGTGGGTGCAGATCGACAGCCACCGCACGTTCGAGCGCAAGATGACCGAGATCCACGCTCAAATGGAGGATCCGCGCAGCGCACTGAAGACGCTCGAGCGGCTCTTCACCGACGAGCCGCCGGCTTCCGTCCGCGAGCTGCGCGATTCGCTCGTCGAGCGCGTGCGCGGCGAGGAGAACGCCGTGCGCACGGCCTGGACCGATCGCTATCGCGAGGCGCAGATCGAGTGCACGCTCGGCGATCCGATCCTCGGCCTGCGGCGCGCGATCGAGCTGCCCGAGCCTCCGGTGCTCACCGCGTCGAAAGAGCCTTTCCCGCTCGTCGCGGACCTCTTCAACGGTCTGGGTGCGCGGCTCGAGGCACGCCTCAAGGATCTGGGCGAGAAGATCGTCGACTCCGCCGAGCAATCGAACGACGAGTCGCGCGTCGCGAAGCTGCTCGACGATCTGCGCACGCACCTCGCGCAACACGCCGAGCAGCCCGACGCGAAGGCGTTCGACGCGCGCGTGGTCGAGATGCAGACGCGCCTCGAAGCGCGCAACGAAGAGCGCGCGCGTGCACGCATCGAGCTCCTGCGACAAGACAACCTCGCGCGCCAGGACCAGATGCTCGGCGCCGCGCGCGCACACGCCGAGGCCGGCGACTACGCGCGCTCGCTGACCATGTACCGCATGCTCGTGGCGAGCGACGACACCGGCAAGCTGAAAGACCTGTCGGCGCTGACGCGCGAGATGAAGAGCATCGAGTCGAAGGCCGGCGCGCTGCTCCAAGCGCGCGAGCTCTCGACGGCGGGCAAACACAAGGAAGCGTACGCGCTGTTGCGCGAGAGCACGGCCCGCGCCGACGACTACCTGCTGCCGTGGCGCGTCGCGAGCGTGCCCGCGGGAGCCCGTGCGCGTCTCGAGGACGGCACGGTGCACCGCACGCCGTTCGTCATCGAGAGCAGCTTCGGCGAGCGCGTCGCGATGACGCTCGAGCTCGAGAATCACGACACCATCGCGCTCAACGTCGATCATCCGTCCGACCAGGTGATCTACTTCTCGCGCAAGGCGGAACGCACGTGGCCCACGGAGGGTCGCGTCGAAGCGATCCCGGTCGGCACCGCGGACGATCACATCGTGTGCGACCGCAGCGGCGCCGTCGCGCGCCTCTCGAAGGACGGCGTGCTCGTCTGGCACACGCAGCTGACTTCGCTCGGCGGGGTCGCACGGGCTCCGGTGTTCCTGCCCAAGAAGCCCGGTTTCCTCTTCGTGCTCTCCGAGATCGGCGAGGCCTGGATCCTCGACGCGAGCAGCGGTGCGACCGAAGGTCCGTTCGCCGTGAAATCGCCGCCGGTCGTCGGGCCGGTCCCGACTTCCGAGGGCGTGCGCGCGACGTTCCAGGACGGCAGCACGATCGAGTGGACGACGCGTCTCAAGCCCGAATCGGCCATCGCCGAGGCGATTCTCGACGCCGACGAAGCGCGTCACGGTTCGACCGCGGGGATGTCCGTGCTCCGGCGACACGCCGGCAGCGGGAGCGAGCTCTCGTCGCCGTGGACCGGGTGGAGCGTCGACATCGACGAGCGCATCTTCCGCGTGCGTGCGCAGGGCGCAACGGAGCCGGCGTTCACGGTGCGCCGCGACGGCGACTGGAACTTCGTCGCTTGGGAAGCGCCGCACGCGCGCATTCCCCGGGGTCGCCTGTGGATCGCCGACGGCAAGGGCCTGCGCTCGTTCAAGCCCTGAAAGCCCGCGTGCGTGCGTGCGTGCGCGCGCCGATGTAGGCTTCGCGCGATCATGACGTGCACGCGCCACCGCTCCACGTTCGTGCGGACGCCCATCATGCTTCTCGCGGCGCTCGCTTGCGCCGCCGCGTGCCGCGCGACCCCCCCGCCCGCTCCGCCCGAGGAAAGCGTCCCGGCGCTGCCGCAGGCGAGTGCGGCCGTCACCGACGCGGCACCGGCATGGGAACTCCCGGTCGACTGGGAACGGGGCTCGTTCGAGGAGTTCGAGGCGCAGCTCGAGCGCTGGTTCCCGAGCGCGACGCCCGTCGCCGTCTCCGAAACTGCGTTGCGCGAGCTCGCTTCTGCTGCGGCGGAGGGCGGTGAGAGCGGTCTGCGCGCCGTGCTCGTGTTGGCGCGCAGCTACGATGCAGACGCGTTCTCCGCGCTGCTCGCGGTGCTCGATCAACGTACACCGCGCTCGTCGAACGCCGCGGATCCCGGCGGGGATGCGGCGCTCGTCGTCGCGGCGGCCGCGCTCGCGAATGCGCGCACGGTCGCCGCAGCGGGGCCGCGCCTCGAGAGCTTGAGCTTCGGCAAGAATCCACACCCCGACCTCGACGTGCGCGTGCAGTGCGCGGCGAGCGCACTCGCACTCGGACGCACGCGCGCCATCCCGTACCTGCTCGGCATCTTGCGCACGGGCACGAGCGCGCGCGCGGCGGCACCGCGCGGCACACACCTCGATGACTTCGTCGAGCCGCAGCTCGTCGCCGCACGCGCACTCTCCGCACGCGCCGGTGTGCCGTGCGAGTTCCGGGCCCGGGCACCACTCGCCGCGCGTGCGGCCGAAGCCGACCGGCTCGAACGGTTGCTGGCAAAGGAGCGCTGAGCGTGCGCGCGCGCGCGTGGATGCTCGTCGCCGCGGGCGCAGCCGCGCTCGCGTTCGTCGTCGCGCTGCGCAGCAGCCTCGACCAGCCGCCGGTTCGCCCGCTCCCGATCGACGAGCCCGAGCTTCCGGTGACTCCGGAACCGGAGCCGGGCGGCGCGACGACACCCATCGCCGTCGCGGATCCCGCTTCGACGAGTCCCACGACGACGCTGCCCGACGCGCACACCGCTCTCGTCGGTCGCGTTCGTGGGCGCGCCGACGCGCAGGTCCCGAGTGCACGCGTGCAAGCGTGGCTCGACGACGGCACCGAGCTCCAGCCCGTGGGCGAGATCGTTTGCGATCCGAGCGGTGCATACCGACTCCCGCTGGCGGGCGTGGACGCGCTCGCACCGCAAGCGCGTGCTCTGGCGTACGTCGTCGCGCGCGCGAGTGCCGACGGCTGGCAGACGCAGACGCAGCGGCGTCCTGTTGGACAGTTGGTCGAACGCGCGAGCGCTCCATCCGGCGGCGACGTCGTGCTCGACTTCCGCTTGGAACGCGGGCGCCGCGTCTTCGGCCGCGTCGTCGACGCGCGCGGATCGTCGGTCGCGCGCGCACGCGTCGCCTTGTGCGCGCCACGCGAAGGTGAGGATCGCGCGCTCGTCGCGGTGGCGCCCGAGGTGTCCACTTCGGCGGACGGACGCTTCGAGATCGGCTTCGCATCCGCGGGCACGTACTCGCTCTTCGCGAGCGCGAACGGCATCGGCACGGCGCTGCTCGAGGCGCTCGAACTCGCGCACGACGCAGATCGGCATCTCGGCGAGATCCCGCTCGCGGGCGGCGGAGAGCTGCGCGGACGCGTGCGCGATCCGAGTGGTGCGCCCGTCGCGAGCCTCGAGCTGTGCGCGGTCCCGGAAGAGCTCGCGCGCGATCCCGCCGCGGTCGCACGCGCCGCCCTGTTTGCCCCGCGCCGCGAGCGCGGCGACGGGCTGTACACCGCGCGTGCCACGACCGACGCGACCGGCGCGTTCCACGTGCAGGGTCTGCGCGCAGGACGCTACGCGTTCTACTGCGTCTCACCGACGCTCGCTTTGCAACCCGCCGCGGCGCTCTTCACGACCGGGGAGAGCGAAGCGACGCTCACGCTCGACGCGCACAGGCTGATCGTGTCGGTGCGCGACCCGTCGGGGCGTCCCCTGCGCGGCGCGATCGTCACGTGCGCACGCGTCGAGATCGCCGGCGACGGCAGCGTGGAGCCGCAAGCGCAGACGAACGCGGCCGCGGCCGGTCGCGACGCCCTCGCGACGTTCGAGGTCGAGCCGGACACGACGTACGCGTTGATCGCGCAAGCGCCCGGCAGCCAACGCGGCGAAGAGCTGTGCGTGGTCGCGCCCGGCGAGCGCCAGCGTCGCGTCGATCTCGTCCTGCAGCCGCTCGGCGGCAACGGATGGCTGCGCGTCAACGTGCTCGGCGCACGCGGCGAAGCACTGACGGATCTCGACGTGCTCTTGCGCACGCCGGTGACGGGTCAAGAGCTGCGCGACTTCGGCTGGCTCTCGACTGATGCCGACGGTTGGCTCCCGCCGATCCCGGCGGGCGAGTACGGTGTCGAGGTCGCGCTCCGCGCCTCGCGCAAACAACCACCGATGCACTTTCCGGTGCGCACGGAAGAGCTCGCGCGCGTGCGCGCGAACGAGCGCAGCGAGATCGCGCTGCGTGCGCGCGCGGGCGGCCGGTTGCATCTGCGCATCGACGTCGACCGGCCGATCCCGCTGTCGAAGGCGGAGCTCGACCGCGCGCAAGAGCTTTCGCCCGATGCCGTCGACGAGATGCGCCTCGCGGAACACGGCGCGGAGGCGACGCTGTTCACCGCCGGTTCGGACGCCGTGCGCAGCCTGCAGTTCGTGCGGCCCGCCGCATCGGTGGACGACGCACACGCAGTGCAGAGTCGCTTGCTGCCGGGAACGGAAGCGCTCGTCGACGATCTCCTCGAGCCCGGGGTGTACGTCCTGCGCGTGCGAGCACCCCGTTTTCGCGCCGTCGAGACCCCAGTCGAGATC
Source organism: Planctomycetota bacterium (assembly GCA_046160865.1). GTDB lineage: Bacteria > Planctomycetota > UBA1135 > UBA1135 > JBJXHG01. The sequence continues at coordinate 16,174 of JBJXHG010000125.1, read as the reverse complement.
GTCGCAGGACTCCAGCGCGAAGTCCGCGTCCAACTCGTGCCCGAGTGATGTACATGCACCACCGCTCTCCGTTCCTCGCGAGCGCTGCAGCGCTCGCGCTCGCCTCGCTCGGCGCGGCGTGCGCTCACGCGCCTCGGCCGCATCCGCAGCATGAATCGCGCGCCGACGAGCTTCCCGTGCGCGCGGCACCGATCGCACCGAGCAGCGCCGACGAGCCTGCAACACGAGCTTCACCAGATCCGCGCGCCGACGTCGTCCGTCGCTTGGCCGAAGAAGGTCTCGCGCGCGGTCGCGCGTTCGAGATGCTGCGCGAGCTCACGCGCATCGCGCCGCTGCGGTTGTCCGGATCCGACGGCGCGGCGGCGGCCGTGCGCTGGGGCGAAGAGCGTTTGCGCGCGATCGGCGCGCAGAACGTGCGACTCGAACCGTGCACGGTCCCACGCTGGATCCGCGGCGACGTCGAACACTTGTCCGTGGTCGAACCCGCGGACGCGCGCGACACGCCCCTGCCGATCCTCGCGCTCGGCGGCAGCGTCGCGACACCACCGGGCGGAGTCGAGGCGGAGCTCGTCGTGGTGCGACGGTTCGAGGAGCTGGTCGAGCTCGGTGAGCGCGCGCGCGGCAAGATCGTGCTCTTCAACCGGCCGATGGATCCCGCGCGCCTCGATCCGTTCGAGGCCTACGGCGGTGCGGTCGACCAACGCTCGCGCGGCGCCGTCGAGGCGGCGCGCGCCGGCGCGGTCGGCGCGATCGTGCGCTCGATGACGCTCGCGACCGACGATTACCCGCACACCGGCGCGATGCGCTATCACGACGAGCTCGCCCGCGTGCCTGTAGCGGCCGTGAGCACCGCGGGTGCGGATCGATTGGCGGCGCTCGCGGCGCGCGGTCCCGTGCGCGTCCGACTCGAGCTCGCTTGCCGCCGCGAGGAAGACGTACCGTCGTTCAACGTGGTCGGAGAGCTCGTCGGACGCGAGCATCCGAACGAGATCGTCCTGATCAGCGGCCACCTCGACGCGTGGGACGTCGGCGAGGGCGCTCACGACGACGGCGCGGGCTGTGTGCAAGTGATGGAGGCGCTGCGCCTCCTGCGCGAGCTCGGCCTCACGCCGCGCCGCACGATCCGCGTCGTGCTGTACATGAACGAAGAGAACGGCTTGCAGGGTGGACGCGCGTACGCGCGCACGCACGCAGACGAGCTCGCGCGGCACGTGCTGGCGCTCGAGTCGGACCGCGGTGGGTTCGCACCGCGCGGCTTCAGCGTGAACGACGATGGCGAGGTGCGCCGCCGCTTGGCCGAAATCGTCGCGTTGTGCGCGCCGCTCGGCGCGAGCGAGTTGCGGCGCGGCGAAGGCGGCGCGGACATCAGCGTGCTCGCGGATTCCGGCGTGCCGCTCGTGGAGTACTTGCCGGACGCGTCCCGCTACTTCGACTTCCACCACGCCCAGCGCGACGTGCTCGAGGCCGTGCACCCGCGCGAGCTGGAGCTCGGTGCAGTGTGCATCGCCGCGCTCGCGTACGCGGTCGCGGACGCCGAGCAGCCGCTGCCGCGCACGCGCTGATCACGACGCGGGACGGCGTTCGCGACCACGCAGCGTACGCGGTCGCGGACGCCGAGCAGCCGCTGCCGCGCACGCGTCGATCACGACGCGGGACGGCGTTCCGTTCGCGCGAGAGGCGTAGCCGGCCCGCGCTCCAGCTCGCGCCGTTCGAGCGCGAGTTCGCGAACGGACTTGTTGAACGGGGATGCTTCGCCGGCTGCGGTGAGCCCGGCGAGGATCGCGTCGATCTCGGGATCGACGCTGCGCATCGAGCGCTCGTTCGCGTCCGGCTCGAGCGGCGCGAGCACGTCGGTCACGCGGATCGCGTCGAGATCGCGCCCCGGCACGAACCCGTCGCCGTCTTCTCGTCGCACACGCAGGAGCACGCCGCCGTCGACGAGCGCATCGGTGACGGCTTGGAGGTTCTGCAGCGGAACGTGCAACGTCTGCGCGAGCTGCTCGAGCTGCAGCGGACGCTCGCCGGACAGGTAGCGCTCGCCGATGGTCGCGACCGCGGCGAGCGCGACCGAACGCCGATCGCGTACCGGCGAGGCGCCCGCGATCGTCGCGTCGTGCAACGACGGTTCGCGTTGGTGCGCGCAGCACACCTCCGCCCCGAACAACACGATCGTCCACGAGATCTGCACCCAGATCAGGAAGATCGGCAGCGCGGCGAAACCGGCATAGATCGCGTCGTAGCGCGCGACACCGAGCTGGAACTTCAAGTGCAGGAGCAACGTGGCCTGCCACGCGACCGCCGCCACGAGCGCACCGGTGACCGCCGAAACGACGCGCGTGCGTGCGTTCGGCATCGCGAGGTACACGAACGTGAACGCGATCCACATCGCGAGCACCGGCATCAATCCCAGCGCCACGTCGATGAAGACACCGAGGTGCAAGCGCTCGCGGAAGAAGCCGACCGCGCTGCTCGCCTGCGCGATCGTGGTGAGCGCCGCGGCGGACAAGAGGAAGATCGGCGTCACGATCGTCATCGCGATGTAGTCCGACACCTTGCGGACCCACGAGCGCGCGCGGTGCGCGCGCCAGATCACGTTGAACGAAGACTCCACCGTCGAAAGCAGCTTCACGACCGCGTACGTGAGGACGAGCAAGCCGAACGCACCGAGCTTCGACACGTCGGCCCGGCTGACGAACTCGAGCACGCGGTCGATCGCGGAGCGGATTTCGTGTCCCTCGCCGGCCGTCCGCCCCGCGACGCCGAACGTCGTGTCCAGGAACGGGACGATGGTCGACTGCAGCAAGTGATCGTAGAGCCCGAAGCCCTTCATGATCGCGAACGAGAAGGCGAGCAACGGGACGAGCGAGAGGACCGTGATGTACGTCAACGCCTGCGCGCGAAAGACGCCTTCGTCGTCCAGGAACCCGCGCACCGCCAGCACAGCCACGCGCACGCAACGCAGCCCGAGCGCCCGCACCCCGCGCTCGGCATCGCGCCGCCAGATGTCACGCCGCAGGTAAACGGCGAAACGCGCCCAGCGCGCGCGCCACGTGATCGCGGATTGCATGGGCGCGAGTGTAGGAGCGGCTTCACACGCCCGCCACGGTCGCGCGCGCGCGCGAGCGCCGGCCGCAGTGTTGCTCGAACTCGGAGGGTTGTCAGCAATCCGGGTCGTTGTCGCACCTTGCCGCCGACGCTGCGGCTCACGAGTCGCTAGCAGTCCGTGGTGAAAGTGCTTCGAGCCCGAACGTGGCCCGTTCGCGTCAGCGCAAGGAGCGAGACCGCGGGCGAATCGTCGAGATTCGCCGAGGATCGAGCGACGCCGGGCTGGCGCGAACGGGCCGCTTTCGGGCGGAATGACTTTCACCACGGCCTGCTCGCCTGCATTTCTCACCACGCCCGTCGCGAGGGCGTGACAGCTCGCTTCGGGCAAGGCGTTGCATCGGAATCGCACCGGAGCTGACTTGTCAGGTCAGCGAGGATCGATTCCGATCCAACAACGCGGGCGGAAGCGAGTTGACGCGAACGCAGCAGGACGTGGTGAGAACTGCGGGTCAGCTCTTCGCACCGCGTCCAGCCGCGAGTCGTTGCTCCGCGAGTCGCGCGGCCGCCTCGTTCGTCGGGATGTTCTCGCGGCGCGAGATCTCGAACACCTGTTTCAGGTTGTCGTAGATGCGATCGATCTTCGCGAAGGCCTTCTTCTCGTCGTAGCCGCCGGGCAGGAGCTCGATCGACACATTGATGATGCCGCCGGCGTTGATGACGTAGTCCGGCGCATACAGGATCCCGCGCGCGCGCAGATCGCGGGCATGGCGCGGCTCGAGCAGCTGATTGTTCGCACAACCGGCGATCGCCTTGCAACGCAGCTGCGGAATCGTCTCGTCGTTGATGCCCGCGCCACGCGCGCACGGAGCATAGATGTCGCACGCAACCTTCACGTGACCGGCGTCGGGCACCGACTCGAAGCCGTGCTTCTTCTTGAGCTCGTCGACGCGCGCATCGTTGATGTCACAGATGATCACGTGCGCTCCGGCCTCCTGGAGCAGCACGGCCAAGCGTCCGCCAACGGCGCCGACACCCTGGATGAGCACGCGCTTGCCTTTGAAATCGGCCTTGCCGTAGACCTCTTCGAGCACGGCGCGCATGCCGACCATGCAGCCGCGCGCGGTGTACGGACTCGGGTTCCCCGAGCTGCCCGACTCGCGCGACAGGCCCGTGACCCAGCGTGTCTCCTGTCGCACGATCTCGAGATCTGGAATCCCGATGTTCATGTCCTCGGCAGTGATATAGCGGCCTTCGACGCTCTCGACGAAGCGGCCCATCGCACGGAACAGCGTCGGCGACTTCAGCGTCTTCGGCTCGCCGAGAATGACGGACTTGCCGCCGCCGAGCCCGGTCTCCGCCACCGCGGACTTGTACGTCATGCCGCGCGAAAGCCGCAGCACGTCGAACAGCGCCTCGTCCTCGGACGGATACGGAAGCATGCGCATGCCGCCGAGCGCGGGTCCGAGCGTCGTGTCGTGGATCGCGATCAGCGCGTGCAATCCAGACTTCTGGTCGCGGCAACGGACGACCTTCTCGTAGCCGTCGACTTCGATCTCGGAGATTTCCATCAGATGCACCCGGGTTGGCGGAACCGACCGACGCTTCGGCCGTGAAAAAGGGGCCGGATATTAGCCCATATCGATCACCACGTCGCGAGCGAAGCCGCGCAACTGCGGCGGCCGCTCGCAGAGCGACGGCAGCAGGACGTGGTGAGAAATGCGGGCTAGTCTTCGTCCTGCGCTGTCCCGCCGCCGTCGGCGACGAGTTCGGGGTCGCCACCGTCGCTCGACTCCGCCTCTTCGACGCCTTTGCTGGGGTCGCGCGTGTTCTTGCACTTCGGGTACGCCGAGCAGGCGAAGAACTCTTTCCCCCAGCGGCTGCGCTTCACGACCATCTGCTCGCCGCACTGGCTGCAAGCCTCGCCGGCCGGCTGCGGCGCTTCCCGCATCTCGGGCGGGAGCGGCTTTGCGTTGCGGCACTTCGGAAAGCTCGAGCACGCGAGGAACGGACCGCGCCGCGAGCCCTTCACCACCATGGGTGAGTTGCACTTGTCGCACGCGATGCCGGTCTCTTTCGGCGTGACGATCTTGCCTTCGTCGTCGACCGACGCGGTGCTCTTGCACTTGGGGAATCCGGTGCACGCGAGGAAGCGGCCGCGCTTGCCGGTGCGGATCACCATCGGCTTGCTGCACTTCGGACACACGTGCTCGGTCGCGACGACTTCCGTCTTCTCGCGCGGACCGTCGAGCGGTGTCGTGTTCTTGCATTCCGGATAGCGCGAGCAGCCGAGGAACTTGCCGCGCTTGTTGTAGAGCACGGCCATCGGCGCGCCGCACTTGTCGCACTTCTTGTCGCTCAGCTCCGGATTGAGCTTCAAGTTCTTCATCGCCTTCTCGGCGCGCTCGAGATCGGTCATGAACACGTCGTGGAACGTGCGAACGACTCGATTCCAGTCCTTGTCGCCGCTCTCGATCCGGTCGAGATCGGCTTCCATGCTCGACGTGAAGTCGGTGTTGATCACGTCGCCGAAGTGTCCGACGAGCTGATCGGTCACGATCTCGCCGAGCTCGGTCGCCGTGAAGCGACGCGACTCGAGGCTCACGTAGCCGCGATCCTGAATCGTCGAGATGATCGTGGCGTACGTCGACGGCCGCCCGATGCCCTTCTTCTCGAGCTCCTTCACGAGCGTCGCTTCCGTGAAGCGGGGCGGCGGCTGCGTGAAGTGTTGCGTGGCGTCGATCTTCTGTGGCGTGTAGCTCTCGCCCAGCTTCAACGTCGCCGGCAGCTGCTGCTCGTCACGTTCACCCTTGCCGAGGCTGAACACGCGCAGGTGGCCGTCGAACACTTCGACTTCGCCTTGCGCCACGAAGCGCGCGTTGCCGTGCTGGAACACCGCCGTCGTGATCGTCGACAGGGACGGCTTCATCTGGCTCGACACGAACTTGCTCCAGATGAGCTGATAGAGCTTCCATTGATCGTTGCTCAATGCACTCTTGAGCTTCTCCGGCGTGCGCATCACGTCGGTCGGACGGATCGCCTCGTGCGCTTCCTGCGCGGACTTCGCCTTCGTCGTGAAGGCGTTCGGCTTGTCCGGGACGTATTCGGCGCCGAACTGACCCGCTACGAAGTCACGCACTTGGCTCAGCGCATCGTCCGAAACGCGCACGGAGTCCGTGCGCATGTACGTGATCAAGCCGACGGCGCCCTCCCCGGGGATCTCGACGCCTTCGTACAGCTGCTGCGCGATCATCATCGTCTTGCGCGCGGAGAAGCGCAGCATCGTCGACGCCTTCTGCTGCAGCTGGCTCGTCGAGAACGGCGGCGTCGGACGGCGCGTCTTCGGCTTGTTGTCGATCTCCGAGAGCACGAGCGGTGCTCCTCCGATGCCTTCGACGACGGCCTTAGCGCGCGTTTCGTCGAGGTTCTTCTCGATGCGCTCTTCGCCGAGGCGGCGCAGCTCGGCATCGAACGGCTCGTTCGCTTCCGTGAAGTGCGCGGTGACGCGCCAGTACTCCTCGCGGATGAACGCGCGGATCTCCTTCTCGCGCTCGACGATCAAGCGCACGGCCACGGACTGCACGCGACCCGCCGACAGCCCCTTCGCAACCTTCTTCCACAGCAGGGGCGAGAGCTTGTACCCCATGATCCGGTCGAGCACGCGGCGCGCTTGCTGCGCGTCCACCTTGTGCATGTTGAGCTTGCCGGGACTCGTGAAGGCCTCGAGGATCGCCTTCTTCGTGATCTCGTTGAAGACGACGCGAAAGACCTTGTCGGGATCGACGTCGAGGATCTCGCTCAAGTGCCAAGCGATCGCCTCCCCTTCGCGGTCCAAGTCCGGCGCGAGGTAGACGCGGCGCGCGTCCTTGGCGAGCTTACGCAGCTCCGACACGAGCTTGCTCTTGCCGCGGATCGGCAGGTACTCCGGCTTGAACCCGTGCTCGACGTCGATGCCGAACTTGCCCTTCGGGAGGTCGCGGATGTGACCCATCGACGCCTTCACGACGTAGTCGGACCCGAGGTACTTGTTGATCGTCTTCGCCTTGGCCGGGCTCTCGACGATCACGAGCGACTTGCCCTTCGCCTGCGGAGTCGACTCTGCTTCCGGATCCGTGTCGATCTCGACGGGCGCGGCCTTGCTGGCCGCCTTCTTGCGCGGCTTCGGGGCGGGTCGAGCGTTGTCAGCGGGTTTCGGTTCCGTCATGGCGTGGCGCCCAGCTCGGGGTCGGCCGGTGCGGGCCGCAATACATAGGGAAGGGAGAAAGGGAGTCAAGGCGCCTCGCCGCCGGAGGCCGTTCCGGGGCGCGCCCTGTCCTTCCTCCGAGCACAGCGACGTAAGTCCCTTGCCGACAGCCGTTTGAGCTCCCGATTCCGGCGACGGGCGGAGTTTCGGGTCGACGCACCCGCGGCGATCCCTAATCGGTTGCGGCGCAAGCCTTTGAGCGCCGGGCTGGCGTGGAGCCGACTTAGGCGGGCCGAGAAACTTGCTGGGCGAGCTCCACTTCGACCCAACCGTCCGCATCGACTCGCGCGCGGTGCACGCGCACGCACTCGTCGAGGCCATCCGTGTTCGCACCGGTCTCGAGGTCGAAGTGCCACGCGTGCCACGGGCAAGTCACGTCGCCTCCGCTCACGATTCCGTCTCCGAGGCTCGCGCCCTCGTGCGGGCACGTGTCGTCGAGGACCCGCACGGACTCGCCGATCCGGAAGATCGCCAAGCGGTGCGCGCCGATCTCGAGCACGCGTCCGGTCCCGTCGTCGGCGAGATCGTGCAATCGAGCGACCCGCCGCCAGTCTTGAAAGGGAAGCTCGCTCTGCGCCGCGCACGGTTGCATGGCCGGAGTGTAGCGAGCGCATGCGAGAGGATCAGGGCAGGATGGCCGCGCTTCGACACGACTCGTCTAATGTCGCGCGCATGATCTCTGCCGACGAGTCGTGGTCGTCCGAGGTGCCGTCGACGCTCGCGGCGCCGTGGGACGAGCGACTGAAAGTCGGAGTCGCGCTGTGCACCCTGTCGACGAGCGGACCCGACCCGGCGATCGACGATCTCGTGCGCATCGACGCACTGCGCTCCGTCCCGAACGGCGGTGAGTGGGAGTCGCTCTCCATTGCGTGCGGCCCCGAGACGACCGCGCCCGCGTGGGTCGAGCTGCGCGCGTTCCTGGGCGAGCGCGTCCTCGTCGTCGAGCGCGTCGAGGTCTTCGAAGCTTGGGCGGCGCACCTCGACGCTCGATCACCGCCGCTCGCGATCGGACTCCACGAGTGCGCGCGCCTCTGCTCGCCGGGGCGCGGACACGGCCTGGAGAGCACGGGCGGCGATCCGCTCGCGCCGCGCGAGATCTTGCGCGAGCTCGCGAGCCTCGCGCGCCGCTTTCTCGCCAATCCCGAGCTGGTCGCCGTGGCGGCCAACGGCTACTGCCGCGCATGGCGCGGACTCTCGGCTTCCGCGCCGCGCGCCGCCGATCGGTTGCTCGCGACGCTGGCGCTGCTCGACCGCCCGAGCGCGTGGATCGACGGCGGTGGTGAACGCGATCACGCCCTCGCACAGACGCTCACGGATCACGCCTACGCACTGCTCGACGATCTCGCACCCGCGTGCGCGGCGGCCGGCGATCGCTGGGAGCGCTTCGACACCATCGCGGTGAACAAGGAAGGCGAGCTCGCGTTCGACGAGAGCGACGCACGCGTGCTCGACCAAGTGTTCGAGACGCACCTGCCCGCACAGTTCGCGCGCACGACCGGCGAGAGCGCGCGCGACGTGTACCGTCCGAGCCAGCACGACGTCGCGCGCCGCATCGCGCAGGATCTCGGCTCGTCGCGCTTGCTGCTCGTGCACGCACCGACCGGAACGGGCAAGACGCTCGCCTACCTCGTGCCCGCGCTCTTGTGGTCGGCGCGCAACGGCGTGCGCGTCGGCATCGCGACGTACACGCGCGCGCTGCAAGAGCAAGCTTCGACGCGCGAAGTTCCGCGCGCGCTCGCGGCTCTGCACACGGCCGGCTGTCCGATCGAATTCCGCGTCAGCGTGCTCAAGGGCCGCGACAACTACGTCTGCTGGAAGGCGCTCGGTCACGCGCAGCCGAACGAGGACGGCAGCGGCGAAACGTGGCTCGCGTGGACGGCGCTCGCGCTCTTCGCGTTGACCGACGAGGACGGCGACCTCGACCGGCTGCCGTTGCGGGCGACGTTGCCGCTCGAGAGCTCGGCCGGACTGCGGCGCGAGCTGCAGTCGATCGTCGCACACGTGCGCGCTCACTCTGGCTGCTGCTCGCACCGCGACGATCGTCGCCGTTGCGCGGCCGAGGTCGCGCGCCGTCGTGCGGAGAAGAGCCACGTCGTCATCACGAACCAAGCCTTCGCGCTCGCGCGCCCGGAGTACTTCAAGCACCTCGTGTTCGACGAGTGCGAGCACCTGCACGACCAAGCGCACAACGCGTGGGGACACGCGGTCAGCTTGCGTCAACTGCGCAACCTTCTCGGTCGGCTGCACCAACCACACAACCGTCGCTCGCCGGCCCTGCTCGACCGCTTGCGGCGCTCCACGATCGCTGGATCGCCGTCGCACGCTGCGCTCGAGGCCGCGCACGAAGCGTGGAGCACCTCGAGCGCGGCGTTGAGCCGGCTCGAGGGCTCGCTCGAGACGTTCGTCGCGTGGCGCGACGCGCGCGCGGAGGAGCGCAACGAGCGCGAGATGTACGCCGCACTGCTCGAGTTCGCGGCGCTCGCGGAGGCGTTGCCGCTGCTCGAGAATCGCCGCGCGTGGATCGACGGCGCGACGGAGCTCGACGCGCTGCTCGCCGGCGTCGACGAACGCTTGTCCGGGCTGCCGCTGCGCGGCATCCGCGCGCTGCGGCAAGGCGTCGAGCGTGCGCGCCTCGACTTGCAGTCCGCGACCATCGCCGTGCAAGCGTGGCTGCCGGACGTCGACGATCCGCTCGTCGAGCGACCGGGAATGTTCTACGACGTCGAGCGCGATCCGTCCGGCGAGCTCTTGCTCGTCTCGCGCGTGCTCTTGCCGCAAGAGTTGCTCGGTCGGCGCTACTACCCGGGGTTGTGCACAGCGGTGTTCGTGTCGGCAACGGCCTGGCTGCAGCAGAGCTTCCAACCGACGCTCGCGTACATCGGACTCGAGCGCGCGGCGCATCCGGCCGAAGGCGAGGACCGCGAGCCGCGCGAAGTCGGCTCGTTCCGCGCGCCGGAGGTGTTCGACTACCGCCGCGTGCTCGTCGCGGTTCCGCGCGACGCGCCGCCCGTCTCGACGAGCAAGAGCGCTTTCCTCGACTACACGCGCCGCTTCATCGCGTTCCTCGGCGAGCGCACGCGCGGCCGCATGCTCGTCTTGTTCACGAACTCGCAGGACGTCAGCCGCGTCGGCGAGGAGCTGTCGGGCTTCTTCCGCGCGCGCCGCATCGCGCTGTGGTTCCAGAACATGGATGGAACGACGAAAGAGGAGCTCGGCGAACTCTTCCGCTCGCGCATCGATTCCGTGCTGCTCGGCGTGGACACGTTCTGGTACGGCGCGGACTTTCCCGGCGAGACGCTCGAGTACCTCGTGATCGTGCGCTTGCCGTACGGTGTGCCGGACCGCTACCACCACGCGCAGTGCGCCTCGGTCGGCCTCGTCGAGCAGCGCAACAAGATCTATCTGCCGCGCGCGATCGCGAAGTTTCGCCAGGGTTTCGGGCGCTTGATGCGCCGCGTCACCGACAAAGGCTGCGTGTTCGTGCTCGACGGCCGCATCCTCGATCCGCGTCATCGATTCTTTCTGCGCGAGCTGCCGCTGGGCACGCCGGGATTCCCGTCACTCGATCGCGCCGGCGAGCGCGACGAGCCCAGTGGCGCGCGCCTCGTGCGCGCCGACACGTCGCAGTGCGTCGCAGCCGCGCTCGAGCACATGGGACTCGTGGATTCCGTCCGCGCGCGCGGACTCGACCTCGACTTCGCGGGCGCGTTCCCCCGCTCGCCGTTCGAGGACTTGCAGCTGTGAGTGCGTTGCCGCACTGGATCGAGGTGCGTGTCCTCGCGCCGCTCGGCTGGCACGAGCTCGTCGCCGAGGCGCTCGCCACGGGTCCGTGCACGAGCGTCGCGTTCGGCCGACCCTCGCTCGCGTCCGACGCGCCGCCCGACGGCTTCGACTACGTGCGCACGTTCTTCGCCGAGAACTTCGACTCGCCTGGTCTGCGAGATGCGATCGCGTCGTCGATCGCGACGCTCGCCGACCGCGCCGGAGCTCCCGAGCTCGCGGGCATGCGCGCCGAGTTCCACGTGCTGCCGGCGGAGGACTACGCGAACTCGTGGAGGAAGGTGTGGAAGCCGTTCCGCGTCGGCCGGCTGTGCGTGCTCCCGCCCGGCGACGCACGCGCGCTGCGCGCGACGGATCGCCCGCTGTGGCTCGAGCTCGGTGGCGCGTTCGGCACCGGGCGCCACGCGACGACGCGCGCATGTCTGCGCGTGATCCAGGAGCGCGTGCGCCCGGGCCAGCGCATCCTCGACGCCGGCTCGGGCAGCGGAATCCTCGCCGTCGCGGCGCTCTTGTCCGGAGCGCGTTCCGCGCTCGCGTTCGACGTCGATCCGAACGCGGAACCGTACGCGCGTGCGCTCGCCGACATGAACGATGTTGCGCACGCGTGCGAGATCCACACGGCCGGGTTCGAGCGCTTGTCTGGACGATCCGCCGAGTTCGACGGTTGCCTCGCGAACATCTACTCGGACGTCGTGCAGGAACAGTGCACGTTGCTGCGTTCCGTGCTGAAGCCCGGCGGCTGGTTCGCGTTCAGCGGTTGTCCCGTCCACCACGCGCACGAGACCGAGACAGCGATCCGCGCGGCACGCTTCGATCTGCAACAGGTGCGCGTGCGCGGCCGCTGGCACACGTTCGTGGGCGTTCGGCCGAGCGAGGACCGCTGACGTGCGCATCCTCTTCCTCTCGCAACGCGTGCCGTATCCGCCGAACCGCGGCGACAAGATCACGACCTGGCGCCTCGTCGAGCGCATGAAGCGTCACCACGACGTGACCGCGATCGCCTTTGCGCACAACGAGGCCGACTTCGCGGCGGCGCGCGAGCTCACCGAAGAGAAGGGCATCCCGACGATCGCGTTCGCGTACGACGACCGCGCGAAAAAGCTCGCGTCGTTGCCGCTCTTGCTCGGCCGGACGCCGCTGACGCTCGGCGTGTACGGATCGAAGGAGCTGCAGCGCCGCGTCGACGACGAGATGCGCTCGGCCGACATGGCGTACGCGTACTCCTCGTCGATGGGTGCGTTCCTCGAGCCGCACGCCGACAGACCGCGCGTCATGCACTTCGGCGAGCTCGACTCCGACAAGTGGCGCCAGTACGCCGAAACGGCGTCGTTCCCGATGAGCTGGGTCTACCGCCGTGAAGCGCGCACGCTGCTCGAGTTCGAGAGCCGCGTCGCGCGCTCGTTCCACACGAACGTCGTGTGCACACCGCTCGAACAGCAAATCTTCGAGCGCCAGATCCCCGGCGCGACCGCGCGCGTGCTGCGCAACGGCGTCGACCTCGAGTACTACCACCCGGCGCTAAACACGCCCGATCCGGACGAAATCGTGTTCACGGGCGTGATGAACTACTTCCCGAACGTCGACGCGTGCCGGTTCTTCGTCGAGGACGTGCTGCCGATCGTGCGCCAGAGCCGCCCGCTTGCGCACTTCACGATCATCGGCTCGCAGCCCACGCGTGACGTGGTTCGGCTCGCGCAAGTGCCGGGCGTGCGCGTCACCGGCTTCGTGAACGACACGCGCGATCACCTGCGCAAAGCCGTGGTTTCGGTCGCTCCGCTGCGGATCGCGCGCGGCATCCAGAACAAGGTGCTGGAGGCGATGGCGATGGGCTTGCCCGTCGTAGGCACGACTCCGGCGACGCAAGGCGTCGATGGCGCGTCCGGCCGCGACTACCTCGTGGCCGACGACGCGCACAGCTTCGCGCACGCCGTTGTCGAGCTGCTCGAGAAGCCGGACGACGCGCGTGCGCTCGGCGAGCGCGCGCGGACGTTCGTCGAGGCGCACTACGACTGGGAAGTCGTGTTCCGGCCGCTCGACGACATTCTGGCGAGCTGCGCGTCGAAGACCGCGAGCGCGGACGCGAGGACGTCGTAGCTGTGCGGTAGGCACGGGATCACCGCGGAGTCCGAGCGAAGCCAGAAAGGCAGCTGCGAAGCGTTCGCCCCACCGTGTACATGAGTTAGCCTGCATTTCTCACCACGTCCTTCGCGAGAGCGCGACAGCTCGCTTCGGGCAAGGCGTTGCATCGGATCGACCGGAGCCGACCTGTTAGGTCGGCGAGGATCGAATCCGGTCCAACAACGAGGGCGGAAGCGAGCTGGCGCGACCGCAGCAGGACGTGGTGAGAAATGCGAGCTAAAGCGATGACTCACGACAAGATCCAAAGTGTGTTCGACGTCTGGGCGCGCAACGGCCGCGCCGAAGGTATGGAGCAAGGTCACGGCGACGTCGTGCGCCAGGTGCTCGCGCGCATGCAGTTCCGGCCGGGTCAGCAGATCCTCGACCTCGGCTGCGGCAACGGCTGGGCGACGCGCGCGCTCGCTAGAAGCGCCGCCGGCTCGTCGGCGATCGGCATCGACGTGTCGGCGGCGATGATCGCGCGCGCCGAAGAGCTCACGAGCTTGACGATTCGCGCGCGCTACGAGGTTGGACGCTTCGAGGAGCTGCCGATGCGCGATCAGTCGATCGACAAGGTCTTCTCGATGGAGGCGATCTACTACGCCGTCGATCTCGACCGTGCCCTGCGCGAGATCCACCGCGTGCTGAAGCCCGGCGGGACGGTCGACCTCGTGCTCGACTGCTACGCCGAGCGGCCGACGACGGATCGATGGAGCGCGATGGTCGGCCTCTCGATGCAGCGCTTGAGCGAGAAGGACTGGAGCGCGCGCCTCGCGCAGGTCGGGTTCGTCGATGCCGCGAGCGAGCGCGTCGTCGATTCGCGCGGCCCCGGCGAGCGCACGACGTTCGCGCCGTCCGACCACTGCCCGGACTGGGAGACCGCGTGCGCGCTGCACGAGTCGGGCAGCCTTTGGTTGCGCGCGCTCAAGAGCCCCTAGCCCGCATTTCTCACCACGTCCTGCTGCGGTCGCGCCAACTCGCTCGGAGCGGCGTTGTTGGATCGGAATCGATCCTCGCTGACCATGCAGGTCACCTCCGGTCGATTCCGAGGCAACGCCTTGCTCCGAACGAGTCGGCACAACCTCGCGACGAACGTGGTGAGAAATGCGGGCTAGCAGTCCGTGGTGAAAGCGCTTCGAGTGTGAAATCGGCCCGTCTGCGCCGGCGCAGAGCTCGCGCGAGCGCGGGAATCTTCGCGTGCGGCACGCACGAATAGACGGCGATCGTGTCCGCGACCCACGCACATTCTCAGGTAGCACTGTCGGATCGTCGCAGGCGGACCTTTCACGCGTGACTTCCCCGCGAAGTCCTTCTCGGCGTGTCCTTCTCGCAAGCCGAGTGCTTGCCGATTCCCGTACTTGCTCAAGGATCGAATCATGCGCCTTTCTGTTCACCGTGCACGCGCACCGCGCGAACTGACACACGCCCGATCGCCATCGCGACTTCAATTCGCGCCGATCTTCACGTCCCTCGCGCTCGCCGTGTTCGCGAGCTCCGTAACTACGGCGCACGCTCAAGTCACGGCCACCGTCACGACGGACAACGCCTACAGCTTCGGCTATGGCGGACTCTCGGGCTTGACGACCAAGTTCGGCGATATGGAAGCGTGTACGGCCGCCCAGATCTTCTCGTGCGGGTCCGGTGCGGAGGTGTACACCAGCATTCCCGGTGGCCCGAACCAAACGCTGTACATCATCGCGTACAGCGATGACGGGGTTACGCAAGGCGTGCTCGGCACGTTCGTTTCCGGATCGACGACGGTGCTCACCGGTGTCGGCAATTGGGAGGTCTTCGCTACCGGCATCGACATCGACCCCAACTGCGCTGGCAGCAATGCACCCTCGCTCGCGACGATCAACGCCGAGATCGTGAAGGCGAACACTCGCATGGGCGGAGCCGGCTCGAGCGTCGGATGGGTCGGCGTCGGCGGCGGTCCGACTGGGTTCGAGATTGGCGAGCTCGCTGTCGGCGAACCCAACGACACTGCAGGCGGAACGTTCCCGCAAGTGTGCGTATCCGTCATGGGCACTGCGCCGCAATGGATGTGGTACAACCCGGACCCGTCGGTCTACACCAATCCGTTCGCAGCACCGGCTCCGCCAGGTGAGTTTCTGATCTTTCGGTTGCTGCCAGAAATAACGTCGTTCTGCTTCGGCGACGGCGCCAGCGGACTCTGTCCGTGCGGAAACAACAGTACGGTGGGTCTCAACTCCGGCTGCCTGCATTCGCAAGGTGGCGCGGCGCGCCTCGTGTACGCGGGCACGCAAGGCGCGTCGCTCAAGCTCTTGTGCACAGGGATGCCGTTCAACGCATTGTGCTCCCTGCAACGCGCCGCGCACGTGTCGGTGATCCCGTTCACCGCAGGTGACGGACTGAGCTGCCTCAGCCCGGGAGCCTTCGTGTTCGCGACGCAGCCGCAGATCGCGGTCGGCGGCACGAAGATGTTCCTCGTCAATCCCACGGCGTTCGGACAGACGCGCTACTTCCAAGTGCAGTACCGCGACGCGATCAATCCCTCGTACTGCACGCCGAGCACGCTGAACTACTCGAACGCCATCGCGTTCGGGTGGTGATCTACGCTCGGAGCGCGCGCCGATGATCGGAACTTCTCACCACGGCCGCCGCGAGGTCGGCCAGCGCCGTGTGCGTGAAGGACGAGCGAGCGACTTCGGGACAGTCCCCCGCAGTCGCTCGCATTCGCACGCCACCTAGCCGGCATTTCTCAACACGTCCGTCGCGAGGGCGTGACAGCTCGCTTCGGTCAAGGCGTTGCATCGGAATCGACCGCAGCTGACCTGTCAGGTCAGCGAGGATCGATTCCGATCCAACAACGCGGACGGAAGCGAGTTGACGCGAACGCAGCAGGACGTGGTGAGAAATGCAGGCTAGTGTCCTGAGTCAGAAGTTCGCTCTCACCAAGCTCGATCTCCTCCGCGCTGGCGGCGTTGCTCGGGTTCGGAAACCTGACAGGTTGCCTGCACCCTCGCGCCT
>JBJXHG010000124.1:0-11334 GCA_046160865.1 Planctomycetota bacterium | reverse complement strand
GACGCTCAGGATCCGCCCGCTTTGTACACGATCTCGCCGGTGATCACGGTCATCGTCACGCGCGCTTTGAGCAGCGCCTGCGCATCTCCGGCGACTGGATCGAGATCCGTCACCGTGAGATCGGCGAAGTAACCCGCGAGCAGCCGCCCGCGCCGGTCTTCTTGATGGCAGGCGTAAGCCGCGCCGCTCGTGAATCCCGCCAGCGCCGCTGCACCGTCGAGGCGCTGCGTCGGGACGGAACCTCCCTTCGAGTTCGGCTCGGCGTCCGGCCGCGTGCGCGCAGCGTGCAAGCCGCGCAGCGGACCTGGATCCTCGACCGGGAAGTCGCTACCGAATGCCAGCAACCCGAGCTCGGGTGCGAGCGCGCGCCACGCATTGGCACCCTCCGTGCGCTGCGGCCCGAGCCGCAGCGGCACCCACGCCACGTCGGATGCCGCGTGCACCGGCTGCATCGAAGCCAGAACTCCGAGCTCGGGGAAGCGCGGCCAATCCTTCGGCGCGACGACCTGCGCGTGCTCGATGCGCGGACGCAGGTCCTTGAACTCCGGGAACGACGTCGACGTCTTGTCATAGAGGTCGAGCATCAAGCCGTTCGCGCGATCGCCGATCGCGTGCACTGCCGGCTGCAGCCCGTGCTTCGCCGCGATCGCGAGGCGCTCACCGAGCTCCGCCTCCGTCAAGAGCAAGTAGCCGCGCTCGCCGGGAGCGTCGCTGTAGTCCTCGTACAACGCCGCGCCGCGCGAGCCGAGCGAGCCGTCCGCCATGAGCTTGATGCCGGGGGCGCACAGCACGTCCAGCGGATCGGGCGCGAGCGGCAGTGCCTTGACGCTCTCCTCGGTGAACTCCCCATTCGCCCACACGTACGCGACTACGCGCAGCTTGAGCTGGCCGGCGGAGCGCAATCCGCGCAGCAGCGTGAGCGTTTCGGGCAGCGTGCCCATGTCGTGCACCGCGGTCAGTCCGGCGGCGAGCAAGCGCTCCTGTGCGCGCAACAGCCGGCGCACCTGCACTTCGGTCGACGCCGGCGGGATCAGCGACTGCACGCGCGACATCGCCCCGTCGAGGAGCACGCCGGTCGCGCGCTTCTCCTCGTCGAGCACGATGCGGCCGCCCGCGATCTCGTGGTCCGTCCCGAGCACTCCGTCGAGCTTCGCGGCGCTGAGCGCCGCCTTGTTGACGAGCGCCGCGTGGCCGTCGACGCACTCGAGGAAGACGGGGTGCTTCGGCACGCGCGCGGAGAGCAGGAAATGGTGCGGCAGGCTCGCGTCGGACCAACGGTTCTGGTCCCAGCCGCGGCCGACGATCCACGTGCCTTCCTTGCGCTTCGTCGACTCCACACCGACGCGCTCGATCACCTCGGCGAAGCTCTTCGCTCCGCGCAGATCGAGCGTCTCGAGCGACTCTCCGAACGAAGCCAAGCGACCGTGCGCGTCCTGCAGTCCCGGCACCGCGGTCGCGCCGCCCAGATCGACACGCCGCGCGCCCACGGCGCGCGCTTCGAGCTCGGACAACTGGCCGACTCCAGCGACCTTCACGCCATCGGTGAGCAGCGCCTGGACGACGGTGCGCTTCTCGTCGTTGAGGTAGATGCGGCCGTTGAAGAAGAGCGTCGGCTCGCTCGCCGCGCGCACGTCCGGCGCGAGCGCGAGAACCGCGAGCACGAGGGTCGCGAGCGCGGTTCCTGTACCGCGGCGCGCGCGCGCGGTCGGCCGTCGAAGCATGGATTTCATCGTGAGGAAGCGAGAGCCTCCCCCTTTATCGGCCGCGCTGCAAGCGCGGACGCGTGCTCCTTCGCGAGAGCCTGCACACGCGGGGCGCGAGCTCGCATCTTCCACGACCATGCGTCCCGCGGGAGCGGGCAACTTCGTAGGCGGATCGCGAGATTCCCGAGTCCGGAGTGCGTCGCGGAGGCCGAGCCCGGATCTTGCACCACTTCGCTCGCGACGTGATGAGAAGGGCCGGCTAGAGTTCGGCGCATGCAATCCCTCGAGCAGCGCCGCGCGCTCGTGACCGGCGCTTCGGCCGGGATCGGTGCCGCGACGGCGCGAGCGCTGGCGCACGCGGGCGCGGAGGTCACGCTGCTCGCACGCCGCCGCGAGCGCTTGGCCGAGGTCGCGCAAGAGTGCGCCGGCGCGCGCATCGCCGTCGCCGACGTGCGCGACGCGGCCGCCGTCGCGCGCGCGATCGGGAGCGACCCGTTCGACATCGTCGTCGCGAACGCCGGGCTCGCGCTCGGCGTCGACCGCCTGCCGGGCGGGTCGCCCGACGAATGGCGGACCGTGATCGACACGAACGTGAACGGCGTGCTCAACGTGCTCCACGCCGCGCTGCCTGCGATGGTCGCGCGCGGACACGGCGACGTGGTCGTGCTGGGCAGCGTGGCAGGCCGTCAGGTGTATCCGGGCGGCGCCGTCTACTGCGCGAGCAAGCACGCCGTCCGCGCGCTCTACGAAGGGTTGCGGCTCGACCTCGCCGGCAGCGGCCTGCGCTTCGCGACGATCGACCCCGGCCTCGTCGGGGGCACCGAGTTCAGTCCGACCCGCATGCGCGGCGATCTGGAAAAGGCCAAAGCGGTCTACGCCGGAATCGAACCGTTGCAGGCCGAGGACATCGCCGAGATCATCGTGTTCGTCGTCTCCCGCCCCGCGCGCGTCAACATCGGCGAAGTCGTGGTCTGGGCGTCGGCGCAAGCGAGCACCACTGTGGTGACCCGCAAGAGCTGACGACGAGCATGTAGACGGGCGGACACGCACACACGGAGACGCATGAGCACTCAGGGAACGAGCCGCGGAGCGGGTGACGATCCGCTTTCGCGCGAGATCGACGCCGCGCTGGACGGCATGCGATTGCAGGAGATCGACGGTCCGGGCGAACGTGCGAAGAAGAGCGCGGGCGGCCGCGAGCTGAAGAAAGGCGTGATCGTCGGCACGAGCGGCGACGACGTGTTCGTCGAGCTCGGGCCGCGCATGCAGGGCGTCATCTCGTGCAAGGAGTTCGACGAGCCGCCGAAGGTCGGCGCCGTGTTCGAGTTCACGCTGCACGGACGCGAGGAAGAGCTGTGGGTGCTCTCGCGACGAGCCGCGCAGGAGATCGCGGCCGCGGACGACATCGAGGTCGGCTCGAAGGTGAAAGCCCGCGTCACGGGCCAGAACACCGGCGGCCTCGAGTTGCGCATCGGACCGCTCGCGGCATTCATGCCGCATTCGCAGATCGGCGCACGTGCGGGCGAGGAAGTGTCGGCTCTGCTCGGCCAGACCATCGTGTGCGTCGTGCTCGAGATCGACCGCGATCGCAAGCGCGTCTTGCTGTCGCGGCGCGCCGTGCTCGACGAAGAGAAGGCCGAAGCACGCAAGGAGTCGGTCGGCAAGCTGTCGACGGGCCAGGTCTTGAAGGGCAAGGTCATGCGTGTCGAGGCGTTCGGCGCGTTCGTCGACCTCGGCGGCGGGCTCGAGGGCCTGGTGCACGTGTCGAACTTGTCGCGCCGGCGTGTCGAGAGCGCGAAGGAAGTGCTCCAACCCGGCCAGCAAGTCGACGTGCAGGTGCTCGAGATCAAAGACGGCGGGCAGCGCATCGCGCTCGGCATGAAGCAGCTCGAAGCCGATCCGTGGCAGGAGGCCGAGCGCCGCTACACGCCGGACGCGGTCGTCAACGGACGCATCACGCGCATCGCCGAGTTCGGCGCGTTCGTCGAGCTCGAGCCCGGACTCGAGGGCTTGCTGCACGTCTCGCAGATGTCGAAGGATCGCGTTCGCCGTCCGGGCGACGTCGTCAAGGTCGGCCAGGAGCTGAGCGTACGCATCGTGTCGGTAGAGCGCGGTCGCAGCCGCATCTCGCTGTCGCGACTCGACCCGCGCGGCGCGGTGCTCGGATCCGACGAAGCGGTCGATACGTCCGTGATCGACGAGGAGCTCGCCAAGAACGCGCCGAAGAATCTCGGCACGAACCTCGGGAACGTCTTCCGGCGCGCGCTCGACGACAAGCGCGGCTCGTAACCGCGACCGTCGCTACGCTGCGAGCGCGCTCGTTTCCGCGAGCGCGGGAATCATGAGGATCATCGTGCAGGCCGGCCACGTGTGCACCTGCACGCGCGCGAGCCCCACTACGAGGTCCGAGCCTTCGCGATACGCGAACGCCGGACGCACGTTCGCGCGCACACCCTGACAGCCTTCCGAGCGCGAGCGGATCTGCTCGATGCCGACGCCGCGCAACGCCGCGTCGATCGCGTCCGCGACGAACTTCCCGACTTCCATGAGCGCATCCTTCAGCGCCGGATCGGGTGTCGTTTCGTTGCGCCGCGCTTGCACGACATCGTCGCCGAGCATCAGCAAGTAGCTCGCGAGGCTCAGCGCGTCGGGCAGCGGCACGAGCATGCAGCCGTGCTCGACGTTCGCTGCCGTCGCGAGCGCGATCTTGAACGACACGTGCACCGAGCCCGCCCCGGCGGGACGACGCTTGGCACGCCCGATGTCGACCGACTGCACCGCCACTTTCCGGTCCGTGACCATCTCGAGGTCGCCCGCCAGACGGCGGAAGATCTCGTCGACGAGTCGCGCTTCGATCTCGGTGCACTGGTTCGTCACGTGTGCATCCTCCTCACCCGCGCGCGACCAGCGCCCGGATCGAATCGGCGGTGAACGGCTTCGTCACGCACGCGTTCGCGCCACTCGCAGCAGCGCGTTGCGCGGCGGAGGCGTCCCCGTGCTTCGCGACGAGCACGATCGCGAGCTCGCCGGAAGCGCGCCGCGCGCGTAGCGCTCTCGACACCGCCCAGCCGTCGAGGCCTGGCATGTCGACGTCGCAGACGACGAGCGCGATGTCCGGCTGGCGCTCGAAGCGCACGAGCGCTTCGTCCCCGGTCGACGCTTCGACGAACTCGTCGAGCTCGGGGTCGGCTTCGCGCAAGACGCGCATCATGATGCGGCGGAGGACGGAGGAATCGTCGGCGATCAAGACTTTGCTCATGGAGGCGGCACGTGCACGAGCGTCGCGCTCTGGGCTTGCCGCGGGCAACTTCGGCGTCCGGCGAACGCGATCCTTAGCGGCGCCTCGCGAAAGTGCCTCGAGAGCGGAATTCGTTCGCTTGGCGACACGCGGTCCGAGGCGTCACACGGCCGCGCCCGCTACGCTCGACGGGTAGGAGACGGAACATGACGATCGACCACCGAGCGGCAGCGAAGACGGCGCGAGACATGGCGCGCGACCACGCGATCCTGCACGGCCCAGGATCGAGCGCCGCGGAACGTTTTGCGGCGCTCGAGCGCTCGCAGAAGGATGCCGATGCGCGCCGTGTGGCGGTTGCGGCGGCGTACCTGGACGTGCTCGACGTGATGGCCACCCTGCGACGCGTGCACGAGAGCGGATGTGTGCAGCGGTCAGCGTGCACTTGCGGCGCAACGGCGCACAACGCGCGCATCGACGCGGTCGTCGGGCAGCCAGAGAGCCGCTGAGGCGCGTTCCGCCCCACCGGTAGCTTTACTGAGCAGCTCTCACTCTCCTCGGGCCTTCGCCCGAGGAGAGTGAGAGCGCTGCTCAGTAACTTTCCGACGACGTGGGGAACGCTCCGCCCTTCACGTCGCCGACGTAGTGCTTGAACGCCGACAGCATCTCTTCGGCGAGGGCCCCGTAGCGCCGCACGAAGCGCGGATGGAAGCGCGTGTACAGTCCGAGCATGTCGTGCGTGACGAGGATCTGCCCGTCGCACTTCGGGCCCGCGCCGATCCCGATCACCGGGATCTTCAAGTCCTTCGCGATGCGCTCGGCGACCGTGGCGGGCACCTTCTCGAGCACGATCGAGAACGCGCCGGCGTCCTGCAGCGCACGCGCGTCGCGCTCGAGCTCGGCCGCCTCGTCCGGCGTCGTCGCGCGCACTTGGTACGTACCGAACTTGTGGATCGATTGCGGCGTGAGTCCCAAGTGCCCCATCACCGGAATGCCGACGTCGACGATGCGCCGCACGGTCGGACAGATCACCTCGCCACCTTCGACCTTGACCGCTTCGACGGCGGACTCCTTCACCATGCGGCCGGCGTTGCGCAGCGCTTCGTCGGAGTTCACTTGGTACGACATGAACGGCAAGTCGCCGACGACGAGCGCGCGCTCCACGCCGGCCGAGACCATCGACGCGTGGTAGAGCATCTGCTCCATCGTGACCGCGACGGTCGTCTCGCGACCTTGCACGACCATCGCGACCGAATCGCCGACGAGGATCAGATCGATGCCCGCTTCGTCGAGCAGCTCCGCCATCCAGAAGTCGTAGGCCGTGAGCGCGGAAATCGTCTCGCCACGCTCCTTCATGCGCTGGAGCGTCTTCGTCGTCACCTTGCGGCGATCGGCGGGATCCACGGTTCGCTTCTCGGACGGCGGCGTCGTGCGCATGTGCGCGAGCCAATCTAGCAGCGGCGCGCCCCCGCGCGAAGCGCGGTCTTCCGCGCGGAGCGTACGCGTGCGGCGCGCCCCCGCGCCACGCGCTTCAAACGGCGGGGCCGCGTGTCGGCTGCCTAGGCTCGCTGCGACTCGCATATCGCCGGCGGTGTCGACTCGCCGTTGCGCGGTTGCGACACGCGAAGAGTATGCGCGGCGACATCGACGGCTTGTCCGCTGTCGCATCCACGCCAAGGCGATCGAGGGCCAAAGGCAAACTGTGGAGGTCCTGTCAGCGTGAGCAGCCGACACGGTGCCCCGCCGCTAGGTACGCTCCGCGCGGAAGACCGCGCTACGCGGGGGGCACCCCGACCGCTAGCACCGCGAGCGCCGCGCGTGCACCGTCGAGCGCCGCGCTCATGATTCCGCCTGCATATCCGGCGCCCTCGCCGACCGGCCAGAGGTTCTCGAATCCGCGCGCACGGAGCGTCTCTGCATCGCGCGGCAGTCGCACGGGCCCCGAGCTGCGCGACTCGATGCCGACGATGAGCCCGCTCGCGCCCGCGAAGCCGGGAATCGAGCGATCGAAGCGCAAGAGCGCGCGCGCGATCGACGCGTGCACTCGCGCGGGCAGGAGCTCGTCGATGCGTCCGGCGCGCGCACCGAAGCGATAGCTCGACGTGAGCTCGCCGCTGCTCGCGCGCCGCGCGAGGAAGTCGGGCACGCGCTGCGCGGGTGCCGTGTAGTCGCTTCCGCCGGCGTCGAAGAAGCGCGCTTCGAGTTCGCGCTGGAACTGCACGCCGTCGAACGGGCCCGCTCCGAAATCGTTCGGACCGAGCGTCACGACGACGGCGGCGTTCGCGTAGCGCGACGAGTGCTTCGAGTTGCTCATCCCGTTCGTGCACAGGAAGCCGTGCTCGCTCACGCTCGCCACGATGCGCCCACCTGGACACATGCAGAACGTGTGCGCAGCGAGCAGGCCGTCCTCCGCGCGGCACACGAGCTGATAGCTCGCCGGGCCGAGTGTCTGCGCTGCCACGCTCGTGCCGTGACGGCCCGTCGTCACGAGCTCCTGCGGATGCTCGACGCGCACGCCGAGCTGGAACGGCTTCGACTCGACTGCGACGCCTTGCTCGAAGAGCCGCGCCCACGTGTCGCGCGCGCTGTGTCCGGGTGCGAGCACGACGCCGTCGCAGGGGATCTCGCCGCACGTGGTGTCGAGCGCGCGCACGCGCTTGCGATCGTCCGACAGCACGAGCCGCTCGAGCCGCGTGTTCCAGTGGAACTGCGTGCCGAGTTCCTCGAGGCGCGCGCGCAAGCGCGGCAAGATGCGGTGGAGCTTGTCGGTCCCGATGTGCGCGCGGCTGTCGAACGTGATCTCGGCCGGAGCGCCGCACCGCACGAGCTCCTCGAGGATCGGCACCTCGAGCGCATCGGCGACGCGCGTGTACAACTTGCCGTCCGAGAACGTGCCGGCTCCGCCTTCGCCGAACAGCAAGTTCGACTCGGGGTTCGGCTGGCGCGTGCGCTGGAACGCGACGACGTCGCGGCTGCGCCGCTCCACCGGCGCGCCTCGATCGACGAGCAGCACGCGGACACCGTGCCGCGCGAGCACCCACGCCGCGAAGATCCCGGCCGGGCCTGCGCCGATCACGGCGATTTGGCGCGCCGGTGTGCGCGCGAAACTCGCGTGCACGTTCGGAAGCAGGCCGGTCGCGGGCGGCGGGACGGCGACGACGCGGCCGCTCTTGCGCGCGCGCGAAAACGCGCGCCCGCGCACACGCGCGTCGAGCACGAGGTCGGCGTGGATCACGAAACGCAAGCGGCGCTCGCCCGCGCGCGTACGCGCGTCGAGCGCCTTGTGCACGACGCGCAAGCCGCGCAACTCGTCCGGTGCGAGACCGAGGTCCCGGCACACGCGCGCACGCAGCGCCGCGTCCGACTCGCCGACTGGGAGCTCGACGCCGAGCACGCGCCACGTCGCGGTCGCGCGTTCCTCGAGAGGCTTCTCCAAGCCGCGGATTGTAGAGCGCGACGGTCCGCTCGCACGCGCGCGTTCGCACGGGTACGCTCGGCCGCGTGGAGCTCTTCGACGACATCCTCGGCTCCGACGATCGCGACCACTGCCCCGGAGTGGCGCCGGTGCTCTCCTTCCACGAGAAGGACGAGCCCGAATTCTTGGCCGCGGTCGGTCGCTTCGCGCGGCGCACCGTGTCCCTGTCGCGGCGCGCCGTCTGGCACGGCGAATGGGCCGAGCTCGATCCCGCGCTGCTCGGCGGGCGCGCGCGCTTCGCGGCGGAGCCCGCGCCGGGTGAGCTCTCCGAGCGCTGGCGCGCCGCGCGGCCGATCGTGCTGCGCGCCATCTTGCGCGACGAACTCGACGCCTTCGCGGACGAGATCGACTCGCGCGACGAGCTCTTCGGCGCGCTGAAGGAGAAGCACGGGCTGCGCGACTGGCTCGCCGCGAGCACCGCGGACGACGAAACGTTTCGCCTGCTGCGCGAGCCGGCCGTGCTGCACGATCCGGCGCGCGACATCGAACGCTACCGCGTCGAGTCGTCCGTGATCGGGCCGCAAGGCAAGCCGCGGCGCATCTCGAACTTGTGGGTGAAGTCCGCGTGGCTCTCGACGTTCGACGGAGAGGACTCGCTGCGGCTACGCGTGTCGTTCGGGCGCGAGCGCTCCGACGACGCGAGTCGCGACCTCGTGCGGCACCGGCGCGTCGCGGATCTCGCGGAGCGCTTGTTCCCCGAGGCGCAGATCCTGTCGTCGCACCGCACGCTCGTGCCGCTGCTCGAGCGCCTCGTCGGCGAGCGCGTGCTGCTCACGCAGCACATCGCGTACTGGAACAGCCCGGACGGCGGCGCGCTCTTCCATCACGATGCGTTCGGCGAGGACGAGGAATCCGGCGCCGGTCTCGGGCAGCTCGGGGTGTGCTACGCGCAGCTCACCGGCTCGACGGCCTGGCTCGCGGCTTCGACGGACGATCTCGCGGCGCGCGTGCAGGAGTTCGCCGAGCTGCTCGGCGCAGGCGAGATGCCGTGGGTCGCGCAACAGTTGTTCGCGGGTCGCGAGAGCTCGCTCGCCGAGTTCGCGCGCGACCGCGAGCGCGTCGTCCGCGAGCTCGGCAGCCCGGGCTGCGGTGCGCTCGCCGGCCTCGTGAACCGCGGCCCGGAGTTCACCGCGTTCCTGGCCGACGCCGGTCACGCATTCGTGCTCGATCCCGGCGACGTGATCCTGCTGCCGAACCACGGCTTGTCGCGCACCGCGATGCACTCGGTGTTCTGCAGTGGCGAGGAGACGGCGTTCAGCTTGTCGCTCGCGATCCGCGCGGACCGCGTGGAGATCGCCGAGGACGTGCCCGCGCGCGTGCGGCGATCGCGCTGAGCGCACACGGACGTTGCCGCGCGCGGCGCGCGATCCCACAATCCCGCGCTCGCATGCTCCAGCCGATGAAGACCGCACCCCTCGCGCCCGTGCTCGAGGAGGAGAAGCTCGACGCCGCGCGCGTGCGCGCGTTCGGCGATGCGGCGGCACCCGCGAGCGGTACGCGGCACGCGCTCGTCGCGACCGCCGCGGGCACGAAGCCGGACGCAGCCGCGGCCGAGCTCGTGCGCTTCGCGAAGGAATCGCTGAGCGACGACGGCACCTTGCTCGTGTTCGTGCCGGGCACACCCGCGGACGCCGAGCTCGCGGGCTGGCGCAACGCCGCGTGGCCGCTCCTGCACGCCGTCGCCGTGTACCGCTTGTCGCAAGCGGCTGGCGTGACGAAGTCGACGCTGCAAGGAACGACGAAGCTGCGCCGCGGCACCGGCGTGCACGGCGCGGTGCTCGTCCTGCGCTCGCGCGCCGCAGTCATGGCGCCGGACGCGACGGTCGCGAAGTTCGACCAGAATGCGGCCGGCTGGAACGGCGAGCCCGGCCGCCCGGGCTACGCGCACTTTCGTTGGATGCGGCGCTTCGTCGCCGACTTCGCGCAGAAGCGCGACGCGCGGCGCGTGCTCGACTTCGGCAGCGGCGCGGGCTGGGTCGGGATCGAAGCAGCGCTCGCGAGCGGCGGCGCGCATCTTTCCGCGTTCGACCCGAGCCCGCAGATGATGAAGCTCGTCGAAGAGAACGCACGCTCGGTCGGATTGAAGGACGTCGCCGTGGCGACGGGCTTCGGCGAGGACCCACCGTTCCCGCGCGCCGGCGAAGCGCCGTACGACCTCGTGCTCAGCTCGGGCGTGATCAGTTTCGCGCCGGACTCCGAGCGCTGGGTCGACGGCCTGGTGCGCACGGTCGCGCGCGGCGGCACGCTCGTGATCGGCGACATCCACCGCGACTCGCGCGGCATGCGCGAGCGGCGCGCGACACGCCCGCTCTTGCCCGTGCGCGAGATGAACGCGCAGACGCGCGAGGAAGTGCGATCCTTGCTCGAGCCGCGCGGCTTCACGTTCGAAGCGTGGTGCGGCTACCAGTTGACGGGCGCCGTGCCGCGCTTGATGCACGTCGACGCGACGCGCCTGCGCGGCGCGCTCGGTGGCGCGATCCTGTGGTGGAACCGGCGTGCGACCGCGCGCGACGTCGCGCGAGGCGGCACGGATCCCGACGCGTTCGACAGTTGGGTGATGCGGCTCGTGCGTCGCTGACGGGAGCGCGTCAGACCGACGGGACGCCGCTCAGCGCGAGCAGTGCGTCGTTGCGAGCGGCCCGGCGTCGTACGGGAACTCGCTCCGGCTCACTCGGTCCGTGGGCTAATCCGCTCACTCTCCGCGCTCAGCATCGGGCGCGGACCGCGGCGAGTGCCGGAGAGCGGACTGTGTCGTCGGAGGTGCCAGGTGACGCGAGCACGATCGCTGTGCGCGTGAACGATCGCCGACGGAGCAACGAGAGCTCGACGCTCGCGGCAACTTGGAGCCGCACCATTCGTCGACAGCAGTCGTCACGGGTCTCCGCCGTTTAATGCGCATCGCCGGGGGGGGCGGGGGGGGG
>JBJXHG010000123.1:0-9335 GCA_046160865.1 Planctomycetota bacterium | reverse complement strand
CCGTTTGCGCCGGCGCAAGGAGCGAGACCGCAGGCGAATCGTCGAGATTCGCCGAGGATCGAGCGACACAGCGCCGACGCAAACGGGCCGATTTCGGACCGAATGACTTTCGCCACGGGCTGCTAAGCTCTCGCGCATGTCCGCCACGACGCCCTCCCGCCCCGTCACCGGTCCCGTGCTCGTCGCAGGTGGCGCGGGGTACATCGGCAGCCACACGGTCCGATTGTTGTCGCGGCTCGAGGTGCCGCTCGTCGTCCTGGACAACCTGTCGACCGGGCATCGCTGCGCCGTCGACGCACCGTTCGAGCGCGTCGATCTCGGCGATCCGGCCGCGCTCGCGCACGTGTTCGCGAAGCACGCGCCGCGCGCGGTCATCCATTTCGCGGCGAAGTGCTACGTCGGAGAGTCCGTCACCGAGCCGTCGAAGTACTACCGCGAGAACGTGACGTACACGTGGAATCTGCTGGAGGCGATGCGCAAGGCAGAGTGCCGCGACATCGTGTTCTCGTCGACTTGCGCGACGTACGGAGATCCGATCGAGATCCCGATGACGGAGGCGCATCCTCAAGCCCCGATCTCGCCGTACGGACGCACGAAACTGCACATGGAGCACATGATGCAGGACTACTCCCGCGCGTACGGACTGCGCATCGCTGCGCTGCGTTACTTCAATGCGGCCGGTGCGTCGCAGGACGGCGATCTCGGCGAGAGTCACGAGCCCGAGACGCATCTCATTCCGCTCGTACTGTCCGTCGCGGCCGGCAAACGCAAGGACATCGCCGTGTTCGGCGACGACTACGACACGCCGGATGGCACGTGCATCCGCGACTACGTGCACGTGGAGGACCTGGCGCGGGCACACCTCGCCGCGCTCTCGAAGCTCCAGGCCGGAGAGCGCGAGCTCTTCGTGAACCTCGGCACGGGTCACGGATACTCCGTGCTCGAAGTGATCGAAACCGCTCGCCGCGTGACGGGCCGTCCGATCGCCGTACGTGTGGCCGGGCGACGCGCGGGAGATCCTCCGCGACTCGTGTGCGGCGGAACGCGCGCGCGCGACGTGCTGGGCTGGGTCCCGCAGCGCGCGGACCTCGACGACATCGTGCGCGACGCGTGGCGCTTCCACGCGCGCTTTCCGGACGGCTTGAGCTGAGCGTGCGTCGCGCGCGCGACGCACGCTGCCGACGGCGTGTTCCAACTTCTCGCCGCTAACAGAGGCCTTGCGGGCTTCTTGCGCACCGCGCGCGAGTGTCGACGACTGTTGTCGTAGTCGAGGCCCTGCTCACGGCCTTGTACACACATCGATGTCGCACCAAATGCTCGACGCGTACGCGCGCCTCCTCACGATCGACACCAAGGCCTGCGCCGAGCTGTTCGATGCGGACGCGCAATACTCCACGCACATCGGCTCGCAAGAGCTCGTCTTCGTCGGACGAGACGACATCGAGGGCTTCTTGCGCCACGTGCCACGTCAGCTCACGTTCCGCGCGGCGGCCTGCCGCCGCGACGGCGATTCGTTCCGCGGCGAGGTCACGGTGATCGGCGACGGATTCACGCCGCGCGCGCACTTCGTCTGCTACTACGTCGCAGACGGCCTCTTCACGCGCTTCGACGTGCAGCATCCTTAGCAGTCCGTGGTGAAAGTGCTTCAACCGCGAAAGCGGCCCGTTCGCGTCAGAACAAGGAGCGAGACTGCAGGCGAATCGTCGAGATTAGCCGAGGATCGAGCGACGCCGGGCTGGCGCGAACGGCCGCTTTCGCGCTGAATGACTTTCACCACGGGGTGTTAGAGCACGTCCTAATACCTCGTCGGGCTTCGGGCGGCTGCGCCGCCGCGGCGCAGCGTCGAACCTCCTCTGCGTATTGCTTCGTCAATACGCATCGTGGGATCCCCTTCGAAGCGCGCCGCTGGCGCGTTTCGATGCGCTGCGCGCACCGGGGCTTACCCCCCTTGCGCCGCATCGGCTCGCTCGCCTTCGGGCCGCGGCGAAGTTTTAGGACGTGCTCTTAGTTCTGATCGGCGCGCTGCACGGTCGTCGATCGGAAACGGCAGACATGCAACGGCACGCAGCGTACAACGGTCGTCGATGGCGGCGATCTGGACGGTACTAGGTGCAGGTTCGATCTTGCCGCGCGCCGGATTCGGCTGCTCGGGTCACGCGTTGAGCGACACGGACGATCCCGCGGTCACGCTGTTCGACTGCGGCCCGGGCACGCTGCGCTCGCTCGCCAACTCCGGAATCGAGCTCGCGCGCGTCGAGCGCGTCGTGCTCTCGCACTTCCATCCCGACCACTGCCTCGACGTGCTCGCGCTCGCGTTCGCACGGCGCAACCCGTCGTTCCGCGGAGTGCCGGATCTCGAGCTGATCGGACCACGCGGCTTGGCGGACTTCCTGCGCCTCGCCGCCGATCTCTACGGCGGTCGCGCGTACACGCGCTTCGACTGCGCGCACGTGCGCGAAGTCGATCCCGGCGTCCCGGACGTGATCGACGCGCGCCGCTTCCGCCTCAGTTGGACTGCGACCGGACACACACCGGAAGCCGTCGCTTGGCGCGTGGATCGGCCGGACGGCCGCTCGGTCACCTACACCGGCGACAGCGGCGAGGACGCCCGTGTCGCGGCGCTCGCGCGCGGCACGAGCCTCTTCGTGTGCGAGTGCTCGTTTCCCGACGATCGAGCCGTGCCGCACCATTTGACGCCGACGTCCGCGGGACGCATGGCGCTCGCGGCCAACTGCGAGCGGCTCTTGCTCACGCACTTCTACCCGAGCTTGGACCCCGAGCGTGCGCGCGCCGTCGCGGCGCAGGTGTTCCGAGGTCCGATCGAGATCGCGCGCGATGGCAGCCGCCACACGCTCGACGGGCGACCGCCTGCCCGTGGACTCGACGATCGCGGCCACTAGCCGCCCGTGGTCGAAGTGCTTCGAGTTTGAGATCGGCCCGTTGGCGCCGGAGTAAGGAGCGCGACCGCAGGCGAATCCTCGCGATTCGCCGAGGTTCGAGCGACGCAGCGCCGAGGCAAGCGGGCCGATTTCGGACCGAATGACTTTCGTCACGGGCTGCTAGGATACGCGCGTCGATGCACACGACAGCACGCGGGAGCACGGGCCGCAGGGGACGCACGTTGCGCCGCGTCATCCTGATCGTCGCCGCGAACGCGGCCTGTGCGCTCGTGCTGTGGAAGGTCGCCGGACCGCGCTCGTCCGCCGCGAGCGCCACGGCGACGCCCTCCGCTGCGGAGACGAGTCGTGCACCCTCGAGCGACGGGCCGCGCGCGACTGTCGACACGCTCGCGAATCCCGCTCCGCGGCCGCCGCGCAGCGCGCCCAAAACCGATCGCGAGTTGTCCGCGCGCGTCCGTGCCGAAGTGCAGCGGGCGCAGCGCAAGGCCGAACAGGAGACGAAGGGCAAGCTGGCCGCGTCGCAGGTCCAGGTGGCCGTGCACGTGCGCGCGCTCTCGACGGCCGACGACGTCGTCGCGGTCAACGCCGATCGTCCGCTTCGTCCGGCGTCGAACATGAAGCTCGTGACCACCGCCGCGGCGCTCGTTTCGCTCGGTCCGGATTGGAGCTTCGAGACGCGTTTCGAATCCGGGCGCGTCATCGAGGACGGCACGCTGCGCGGCGATCTCGTCGTGCGCGCTGGCGCGGATCCCTTGTACGACGAGGAGAGCGACGGCTCGGTCGAGCGCTACTTCGCGCCGGTCGCGCGCGAGCTCGTGCGGCAAGGGATTTCGCGCATCGGCGGCGATCTCGTGCTCGATGAGGGCGAGTTCCAGCCGCCCGCGCCCGGCCCGGCCTGGCCTGCCGACAACCAGCACTGGAACGAGTACTGCGCGCTCGCGGCCGGCTTCTCCGTCAACGCGGGCTGCCTGACCGCGGTGGTGAAGCCCGGCGGCGCGGCCGGCCGGCCCGCCGTAGTGCGCGTCGAGCCGCGCGAGCACGGACTCGCGCCCGCGTTCGGGGTCGAGACCGGCGCGCCGAAGTCGTCGCTGTCGATCCGTGTCGACGCGCTGCACGGCGCGGCGCGTGTCGAAGGCAGCATTCCGCGCGACGTCGAGTCGTACACGGTGCGCTTCGCCGCACCGGATCCGGTCGCGCTCTTCGGCGCGAGCTTGCGGGGCGCGCTCGAGCGCCACGGCGTCGAAGTGCTCGGCGCAGTCCGTCGTGCGCGCGGCGTCGCGCTCGCGAACGGCGTGCTGCGCGCCTCGATCCGCACGCCGATCAGCGCCGTGCTCGCGCCGATCAACACCGACTCGAACAACCCGTGCGCGGATCAATTGTTCCTCGCGCTCGGGCGCGCCGTCGCGGGCGTCGGCACGCGCGCGGGCGGCCGTGCCGCGAGCGCGCGCGCCCTCGCTGCGCTCTCGGTCGACAGCGCCGGGCTCGTGCAAGTCGACGGGTCCGGCTTGTCGCGCGACAACCGCGTGAGCGCGCGGCAGATCACGGCGCTGCTGGAGGCGGTGCTCGAGCGCGACGAGCGCACGGCGCAGCTCTACTTGGATTCCCTCGCCGTCGGAAACGAGAGCGGCACGCTCGACGACCGCATGCGCGCGCCGGAGCTGGTCGGCCGCGTGCACGCGAAGACCGGCTTCATCGCTGGAACGAGCGCGCTCTCGGGCGTGCTCGACACGGCGAGCGGCGAGCGCCTCGTGTTCTCGATCCTCGTCGAGTATCCGGCCTTCGACGGCCTGAATCGCTCGTGTTGGAAGCCGATGCAGGACGCGATCTGCGTCGCGCTCGCCACGAGCGGGGGCGGTTGAGCTTGCTCGAGCCCGCGACGCTCGAGCGAGCGCTCTCCACCGCCGAGGCGGCGGCGCGGGAAGCGGGAGCGCTCTTGCTCGAGCACCTGGGCCGCCTGGATCCCGCGGCGTTGCGCACGAAGAGCAGCGCGCGCGACCTACAGTCCGCCGCCGACATCGCGAGCGAGCGTTGCATCGTGAAACGCCTGCGTGCCGCGTTTCCGGACTTCGCGATCGAAGCCGAGGAAGAGGTGCACGACGCGCGCCTCGATGGCCGACCACGCTGGTTCCTCGATCCACTCGATGGAACGGTCAATTTCGTGAGCCGGCTGCCAGCGTTCTCGGTGTCGATCGCGCTGTACGAGACGGATGCGCACGGGAGTCTCGTGCCCTCGGTCGCGATCGTCTTCGTGCCGCGGCTCGCCGAGATGTTCACGGCCGTGCGCGGCGGCGGCGCGTTCGAGAATGGCCTGCCGATGCGCGTCTCACAGACCGAGCAACTCGGCGACGCGATCCTGGCCACCGGGTTCCCGTACCGGCGCAACGAGCTGCGGAACAACAACCTCGAGAACTGGAACCGCTTCTTCCTCGACGTGCGCGGCTTGCGGCGCATGGGCTCCGCGGCGATGGACCTTGCGTACGTGGCTTCCGGCCGCTTCGACGGCTTCTGGGAGTTGCATCTCGCGCCGCACGACGTCGCGGCGGGCGCGCTGCTCGTGCGCGAGGCCGGCGGACGCGTCACGGATGTCGACGGCGGCGGAGACTGGCTGCGCGGTGGGCACATCGTCGCGGCCGGTCCGCACCTCTTCGAGCGCGTGCGCGCGGGCGTGCAACGCTGAAGCGCGACGCGGCGCGCTCTTTCGGCTTGCCCCCCGGGGGCTAGAATGGCGGGGCTAAACCCAGACCACGGAAGTGCGCGGAAGGCCCATGCCGGCCGCGCGCCACGATCCGCGGTGGGAGGGGGGGGAGCGCAACGCCGAGCATGGTCCAGGGCCTCATCCAGATCCGAGGCGCCCGCCAGAACAATCTGGTCGGCGTCGACGTCGACATTCCGCGCAATCGCCTCGTCGCGATCACCGGGGTGTCGGGATCGGGCAAGTCGTCGCTCGCGTTCGACACGCTGTTCCGCGAGGGCCAGCGGCGGTTCCTCGAGACCTTGTCCGCGTACGCGCGCCAATTCCTCGGGCACATGGAGAAGCCTGAGGTCGAGAGCATCACCGGGCTCTCGCCGGCCATCGCGGTCGACCAGAAGTCGATTCCGAAGGGGTCGCGCTCGACGGTCGGGACGCTGACCGAGATCGTCGACCACTTGCGCGTGCTCTTCGCGCGCGCCGGACGTGCGCACTGCGCGACCTGCAAGCTGCCGGTGCGCTCCCAGACGCCCGAAGAGATCGTGCAACAGGTGCTGCGCGAAGCGAGCGGCGAGACGGTGCTCGTGCTCGCGCCGCTCGTTCGCGACCGCAAGGGGCACCACCGCGCGCTGCTCGACGACCTGCGCAAGAAGGGCTTCGTCCGCGCGCGTGTCGACGGCGAGCTGCTGCGGATCGAGGACGTACCGGAGCTCGCGCGCTATCAGCGTCACACGATCGAGGTCGTCGTCGATCGCCTGAAGCCGGAAGCCGCCGAGCTCTCGCGCCTGCGCGAAGCGGTGGAACACGCACTCGAGGTCGGCGGCGGCGATCTCGTCACGTCGGCGCCGGCCGGCGACAAGTCGTACTCGACGAGTCGCAGTTGTCCGGGATGCGGCGCCGACGTTCCGCCGCTCGAGCCGCGCCTCTTCTCGTTCAACTCGCCGCACGGCGCCTGTCCCGCGTGCATCGGACTCGGCGTCGTCGCGCGTGTGTCCGAAGCCTCGATCGTCCGCGATGCGTCGCTGTCGGTGCGCGCAGGTGCGCTGGCAGTGACGCGCGCCGCGGGCGGCGGACTCGCGTTCCCGCGCGTGGACTACCGCTTCCTCGATCAGGTCGCCGAAGCGAACGACTTCGACCTCGACACGCCGTGGCGTGAGCTCTCCGTGCATGCGAAGCAGGTCATGCTGCACGGCTCCGGCGAGGAACGGTTCGACGCGGAGGCGCGCTGGTCGGGCAAGAAGTTCAAGGGTTCGGTTCGCTTCCAGCGCCGCTACCCCGGCGTGATCCCCGCGCTGGAGGACGCGAGCAAGAAGGGCGGCAAGCGCCGTTTCGTCGAGCGCTATCTCGCGGCGTCGAAGTGCGAAGCCTGCGACGGCAGCCGCTTGAAGCCCGCGGCGAACGCGGTGCTGCTCGGCGGTGTGACGTTCGCCAGCGTGACCAACGTGCCGATCGAGCAGCTCTGGGCGAAGCTGTCGGGACTCGTGCTCACGCCGCGCGAAGCGCGCATCGCGCGCGATCTCCTGTCCGAGATCAGCCGTCGCATCGACTTCCTGCTCGAGGTCGGACTCGGATACCTCACGCTCGACCGCTCGGCCGAGAGTCTTTCGGGCGGCGAAGCGCAGCGCATTCGTCTCGCGGCGCAGCTCGGCGCGGGTCTGCGCGGCGTGCTCTATGTATTGGACGAGCCGTCGATCGGACTGCACGCACGCGACCAAGGCCGATTGCTCGGTGCGCTGCGGCGCCTGCGCGACGCGGGCAACACCGTCGTCGTCGTCGAGCACGACGAAGCGACGCTGCGCGCAGCGGACTGGCTGATCGACGTCGGCCCCGGCGCCGGACGACACGGCGGACACGTGACCGCGATCGGTGCGCCCGCGGACGTCGCTCGCACCGACACGCCGACGGGACGACTCCTGCGCGGAGAGTGGCAGTTGCCGGCGCCCGACGCGCGGCGTGCGGGCAACGGCAAGGAGCTCGTCGTCGAAGGCGCGCGCGCGTTCCATCTCAAGGATCTGCGCGTGCGCTTCCCGCTCGGCACGTTCACCGCGGTCAGCGGCGTTTCGGGATCGGGCAAGTCGACGCTCGTCGAGCGCATCCTCGCGCGCGCGGTCGCGCGTCACCTCGGCCGCGAAGCGCCGCCGCCCGAAGATCACGACACCGTGCGCGGGTTGGAGCACGTGCACGACATGGTCGAGATCGACGCGACGCCGATCGGTCGCACACCGCGCTCGAACCCCGCCACGTACACGGGCGTCCTCGATCCGATCCGCGATCTCTTCGCGAGCCTGCCCGAAGCGCGCATGCGCGGTTACGAGAAGTCGCGCTTCTCGTTCAACGTGGCCGGCGGCCGCTGCGAAGCCTGCGGCGGCGCGGGCGCGCGTTACATCGAGCTGCAATTCCTCGCGCCGGTCACCGTCACGTGCGAGGAGTGCGGCGGCCACCGCTTCCAAGCGCAGACGCTCGAGGTCCGCTACCGCGAGAAGAGTATCGCCGACGTGCTCGCGCTGACCGTCGAGGAGGCGCTCGAGCTCTTCCGCGATCATCCGAAGATCGCGCGACCGCTGTCGATCCTCGACGAAGTCGGCCTCGGCTACCTGACGCTCGGCCAGCCCTCGACGACGCTCTCCGGCGGAGAGGCGCAGCGGCTGAAGCTCGCGACGGAGCTCGCGCGCTCGCCGCGCGGTCACACGCTCTATCTATTGGACGAGCCGACGACCGGCCTGCACATGCAGGATGTCGCGCGCCTCGTCGCGTCGTTGCAGCGTCTCGTCGATCTCGGTCACACCGTGCTCGTCATCGAGCACAACCTCGACGTGCTGCGCGCGGCGGACTGGCTCGTCGATCTCGGGCCCGACGGTGGCGAGCACGGCGGCGAGCTCGTCGCCGAAGGCACACCCGAGGACGTGCAGCGCGTGAAGCGCTCCTTCACGGGCCAAGCGCTGCTCGGCGCGTACGACGTACCGCCTTCGGATGCGCTGTCGTCCCTTGCGGCGATCGACGCGGCCGAGAGCGGCGAGATCCGAGTCGAGGGCGCGCGCACGCACAACCTGAAGAACGTCGACGTGTCGATCCCGCGCGAGGCGCTGACGGTCGTCACGGGGCCGAGCGGGTCGGGCAAGAGTTCGCTCGCGCTCGACACGATCTTCACGGAAGGACGGCGGCGCTTCGTCGAGTCGCTCTCGACGTACGCACGGCAGTTCCTCGGCACGAAGGATCGTCCGCCGGTCGACAAGATCGAAGGTCTCGGTCCGGCGGTCGCGGTCGAAGCGCGCGTCGGCGCCGCGTCGCCGCGCTCGACCGTCGCGACGACGACCGAGATCCACGATCACTTGCGCGTACTCTGGGCGCGCGCTTCGACGCGACGCTGTCCGACTCACGGCGACAAGCTCGAGCCCGCGGACGCCGCGCGCATCGCGCGCCGCATCGCGACGGAGTACGCGGGCGCTTCCGGCTGGATCGTCGCACCGATCTTCGGAACGGAGATGCCGGTTCCACCGGACGCATCGTCGGCGTGGAAGGAGCGCTCGGAGGCCTGGCGCGCTTCGGGCTTCACGCGCTATCTGCTCGATGGCGCCGAGCAGCGTCTCGATGCGGAGGCTCCGTCCATCGAGCGCGAGTCGCGCATCGACCTCGTGCTCGACCGTGTCACGTTCGGCGACGAATCGCGCTCGCGGATCGCCGAAGCGGTCGAAGCCGCCCAAGCGGTGAATGGTGGGCGCGTCGCCGTCGTCGCTCGCACGAGTGCG
>JBJXHG010000122.1:0-64082 GCA_046160865.1 Planctomycetota bacterium | reverse complement strand
CGCGCTACGCGGGCAAGAGCGCCGAACGCACGCGCATCCCGTAACGGACGCGCTTCGCGCGCTCGTCACGGAATGCGCAGGCGCAGGCCCGTATGCAACGCGTCCGGCGTTGCGAGCACGTCGCGATTCGATTCGTAGATCTCTTTCCAGCGCGCGCCGGAGCCGAGCTCTTGCTTGGCGATCTTCCACAGGCTCTCGCCTTCCTTGACCACGTGCGTGCGCGGGCCGCCGGCCTTCACCGGTTGCACCGGCGCGGCGGACTTGCTCGCGGCCTTGCCCGTCGCGGGCGCGGCATCGGTCGCTTGCTCGACGTTCGCCGTCATCGGCGACTCGAGATCGAACACCGGGATCAGGATCTTCTCACCCGCTTGCACGTCGACGCGCCCCTCGTTGTGACGGCGCAGCAGCGCGAGCTTCGTCGCATCGCCGTAGTAGCGCTCCGCGATCGAGCGCAGGCTGTCGCCCGCTTTCCAGGTGTAGAACTTCATGTCCGGCAGGTACGAGTCGCTCAGACCCTCGATCGTCTTGAGCAGCGCACCGGCCGGAAGCGCGGTCGCCTTGGCGGCCGGCTGCTCGCTCGCTGCCGGCATCTCCGTTTGCGCGGCCGGCGCGTTCATGCTCAGCAGCGCGCTCGGCGCCGGCGCAGCGCCTGCGCCCGACGTAGCGGGTGCGGCCACGGGTGCCGCGACGATTTGCGCCGGCACGGCCGGCGCGGACTTGTCGACGGCCGCGACCTTCGGCGCAGGCGCGCCGACGATCGCCACCTTGTCCTTGTCCAGCGGGTCGTCGACGGTCAGCGACACCACGAGGATCACGGCGATGACGAACAGAACGGAGAGAACGACGACCTTTTCCAGCTTGCCCATGGGGCGTCCACGCCTTTTCTAAAGCACGAGCCTTTTCTAAAGCACTACAGGTGACAGGTTTGCGCCGAAGCCGGAGTAGCTCTCGACGGCCGGCACCACGCGTTGCGGTTATGGAGACCGCGCGCAGGCGAGTCAAAGAGTTTCTCGCGAATCCGCCCCCAGATGGTGTGTCTGCACTCCATCCGCACACACGATGCGGAGCGCAGCGCGTCGCTTGTCGCTCTCGCGCAGCGCGGCTATCTTGCGCCACCTATGCGAGCGCTCCGGTCCCTGGCATGCGTGCTGTCGATCGCACTGGCCGGATGCTCCTCGACGAAGAGTTCGCCGGGCGGCACCGAAGGTCATCCGGCGCGCATCGCATTCGTCAGCTATGCGAGCGCCGGCGCCGGCAAGCGCATCGAGCTCGTCAACGAGTCGCACAGCAACCGCGCCGAGCTGTACTCGCAGCGCAAGTCTCTGGAGGACGCGGTCACCAAGGTGACGACCGACGAGGTGATGGACGAGATCGTGAAGCTCTTCCGCGCCCGGGGTGTGTACGAGCGTGCGCAGAAGGGCGCGGCGCCGGCCGATGGCGGCGGCACGTTCACGCAAGCGCTCGAAATCGATACGCCCGACTTCGCGGGGCACTGGGCGCTCTTGCGCGGCGCAAGCTCCGAGGAGCGACAGCGCTTCCTCGAGTGCGCGCAGGCGTTCGTGATGATCTACAACGATACGTACCAGCTGCAGTCGGTCGACCGCGCGCCGGACGCGTGGAACTCGGACAGCACCCGTCCGAGCGAGCCCGCGAAGAGTTCCTCAACGAGTTCCAAGGGCGGCGGATGAGTTCGCGATCGCCGTCGGCGGCCTTGGATGCCCGCGCGGTGGCCATCGTTCCGGCGCGGCTCGCATCGACGCGGCTGCCGCGCAAGATGCTGCTCCGCGAGACCGGTCGCTACCTCTTCGAGCACACGTACCGGAACCTCGAAGCGAGCGAGCTCTTCGCGTCGGTCTGGCTCGCGACGGACAGCGAGGAGATCCGCGCCGCGGCCGAATCCTCCGGCGTCCGGGCGCTCATGACACGCGCCGACCACGAGAGCGGCACCGATCGCGTGTTCGAAGCCTGGCAGCGCATCGCTACCGATGCACCAGCAGCCGGCGTGCGCGTGATCGTCAACGTGCAAGGTGACGAGCCCGACGTGGCGCGCGAGGATCTCGCCGCGCTGATCCGCGCGTTCGCCGACGCAGCGGTCGAGATCGCGACGCTCGCGACACCCGTCGCGAGCGAAACGGACGCGCTCGCGGCGAACGTCGTCAAGGTCGTGTGCGACGCACGCGGCGACGCGCTCTACTTCTCACGCGCGCCGATTCCCAGCCGGGGCCATGCGCGCGCGGAACTCGCCGGATCTGCCATCTCCACGGTTCACCGCAGGCACGTCGGCGTGTACGCTTTCGCTCCGGCCGCGCTGGAGCGATTTTGTTCGCTTCCCCGCGGGGCGCTCGAAGCGCACGAGAACCTGGAGCAACTCCGCTGGCTCGAAGCCGGCGGGAAGATTCGCGTGGTCTCCGCCCGGCACGTTCCGCGCGGCATCGACACGCGCCAGGACTACGAGAGCTTCGTCGCGCGGACACAGCGAGACGGGTCGGGGCCAGCGGAACGGAAGCGAGCAGCCGAGGGACGATGACCAAGCACATCTTCATCACGGGCGGCGTCGTCTCGAGCCTCGGCAAAGGCCTGACGTCGGCAGCGATCGGCATGATCCTCGAGCGGCGTGGCTTGAAGGTGTCGATGCAGAAGCTCGACCCCTATATCAATGTCGACCCGGGCACCATGAGCCCGTTCCAGCACGGCGAGGTGTACGTCACCGACGACGGCGCGGAGACGGACCTCGACCTCGGTCACTACGAGCGCTTCACGCACGCGCGCTTGACGCAGGCGTCGAACTACACCACGGGCAAGATCTACTCGCAGGTGATCGCGAAGGAGCGCCGCGGCGATTACCTCGGTCGCACGGTGCAGGTCATCCCGCACATCACCGACGCGATCAAGGAAGCGATCCACTCCGGCAGCGGCCCCGACATCGACGTCGCGCTGACCGAGATCGGCGGTACGGTCGGGGACATCGAGAGCTTGCCCTTCGTCGAGGCGGCGCGGCAGTTCGCACTCGACCAGCCGCGCGGCGACGTGCTGTTCGTGCACCTGACGCTGCTCCCCTACCTGCGCGCGTCCGGCGAGATGAAGACGAAGCCGACGCAGCAGTCCGTCGGCAAGCTGCGCGAGATCGGCATCCAACCCGACATCCTGATCTGTCGCACCGAGCGTCCGATGACCGCCGAGATGGCGCAGAAGATCAGCCTCTTCTGCAATGTGCGTCCCGAAGCCGTCATCGAGGAGCGCGACGTCGAGTTCTCGATCTACGAGGTGCCGACGAACCTCGTCGCGTCAGGTCTCGATCGCCTGATCGCCGAGCGCCTCGGGCTCGCGCTCGACGTCGAGACGACGCTCGACGACTGGCGCGCGATGCTGCGCGACATCAAGGCGACGCGCGAGACGGTCGAGATCGCGATCGTCGGCAAGTACATCGAGCTGCACGACGCCTACAAGTCGATCTACGAGGCGCTGTCGCACTCCGGCATCGCAAACCACTGCAAGGTGAACGTGCGCAAGGTGCGCGCGGAGGACGTGCTCTCCCAGGGCACGGCGCTGCTCGACGGCGCGCACGGCTTGCTCGTGCCGGGCGGTTTCGGCGAGCGCGGCATCGAGGGCAAGATCCAGGCAATCCGCTACGCGCGCGAAACGGGCCTGCCGTTCTTCGGTATCTGTCTCGGCATGCAGTGCGCGGTGATCGAGTACGCGCGCAACGTGCTCGGACTCGAGGGCGCGCACACGCTCGAGCACTCGCCGCACACGCCGCACCCGGTGATCAGCTTGATGCCGGATCAGAAGAACCTGCACGACAAGGGCGGCACGATGCGCCTCGGCGCGTACTCGTGCGAGATCGAGCCGGGCTCGCTCGCGCAGCGTCTGTACGGCACGACCAGCGTGTCGGAGCGACACCGCCACCGTTACGAGTTCAACAACGACTACCGCGAGATGTTCTCCGGCTCGAAGTTGCTGCTCTCGGGCATCCACCGCGCGCGCAACTTGGTCGAGATCGTCGAGCTGGAAGGCCACCCGTTCTTCGTCGGTGTGCAGTTCCACCCGGAGTTCAAGAGCACGCCGCTCGCGCCGCAGCCGATCTTCAAGGGCTTCGTCGCCGCCGCGCTCGAGCAAAAAAAAACCGCGCGCGTGCGTGAGGTCGAGCACGCGTGAGCGACGAAGCACGCCGCGCGTCCGACGTCCCGCTGCCGGGCGGTAACTTCCGGCTCTTCGTGACGCGCATCGCGATCCAAGCGATGTTCTCCATGGGTGTGCTCGATCACCCCATCACCGGTCAGAAGGAAGTGAACCTCGACAACGCGCGCATGCTGATCGACGACCTCGTGATGCTGCAGGAGAAGACGGTCGGCAATCTCGATCCGGACGAGCAAGCGCACATCGACAAGGCGCTCGACGATCTGCGCCGGGCGTACGAGGGTTTGGCGGGGTGACGGGCGCACCCGCAGGCGCACCTAGCTCTGCGGACTTCGCCCGACGGCTCTGCAGCACTACGCGGCGAATGCTGCCTTTGTCGCTCCGACCATCTGCCCGCCATCCGTCGTGACCCGCGTCTCCAAGTCCTCGTTCTTGAAAGGGCGCCAGTGCCTGCGTCGCCTTTGGCTCGCCGCACACGGCGTCGAGGAGCCCGCGATCGAAGCGGACGAGGTGTGGGACATGCGCGAAGCAGAAGGCGCCGAGGTCGAGCGCTGCGCCGAGCGACTCTTCGACGCGCACATCCGCATTGCAGACGCGCCCGACGAAGAGCTCGCCCTGGAATCGCGCTCCGACGTCGCGACGCACGTCGCACGCACGATCGAAGCGCTCCGAGAGCAGCGCCCGATCTTCCAAGCGCACTTCGCCAAGGACGACCTACTCGCGATCGCCGACATCGTCGAGCCGAAGGCCGGCGGCTGGTACGTGTGGGAAGTCAAGTCGTCGACGGAGCACAAGCCGGTCTTCGACTGGGATCTCGCGTTCCAACTCGAGGTCGCCCGCTTGGCGGGAATCAAGATCGTCGGCTCCGGCGTCATTCGCTTGAACGCGGAGTACGTGCGCGCGGGCGACGTCGACGCGAAGCGTCTCCTCGTGCTCGACGACCGCACCGCGGATGTGTCGCGGCTGAAGAAGCGCGTGCGCAAAGCGATCGCCGCGCAGCGCGAAGCGCTCGC
Organism: Planctomycetota bacterium; assembly: GCA_046160865.1. Taxonomy (GTDB): domain Bacteria; phylum Planctomycetota; class UBA1135; order UBA1135; genus JBJXHG01. The sequence continues at coordinate 58,932 of JBJXHG010000122.1, read as the reverse complement.
GCGCGACGAAGTGCCCGTCGAGATCCCCGGCAACCGCTGCAAGGCGTACCGCGACGACCAGGAAGGTCTTCGGCCGAGCGCGTGCGGACATCTCGAGCCGAATGGCTACTGCGGCAAGCAACTTCCGCCGCACTGGGCCGGACGCCTGCCGCGCCTCGCCGGGAGCAAAGCGAAGCACGTGAGCAGCACGCCGTCCGTCGAAGACATCGATCCGGACGACGTGCTCCTCGAATGGACGCCGGCCCAGCAGCGCATGATCCGCGCGGTGAAGACTGGCGTCGCGCAAGTCGATCGCGATGCGTTGCGAGACGCACTGAGCAAGCTCTCGTGGCCGGTCGCCTATGTCGACTTCGAATTCGACAGCGGCATGGCGATCCCGCGCTTCGACGGGACGTGGCCGTACGCGCGCCTACCGTTCCAGTGGTCGATGCAGATCCAGCGCGCACCCGAGGCTTCGCTCGAGCGACTGACGCCGTTCTTGCACCTCGGCAGCGACGACCCGAGACAACCGTTCCTCGATTCCTTGCTCCGCGCCTTGCCGAGCATTGGCAGCATCGTCGTGCATTCGCGCGCCGCCGAGCAGACGGTGCTCGACCAACTCGCGCGCGCCTTCGGAGCCGACGCTCAGCGCGCCGTGCGTGCCATCCGAGACCGGATGTTCGACACGCGACAGCTCCTGGAGTCCGGCTACTACCACCCGGCGCAGAACGGCAGTTACTCGCTGAAAAAAGTGTCGCCGGCGCTCGTGGGCCGTGGATACCAAGGCCTCGCGGTGCAGAACGGAATGGCCGCTGTCGTCGCTTGGAAAGGGGCGTGTGCGCTCTCGCCGGGCTCCACGCGACGGACGGCAATCGAGAAGGACCTGCTCGACTACTGCGATCGCGACACGGAGCTGATGCACTCGATACTGGAAGCGATCCGCAAGCTCGTGGCGGAACGCGGAGCGTAGCTGCGCACGCGGGCTCACCGAGGAAGCGCCGCTACGCGGCGCAACGCTTCGCGCCTTCGGCGCTGCGCGGGCTCGGCCATTCGGCCTCGCTGCTACCGCAAGAACCACCGACACTCGCGCGCCATGCGCGCGATCTCGCCCGCGTAGCGCTCGATGACCTCGTCCTCGTTCGCGAGCGGCTTCCAGTCGTAACCGCGCGCTTCGACGAAGCCCTTGTGTCCTTCGAGCGGCAAGAAGAGCACACCGTCCGGCACCCAGATCGCCATCTCCTGCCAGCCCGACAAGACGCGCACGCGCGTCGCGGGTGGATCGAAGAGGTTCAGGCCGAACGTGTAGTCCCGGCGCGTGGCCACATCCGCGCCGAGTGTCTCCAGGATCGTCGGCACGAGGTCGAGGTGTGACGTCGGGCGCGTCTCGACACCCGTCATCACGTCCGGACCGTCGAGCACGAACGTCACACGCACTTGCTCGGGCGTGTAGTTGCTCGTGTGCCCGTAGTAGCCGTGCTCCATGAACTCCTCGCCGTGATCGCCCGTGATCACGACGAGCGTGTCTTCGAGCTCGTCACGTTTCCGCAGCTCGTCCAGCATGCGGCCGACGACCCCGTCGGCGTGCAGCACCGCGTTGCGATAGCTGTTGTGGAGCTGGCGCACCTGCTCGGGGCTCGGTTGGTCGGCGAGGGAGAGGTAGTCGATCGTCTTCGCGCTCGGCTGAAACGGCGCGCGGTCCGCGGGGAACGAGTGCGTGCCGTGCGGCGCGTCGAGCAACGCGAAGCAGAAGAAGGGCTCCGTCGCCGCACGCACGTCGCGCGCGTCCATCCACGCGGCGAAGCGCTCGCCGACGAGCGTGTCGCGCTCGTGCTTCACCTTCGACGGCAGTTGGTCCTCGACCTTGTCCTCGATCGTGACCCAGCACGTCGAACGGAACTCGGGGAAGTTCATCGACGCGGTCGAGAGCACGCGCTGGTCGTATCCGAGGCGCGCGAGCTCCGTGACGAGCACAGGAGGCGCCTGCTCCTGGTAGGCCACTTTCCAGTAAGACCCGTGGATGCCGTAGATCAGCGTGAAGATGCCGAAGCGCGTGCAGTTGCTGCCACTGATGTGGTCGTCGAAGCGGCGCGCCGTGCGCGCGAACTCGGTCGTGTGCGGCATCGTCTCGGGCGTGAACGCGTCCTTGCGCAACGAATCGATGACGATGACGAGCACGTTCGGCTTGCGTGCCGGCACGGAATAGCTCGGCCGCGCGCGCGGGTACTGCAGCAGGAGCTCGTCCTCGGCGAGCGCGACGCGCGGGCGCTCGGCGAGCTTCATCCCGAACGTGCGCGACGCGAGCTTCTTGAGCGTGAGCGGCTGGTACAGCCAGAACACGCTCGCCAGCGCGAGCACACGCCGGTCGCGGCGCAGGTCGGCGGCGGCGTACAAGCCCTTTTCGACGAGGATGCAGACGACGAGCGCGATCACGCCACAGCGCACGAGCTTCTGCGCATCGCGCCGCGGCCAGATCCAGCGCGTCCACGCGAAGCACGCGCACACGCACACGACCGCCGCCGTCCCGAGCACGAGGACGTATGTCTGCGCGCCGAGCTCGACTGCGTCCTCGGATCCCGGCGTGGTGATCACGTTCCACACCATGCCGTTGAAGTGGTAACGGAAGATGCGGTAGAGGCGCGTGTCGACGAACAGCGCGAGCTGGAACAGCGTCCACACGACCGCTTGCAGCCACGCGAGCACGCGCGGGCGCGCGACGAACGCCGCAACGGCGAGGAGCGGCAAGCCCGGGATCACCGACAGCACCGCGGTCGACGAGACGAGCGCCGTCGCGACGAAGATCTGCGCCGTGAGCGTCGTCGCCGGCGGCGCGACGGCGAGATACTGCGTGCCGATCAGCGTCCCGATCGCGACGTGCACGAGCCACGCGATCGCGACGGCGCGCATGCGCTGCTGCGCGCTCCCCGAGGCAACACCCATCGGCGCGAGGATAGCGATCCGTGTCGCGTCGATCACCGCGCGGACGCGATTCCGACGACCGCGCACACGGCGATCTTCAGCGGCGCACGACCGTCGAGGCTCGGAAAGTCGGGGCCCGGGCCGAGCGTCTCGACGATCTCGATCGCGCCGCCGGACTTGCGCGCGCAGCGCTCGAGGCTCAGGAGCCACGCGCCGAGCTCGACGTTCGCCGAGTGATTCGTCGCGATGATCCAGCCGCCCGGCTGCGTGCACGCGAGCGCCGGCTTGAACAAGCTCTCGTAATCGCGCTCGACGTCGACGGCACCGAATGGTCCCTTCGACCACGCCGGCGGATCGAGGAACACGATGTCGAAGCGGCGCCGCTCGACCTGCGCGTGCGCGTGCGCCGCACCACGGCCTTTCACGGCGAAGCCAGCGAGCTGCCGCAGCACGGGCAGGCAGTCCTCTGCGAGGAAGCGCACGCGTCCCCCATCGCCGTCGTTTCCGACGGAATCGACGCCGTTCCGCGCCGCGTTGCGTCGGCCGACGTCGAGCGCGCTCGACGCGAAGTCGACGTTCCACACTTCGCTCGCGCCGGCCTTCGCGGCCGCGATGCCGGCGCCGCACGTGTACGCGAACAGGTTGAGCACGCTCTTCCCGGGCGCGAGCTCGCACAGGCGCCGTCGGCCGTCGCGCAGGTCGAGGAAGAGCCACGGATCGCGGCCGCGATGGCGCGCGCGGATCTCGAACTGCACACCGTGCTCGCGGCACACGAGCTCCGCGAGCGCTTCCGGCGCGGGCTCGTGCCAGCGCGCGAACGGCGCATTCCCGCCCTGCCTTGGATCGGAGCGATGGTTGTAGACGAACAGCTGCGTGCCGATGGCGCCGCTGCGCGCGAACGCCGCGAGCGTCGCGATCTGCGCCGACTCGAGCGGCTCGCGAAACGTCTGGGCGAGCACGAGCGGTCCGTAACGATCGATCGTGAGACCCGGCCATCCCTCGCTGACGCCGTGGAACAAGCGGTACGCGTCCGTGCCCGTCGCTTCGAGCGCTGGAATCCACGCCGCGCGCCGCGCGACTGCGCGCGCGAGCAGCACTTCGAGCGAGGCGGCAATGTCGCGTGTTCCTTCCATGAGCGAGGGCGCTACGTTAACGGGTTCCATGTCGCTCGACGCTTCCGATCGCAAGATCGTGCGCCTCTTCTGCGCGTGCGTGCTCGGCCGCTGGGACGTCGCGCTGGAAGTGCGCCGCAGCGCGGATGGCCGCGAGCCCGATCGCCGCTGGCGCGAAGCGCTGCTCCAGGTGCACGTCTTCGCCGGCTTTCCACGCGGCGTCGAGGCGTACGGCGTGCTGCGCGGTGCCGGTGGCCTCGGCACGCCGGACGAAGACGAATCGAAGGCCGGCGACACGCTCGCGAGCGACACGGCGCGCGGGCGCGCGCTGTTCGAGCGCATTTACCGAGCGGACGCGCCGCGCGTGCGCGCCATGCTCGCCGAGAGTCATTCCGACTTCGCAGCGTGGATCGAGGACCACGCGTACGGACGCGTGCTAGCGCGGCCGGGTCTCGCCGCCGATCGGCGCGAGCTGCTCGCGGTCGTGGCACTCGCGGCCCTCGGTCAAGAGAAGCAGCTCGCGAGCCACGCGCGCGGCGCGGTTCGCACCGGCGCGACGCCGGAAGACGTGATGGAGGCGCTCGCGGCCGTCGCCGACTTGATGACGAGCGAGCGCTACGCGCGTGCGCGCTCGATCGTGGAGCAGTTCGCGCGGTAGCGAAGCGCAGGAGCTAGCGCACGCTCGCCTCGATCGTCGCCGACAAGAACCGCACCGGCTCGAACGCACGCACCGCCAAGCTCGGGACATCGTTGCGCGGAGACGGACGCTGACCGCCCGCGACGCGCTTGCCGTCCAAGTCGACGTGCACGCTGCCGCGCGCGCGGTTTACGACGATGCCGATCTCGAAAGCGCGACCTGCTGCGAGCGCGGCGATGTCGCGGCCCGCTCCTTCGCGGACGCGTCGCACGAGCTCGGCCGCATCGCCCGTGTCGATCGCGCAGCGCGCCGAGCGTCCGTCGCGCGCACCCGCGATCGCGACGTGGAATCCTGCCACCGTGACGAGCAGGAGATCGGGCGGCGCGTCGGGCGGCTGCTCGAACGAGAGGCGCACCGCGATCGTGTCGCTCGCGACGCGCAGCGGCTCCGCGAGTGGCAACGTCGGGGACGCGCGCGCGAGCATCTCCTCGTCGCTCTTCGCGTAGCGCCCGGGCGTCCATCCGCCGCGCTCCGGGATCCACACACCCGGCGCGAAGGCACCCGCGCTCGGAGCGTTGAAATCGAAGCGCAAGCGGACGCGATCGGCGCCGATCGCCACCACGGATGTCGCGCCGAACGCCGCGGCGATGTCCTGCTTGCCGGCGGATTGCGCTTCGGCGGCGAGCTCGTCGCGCAGCCGGCGCAGATCGGCGAGCTCGGCGGCATCGAACGCGTCCGCGTAGCTCGCGATCAGCTCCTCCGCACGCGCGCGGAGGACGTCGCGGCCGAGCGGCCCGCCGATCTCGCGTCGCAAGAGGAAGAGTCGTTCACGCGCTTGCGCCGCGCGCTCGCTCTCGGCCGTCTTCCACGCACGCAGCACGCGCGCGACGCGCGACTCGACGTCGGCGACGAGCGGCTCCTCGCGCGGCAGCGGCCCGGAATTCAGCACTTCTTGCGCGCTCCGTGCGCCGTGCTCGTTCTCGCCGGCCTCGCGAAACCGGAACAGCGCCCGCAACAGCCGATCCGGCGGGGTCGCGCCGAGCCCGGAGAGCTCCTCGACACTCTCGCCTGCGACGAGCGTCGTCGACAGATCGCTCGGAGCCGGCGCCGCGAGCGCGAGCACGCGCGTGTTGCCGCCGGCGAGCACGAGGCGCACACCGGTGACGAGCGGATCGCCGCCGACCGACAAGCGTCCCGACAGCGCGATCGTGCCGGCGCGCAGATCGACTGCCTGTCCGTCCTTGGCGCGCGCACCGAGCGCCGCGCGCTCGAGCAGCGCGTGCAACGCGCGTGCTTCGCGCGCGCGCAATTCCATCTGCGGCCGCACGGTCGCGCGCCACGCGTCCGCGAGCCGCCGCTCGAAGAGCTCGGCCGCGTCGGCGTAGCGCCGCTCGCGCCACGCGGGGAGCGCCTGCGCTTCGAGTTCCGCAAGGCCGCGCTGCGCGTCCTCGCGCACGAGCCGCTCTTCGAGTTCGACGAGCCGCCGCCGTCCCTTCGCGAGCTCTTCGTGGCCGAGGTGCAGGAGTCCGACCGGCATCTCGTCGATCGCGAGTCCGCGCGCGGCGAGCTCGGTCTCCCAATCCGACTCGAGCTGTCGCGCCGCTTCCGTGCGCGTGCGGCGCTCGAGCTCCAGGGCGAGCGCGCTCGTGCGCTCGTCCACCCAGCGCACGAGATCCGCATCGACCGCGCTCCACGCTTCGTCGAGCGCCTCGCGCCGCGCGTTGATCTTCGTGCGCAACCCGCCGAGCGCGCGCTCGAGCGCCGCGCTCGAGAGTCCTTGCGGCGATGCGCCCGAGCGCGCGAGCCACTCGCCCGACTCGAACGTCAAGAGACCGCGCGCTTCGCGCCAGCCGTTCTGCGCCTGCAGCTCGTCGACGCGCGGCAGGATGCGCACCGTGTAGAAGCGGTCGATGCCGGCGGCGAACGCCTGCTCGGCGTCTTCGCGCGCTTGCTGCACGCGCGCCGTGAGCTGGGCGCAGAACACGCGCACCTCTTCCTCGGTGCGCAGCGGCAAGCGCACGCCGCCGACGCGACGCACGAGATCGTCACGCAGCGCGTCGCCCGCCGACGCTTCGGCCGCGTCGAACTCGCGCGCCTCGAGGCGCGCGGCGATGGCGGCCTCGTTCTCGCGCTTGAAGCGCCACACCTCGGTCTCTAGACGTTGCGCGAGCTCGTCGCGCAACGCATCGGCGCGCGACGACAGCTGTGGATCGACGATCCCGCTCGCACGTACGAGCTCGAGCTCCTGTAGCGCGCCCGACAACCGGTTCGCAGGGCCGTGCACCGCCGCGGCGATCGGCGCGAGCGCGTCGTCCTCGCGCAGTCGAGCTCCGTTGCGCGCGCCCGTGTCGGCGGACAGCGGCTCGTCGGCGCGCAGCGCGACGATCGTCGCGACCACCGCGATCGTCGCCGCGACGAGTGCGGCATACGACGCGGCACGCCGCCAGATCCGGCGCGGATCGCGCGCGATCGGCTCCAAACTCGCACGGCGGACGTGCGGCGAACGGCGCTCGCGCAAGCGCTCGAGGTCGGCCGAGAGCTCCGCCGGCGTCGCGTAGCGCAAGCGCTTGTCGCGCGCGAGCGCCTTGCGCAGCACGAGCACGAAGCCGCCCGTGAGCTGCGGCGCGAGCTCGTGCGGATCAGGCACCTTCGCATAGAGCACCGCCGACAAGATCTCGGCGACGCTCTCGCCCGCGAACGGCGGCCGGCCGCACACCGCGTGGTACATCGTGGCGCCGAGCGACCACAAGTCGCTCTGCACGTCGGCCGACGACGGATCGCGCGCTTGCTCGGGCGAGATGTAGTGCGGGGTCCCGAGCGTTCCGCCGCTCTTCGTGAGCAGCGGATCGTCCTCCGCGAACGCGAGTCCGAGGTCGACGATCAGCGCACGGCCGTCGCGCGCGAGCAGGATGTTCGCGGGCTTGATGTCGCGGTGGACGACACCACGCTCGAACGCGTGCTGCAACGCGTCGCACAACGGGATGAAGAGGCGCAGCGCTTCGCGCTCGGTGAGTGGACGCTCGTGGATGCGGGCGGCGAGTGATTGGCCGTCGATGAGCTCCATCGCGTACCAGCAACGGCCGCGCAGCTCGCCCATGTCGATCGCCGAGATGATGTTCGGGTGCGCGAGGCGTGCGGTCGTCTTCGCTTCGCGTTGCAGGCGGCGCGCGGCCTGCGTCGCACCGGCGAGCTCCGGATGCAGGATCTTCAGCGCGACCAAGCGCTCGACGGAGAGCTGGCGCGCGCGGTACACGACGCCCGTCGCTCCGCGTCCGAGCACGCCTTCGATGACGTAGCCCGGGATGTCGGGTGCACCGCTGTCGTCGCGCGCTTCCATTCGCATGCGCGCCGCGCGCAGCCCGTCGGCCGCGCCCGCGGCGCTCACCCGTTATCGGCGGAAGCGTTCCCGGTTTCCAGCTCGCCGCCCTCCGCCGTGGCCTCGCCGTGCGGTTCGCGGCGCGTCGTGCCGAGGTGGTACTTGTCGAGCTTGCGCTGCAGCGCGAAGCGGCTGATGCCGAGCTCGGCCGCCGCGCGGCTCTTGTTGCCACGTGCGCGCGAGAGCGCGAGCTCGATCGAGCGCCGCTCCAGGTCCGCGACGGCGGCGCGGATGTCGCCGTTCTCGATCCCGGTGGGCGCCGGCGCGCCGAGACGGGCCTTGCGCTCCAGCACGGCGGTCGAAAGTTGCTCCAAGCGCACGTCGCCCTGCGCGAGCACGACGAGACGGCGCATCTCGTTCTCCAGCTCGCGCACGTTGCCCGGCCAGTCGTACGACACGAGCGCCGCGATCACCTCTTGCGGCAAGTGCGGCACGGCGCGGCCCGCGTCGCGCGCGGCGCGCGCGAGCAGCGAGTCGGCCAGCAGCGGGACGTCCTCGCGTCGCTCGCGCAGCGGCGGGAGCGTGATCGCGAGCACGTGCACGCGGTAGTACAGGTCCTCGCGGAACTCGCCGCGGCTGACGAGCTCTTCCAGGTTCTTGTGGCTCGCGGCCAGCAAACGCACGTTGACTTGGATGCGTGTGTCGGAGCCGACGGGGCGGAACTCGCCTTCCTGCAAGACGCGCAGGAGCTTCTTCTGCATCTCGGCGCTCATGTCGCCGATCTCGTCGAGGAAGAGCGTGCCGCCGTCGGCTTGCTCGAGCAGGCCGCGCTTCTGCTTGTGGGCGCCGGTGAACGCGCCGCGCGAGTGGCCGAAGAGCTCCGACTCGAGCAGCGTGTCCGGCAACGCGGCGCAGTTCTCGGTGACGAACGGCTTCTGCGCGCGCGCGCCGTTGAAGTGGATCGCGCGCGCGATCAATTCCTTGCCGGTGCCGCTCTCGCCTTGGATCAAGACGGGCAGATCCGATTCGATGATGCGGTCGAGGCGCTGGAAGAGCTGCCGCATGCCGTCGGAGGCGCCGACGATCGCCGTGTAGTCGTAACGGCCGCGCTCGCGGTCGAGTGCGGCACGCACGACGGCGAGCTCCGTGTCGCGGTCGCGCACCTTGCGGCCGAGCTGCTCGTTCAAGCGCTCGATCTGCTTGCGCGACTCCTGCAAACGGACGTTCTGATCGCGCAACTCGGCGACGCGTCGCGCATTGAGAATGGCGATCGCCGCTTGGTGCGCGATCAAGTCGACGAGCTCGAGGTCCTCCTCGTCGAACGCCGCTTGCTGCAGGCGGTGGTCGAGATACAGCACGCCCTCGACTTGTCCCTCGATGCGGACCGGCACGCACATCACGGAGCGCAAGCGCAGATCCTCGACGCTCGCCATGCCCGAGAGACGCTCGTCGCGGCCCGCGTCGACGGAGAGCAGCGGCTCGCCCGTCTGGAACACTTGCGTCGCGACCGAGAGCGACAGCCGCGATTGCGGCACGGGGATGTCGGTGCCGTCGAAGCTGCGCGCGACGCGCACCTTGAGCGCCGAGAGCTCGCGCGGCGCGCCGCCGCTTGCCGGCGCGCCGTGATCGACGGCGAGCAGCAGGAAGCCGCGCTCCGCGCCCGGCAACTCGATCGCCGCGTCGACGATGAGGCGCAAGAGCGCCGCGAGCTCCGTCTCGCGCACGAGCTCGCGCGCGATCCGCGCGAAGGCAACCAGGCGCTCGTGCTCCGAACGGGCTTCGAGCGAGAGTGTGCGCAGCCCGAGCTCGCCGGTCGTCGTGCGCGCCTCGCTGCCCGCGTCTTGCGCCTCGAGGACGATGCGCGCGCTGCCGATCTGGATGCGATCGCCTTCCTTCAGCGGCGTTCGGTCGACCTTCTGTCCGTTGACCGAGGTGCCGTTCGCCGAGCCGAGGTCGACGAGCCAGGGCCCGTCGGAACCGCGCTCGAGCCGGCAGTGGTGGCGCGACACGCGCGTATTGAGGAGGCGCACGTCGTTGTCGACCGCGCGCCCGATCGAGATCGTCGGCCGGTCCCAGACAAGCTCCGACCGGCTGCCTTCCTCCTGAACGATGAGCTTCAAGATCCCGTCCTCCTTCTCGAGTGAGTGGACGGCTGCCGAACGCCGCCCGTGTGAAACCGCACACGCCGGGTCGGATCTATCCCGGCCGAGCGTTCTGTAACGCTCACTTGTGAAAAAGTCGGCCTCGAGCCGCCGTGGATCGCGGGCCGAGCGCGGGGGCATGCCAGCCCCCTTCACGGCCAGTAGGATCCGCGCCCATGAATCCCGTCCTGCTCTCGCTGCTCGCCGCGACGCTCGTCGCCGGCGACGACACCCCGCCGCGTGGCCTGCGCCTCAACGACCCCCAAGCGTTCCAGGGCTACACGCTGTTCGCGCCGCTTCTTTCCGGCACGACGTTCCTGATCGACATGCAAGGCGTGGTCGTTCACAAGTGGGTGACCGACGCCGCGCCGATGTCGGTCGAGCTGCTCGAGAACGGACACCTGCTGCGCATGTCGCGCATCAACGAGAACCCGGTGTTCTTCGGCGGCGGGATCGGCGGGCGCATCCAAGAGCTCGACAAGGACGGCCAGGTGCTGTGGGAGTTCGTGCTCACCGACGCTCAGCGCTGCATGCACCACGACATCGAGCGCTTGCCCAACGGGAACGTCCTCGCGATCGCGTGGGAGTTCCTCTCGCGTGACGAGGCGATCGCACTCGGACGCGACGCGGAGCAGACCGACGGCCGCGGGTTCTGGCCGGACTGCGTGCTCGAGATCGAGCCGACGCGTCCGAGCGGCGGCAAGATCGTGTGGGAGTGGCACGCCAAGGATCACTTCGTGCAAGACCGCGATCCGAAGAAGCCGGGCTTCGGCAAGATCGCGGAGCACGTCGGCCGCTTCGACATCAACTTCCGTCCGACGGAGAAGAAGCCGCCCGCGAACGACGAGGAGAAGAAGAAGCAAGACGAGGCGGCGCAGAAAATGCGCGCGCTCGGTTACGCCGGCGGCGACGCGGAAGACGACGAAGAGGACACGACGAAGCCGAAGCCCGCGGGCCCGACGTTCCGCTGGGCCGGCGATTGGATGCACACCAACGCGGTGCACTACGACGCGACGAGCGACTTGATCGCGCTCTCGAGCCCGCGCTTCAGCGAGATCTTCGTCATCGATCACTCGACGACGACGGCCGAGGCGCGCACGGAGAAGGGCGGTCGCTACGGCAAGGGCGGCGCGCTGCTCTATCGCTACGGCAACCCGCAGAACTACGGGCTCGGCACCGAAGCCGATCGGCGCTTGTTCGAGCAGCACGATTGCCAGTGGATTCCCGCCGGCTCACCTGGCGCTGGCAACATGACGGTGTTCAACAACGGCGGCGGTCGTGCGGACAAGGAGTACAGCTCCGTCGACGAGATCGTGCTGCCGTTCGACGCGAAGCGCGGCTTCGCGCGCGACGCGAAGAGCGCGTTCGGTCCGAAGGAACTGGCGTGGACCTACACCGATCCCGAGAACTTCTACGCGCCCTTCATCTCCGGCTGCCAGCGACTCGCGAACGGCAACACGCTGATCTGCGAAGGCCCCGCAGGTCGCTTCTTCGAGGTCACGTCCGCGGGCAAGATCGTGTGGGAGTATCTCAATCCGTTCGGCGGCGAGATCCCGCCGAGCTTCGGCAGCGCCGCGCCGAAAGATCAGCCGGCGAAGGTCGAGCCGATCGCCGCGTTCCGCGTGACGCGTATCGCCAAGGATCACCCGGGGCTCGCGAAGATCGGTGTGAAGTGAGCGCGCGCGATGTCGCCGAATAGGCCGTTCCCGCCGCTCAGCCTGCGTCCTCGCTGACCGCGAGGATCCGGCGCGCGATCCAATATTGCTCACGACCGATGTCGGGCAGCGGCTCGATCACGCCGAGGTCGACGAGCTTCGCGAGGTGTCGACGAACGGCGGTGTGCGTGATGTCGAGCAACGCGCACGCACGCTTCACGCTGATCACCGGTCGCTCGAACAAGTCGTCGATCAACTCGAGCATCAGCGAGCTGCTGCGCGGTCCCGTGACCGCAGCGCGCAACTCCTCGCGCAGCGCCAAGATCCTGTCCATGCGGTGCAAGGCGTCGTCCGCCGACGCGGCGAATCCGCGCAGCATGAAGCGGATCCAGGCTTCCCACTCCCCGTCTTGGCTGACCGCCAGAAGTGCGTCCTTGTATACGTCGCGATTGCTCTCGAGGTAGTCGCTCACGTAGACCCACGGGCGAGTCACCTGCTTCGTTCGACACAACTCGAGAACGATCAGGAGACGTCCAAGTCGTCCATTGCCGTCACGAAACGGGTGGATGCACTCGAACTGGTAGTGAGTCAGCGCGACAGCAATAAGAGCGGGAACGCCCGTCGAGTCTGCGTTCATGAACCGCTCGAGCTCGGACATGCATCGTTCGAGCGTCGCGCCCGCCGGTGGAGGAACGAAACGCGCGCGCGCGAAGCCGCGGGCTCCGTCGCCGATGTAGTTTTGCTCCCCCCGGTACTCACCCGGCCGATCGCGGCTACCGCGCACACCTTCGAGCAGGATCGCGTGCATCTCGCGCAACAGCCGACCGCTGAGCGGCAAAGGGGAGTTCAAGCCGTGCTCGAGCGCACGCACGTAGTTCCAGACCTCGCGGGTGTCGCCGTCGGTGGAAGTCGGATCCACTCCGGCGAGCGCGAGTTTTTCCGGGGTCGTGATCGTCTCTTCGATCAGCGAAGAGAGCCGTGCCTCGCGTCGCCAGAACGGTCCGAGCAGGAGTCTCTCGTTCACGACGTGCAATGCGCGTCCCTCGAGGACCGCAATCGCTCGCGTGGCTGCGAGCACCTCGCTCGTCAACCGGCCGAGCACTCGCTCCCAGTCGATCCGCGGCGGCAGCGGGTCGGGCACGAACGCAACCCCTTTGACCGCGACAGGCTCCTGAAGTTGTCCCTTCTGAACCAGATCGAAAGCCTGGGTTGGAACCAGCGATCCTGGAGCGGATTTGGCGAAGCTCTCGGTCTTCAACTCTTGTGGACCTCCGAGCCCCAACCGTACACATTCACAGCCCGAATGTGTAAGCACCCCTCGTCCTGAGGCCGCTGCGGGGGTCTGGAGCGAGAAAGCCACCGGGAGCCGCTGGCCCGGCGGACGGGCGCAGGCGAGCTGCACAGCGTAGAGGCCGCGTGGCGACTGGCGCCACCGATCGAAAGCCGTTGAGCGCGGAGCGCTCAGCGGCCGGCGTAGTTCGGCTTCCGCTTCTCTGCGAACGCGGCGAGCGCTTCCAATCGATCTTGCGTCGGCAGCACGCGCTCGTAGCAACGCGCTTCGATCTCGAGCCCTTCTTCCATCGGCCGCTCGCAACCTTCGTCGATCGCGGCCTTCGCCGCTCGCACGGCGACCGGTCCGTTGCCGGCGATCGCGCGCGCGACTTCGAGCGCGGTCTCGACGAGCTTGCCTTCCGGCGCGATCCGATTCACGAGCCCGATCCTCTCCGCTTCGACGGCATCGAAGCGGCGCGCGGTCAGGATCAAGTCCTTCGCACGCGCGCGGCCGATCAGCCGCGGCAAACGCTGCGTGCCGCCCGCGCCCGGAATGATCGCGAGCGACGTCTCCGTCAGCCCGAACTGCGCGTGCGGCGCACACACGCGCAGATCGCACGCGAGCAAGAGCTCCATGCCGCCGCCGAACGCGACGCCGTTCACGACGCCGATCGTCGGCTGCGGCAGCGCAGCGAGATCATCCATCGTGCGCCGGATGTTCTTGACGAAGAGCGGCACGCGCTCGGCCGGCATCGTCTTGCGCTCCTTCAAGTCTGCGCCGGCGCAAAACGCCTTTTCGCCGCTGCCGGTGACGAGGATCGCGCGCAGCGACGTGTCCTGCGCGATGTCCTCGAAGAGCGTGCGCAAGCGGCGCAGCGTCGGGAACGACAGGCAGTTCATCACCTCCGGCCGCTGGATGGTGAGCCAGAGCACGTCGCCGTCGCGCTGCGTCGCGACGAGCTCGGGTTGATCGGGAACGTCGGACGGAAAATCGGCGAGAACGCGGTGCATGGTGCGCGTCAGCCTAGCAGCTCGACCGCCGCGCGCGACACGTCCGCCGCATCGATCGAGCGCATGCAGACGTGCTCCGCGTCGCCCGCGAGCGGACACACTTCGCGATGACACGGACCGCACGGAACGGTGACGCGCACGATGCGCACGGGACTCGTGTACTCGGCGGTGTGGCGCGGATCGGTCGGGCCCGCGATCACGACCGACGGCACGCCGAACGCGTGCGCGAGATGGCGCGGACCGCTGTCGGCGGTGAGGAACAAGCGCGCCGCGGCGCACAGCGCCACGAGCTCCGCGAGCTCCACCGGCGGCGCGTCGAGCACGAGCGGCTTGGCCTGCGCGCACGCGCTCGCGCACGCACGCGCGCTTTCCTCCTCGTTCGGCGCGCACGCGATCACGATCGCGAAATCGCGTGCGACGGCGAGCTCGTCGAGCGCGCGCGCGAGCGACTGCGGTGGGAAGGCCTTGGCCGAGCGCGCGCGTCCACCGGCATTGACGAGCACGAACGGCGCGCCCGCCGCGAGTCCCGCGTGCGCGAGCCGCTCGTTCGCGCGCGCGCGCGCCGACATCGACACGACCAGCCGCGGCACGCGATCACGCACCGGGATGCCGCTCCATGCGACGAGCTCGGCGCACGTCTGCCCGAACGGACGCGCGAGCGGACGCGGCCAACGCGCCGACACTCCCAAGCCGAGCGGAATGCCGCCGCGCTCGCGCGCCGGTGTGACCGCATCGGTGAGCAAGAGCTCGCGTCCACCACTCGCAAAGCCGATGCGACGCGCAACACCCGCGCGCCAGGCACACCAGACACTGCGCCAAGATCCATTGAGGAAGAGCGCGGTGTCGTGACCGCGGTAGAGCGCCGGCTCCTCGGGCTCGCGCGCGGTGAGCGCGATGCGCTTCGACTTGGGAAAGCGGCCGTCGAACAGCGCGAGCCAGCGCTCTGGCGCCGCGATCGAGAGGCGTTCCGCGTGCGCACCGAAGCTCTCGTGCAACGCCCGCAGCGCCGGCTCGGCCATCACGCAGTCGCCGAGCCACGACGGCATACGGACGATCGTGCGGCCGAGATTCGCGGAGTTCATGACGCGACGACACGCGTCGCCGCGCGCTCGAGGACTTCCAGAGCCGCGGCGTACACGCGCACGGGCGGCAGCTCGACCATGCAGCGGTGATGGCCGAGCGGACACGCCTTCTGCAAGCACGGTGCGCACTCGAGGCCTTCCTGACGCACGATCTGCGCGAGCTCGAGCGACGTCGCGGTCACCTCCGGAAAGTTCGGCCCCATCACGGACACGCACGGCACGTCGAACGCCGCGGCGTACCAGCGCGGACCGGAATCGCCGACGACGAGCAGGCGCGCGCGCCCGACGAGCGGCTTCAGGCTCGCGAGGTCGCGCGGCTCGCTCGCGAGCGACACAGCGCCGTGCGTGCACGCGCGCGCGACGCCGTCGATCAACGCTTCTTCGCCGGGACCGCCGCTGACGACGCCGCGCCAGCCGAAGCGCGCGTGCAGGCGGTCGAGCACCTCGGCGAAACGCTCGACGGGCCACAGCTTCGCCGCGCCGAACGCGGCGCCGGGACAGCACAGCACGTAATCGCCGGCGCCGATTCCCACGCGCGTGAGCATCTCGCTCGATGCGCGCGCGACGTCGCCCTCGAAGTAGAGCCGCGGATGGAGATTGGGCACGACGATGCCGAGCAATCCCGCGGCGTCGCGGTGGAGATGCGCGCTCGGGATCGGCAGGCGGCGACCATCGCGCGTTGGCGGAACGGCGGCATGCGTGAGCAGGAAGCGGCGGCCCGACAGCGCCGTGCCGGCGCGCACGCGCACGCCTGCGCGGAACGCGCGCCACGCGGCGCCGAACGAGTTCGTGAGCAAGAGCACGGCGCCGGGATCCAAGCGCCGATAGAGCTCGACTTCCGCGGCGTCGCTCTCGATGGCGTGCACGTGCGCGGCGAGCGGTCCGCCCGCGAGAACTGGCACGAGATGCTTGCGCACGACGATGGAGACGCGCTCGAAGCCTGGGCTCGCGAGCGCCGCCTCGAGCACGGGCGTCGCCATCACGAGATCGCCGACCCAGTTCGGTGAACGAATCGCGAGGTGCATGGTCATGCGCGGCGCTCCACGCTCGGCAAGAGCACACCGTTCGATTCGAGGCCACCGCGACATGAACCGATGCGCTGGGCGCGCAAGCGCGCCCGCGGGTTCGGCGCACGAATCGCGAGGTGCATGGTCACGCGCGGCGCTCCACGCGTCGCGACGAGGGCGCGCGCTCCGAAACCGGGACGTGCGCAGCCATGAGCGCGCGCTTCTTCTCGATGTCGCGCGCGAAGCGCCGGCGCTCGACGCGCTCCATCACACCGATACCGTCGAGGTACGCCGCGAGGAAGCGCACACGCTCGCGCACGCTCACGACCGTCGGCGTCGAATGCGCGAGCGCAGCCATGTCCTTCACGAGCCACCGCCGCCCGGTGCTCTCCGCATGGCGCGCGCGCCCGACGTCGATCAGCACGAGCGCACCGTCGTGCGCGCGCACGAGGAAGTGCTGCAAGTACAGATCGCGATGGATCCAGCCTGCGCGATGCAAGCGGAGCACGCTCGAGAGCAAGTCGGTCGCGAGGGAACGCCGCTCGCTCGCGCTCGCGCGGGCCGCGCGCTCTCGCAGCGTCTCCGTGTGCTCGATGCGCTCCATCACGACGAGCGAGCGCCCGTCGGCCTCCTCGCACCACGCGAGCGCGCGCGGCACGCGCAGCGAGAGCCGCGCGAACGCTTCCAGCACCTCGAACTCGTGCCGTCCCGCGGAGCGCGGTGCGCGGCCGTGCCAGCGCTCGCGCAGACGCTCACGCCAACCGGCGCCGTGCGAGCGCTTCACGACGCAGGATCCGGCCGCGCCGAGTTCCGCGAGGAACGTCTCGCGTCCCGGCATCACGCGCAGGTGCTCGGCCGGCCGCACTTCGAACAAGCGGCGCACTCCCGGCTCGGAAATCGTCGTGCCGGCCACTGATCCGAAGCTCCTGCGACCCACTCGCGTCCGCGCCTTCCGCGCTCGGCGGCGAATCCTACACCCTCGCAACGTTCGCGAGCCTCCTTTAAGCTCTCGGGCTTCCGACGCGCCGCGACCGCGCGCGTCGCCACGTCACGAACAACCGGCGCCCGCGCGCCATTTCACGCATGTCCCACGGTACCGCCGTCGCTCCGCCGCTCACGCAGCCGGACGAGTTCAATCCCTTCCAGTCGATGGCCAAGCTGTTCGATACGGCGGCCGACTACTTGGGCCTCGACGAAGGCATCCGCGAGGTGCTGCGGCGCCCCGACCGCGAGATGACCGTCGCGATCCCGATCGTGATGGACAACGGCTCGCTGACCGTGTTCACGGGCTACCGCGTGCAGCACAACTTTTCGCGCGGTCCGTGCAAAGGCGGCATCCGCTACGCGCCCGACGTCAATCTCGACGAGGTGCGCGCGCTGTCGGCGTGGATGACGTGGAAGTGCGCGGTCGTCGACGTCCCGTTCGGAGGCGCGAAGGGCGGCGTGATCTGCGATCCGCGCCAGCTCTCCCAAGGCGAGCTCGAGCGCATCACGCGCCGCTACACCGCCGGGATCATGGACATCCTCGGGCCGGACCGCGACGTGCCCGCGCCCGACGTCAACACGAACGAGCAGACGATGGCGTGGCTGATGGACACGTACTCGATGCACGTGCGCAAGACGACGACTGCGATCGTGACCGGCAAGCCGATCGCGCTCGGCGGGAGCCGCGGACGCACGGAAGCGACCGGACGCGGCGTGATGCTGATCGCGCGCGAAGCCCTGAAGAAGCTCGGCATGCGTCCGGAGCAGAGCCGCGTCGTCGTGCAGGGCTCGGGCAACGTCGGCGGCATCGGCGCGATGCTCCTCCACCGCGAGGGCTACAAGATCGTCAGCATCAGCGACATGTACGGGGCCATCTACAACGAGAAGGGCCTCGACGTCCCGGCCGTGCTCGCGCACTTGAAGAAGAACGGCCGCCTCGAAGGTTTCGCCGGAGCGAGCGCGATCGACTCGAAGCAAGCGCTCGAGCTCCCGTGCGAGGTGCTCGTCCCCGCCGCGACCGAGAACGTGATCACGTCGGCCAACGCCGACCGCATCAAGGCCAAGCTGATCGTCGAGGGCGCGAACGGCCCGTGCACCGCGATCGCGTCGAAGATCCTCGACGAGAAGGGCGTCTTGGTGGTGCCCGACATCCTCGCGAACGCGGGCGGCGTCACGGTCTCCTACTTCGAGTGGGTGCAGGACCGCATGGGCTACTTCTGGACCGAGGAGGTCGTCAACGCGCGCCTCGAGCAGATCATGGTCAAGTCGTTCGCCGACGTGGACCAAGTGGCGCAGAAGCACAAGGTCTCGATGCGCATCGCGGCGTACATCCTCGCGATCGATCGCGTCGCTTCCGTGTACCGGATGCGCGGAGTGTTCGCCTGATGAGCATGAACGAGATCAGCGGCACCGACTACGACGACCTCGCGCGCGCCTCGCAGCAGATCGAGGACGAGAGCCCGTTCGCCACGATGATGGCGAGCTTCGACGAAGCGGCCGACAAGCTCGGCATGGATCCCGATCTCTACGCGATCCTGCGCAAGCCCGACCGTGAGATCCAAGTGTCCGTGCCGACGCCGCTCGACGACGGCACGCTCTCCGTGTTCGAAGGCTACCGCGTCCAGCACAACGCCGGGCTCGGCCCGTACTTCGGCCCGCTGCGCTTGCAGCCCGCGCTGAAGATCGACGAGCTGCGCGCGATCGCGGGCTGGATGACGTGGAAGTGCGCGGTGCTGAACATCCCGTTCGGCGGCGCCGCCGGCGGCATCCGCATCCATGCGAAACGCGCGAGCCGCGGCGAACTCGAGCGCGCGGTGCGCCGCTACGTGTCGTCGATGCTCTCCGACATCGGTCCCGACCGCGACGTGTTCTGCTCGGACGTCGCGACCGAGGAGTCGACGATGGCGTGGATCATGGACACCGTGTCGATGCACAGCCGCTTCACCGACAACGCGGTCGTCACCGGCAAGCCGTTGATGCTCGGCGGCACGCTCGGGCACGGCGACTCGATCGCGTACGGACTGTCCGTGATCACGCCGTTCGCGCTCGCGAAGGCCGGCATCGAGCGCGAGCGCGCGCGCATCGTCATCCAGGGTGCGGGCCAGCGCGGCGGGAATCTCGCGCGCTCGCTCCACGCGAAGGGCTACTCGGTCGTCGGACTCTCCGACATCCACGGCGCGCTCTACAGCGAGAAGGGCCTCGACATCCCGGCGATCGTCGCGTGGCGCACCGAGCACGGCGACCTGTCGAGCTGCCGCGGCTCGTTCGACCGCATCACGCACGACGAGATGCTGCGCCGCGGCTGCGACGTGTTCATCCCGTGCGCGGCCGCGAACGCGATCCACTTGCGCAACGCGCGCACGGTCCAGACGAAGCTCGTGATCGAGGGCGCGAACAGCGCCGTGTCGATGCGCGCGGACCGCGTGCTCGAGGAGCGCGGCATCCCCGTCGTGCCCGACATCCTCTCGACCGGCGGCGGCGCGCTGGTCGACTACTTCGAGTGGGTGCAGAACCGCACCGGGCTCGCCTGGACGCTCGACACCGTGCACGAGCGACTCACGCGCTTCCTCACCGAAGCGTGGAACGAAGTGACCGCGCTACAGGGCGAGCAGCACGTGCGCATGCGCATGGCGGCGCACATGCTCGCCGTGCGGCGCGTGAGCCAGGCGGACCGGCTCCGCGGCATCTATGCCTAGCGCTCCGCGCGGTCTTCCGCACGGAGCGCTTTAAACGGCGGGGACCCGTGACGGCTGCTGACGCCCTACTGTGACGTGCAGCTTGCTCGCGCGTTTCACCCGCGAGTTGCGCATCCGCGACGTCGCGCTCCACGCACCCCGACACAGTTCGCGTCAGTTCCACGTCACGCGATACGCGTTCGTCGCGTTGATCGTCGCGGCGTTGCAGAACGCCGCAGCGACGTCGCGGTAGACGAGCTGGTAGTGCGCGCGCGTCCAATCACTGCTTGGTGGCCGGGCGTCCGCCCGGACGTCCACCGCCCATGCCGCCGCCCATGCTCATCAGGTCGAACGGCTTCGTCGTGTAATCGGCCGGCACGTCGTAGGTGCCCGCGGGCGCGTCCTTCGATTCGATCGACACGACCTCCTCGCTGCTCTTCACCGAGTTGCCGCCGCGCGAGCGCGTGCGCTCGGTCAGCACCGCGATGCCGTCGATCTTCTTCATCTCCTCCGCGACCGACTCGCCGCCCGGCTGGACCGAGAACAGCTTGCCGAGCATGTCGCGCGTCTTCGCGACGTCGATGCCGCGGACGTCCTTCGTGACCCACATCACCTCGTCGGACATCGGTCCCTGCGGGCCGCGCATCGCGACCGTGTACTTGCGCGTGTTCCACTCACCGACCTTCTTCGTCTCGTCGCTCGGTGTGACCGTCGCGCTGATCTTGCTCATCGCCTTGATCTGGTCCGCCATCCCGGCCGCTTCGGGCGGCAGATACTTGACGAGGTCGAACGGCAAGTCGATCGAGGTCGCGGTCTTCGCCTTCGCGTCGAGCATGTACAGCTTGCTCTGGTCGACGCGCACGATCACCGTGCCCTCGCTCGACTCGAAGCGCAGGCGGTCGCTGCCGATCCACATGTTGTGCGTTGTATCGCTGCCGGGCACGGTCTTGTCGCCGGCCGTGTACCCGTCGACGTGCACCTTGCGCGTGATCAGGTGATCGGCGCGAGCGGTTGTTCCGAGTGCGAGCAGAGCGAGGACACCGAGAATGCGTGCGTTGGACATGAGCGTCTCCGTTGTTTCGTGAAGGGGCGTCGCGCAGGAGCGGGAGTGTAGCAGCCCGCAACGCGCGGTCGCTCGGAATGCCTGCGACGCAAGGCAGCTCGAGAAACGCCGGGTCGCCGCGAGGTTTAGGACGTGCTCTGCATCAGCGGCGGCGTGCGAGCCAACCGTCCCAAGCGAAGCGCGCCGCGACGAAACAGAGTGTCAGCGCCAGCATGCGCTGCGCGACGAGCGCGACTCCCGGTACGTGCACCAGCGACACGCCGAGCCATCCGCCGATCATCGCGCCGCCGGCGAACCAGATCGCCGTCGCGACGTCGACGTGCCGGTCACCGCGCAAGAGCCAGACGGACTGCCAGCCGTTGACCATCGACATCGCCGTGCTCGCGGCGCGCGCGCCGAGGAACCCGAGCGCGGGGAAACCGAAGAACAGGGCCGGCACCGCGACGAGCCCGCCGCCGATGCCGAGCAGCGGCGCGACGAAACCGGACGCGAGCCCGATCGCTGCGATGGTGACGACGTCGCGCGAGTGGACGGCGAACGGCTCGCTCGCAACCGCGACGGAGGCCGGCCGGCCGAACTCGAACGCGAGCTCGATGGCGACGACCACGAGCAGCACGGAGAACACGCGCTTCAGCGTCAGCGCGTTCACGCGCCGCGAAGCCGCGACGCCGAGGCGCGTGCCGACGAGGCTACCCGCGACGAGGACGAGCACGAGATCGAGGTGCAGCGACCCGTCGCCACGCAGCATCTCCACACCCGTCGCGCTCGTCGTCATCGCCGCGACGAGAACGAGCGAGTTGCCGATCGCGACTTGGAGCGGCATGCCGAAGACGTAGTGCAGGAGCGGCACGGCGAAGATGCCGCCGCCGACGCCGCAGATCGTGCACCACGTGCCGACCAAGAGGCCGAGCACGGCGAGCGCGACGGCGCGTGCGCGCGAGAGCGGTGCGTGCACGTAAGGAGTCGCGGCTCGCGGCGGAACGGCCGGGACCTCTGGATCGCTCATGCGTGCCCGCTCTCCGGTGCGCTGCGCGCGATGCGCGCCAGCATGTCGGTCGACGAGCGCGTCTTCGCGTCGCCGCAGATCGCGATCGCAATGCCGAGCTCGCGGTCGACCGCGGCTTCCGGAACGCTCTCCGCCGTGTAGTCGCTGCCCTTCGCGTGTACGTCGGGCAAGAGCGCACGCAACGTCGCTTCGAGATCGCGCTCGCCGAACGACGTCACGGCGTCGACGCACGCGAACGCGAGCAGGATCTCGGCGCGCTCGGCGAGCGGGACCAACGGGCGGCCGGCGCCCTTGAGCGCGCGCACCGACGCGTCGGTGTTCAGCGCGACGACGAGGTAGTCGCCGTGTGCGCGCGCGCCCGCGAGATAGCGCACGTGGCCGACGTGCACGACATCGAAGCAGCCGTTCGCGAGGACGATGCGCGGGCGCGGAAGCTGAGCGCGCAGGCGAGCGATCTCGCGCGCGAGTTCGCCGCGCTCCCACAGGCGCTTCGTCATCGCGCGAGCGGGCCTGGCGCGAGTCGAACCGGATGCGGTGCGGTCGCGAGCGCCGTGCGCAGCGCGCTCCCACTACACACCGCGGCACCGTGCTCCATCACGACGACGCCGGCGGCCGCGTTCGCGAGCACCATCGCCGACGGCGCGTCGCAACCGGCGGCGAGCGCGAGCGCGAACACCGCGGCCGCCGTGTCGCCCGCGCCGCAGACGTCGGTCACCTCGCCGCTGCCCGACGCTTCGACGCCGACGCCTTCCTCCGGGAGGTCCTCGCCGAAGAGCGCCATGCCGAGATTGCCGCGCGTGACGAGCAGATGTCGGCAGCGCACGCGCGCGAGCAGCTCCTGCGCCGCGGCGCGGAAGCTCTGCGCGTCGTCGAAGGACTGCGCGTCGCTGCGAACGAAGCGCGCGAGCTCGTCCTGGTTCGGCGTCCACGCCGTGGCGTCGTGGAACGACGCGAGCTCGCGGTGCGGATCGAGCACGACGACGCGGCCGGCGTCGGCGAGCTCGCGCGCGACGAGGCCGAGCTCGTCTCCCACCGTGCCGTACTCGTAGTCGGACGCGATCAAGGCGTCGATCTCGCCACGTGCGGCGCGCACGCGCTCGGCGACGGCTTCGCGCAGCGCGCTCTCGAGCGGACCGTCCGGCTCGCGATCGATGCGCAGCACTTGCTGCAAGCTGCGGCGCGGCTCGGCGGCGAGCACGCGCGTCTTCGTCGGCGTCTCGTAGCCGGCGCGCACGAGGACACCGCTCGTGTCGATGCCGTCCGCGTCCAAGCGGCGCAGCACGTCGCGGCCGGCGGCGTCCTGGCCCACGACGCCGAACAAGCGCACGTGTGCGTCGAGCGCGCGCAAGTTGCGCGCGACGTTCGCTGCACCACCCGCGCCAACCTCCTCGCGCACGTGGCGCAGCACCATGACCGGCGCCTCGCGCGAGAGTCGCCGCGGCTGCGCGTAGAGATAGTGGTCCGCGACGAGATCGCCGGCGACGGCGACACGGAGGCGGCGGAAGTCGGGGAGGCGATCGTTCATGCTACTGGGCAGGCGCGTTCTAACGCACGACGCGCAGGAGCGCATCTCGAAGCGACGTGACTTGCTTCGTCATCTCATCCAGATGTGCGGCGATCAGCCCCGTGAGATCCACGCGTTCGGGCAGCCACGTCCGATAATCGAACGTGTACAGGTCAAAATTCGTCCGCGTCATTGATCCGCGGATGATCCCGAAGCAGTTGTCCGTGCCTGACTTCGTCGGATTGGTCGGGTGTCCAACCGCGCGCGACCGAAGTCGGCCGACGTCACGGAATGCAGCGGCGAGCTCGCGAGTGGGCTTCTTATCCACGTAGTAACTGAGCGCATGCTCGAGGCCTTGAAGAGCGTCCTGCTGCGTCTGCATCGCCTGCAACACTCCGAAAATTACCAAGTACAGTGCTCCTGAATCATTCGGAGGAAGTTCAAGCTTGCCAAACGCCTCGACGGCCAATCGAGTGTCCGCGAGCATGTCCATGCTTGAACACGCTTGCTGGTACTGCACGACGTCGCGCATCAAGTCGTTGTAAAACGGCGCCTCGTTGAAAAGGTCCCGAACTTCGCGCAGTCGCTCGTCGAGTTCGGCACTCATTGAACTTGCGCCGGTCTGCACTCAGCACATCTCCGCCGCGGCCGCCGACAACGCCGCCTCGCGCAGCTCGACGAGCGGCTTCGCGGCCGCCGTCGCCCACTCGATGCCGGATTCTTCGGCGAGGAAGTAGTCCGAGCGCACGCCCATGAACGCGTTGTAGCGGATCGCGTAGTGCAGCTCGTTCGCCAATACGGCCGCGCGCGAGAACTCGGCGTCGATCGCGCGCACGCGCGGCTTGAACGCGAGCCATTCGTCACGGTCGAGCCCGAGGACGCGCTCGACTAGCGGCTGGTAGCGCTCGGCTGCGGGAGCGTCGCGCCAGCGATCGAGGCGCGCATTCACGAACCACGGCATGCACGCGCCGAGCTTGTCGATGAGCAGGTTCTCGTCCGCGCCGAAGTCGAGCGGCGAGCCGTCGGTGAACGTCGACAGCGCCGACTCGTCGCCCGGCTTCATGTAGCCGCCCTCGATCGTCATGCGGTAGCTGTCGGTGCCGGGGAACGGGAAGAAGAACGACGTGCGGAAGCGACCGATCGCCGACTGCGCGAGCAAGTCGACGGTCTCGAAACGCTCGTCGCGCGATTCGGACGGCAGTCCGATCATCACGAAGCCCGACGTGTGCAACCGATGGCGCTCGGCGGCGGCGACGGTCTCGAGGACGTCCTTCTGCGTCATGTAGCGCTTGAGCACTTCCTTGCGCACCCGCAAGGACCCCGACTCGATGCCGAGCTTCAAAATGCGGCAGCCGGCGCCCGCGAGCGCTTCCGCGACGCGCGGATCGAGCTGCTTGACGTGACTGTTCACGACGAACGGCACGCCGATGCCCGATTTGACGTACGCCTCGCAGAACGCGAGCGCGTGCGGCACGTTCTGCGTGAACAAGTCGTCGTCCATGATGAACGTGCCGACGTTGCGATAGCGCGCGAGCACGTGGCGGATCTCGTCGATCATCTTGTCCGCCGGACGGAAGCGGAAGAAGCCGAGGCCGGCGACATTGCGGCCGAGCTCTTCCTTGTAGCGGTCGACGATCTTGTGGTTCAGGCAATACGTGCAGCGGTACGGGCAACCGCGCGACGTCATCAAGCCGAACCAGCCGTGTTTCATGTCGGTGATGCGCTGCGTGTCGAAGAGCTCGTAGTCGGGCTCGGGCAAGTTCGCGAAGTCGGGGAACTCGCCGACCTGGTTCTTCACGCTCTCCCCACCGCGCACGCCGTCCTTCCACGAGATGAAGTTCGGCACGTCGTGCGGCATCTCGCCGCGCTCGATCGACTCGACGAGCCGCGCGAGCGCGTCCTCGCACTCGCCGACACCGACGTGATCCCACACGCCGTCCGCCATCACGTCCTCCGGCACCATCGTCGGATGGATGCCGCCGACGACGAGCGCCGGCAGCGCGACGCTCTCACGCGCGGCTTCGGCGCGCAACCAACGCGCGAGCTCGAGGCCCGGCCGATATTGCTGCGTCAAGCACGAGAAGCCGATGAGACCGGGCTTCCATGTGCGCACGAGCTCGAAGATCTCCGCGCGTGACGGCACCGGCGGCAGGTTCTCGTTCAGATTGACGAGCCGCGTCTCATGTCCGCGCTCTTTGAGCACGGCCGACAGCGACGCGAGGCCGTGGTTGAACCCCATCTGCGTGTAGAGGTTCGGGTAGACGAAGAGGACGCGCACGGGGCGCAGGATACGCGGATCGCGGCGCGCGGCCAATCGCCGCCGCGCGGGACGATCACTCCTTGGAGCCTCTAACGGAATGGGTCGGCGCATCGCAGGCCGCAGCGAGTCGAGGCGAGCAAGGCGCGCCGACGATGCGTATTGCGCCGCAATACGCAGAGGAGGCGCAACGCCGCGAGTCCGGCTCGATGTGGCCTGCGATGCGGCGACGCATTCTGTTAGGGGCTCTTCGGCACCACGATCTCCGCTCGCACGCGGAGGTCGTCCGGCGTGACGGTGACCCGCGTCTTCGGCGGCTCCTTCTTGCTGCGCACCGCGCCGCTGAGCCAGGCCTCGTACTCGCCCGGCGGAACGCCCATGAAGTGGTACTCGCCGCGCTCGCTGGGCACGGCCATGATCGTGCGCGTCCGTTGCTCCGCGTGCGAGAGGTAGACGAACGTGCTCGTCGCGTCGGCGGGCGGCGCGCCCTCTTCACGGCGAATGCGCACGACGACCCACGCGGGCGGCAACGTCAAGTCGCGCTGCACATCGTTCCGCGGCATGTCGAAATCGCCGAACGGACGCCAGCCGTCGACCGTGTTCACGAGGAGCTCGTGCAGCCCCGGCGTCAGCACGACCTGGAACGATCCCGAGGCATCGGACGCGAAGCCGCGCAGTGCGTCGCCCGCGTGCGCGCGCAACCGCACCGACCATCCGACCTGCAGCGACGCTCCGTCGGGCGCGAGCAAGCCACCGCTCCACGTGGCTTGTCCGAGCGGCGATCCGAAGTCGAGCGCGCGCTCTTCGTCGACGCCGAGGTCGACCAGAGCGCAGTCGACGGCGAGACGCGCGTCGTCGACGCAGACCGAATACGAACCGGGCTGCAAGCTCGCGAAGCGGTACGCACCGTTCTCGGCGGTGAGCACGGTGGTCGCGATGAGGTTGCCCGACATGTCCGGCAGCGTGCTTTCGACGCGCACGACGACCTCGGACGCCGGCGCGCCGCTCTGCTCGAACACGCGGCCGCGGATCGAGCTCCCGCCCAGCCGGAACACCATGCGGAATGCGCTCCGACCGCTGTCGACGCGACGCGCGTGCACGCGACGCACGCCGCCTTCGACCTCGACGCCGACGCAGTACCAGCCGGGCTCGACGCCGTCGAACTGGAACACACCGTCGGGCGCGATCTCAGTGCGCATGTCGCTCACTTGCGGAGCGTCGCCCTTGCACTCGGCGGGTTGGGTGCTCGCGCGTAGCCACGCGCTGCCGCCGTTCACCGGCGTCATCCCGCGCAGCACGATGCCTTCGATCGTCCGCGGCGGGAGCGGCACGCCGACGCGCTCGTGATCGGGACGCTCGGTCGCTGCGGCCGCTGCGCTCTGCGGTACGGGCGTGGGCGCGGCCTCCTCGTTCTTCGCTTCGGACTCCGCTGTGCGCGCCGGTGTCGTGCGCGTCAGAGCGGCCGAGAGCTCGATTGCGGCGTCGACGCGTTGCGCGCCTGGCACCGCGGACGCGCTCTCCTGCGGCGCGAGCGCCGGCGGCGGCTCGTTCGAGCGCAGCCAGAGGAACACCACAAGCGCGAGGACGCACAGCCCAAGAACGAGGCGGAACGGCTTCATACGACGGAGCGACGATCCTAGTCGCCGCGTGCAAACGCCGCTCGGACTATCCTCGCGGCATGGATCCGCTGCACAGGATCGCCGAGCGCAAGATCGAGGATGCGTTGAAGGACGGCGCCTTCGACGACTACGCGGGCAAGGGCGAGCCGCTCGAGTTGGAGGACCTCTCGAACGTGCCCGACGATCTGCGCGCGGGCTACATCCTGATGAAGGGTGCGGGCGCGCTGCCGGAGGAGATGGACCTCAAGAAAGGCATGCTGCGGCTCGGTGACTTGATCGCGGCGTGCACGAACGACGCGCAGCGCAAGCCGTTGATCGAGGAGCGTGACGCGCTCGTGCTGCGCTACGAGATCCTGATGGAACGGCGACGGCGCTGATCCGCCGTTCCGGCCGCTACGAGCGTGCATCTTGACCGTCTCTACGCGGCGGCTCGGCGTTCACTATGCTGCGGCGCGGCTCCGACGCACCAAGTAGCTTCAGCGCGTGATGATGATGGCGGCATAGCATGAATCGTAATCTTTCGGAGCAGATCGAGTTCGTCTTCGCTGCGCTCAACAAACTCGAGATCAGCGCACCGTGCGGCTCACGCCTTGATCGACTCGCTCGTGTGTTCCGCGCGTACGACGGTTCATGGACGATGAACGTGCCGTTTGGGGATGCCGCGCGGTTCGAACTAGCGTTGGAGTCGCGGCGCGAGTTCCAGCTTTTCGAGTACATCCTGGACCCTTGGGAGTTCGGACGAAAGCCCGTTCCCTTCGAGAAGCTGCAGCTCGCGGTCCTCAAGGACGACCCGCTCCAGTACGCGCAAGCGAAGCGCATGACCAAGGGCCGAGACACGCAGCTCGAGTTGCAAGTCGCGACAGCGTTTCAGCGCAGCGGCGCGGGAGCGGAGATGCTCGCTCCACGTGCTGGAACGAAGTACCCGGATGTTCGGACGCGCGCATGCAATCGGGGCTTCTTCATCGAAGTCAAACGTGTGAAATCGCGCGCCGCGGTGGTCGACGCAATCGCCAAGGCAGTCGAACAGATTAATGCCGCCGGGTGCCCCGGCGCCGCGTTCGTTGACGTGACGATGGCGTTCAATGAAGAGAACCTTCGAGCGAACGAACTCTTGCGCCGAGACCAACTACAGCCGGTCTTCCGCGATTGGTTACAGGAGCAGTTCGAACCGCTGCGTACAGACGTCGATGCAGTCACGCAGGGTTCGAAGCTGACATCTATTTTCCTGCAGTCCCACTTGCTTGTCCCGATCGCCGGCACCGTGGAGCTGTACTCCACAATCCTGACCTATCCAGAGTGCGTCACGGGACGCTACGCGCGCGAAGACGAAGACATGCGGAGATCGCTCGACTTTGGCTGGACGAGACGTTGAGTAGTGGCCGCGCAAGTACGTCGAATCAGCTTGGCCATCAGGGGTCATGCGGCTTACTTGCGGCGCTTCACGAGCACAGCAGCACCGACAAGCGCCGCCGGTACTCAGTCGTGAGCGGATTGCTCGCGCCGAGCATCTCGAACGCATCGATCAACGCCTTGCGCGGCTCGCCGTCGCTCCACTTCAAGTCGCGCGCGGCGGCTTGGTAGAGCTCCTCGAGTCCGTCGGCGTGCTTCTGCGATGCGAGCAACGCGCGGCCGAGCGCGATGCGCGCTGCAACATTGTGCGGATCATTGGGATCGTCCGGCGCGGCGGCGACCTTCGCCCGCAGCGCGTCGACGTCGGCCGACGAGTTCGACAGCTCGAGCAGAGTCCGCGCCGCTTTCCCCGCTTCGGATTCGCGATCGGTGGGTGAGAGCGCGTCGAAGTGCTTGCGCGCAAGCTCGTGGAAGCCACCGAGCGCGAGCAGTCGCGCGAGGTGCGCGCGCGCCTGGCTGCTCCCCGCTCGGCCTTGCACTTCACGCGTCAGCGCCGCGATCGCGCCGCTCGCATCGCCTTGCTTCTCGAGCGCCAGCGCGTCGGCCAGCGGATCGGTCGTCGTGCCGAGATGCCGATCGAGCAGCGCACGCATCTGCGGCTCGGACTGCGCGCCGACGAAGCCATCGACGATCTGTCCGCCTTTGACGAGCGCTACCGTCGGCACGCTCTGCACACCGAAGGCCTCGGCGAGCTCGGGATGCTTGTCGATGTCGATCTTCGCGAGCACGAAGCGGCCCACGGCCTCGCGCGCGAGCTTCTCGAGCGTCGGCGACAACGTTCGGCACGGGCCGCACCACGTCGCCCAGAAGTCGACGAGCACCGGGGTTTCGTGCGAGCGCGTGAGGACTTCGCGCTCGAAGGTCGCGGTCGTGACGTCGAGGACAGGAGTGACGACGTTCTGCATGGGGATGAGCTCCGTGATGTTTCGGCAGCAGAGTGTAGGACGCCGTGTCGCGACCCAAGAGCACGCCCTGCGCGTAGCGCGAACCCGCACCCGTCTCGCGATCGGGCCGCGATTGGGTCGGACGGCACATTTCGCGGCTCCCGCGCGATCGCGGCCCTCAGGTTTCTGGAAAAACCTTCGATAGCACGGCCACGCGGCAATCTCAGTGCTCCGACGGACCTGCCGCGGAACGGCGCGCCACCTTATGATGGCCGCCCTTTAACTGTCCCAAGTCCCGAGATGACGAACCCAATGATGTACCGCGGATTCCTGGCCCTCACGGGCGTTGCGGCTCTCGCCGCCTGCACAGCGATGCAAACTTCCGAATCCACCGAGACGCGGCCGACGGCGCACCAAACGCCCGGCAGCGACACGACCGCCACGACGTCGCGCGTCTTCCCCTACACGGCACAGAAGACGACGCTCGAGAACGGGCTGCGCGTCATCCTGATCCCGATGCCGTCCGACGGACTGGTTTCGTACTGGTCCGTGGTGCGCACCGGCAGCCGCGACGAAGTCGAAGAGGGCGTCACCGGCTTCGCGCACTTCTTCGAACACATGATGTTCCGCGGCACCGAGAAGCTGCCGGGCAAGGCGTACGACCGCATCGTGAACGGCATCGGCGCCGACGCGAACGCGTTCACGACCGACGACTACACCGCCTACCACTTGTCGTTCTCGAAGGACGACTTGGCGAAGGTCGTCGAGATCGAAGCCGACCGCTTCCAGAACCTCAAGTACGACGAAGGCCAGTTCAAGACCGAGTCGGGCGCCGTTTACGGTGAGTACCGCAAGGGCCGCACGAATCCGTTCGAGGTGCTCTTCGAAGCGATCCAGAACACCGCGTTCGACAAGCACACGTACAAGCACACGACGATCGGCTTCGAGGCGGACATCCAGCGCATGCCGGAGCAGTTCGAGTACTCGAAGACGTTTTTCCAACGCCACTACCGCCCCGAGAACGTCGCGATCGTCGTGACCGGCGACTTCGACGCGAAGACCGCGCTCGAGACGATCCGCACGAACTACTCGGGCTGGAAGAAGGGCTACACCGCGCCGAAAGTGCCGGTCGAGCCGCCGCAGACCGCCGCGCGCCGCGTGGTCGTGCCGTACGACTACTCGACGCTCCCGATCGTCACCGTGAACTTCAAGGGCGACGCATTCCGTCCGACCGATCGCACGATGGTCGCGGGCCTGCTCCTCGGCGAGCTCGGCTTCGGCAAGACGTCGCCGATCTACGGGAAGCTCGTGCTCGACGACCAGAAGGTCGAGGACCTCGAGACGAACTTCGACCGCACTCGCGACATGGGACTGTGGTCGGTGTTCGCCATGGTGAAGGACACGAACGACGTGCCGGCGATCGAAGCCGAGATCTGGGCTGCGATCGAGGACCTGCGCACGAACAAGGTCGACCAAGAGCGGCTCGACGCGGTGCGCTCGCGCATCAAGTACTCGTTCCTGTCGCGCATGTCGACGCCGGACGAAGTGGCGAGCGCGCTGTCGCGTTTCGTCGCGCTGACCGGCGACATCGAGTGCGTCGACCAGAGCTTCACGACGCTCATGCAGATCACGCCGGACGACGTCTTCCGCGCCGCGAACACGTATCTGCAGAAGGAACGCAGCACCGTCGCGATCCTGCACAGCAAGGACATGCCGATCCCGACCGACGCCGACACCAAGGCCGTCGCGGTTCCCTCGAGCGCGAAGGTCGCGTCGAAGAACGCGCGCATGGCGCAGAGCAAGACGGCGACCGCGACGACGCTCGAGACGGGCGCGCGCGTCACGCAGAAGCCGGTGCTGCTCCCGGTTCCGCAAGACCCGATGGTGTCGTTCAAGATCTGGTTCCAAGCCGGCTCGCAGAACGATCCCGTCGGCAAGGAAGGTCTCGCCGCACTGACCGGTGACATGCTGAGCGAAGGCGGAACGCAACGTCTGACGTACGCCGAGATCCTCGACGCCTTGTTCCCGATCGCGGCGAACTACGGCGTGTCGGTCGACAAGGAGATGACGGTCGTCTCCGGTCAGGTCCACAAGGACAACGTCGCCGCGTTCGAAACGCTCTTCGTCGAAGCGATCACCGAGCCCGGCTTCCGCGAGTCCGATTTCCAGCGCATCCGTGCGCGCGCGATCTCGTACATCGAGAACGAGCTGCGCAGCTCGTCCGACGAGGAGCTCGGCAAGGCCGCGCTCTACGAGCAAGCGTTCCAAGGCACGCGTTACGCGCACATCGACACCGGCACGGTCGCATCGCTGAAGTCGATCACGCTCGACGACGTGAAGAACTTCTACAAGACGTTCTACACGCGCGACACGGTCGTCGTGGGTCTCGGCGGCGGCTACGGCCGCGAGATGCCCGAGCGCTTGAGCATGCAGTTCGGCCGCTTGCCGCGCGGCGAGAAAGCGACCGCTCCGGCGATCACGCCGACGGTCGCGACCGGCCGCCACGTCACGCTCGTCGAGAAGGAAGGCCCCACGACGGCGATCAGCTTCGGCTATCCGATCGACCTGCACCGCGGCTCGCGCGACTTCTACGCCATGTGGATCGCGAACTCGTGGCTCGGCGAGCACCGCAACTCGAGCTCGCACCTGTACCAAGTCATCCGCGAAACGCGCGGCATGAACTACGGCAACTACTCCTACATCGAGTCGTTCCCGCAAGGCGGGTTCCGCAGCCAGCCCCCCACCGGGGTCGGCCGCAAGCACCAGATCTTCGAAGTGTGGGTTCGTCCGGTTGCGCGCGAGCACGCGCTCTTCGCGCTGCGCGCCGCGCTGCGTGAGGTCGAAAAGCTCGCGACGAACGGCATGACGAAGGAGGACTTCGAGTTCACGAAGCGCTTCCTCAAGGGTTACTCGCTGCACTTCGCCGAGCGCACCTCGGAGCGCCTCGGCTACGCGATCGACGACCGCTTCTTCGGCACGGACCGCCACCTGGCGACGTTCCGCAAGATGATGGACGAGATCACGCTCGACGAAGTGAACGCGGCCGTGAAGAAGTACTTGCGCGCCGACAACCTGCACATCGCGATGGTCACGGGCGGCGCGGAAGAGATGAAGGCCGCGCTCATCGCCGGCGAGCCGAGCCCGATCACGTATCCGAAGGGCATCACGAAGCCCGACGACGTGCTCGCGGAGGACAAGGAGATCGAGCGCTTCCCGCTCTCGATCAATGCGGACAACGTGACGATCCGCACGGCGGACACGCTGTTCGAAGGCGCGAGCGGCTGACGCACGCCGAACGAGCGACGCAAAGCGCGGAGGCCGGCGACGAGCCGGCCTCCGCTGTTTTTCCGTCGGCTCCGCGCGCGATCAGAACGCCGAGTCGAGCACCGTCAGCGTTGCGAAGCTGCCGAGCGTGAGGCCGGTGCCGTGGAGACGATAGGCCTGCAGGAAACGCGTCTGCGCTTCGACGCCGCTCGGCAACGCCGGCACGCGGTACGTCTTCGTCAGCACGCCCGAAGCAGGGATGACGCCCCATCGGCGCACGCGCGGCGCGCCGGGATGATTGGCGCTCGCGAACGGCGCGATCACGAATCCGCGCCAGGAAGGCACGCCCTGGAACACCGTCGAGAGAGCGTCGTTCAGATACACCTGATCGCCGGGCTCACCGGTGAACGTCACGTCGACCGTCGTGCCCTCGCGCGCGACGGCCTCCGTTGCGAAGCCGAGGCTCGGCACGCCGTAGACGAACGGATCCGCGCTCGAAAACGCCTCGCCGTGATCGGCCCCCGGTCCCGTTGGCAGCGAGACGCCACCCATACCGCCGAGCACCGTCGAGCCCAGGAGCTGCACGACCGACGTCGCGCCGAACCCCATTC
Organism: Planctomycetota bacterium; assembly: GCA_046160865.1. Taxonomy (GTDB): domain Bacteria; phylum Planctomycetota; class UBA1135; order UBA1135; genus JBJXHG01. The sequence goes on along the minus strand of JBJXHG010000122.1, from coordinate 25,527 downwards.
CCGCACCGCCGTCCGCGGGAGTACCCCAGTCCGAGCAATCCGTGTTGCCCCCGTGCCCACCGATGATCGTGCAGCGCGATCCGAAGAAGAGCGACGCGACCTGGACGAAGACGCCGGCGCCTCCTGATCCAGTGCGATCACCGCCGTTTCCGCCGTGACCGCCGGTCACGGCGCACTCGTGCGCGACGAGCGACGCGCTCTCCAAGTGCAAACCGGTCGAGCCGAGGCCGACGACGTCGAACAAGCATGTGTAGCTGGACGCTCCGCTCCCGCCGAGCATCACGCACATCGCCATGCCGACGTTGCTCGCGGTGTCCACGTGTACGCCGACCTCGCCGACGTTGCTCACGACCGCGCTCCCGTTGCGTCCGGTGAATCGGCAGTGCGCGAAGCGCAGCGCGCCGGCGCAGTCGTCAATCTCGAGCCCGTAGCGCTCGGTCGTGTTGTTGATGCCCTGCGATTGGATCCGAGCCATCGTCAGCGTCTGACCCAGCGCGATGTTCTTGATCCCGACGCGTCCGGCGATGCTCGGCGCCGTGCCGACGTCTCCGACGACGGTCAGCGCCTTGCCGTCGATGACGAAGCCGGTGTACGTGCCGGGCTTCACGAGGATCGTGTCGCCGTCGACCGCCGCGTCGACCGCGGGCTGGATCTGCGCGAAATCGGCCGGGCCGGTGGTCGCGACCGTGAAGACGTTGCCGGCGAGCGCACACGTGGACGTGGCGATCGTCGCGGCGGCGATGCGCGCGGGGCGCGAGATGCGAAAAGCCATGAGAGAGCCTCCTTGCCGGGTCGCTCTCCAGCGCTCGGCGAACAAGAGCCTACTCGCCATCGCGCGATCGTGCGATGGCGCGGTCTGGCGCGCGGAGCGCCGACGTGCCGCGCGCTCTCACTTCGCACGCATGCGAGCGCGCTCGGTTCGACGAGTCGTCAGCCGGACTCGTCGTCGTATCCGCGACAAGGCAGACGCGAGCCCAAGTCAAACGGCAGCGGTCCAGTCGAGCGTAGGCAGCCGACAAGGGTCCCCCGCCGTTCAAAGCGTGCGGCGCCGGGACGCGCCGCACCCATGCGCTACGCGCGAGGCGCGCGCGGCGCTACGCGCGAGGCGCGCGCGCGACGACGTGCACGGTCGCACCCGTGCGCAACACCGTGTCGACCTCCGATGCGAGGATCGAGAACGGCACGCCGAGTAAATATGCGAGCCGCAGCTTCACGCGCGTGGCGCGGTCGTACGGCAGCGGCTCGTGCGGCGCGCGTTGGTGGAGCAGCACGTACAGTCCGTTGCGCGGCAGCTTCGTCCAGCGGTTGAGCGCGCTCTGCAGCCAGCCGAACGGATTCTGGCGCAGCGAGAAGTGGTGCGTCTCGAGGCACTCGAAGCCCGCGCGCTCGAGGATGCGCTTCAATCCGGGCAGCGTGAAGTGAAAGAGGTGCCGCGGCAGATCGAGGTGAAACCAACCCGCTCCGGCCCAGCGCGCTTGACGGCTGCTGTAGTTCGGCACCGCGACGATGAGGCGCCCACCTTCCTTAAGCACACGCCGGATCTCGATCAGCGCGCCGAGCGGATCCGGCAAATGCTCGAGCACGTGCCAGATGATCACCTGATCGAAGTGTCCGGGCGGATAGCGCGCGTCCGCGAGTCGCGGCGCGACGACGATGTGCGCGCGCGGGTCCGCCCCGCGTGTCGCCGCGGCACTCACCTCGACGCCGTGCGCCTCGAAGCCACGGTCGGCGAGCGCCGAGAGCAGCACGCCGCGCCCGCACCCGACGTCGAGCACGCGCGCGCCCGGCGGCAGGCCGCGCGCGAGGAACTGCACGTGGCGCGCACCGACGATGCGCACGAACGTCTCGACCAAACCTTCGAACTTGCGTCCCGAGTCGCCGTAGTACTCGTCGGGATAGAACGCGGCGATCTCTGCGACACTCGGCAACGGGAAGAGGCTGCCGAGCCCGCATTCCGTGCACACGACGAAGCGGCTCGCGAGCCCTTCGATCTCGAACTGCGGGCGCGCGCTCCGCGCTGCGCACACCGGACAGCTCGGTGCCTCGACCGGCGCTGCGGCGCGGCCTGCGAGCTCTCGAACGTCGCGGTCGTAGAACTTGGGATCCAAGCGTCGCCGAACGGAAGCCTCGCGCACGCGCGCGTCACGAGCCTCCGAAACGGCGCGCGATTAGAACCGCCGCGTTTGCGTGCTTCAACGCACGCGGCGACCTTCTCTCGACGCGCTCTTTGTCGATGCGCGCTGCGATGCGCAGTGGCAGAATGCTCCGCCCTTCCAGGACGACATGGGATCCACGAGCCACAGAGGACGCGTCGCCGCGATCGCGCTCGCGATCGCCAGCGCGACGATCGTCGCGTACTTCGGGCTCGCGCACAGCGGCTTCGTCGACTACGACGACAACGGCTACGTGACGGAGAACCCGACCGTGCGCGGCGGGCTCACCTGGCAGAGCATCCAGTGGGCGTTCACGACCCACGAGATGATCAATTGGCACCCGCTCACGTGGATCTCGCACTTGATCGACGTGTCGCTGTTCGACGTGAACGCGGGCGCACACCACATGGTCAGCCTCGCGATCCACGTGACGAACGCGGTGCTGCTCTTGTGCCTGCTGTACAAGCTCACGGCGGCGCTGTGGCCGTCGGCACTCGTCGCCGCGCTGTTCGCGCTGCACCCGCTCAACGTGGAGTCGGTCGCTTGGATCTCCGAGCGCAAGAGCCTGCTCTCGACGTTCTTCTGGATCGTGGCCTTGTGGAGCTACGCCGGCTACGCGCGCGCGCCGAGCATCGTGCGCTATCTGCGCACGCTCGCGCTGTTCGCGCTCGGCCTGATGAGCAAGCCGATGCTCGTGACGCTGCCGTGCACGCTGCTGCTCTTCGATTTCTGGCCGCTCGGACGCACGCGCTTGTTCGGCGTCACAGGACCGCTCGGTCCCGTCGGCGGCAAGCAGCTCCCGCTCGCGCAGCTCGTGCTCGAGAAGCTGCCGTTCTTCGCCCTCACCGCGGTGTCGTGCTGGATCACGTACACGCTGCAACAAGAGGTCGCGGTCGTCGCGGTCGACATCTTTCCGCCACTTCTGCGCTCCGTCAACGCGCTCACGTCCTGGGGAGCCTACGCGGGCATGCTGGTCTGGCCGCGTGATCTCGGAGTGCTGTACCCCTTGGCACTCGAGATCCGGGTGAGCTTCGCGCTGTACGCGCTCGTCTTCTTGGTCACCGTGACCGTCACGGTGCTGCTCATGCGCAAGAGTCGCCCGTGGCTGTTCGTCGGCTGGCTGTGGTACGTCGGCACGCTCGTGCCCGTGGTCGGGCTCGTGCAGGTCGGCAGCCAAGCGCGCGCGGATCGCTACGCGTACGTTCCGCTGATCGGCCTCTTCGTGATGATCGCGTGGACCGCGGCCGACGTCGCGCGCCGTTCGCCGCGTTGGCGTCCGTTGCTCGCCGGATGCGCGGTCGTGTGGATCTCGGCGCTCGCGTTCGCGACGCACCGTCAGGCCGCGCACTGGAAGAGCAGCCTCACGCTCTTCGCGCACACGCTGTCGGTCACCGAGAACAACATGATCATGCACAACGCGTACGGCATCTCGCTCGGACGCGCGAATCGTCACGAGGAAGCGATCGCGCAGTTCGCGGAAGCCGAGCGCCTCGGTCCCATCGCGTCAAGCGGCGAGAACGCCGTGCTCGGCGAGATCCTGCACAACCACGCCAACGCGCTCGCGCACCTCGGCCGCCTCGAGGAAGCGCTCGAGCGCTGCCTGGAAGGCCTGCGACACAAGCCGCGCGCAGCGGAGATCCACACGAGCCTGGGGATCACGCTCACGCGCCTGGAGCGCTACGACGAGGCGCTGCGCGCGTTCGAGGAAGCGCTGCGGCTCAACCCGAACTACCCCGAAGCGCACGAGAACCTGGGCTTGCTGCTCGCGAAGCGCGGCGACACCGAAGCCGCGATCCGCGAGTACCGGATCGCGATCGGCTTGAACGCGTTCCATCCACAAGTGTGGTCGAACCTCGGGATCGCGCTCGCGAAGCGCGGCGAAGTGGACGAAGCGATGCGCTGCTTGCAGCGCTCGCTCGAGCTCAATCCCGACAACGTCGACGCGCGCACGCGCTTAGCCACCGTGCTCGAGAGCGCCGGACGGCACGCTGAGGCGCTGGCGCAACGCCGCCTGCTTCCGCCCGACGATCTCGACCACGACATGCGAGCCGCGACGGAGCTCGTCAAGGCGGGCGACTACGAGCGCGCGATCCCGGCGTTCCAGAAGATCCTCGCCGCGCATCCCGACGAATACGACGTGCACCGCGCGCTCGGCGACGTGCTCTTCCAGTTGGGCAGGCAGCACGAAGCGACACCGCACTACACGACGGCGTTGAAGGGCTTCCCGAACGACGCCGTGATCCACCACCGCCTCGGCTTGTCCGCGCAAGCGGACGGCAAGCTCGACGACGCGATCGGGCACATGAAGCGCGCCAAGGAGCTGGATCCGACGCGCGCGCAAATCGCACACGACTTGGCGCGCGTGTACATCGACAAGGGCGAGATGCCCGAAGCCGAGCTGTACGCGCGCGAGTGCGTGCGGCTCGCGCCGGATCACGCCGATGCGAGCATGCTGCTCGCGCACCTCGCCGGCCGCGCGGGCCGAGCGACCGAAGCCGCGCAGCGTTTCCGCGATGCACTGCGCGTTCAGCCCGACTCGCCGCAAGCGCTGCTAGGCCTCGCCGAGCTGCTCGCGCAGAGCCAGGATCCGCGCGTCCACAACCCGACCGAGGCCGTGGTGCTCGCGCAGCGCGGATCGGACTTGCTCAACGGACAGAGCCCCGAAGCGCTGTTCATCCTCGCGATCGCGCACGCGACCAGCGGCAACATGGGCGAGGGGATCGCGACCGCGACGCGCGCGCTCGAGCTCGCGCGAGCCACGCAACGTGAAGACATGATCGCGCCGATCGAGGCCGCACTGCAGCAGATGCGCAGCAGCCCGCGCTGAGCCGGCGCGGCGCGCGTGTCAGCGCCGACCCGCGCCGGTTTCCTTCGTTCCGGAGCGCGGCTCGCTCGCAGGCGCGTCCTTCAGCCAGCGGTCGAGCCAACCGAGCACCGTCTCGTGCCAGAGCTGGCTGTTCGCCGGCTTCAGCACCCAGTGGTTCTCGTCGGGGAAGTACAGGAGCTTCGACGGGATGCCGCGGCGCTGCAACGCGGTGAACGTCGACATGCCCTGCGTGTCGACGACGCGATAGTCGAGCGCGCCGTGGATGACGAGCATCGGCGTCTTCCAGTTCTTCACGTGCTCGATCGGGTTGTGCTTCGCGTAGCCCTCGGGGTTGTCCCACGGCGTGCCGCCGTGATCCCACTCGGGGAACCACAATTCCTCGGTGTCGAAGTACGCGAGGCGCTCGTCCAAGTTGCCGTCGTGACACACGAGCGCCTGGAAGCGATCCGTCTGCCCCGCGATCCAATTGATCATGTAGCCGCCGTACGAAGCGCCGAGCGCGGCGACGCGCGTGCCGTCGAGGAATGCGTACTTCGAGAGCGCGAAGTCGAGGCCCTTCATCAAGTCCTCGTACGGCGCGCCGCCCCAGTCGCCGCGGATCGCGTCGCAGAACGCCTGGCCGTAGCCGGTCGAGCCGTGGAAGTCGATGAAGATCGTCGCGTAGCCCGCGCCGGCGTACGCCTGCGGATTCCAGCGATAGTGGAAGTGATCGCCGAACGAGCCCTGCGGTCCGCCGTGGATCAACATCGCGACCGGGTACTTCTTCGACGCATCGAAGTCGGCCGGCTTCACGACGTAGCCGTATACCGTCTCGTTCTTCGCGCCGGGGAAGGAGAACTGCTCGTACGCGCCGAAGCGCGCGGCCGCGACCTTCGACGCATTGATCTTCGTCACCGCGCGCCGGTCGCTGCCGTCGCGCGCGACGGAGTGAATCTCGGCCGGCGAGTGCAGCGTGTCGTGCAGGTAGAGCACGCGGTCGCCGGCGATGCGCGGGCTACCGGACGTGCCCTTCTCGACCAGCACCTTGGGCTGCTTCGTCTCGACGTCGAACGCGAACAGCGACTTGTTCCCGAGGTTGTCGGCCGTCGTGTAGATCGTCTTGCCGTCGGCCGACCACGTGATCTCGCTCGGGCTACGGTCCCACGCCTCGCTGATCGCGCGCGCGGCGCCGGTGCGGCGATCCATCAGCACGATGCGCGTGCGGTCGGCTTCGTATCCGGCGTGCTGCATCGCGAGATAAGCGACCCACCGACCGTCGGGCGAGAACACGGGCGAGTTGTCGTACGCCTTGTTGTCGATCGTCACGTTGCGCGCGGGGATCTTCCCGTCCGCCGGCGCTGCGTACAGATCGATCGCCGTCGTCCACGCGACGTCGGGACCGTACGCGAGCGCGGCGAACACGACCTCGCGTCCCTCCGGCGAGATCGCGATCTCCTCCGCGCCGCCGAACGGCTTCGACGGCGAGTCCGCATCCATGCCGGCCATCAAGTCCACGGGATCTCCGCCGGCGAGATTCCACGTGAACACGTGACTGCGCTTACCGTCCTCCCACGTGTCCCAGTGACGGAAGAGCAGCGATTCGTAGATCTTCCCCGACGCTTTCTTCTTCGCCTTCTCGTCGTCGCGCTTCTTCGTCTCCTCGAGCGCCTTCGCGGGCTCGAGATCCGGATACACCTCCATCGTGACGATCGCGCGCTCGCCGTCCGGGAACACGAGCAAGTTGTCGACGTCGAGCGGGAAGCGCGACAGCTGCATGGGCTCGCCGCCGTCGACCGCGATCTTCCACACTTGCGACGAGCCGCTGCGCGTCGACAGGAAGACGAGCGACTTGCCGTCCGGCAGCCAACGCGGGCTCGTGTCGGCGGCCTCGTGCTCGGTGAGCCGTTTCGACGCGCTGCCGTCGACCTTCGCGATCCAGATGTCGGTGCGGCCCTTGTTCGCTTCGAGGTCGGTCGTGCGCAACGTGAACGCGACCCACTGCGCATCGGGTGACACCTGCGGATCGCTGATGCGATCCATCGCGAGCATGTCGCCGATGCCGAACGGATGCGTTTCGAGCGCGGGGACGGAAAGCGACGCGAGGACGAGGAACGAGATCATGGAGTTCTCCGGGGACGGACGGGCCCGCGATGGTAGTCGGCGAGCGCGGCGCGGCAAGGCGCTCGTACCCGGACCGCGCTCGATGCGTGCGAAAGATGCGTACGCCATCGCCCGCTCGAAGGGCGCGCGTCAGCCGCGTCGCCGAAAGCGCACGAGATCGGCACTCCACGTCACATCGAGGGCGCCGAGCTCCCCCATTCGCCCGCGCTCCTTGTGCCGCGCGCCGCGATACGTCGTCGCGAGCAAGTCGTCGAGCGCCGCGCGCTCGAGCGCGACCTTCGCGCGCACGGTGCGCGTGTGTACGACGTCGAAGTGGGGCTCCATCTCGGCCGTGAGCGGCGCGACACGCTCGATGGTGTCGGCGCGGCCGAGCACGCGCTCGCGCAGCTCGGCTTGATCGTCGACGGCGGGGATGGCGAACAGCGCGACCCCGTTCGGTGCGAGCACGCGCGCGACCTCGCCCGCGTTGCGGCGTCCGTTGACGGACAGCACGACGTCGATCGACGCGTCCGCGAGCGGCAGCCGCCGGTCGGCGTTCGCGACGATCCAAGTCACGTCGCGATGCCGGCGCGCCGCGGCGTCGATCGCGGGCGTCGAGATATCGATGCCGAGCGCGTCGAGGTCCACACGCGCGCGCAATCCGCCGAGGAAGAAGCCTTCGCCGCAGCCGAGGTCGACGATGCGCGCGCCGCCCGACACTCCGCGCGCCGCGAGCTCCTCCGCGAGCGCGTCGAGCAAGAACGCGCCGTGACCGGCGTCGAGGAAGCGTCTGCGCGCGGCGACGACGTCTTTCGAATCGCCAGGCGACTTCGACCGGCGATCCTGCGGCTGGAGGAGATTGACGTAGCCGCTCTTCGCGACGTCGAACGAGTGGCCGCGCGCGCACGCGAACGCACGCTCGCCACGCGCGAGCGGCGACTCGCAACCGCGGACCGTGCAGGAGAGCGCGATCATCGGTCCTTCTCTCGTTCGCGCCGACGCTGTTCCCGCACCCCGCGCAGGAGCTTGTCGCTCTTGGATTCCTCGGAAGGATCAGGCTCCAGCGCGACCTCGACCGCACTCCCTTCGGGCGTCGTCATCCAGTCGACGAGGCGTCCTTCGGTCGGCCGGTAGCCGAGTCCGTCGACCTTCCACGAGAGGTCGTCACGCCACGAGATCTGCGCATCGATCCAGCCGTCGTCGCCTTGGAAGATGCGCTGACCGTCCATATCGCTGAGCTTCATCGCAAGCGACACCTGAAAGGCGCGCTCGCGCGACACGGCGTCGACCACCACGATGCGCAGCTTGCGCGACGGGAACACGCGCTCGCGCCGCAGGACGACGTCCGTCGTGCCGTGCGCGACGCGCGTGGACACGGGCACGAACCTCGCGACGAACGGATCGGACTGAACCGCGACTTGCACTTCGCCGGACGGAGCCGCGCGGAGCTCGAACTCGCCGACCTCGTTCGTAGTCACGGTCTCCGATCTCCAGCGCGTGACTCGGGACGGATCGTCGTATGCCGCAGGGACGGCGACGTTCACCTGCACGTTCGCGAGCCCGCGTCCGCTCTCGTCGAGCACGACGCCGGCCACGGCCACGGGCGGCCCGGCCATGCGCGAGATGAGCGTGAGCTTCACGTGCGCTCCATCGCCGGCTTGAATCGTGGACTCCGCGCGTCCGGCGATCCAATCCGCTTCGGCGACGACGTCGTAGCGCGCCGGCGCCACACGGAACGTCGTGGTGCCGTCCGCGTCAGTCGTTCGGATCTCGAGCACGAGCGGACGATGGCCGACGCGGCTCGCCACGCTGACTCGTGCGCCGGGAACCAGGTTGCCGTCCGGCGCGTGGACGGTGAATCGCACTCGCGCTACGGGCGCAAGCTCGAGCACGAGCTCGGCCGGAAGGTCGTGCACGCTCGCGAACACGCGCTCCTGCGACGCAAACCGCCCGTCCGCGACGGCCCAGATCGCGATGCACCGAGCGCCGCGCAACCGATCGAGCTCGAAGACGACGCGGCCGGCGTCGTCGGCGTGCTGCTCGAGCGCGACGGGCTCGACGTTCGTCGCGACCTGCTCGGGCTCGCACGTCACGATCGTCGTGCGACACGATTCGCCGGGCGGACACACAACGCGAACCACGAGAGCCGAAGGCGCGGTCGCCGGAACGGCCGCGCGCGCGGGCACGGGCACAGCGACGCGCTCGGCGTGTGCGTTGAGCGCGACGGGCTCGGTCGCTTCGAGCGCGACGCTCGCGGGTGCGAGCTCCGCGGCCGCCTCGCGACCCGTCGAATCGGTTGCGCTCGCGTCGGAACGCACCTTCGTCGGCAGCCACGCCCACACGAGCGCGACGACGAGACCGAGACCCAGGAGCGCGAGAATCCAGCGCATGCGTGTCCTCATCGTGCGCGCGCAATCCGTCGTTCGCCAGCAGCGGGACTGCACTACGCTCGTTCAGCGCCGCAGATGCCCCGTCCACGCCCGCTCGATAGTGCTCTTCGACGGATCGCGCACGAGCTCGACCTCGATCGCTCCGCCGTGCACGCGCGCGAGGAGATCCGCCGCCGTTCCGGTCGTCGGGAAGTAGCCGCGCGACTCGACCTTCCACAGCACGTCGTCGCGGCGCGCGAGCTGCGCGTCGATCGTGCCGTCGCGGCCCTCGACGATCCGACGGTTCCCGCTGCCCACGTGGTTCAGCGTCAGCGTCGATCGGGCAATCGATTCCTTGGTCGCGGCGTTGACGACGCGCATGCGCACGGACTCCGCGCTCCACACCGGGCTGCGGCGGATCACGAGGCTCTGCGTGCCGAACGGCACGCGCACGCGCGCCGGTGTGAACTCGGCCAGGAACGGATCGACGCCGACGACCACGTCCATCTGCGCGCAGGCCGGGGAGCGACGCAAGCGCAGCTCGAACTCGCCGCGCTCTCCCGTGCATACGCTCGCTCCCTGACGAAGGCTGCGATCGAAGAGACCCTCCTCCGCGCCGGAGCAGCTCAGCGTCATCGCGATGCCGACGATCGCATCGCCGCGTTCGTCGATCACGACGCCCGACACCGCGATGCGCTCCTCGTCCTCGACGAGCGCGAGGTTCACCGTGCGATCCGTCTTCACCGTCCGCAGTGCGCGCGCCTCGGCGCGCAAGGCGTCGTCGCGCGCGACGATCTCGTAGTTGCCGGGCGGCACGTCGACCACGAAGGTTCCGTCACTCGCCGTGTTCGTGCGCAACTCGTCGATGGTCGGGGGCTTGTTTAGGCTCGTGATGGAGACCTGGATTCCCGAGAGCCTCTCGCCACGTGGACTGCGCACGACGACCTTCACCGCGCACGAGAGCGGCGCGGCCACGTTGGACATACGCGAGGACGGAGCGACTACGGTGGGATGACTTTCGTCGTACACCCCGAAGCCGTCGATGGGGACGCGCTCCGCGACGGAGCGCTCGCCCGAGACGAGTTGCAACGACGCGCTCTCGGGCGCGGGCTCGAAGAACGGGATCTCGCCGAGCACGGACGGTGCGACGCGCGTCTCGCTTGGCGAGTGCAGCCAAACGCCGAGTCCGAGCGCGACCACGAGAAGCACGAGAGTCCAACGCATCCGTCGCTCCATCGTGTGCGTGATCACGGCCGTGCGCTAGCGGCGCGGGCGCGCATCCCTCACCGTTCACCGAGGTGTATCCGAACGATTGGCCCCTTCGGCGCCGTCGGATCGCTCGCGAGCACGATCTCGAGAGAGCCGTCGCGAATGCGCGAGCGCAGCGCAACGATATCGCCCTCGATCGTGTGGTAGCCGTGTGCCTCGATACGCCACGTGACGTCGTCGCGTTCGGGAAAGCCTACTTCGATGCAGCCGCCTAGGCCGCGTGCCTTGAACTGTCGCGTCTCGTCGCCCGCGACACGCATCGCGAACGACGCGTCGAGGATCCGCGCGCGCGAATCCGCATCGATCAAGTCAACGCGGACGACGCTCTTTTTCCACGCGTGCGTGCGCCGCAGCACGAGCCCCGTCGTGCCGTACGCGACGCGCGCCGTGCTGGGCTCGTACGTCGCGAACAAGGGCTCGCCGGCGACACGTACGTCGAGCACGTCGCACACCGGCATCCGGATCTCGAACGCGCCCAACGCATCGGTGACCGCTGTGCGTTTCGTGCTCCACGTCGTGATCGAGCGTCGCTCGTGGCCATCGAAGAAGAAATCCGTCTGCACCTGGTTCCCCCGCAGCATCTCGCCGCTCGGACGTTCGGCCGTCACCGTGACTTGCTCGAGTCCGCGCCCGCTCTCGTCGACCACGATTCCAGATACGGCGATCGGATCTTCCTTCTTCGCGAGCACGAGCGTGACGACTTGGTCGCCCGCGAGCGCCACGTTCGTGCGTGCTTCCGCGCGCGGTGTGCCGCCGCGCGCGACGAGCTCGTAGCTTCCCGCCGGCACTTCGAAGGCGACGTTGCCGCGCGATCCGGAGGATTCCGCGTCGACGACCAGCGCTTCGCCGCGCGCACGGCTGTTCAGCGCGACGCGCACACCTGGAAGCTCGAGACCGTTCTCGTCCTGCACGACGACGTGCAATTCACACGCGCGCTGCAGCGTGAGCTCGACGTCGGCCGGCAGTGCTCGCGGATGCCGGAGTACGTGCATCGGCGAGGTGAGGCGCGGGTGCGCCGTCGCGCGCACGACGAGACACGGTGCGTCGCGAAGTCGACCGAGGTGGAAACCGGCGCGGCCTTCCGCGTCGGTCTCGCTCTCGAGGATCGTCGCGTGGCTGCGCGAGCGGTCCGCGGACACGCACGTCTCGCAGTACACGCGCACGTTGCGACAGATTTCGCCGTCCGGACACAGCACGCGCACCGTGAGGTCGAAGGGCTCGGTCGGTGCGATGGGCGCGCTGCCCGGGACCGCGGCAGCAGCGCCCAGCACGTCGATCGGTGCAGCAACCGGGGCCGCGCTCGAGCGTGCGCTCTCCTCGACCATTTCGAGCAGCGCAGCGGGCCGCGCATCCGACTCGCGCGCACTCGGGTCGCGTTCGTCGACGACCACGGTCTCGACCGGCGGCGCGCTCGGCATCCAGGTCCACAAAAGACCGAGCCCGACGAGGACACACGCGAGCGCGACGAGCCAACGCATCATGCTCTCACCGTACCAACCACCGGTAGGCACCGCCTGGGCACGCACGCGCGACTCACGCGCTCGCTCAATGCCGGCGCCGCGCAGTCGGCGCACCCGCGGCATCGCTCCCCTCTTTCGCCAGCGCCTCGAGTTCCTTCGGATCGCGCGCGAGCGTGACCTGTAACACTCCGTCGCGCACGAGCGCGAGCAGGTCAGCGACTCGTCCTTCGACGGCGTGATGCCCGACCGCGTCGACGGTCCAACCGAGGTCGTCGCGCGGCGGCACGGCCGCGTCGATCCAACCGTCGCGGCCGCGGAAGATGCGCTGCGCCTTGCCGTGCGGCAACTCGCGCATCGAGAACGAAACTTCGCCGAGCGTGAGATTCGTGATCGAGTCGACGGCGTGCACGCGAATCTTCTGCGGCATCCACGAGCGCGTGCGCCGAAAAACGAGCCCCTCCGTGCCGTGCGCGACGCGCGCATCGCTGGGCGCGTACGTCGCGACGAACGGATCGTCCGCGACGGACACTTCGAGCTCGTCACTCGGCTCCGCGCGCACCTCGAACACGCCGCGAGCGTCGGTGACGCCACCGCTCCGCTTGGCGCGCGCGTTCTGCTCGGCGGACTGCCAGCGTCGCGACAGCACGGACACCGGCACTCCGGCGACGCCCTTTCCTTGCTCGTCGAGCACGATGCCGGCGACCGCGAGCGGCGCAGGTGCACTCGGCTCCACGGCGAGCGTGAGGACGAGGCTCTGATCCCCTCGCACCGTGATGCGCTCCTGCGCGCGCGCGCCGATCGACTCCAGAAACGCGGACACCTCGTAAGTGCCGGGCGCGAGCGCGAACGCGGTGATGCGCCCCCGCTCGGGCGTCACGCGCTCGCGGATGAGGGGCGCATGGTCGTCGATCGTCGCGACGACGATCGTGGGGCGGTCGAGTTCGCCTCCGAGCTGCGTCCGCACTTGCACGCGCAAGACGTTCGTGCGCTCAAGCACGAGGTCGATCTCGCTCGGCACAGCGGCACGGCCGGCGAACACCGTTTCGCGCGACGCGAAGCCCGGCTCGGCCTGCGCGTGGATGACGACGCGCGGCGTGATGCGCAACTCGTCGCGGTCGAATCGCGCGCGTCCATTCGAATCCGTCCGGCGATCGACGGCCCACGCCGCGAAGCGCGGCGGCTGCTCGCCTACGCTCGCGGCTTCGAGGCGGACGGCGGCCCCGACGCACGGCGCGCCGCTCTGGTAACGAACGGTCACCGTGACGAAGTCCTCCGGTCGCGTCGCGGACACGGCTCGCTCGGGCCTCGAGCGAGCTTCGCGCGCGGTCGTCGCTTCGGAGCGCGCGCTCTCGATCGCGTGCTCGCGCGAATCGTGCGGACGCACGGGATCGGCGACGGAATCGAGGAGCTCGAGCGCGGCCGCAGGCTCTCTCGAAGAGTGCGCGACCGCGTCCGACTCGACCGCCGGCGCGAGCGGCGCTGCCTTGGGCAACCCGAGCCACAAGCCGAGTACGCCGAGTGCCAGGACAGCTGCAACCGCGAGCCAGCGCGCGGCGCTCATGACGCCCGCCGCGGCATCGGCGGGGTGTACACTCGGCCGAGATCGGCACTAGAAGGACGTCTCGTAGCCTCGGCCAATCTGCGCTCTCTCCTCATGAACTCCTCCTCTCGATTCTCGCGCGGCCCTACGTGGCTCGCGACGGCATTGGTGGCGATTCCTTCGATCTCCTTCGCGCACTCGGCGCGCGCGCTCGCGCTGCAAACCGCGCCGCCGCCGGCGCCCGCTCCGCAATCGGGAGCGAGCGGCGCGAGCACGACGACTCCGCCCGCCGCGCCGCAGCAGCACCCGCAGGAGCACAATCCGCGCGCGCCGGGCGCGCCGTCGAAGGACGCGATGACGATGGGCTCGCCGCCATCGCTGCCGTCCGACACGCCGCGCGAGGGCATGTGGCCCGCGCCGACGGCGGCCGACTGGGCACTGCCGTGCTTGCTCACGTGGCAACGCACGTTCGACGACGCGCTCGCCGTCGCGCAAGCCACGACCAAGCCGATCCTGATCTGCGTCAACATGGACGGCGAGATCGCGAGCGAGCACTACGCCGGCATCCGCTACCGCCGCGAGGAGACCGCGAAGCTCTACGAGCCGTACGTGTGCGTCGTCGCGTCGGTCTATCGCCACAGCCCGCGCGACTACGACGACGAAGGCCGCCGCGTCGAGTGTCCGCGCTTCGGCACGGTGACGTGCGGCGAGCACATCGCGATCGAGCCCTTGCTCTACGACAAGTACTTCGACGGCAATCGCATCGCGCCGCGCCACATCATGATCGAGCTCGATCAGAAGAAGACGTACGACGTCTACTTCGCGTGGGACACGCAGACGATCTTCACGGCGCTCGTGAAAGGTGTCGAAGGCCGCCCGCCGCCGCGGCCCGACGTGCTCGACGATCGACCGGTGGTCGAACGCGTCGCCAGCGCGAACGTCCTCGACCGCGAGGCGATCGAGATCGCGTACGAACAGGGCTCGCGCGAGGTGCGCCGCGAGTTGATCGAGTCCGCGATCCGCCACCGCGACCTCGACCAGATCGATCTGCTGCGCCGCGCGATCTTCGGGCTCGACCTCGAGCTCGCGCGCCTCGCACGCCGCGCGCTCGCGCAGAGCAACACCGAAGCCGCCGTCGACCTGATCGCGGAAGCGCTGAAGGTGCCGATGGATGCCGCCGAGCGCGACGCGCTGCTCGCGGCAGCGGAGCGCCTGGCACAGACGTATCCGCGCGCGCGCACGCTCGTCGCCGTGCAGCGCGGATTGTCGGGCACGTCGTCGCACATCGACGCGGAAGCGCTCGTCAAGGCGGCCGATTCCGCGCGCACGACGTACGAAGCGACGTCGGCGCTCGAGTCGCGCGCGGCGAGCTCCGAGGCGCGCCCGCAAGATCCGCGCGCGCGTCTCCAGCTCGCACGTTCGTACTTGTCGCGCGCGCACAGCGCCGACATGGACCGGCGCTTCTCCAGCGTGATGATCGAGGACGCGCGCCGCGCGGCGCTCGAAGCGGAGCAGCTCGGTGCGAGCGGATTCGAGCTCGACGCGCTGCTCGCGGTGACGGCCTCGAAGCGCGGAGAACGCGGCGAGGCGCTCGCGCGCGCAGTGAAAGCGGTCGAAGCCGGCGTCGGCGCGCCGGCGGACGGCGAGGCGCCGATCGACGCGAGCCTCGTCGAGGTGTTCGCGCTGTTCGCGCAAGCGCGGCAAGCGGCGATCGCGAAGGCGTATCGCGAGAAGTCTTCGTGGCCGCCGGAATGGTTGTCCGACATCCACGCCGCGTACGCGGTGCTCGCGCGCCATCAGGCCGGCACCGACGCGCACGTCGCGTCGCACTACGACTTCTTGCGCTGGCTCGGCGCGACGCCGCGCGCGAGCCAAGCACTCGAGGACGGTCTCGCGCGCTTCCCCGACTCGCCGGTGCTGCACGAACGCGTGCGGACGCGCGCGCTGATCGAGAAGGGACCGGATGGCTTGGAAGCGACGTATGCGACGCTGCTCGCGCAAGACGGCGCGTCGCCCAAGCTCGCCTGGTTCGCGGGCTATGCGTCGCTCGTCGCGGCGGAGCAGCACCGCCGCACGAACGCGGCGGAGAAGGCGCTCGCCGCGTACGCGCGCGGCATCGCGCACTTCGAGCGCTATGTCGAGCGCGATCCCGACGGCCGCGACAACGCCGAGCACTTCCTCTCGATCGCGATCGCGGGTCGTGCGCGTGTGGAGCTCGAGCGCGGCGATCTCGAGCGCGCGACGAACGAGATCCTGGCCGCGTTCGCGCAGCGACCGTCGTCCGCCGCCTCGGCCGACGGCTTGAGCATCTCGGCCGTGGACACGGCGAACATGCTGCGCGCGCGCCTCGCGGACGCGCAGCGCGCCGATCTCGTCGTGCGCGTCGAAGCCGGACTCGCGGCGCTCGACCCGGCGCTGCTCGAGCTGCCGGACTTCGAGCGCAACGTGCCGGCGCCCGGTGGCGATGCCGGCCGCCGCGGACGACGGCCGCGGTAGCGCGCAACGAGACCCATACTCAGGCTGCAAGGCCGGCGCGTTCGAGCGGGCCGGATTCCCTGTCAACCTGCATTTCTCACCACGTCCGTCGCGAGAGCGCGACTGCTCGCTTCGGGCAAGGCGTTGCATCGGAATCGACCGGAGCCGACCTGTCAGGTCGGCGAGGATCGATTCCGATTCAACAACGCCGAACGAAGCGAGTTGACGCGACCGCAGCAGGACGTGGTGAGAAGTGCGGGTTAAGCTCGCTGACTCACCCCCCCGGAGATCCGCCGATGCTGAAGTCCCGCCTGCCGTTCCTCCGCGCCGCCGCACTCGGCGCGCTCGCTCTCGCCTGCGCACAGACGGTTGCGTTCCAGACCGCCGACGCAGCGCGCGGCAAGAAGCTCCTCACGATCGAGGACATCTACCACCCGGACGACAAGGTCGACTTCAGCGGCAAACCTGCGAGCGGGTTCGTGTGGCTCGACGACGCGACGTACTTGTGGCCGCGCAAGACGAAGGACGGCAAGCACGACTGGCAGAAGGTCGACGCACGCACGGGAGCACTGACTCCATTCGACGGCGGCACAGCGATCGAGAACGCGTTCCGCAAGGTCGACGGCATGGACACGGGCCGCGCGCGCCGGATCGCGCACGCACAGCCCGAGATCTTCGTGCGCGCGTCGAAGACGATGATCGCGACCGACGCTGGCGACCTGTACCGCTACACGCTCGGCGCGGACACGGCGCTGCGGCTGACCAACACTCCGCAAGAGGAAGAGGAAGCCGCCGCGTCGCCGGACGGGCGCTCGGTCGCGTTCGTGCGCGCGAACGACCTCTACGTGATCGGCGCCGACGGCATCGAGCATCGCCTGACGAACGACGGCGGCGAGAACGTGCTCAACGGCAAGCTCGACTGGATCTACCAAGAGGAGATCTACGGCCGCGGCACGTTCAAAGCGCACTGGTGGAGCCCCGATTCGAAGTCGATCGCGTTCTTGCGCTTGGACGAAACCGGTGTGCCGCGCTACACGATCGTCGACGACTCGAAGCACGAGATCGTGGTCGAGACGACGCCGTATCCACGGCCCGGCGACAAGAACCCGAGCGCGAGCCTCGGGATCGCGAACGTCGAGGACGGCAGCGTGCGCTGGGTCGACTTGAGCGCGCACGCGGCGATCGATTTCTTGATCGTCGACGTCGTGTGGAGTCCCGACGGACGCTTGCACTTCGGCGTGCAGGACCGCGTGCAGAACTGGTTCGAGCTGTACTCCGTCGATGCGGCGACCGGCGCGCCGACGCGCGTGCTGCGCGAGTCGAGCGATGCGTGGGTCAATCGCCCGGACAGCCCGCGTTGGCTCGCGGACGGCTCGTTCGTGTGGCTATCCGAGCGCACCGGGTTCCAGCATGCGTACCGCATCGATGCCCGCAACCATGGGTCTGGCGGCGACGCGCGCGCGCTCACCGCGGGCGAGTGGGAAGTGCGCGCGATCCACGGCATCGACGAGAAGAACGGCTGGCTCTACTTCTCCGGCACCGAGCGGAGCGCGCTCGGCAGCGACGTCTACCGCGTGCGATTGGACGGCGGAGCGCCCACGCGCCTGTCGAGCACGGAAGGCTCGCACTCGGCCAAGTTCAGCCCGGGCTTCGCACACTTCATCGATTCGTGGAGCGACATCTCGACGCCAACGCAGGTGCGCTTGCACGCGGCGGACGGAACGCTCGTGCGCACGATCGACGAGAACAAGGTCGCGGCGCTCGACGAGTACGCGCTCGCGCGTCCCGAGTTCGTGCAAGTGCCGACGCGCGACGGCGGCACGATGGACGCGCTGCTCATCAAGCCGCTCGGCTTCGATCCGAACCGGCGCTACCCGGTGTTCCAGCACACGTACGCCGGACCGCACGCGCAGCAGGTGAAGAACGCGTGGGGCGGCTCGAACAACATGTTCCTGCACCTGCTCGCGCAACAAGGCGTGCTCGTGTGGGTGTGCGACAACCGCACCGCGAGCGGCAAGGGCACGCGCTCGGAGCGCGCGGCGCTGCACCGACTCGGCGAGCCGGAGCTCGCCGACATCGAGGACGGCGTCGACTGGCTCGTGCGGCAAGGCTTCGCCGATCCCGAGCGCATCGGCATCAGCGGCTGGAGCTACGGCGGGTTCATGGCCGCGTACGCGCTGACGCACAGCACGAAGTTCGCGATGGGCATCGCCGGCGGAACGGTGAGCGACTGGAAGAGCTACGACTCGATCTACACCGAGCGCTACATGAAGCTGCCGAAGGACAACTCCGAAGGCTACGACCGCACGTCGATCCTCGCGGCGGCGGACAAGCTGCACGGGCGGCTCTTGCTCATCCACGGCGCGATCGACGACAACGTCCACCCGCAGAACACGTGGCGCCTCGTCGACGCTCTTCAGGAAGCGGGACACGCGTTCGAGCTGATGATCTATCCGCGTGCACGCCACGGCATCGGCGACCCCGAGCAAGTGCTCCACCAGCGCCGCACGATGCTCGACTTCATCCAGCGGACGTTGCTCGGTCGCGGCAGCGCCTAGCGCCCGCGTGCTCGGGAGCAGGCGTTCACGCTCTTCCTCGTCAGCGCGATCTGCGGCGCCAAATGGTCTGTACAGAGCGAATCGCCAATCGCTCCTCCTCGCGCCGTCCGATCAAGGCGCCGACTGCTTCGCGCGCTCCAGAATCGACGTCGTCGACTTCCCCGGCACGAGCGGCGCGAGCACGACTTGCCCGCCGTGCGCCTCGACCCACTCGCGGCCGACGACGCCCTTGTCGGCCCAGTCCTGACCCTTGACCAAGACGCTCGGCGACACGCGCTCGATGATCTTCGCCGGCGTGTCCTCGGCGAAACTCGTGACGGCGTCGACCATCTCGAGCGCGGCGAGCATCTCCATCCGATCGTCGACGCCGTTCACCGGCCGCGTCGGTCCCTTGAGGCGCCGCACGCTCGCGTCGTCGTTCACGCCGACGAGGAGCACGTCGCCCTTCGCCTTCGAGAAGCGCAGGTAGTCGACGTGCCCGACGTGCAAGACGTCGAAGCAGCCGTTCGTGAACACGATGCGCTTGCCTTCCTTGCGCCACTGCGCGAGCAGCGTCTCGACCTCGGTGTCGCGCACGACCTTGCCGCGCTGCGGCGCGTGCTCGGCGAGGTGCGCCATGAGCTCGGCGCGGGACACGGCGTGCGTGCCGAGGCGCGCGACGGTGATCGCTGCGGCTTGGTTCGCGAGCTCGACCGCCGGACCGAGCGCGACGCCGTCGGCCAGGAAGAACGCGAGCTGCGCGACGACCGTGTCGCCCGCGCCGGTCACGTCGAACACGGCGCGCGCTTGCGCGGCGACGCGGCCAGAATCGCCGCGCCGATCCTTCCAATAGATGCCGTCGGCGCCGAGTGTGATCACGGCCGCGTCGAGGTCCGCCGACTCCATCAACTGGTCCGCGGCGGCGGGCAGATCCTCGAGCTGCGCGAGCTTGCGCCCCACCGCTTGCTCGGCTTCCTTGCGATTCGGCGTGACGAGCGTCGCACCACGGTAGCGCCGGTAGTCGTCGCCCTTCGGGTCGACGAGCACCGGGATCCCCGCCGCGCGCGCCGTCGAAAGCACGGCGGCGACGACGTCGGGCACGAGCACGCCCTTGCCGTAGTCGGAGAGGACGACCGCTTGCGCTTCCCTCACGCGCGCGGGCAGGCTCGCGACGAGCGTCGCGAGCGCGCGACCGGCGCACGCGCGCGAGTCCTCCCAATCGACGCGCAGCATCTGCTGCGAGCCGCTCATCATGCGCGTCTTCTGAATCGTCGGCCGCGTCTCGTCGACGACGCACCCGCTCGTCTGGATACGGAGGTCCTCGAGCAACGCGCGCAGCGCACGGCCCCAGCCGTCGTCGCCGAGCACGCCGACGACGTCGACCTGCGCCCCCATCGCGACCAAGTTCGCCGCGACGTTGCCCGCGCCGCCGAGCTTCTCCTCGGAGCGTTTGGCGGTGAGCACCGGGATCGGCGCTTCCGGTGAAATGCGCGCGACGTCGCCCGACACGTAGCGGTCGAGGATCAGGTCGCCCACGATCAACACGCGCGGTCGGCCGCGCTCGGCGAGCAGCGCTTGCAGTTCGCGCGCGTTCACGAGCTCCTCCGTTCGCTCGCGCCGTCACCGAGACGTCGATCGGGCACGAGGTAGTCGCACACGTAGTCCTTCACCGCGCCCTCGAGGCGCGTCGCGGGCTTCGCCCAACCGGCGGCGGCGAGGCGCGTGACGGTCGCCTGCGTGTAGTACTGGTACTTGCCGCGCAGCGCGTCGGGCATCTCGACGTACTCGATGCGCTCGGGACGCTCGAGCGCGGCGAACACGGCGCGCGCGAGCGCGTTCCACGTCTCCGCGCGTCCGGTGCCGACGTTGTACAAGCCGCCGGCACGCTCGTTCTCGGCGAGGTGGAGCGTCAGCGCGACGGCATCCTTCACGTAGACGAAGTCGCGCTTCTGCTCGCCGTGCGCGTACTCGGGCCGGTAGCTCTTGAAGAGGCGGATGGTGCCCGTCTCGAGCACTTGGTGATAGGCCTTCTGCACGAGGCTCTTCATGTCGGCCTTGTGGTCCTCGTTGGGCCCGAAGACGTTGAAATACTTGAGCCCGACGATGCGGTCGAGCACGCCTTGTCGCCGCGCCCACGCATCGAACATCTGCTTCGAGTAGCCGTACATGTTCAGCGGCCGCAGCGTCGCGAGATCGGCTTCGTCGGACATCCCGTCCGCGCCGTCGCCGTACGTCGCCGCCGAGCTCGCGTACACGAAGCGCGCGTCGTGCGACAGCGCCCACGAGCACAGCGCCTTCGTGTACTCGAAGTTGTTGCGCACGAGATACGCGGCGTCGCGCTCGGTCGTCGAGCTGCACGCGCCCATGTGGAGCACGGTCGTGATGCCGTCCAGCCACTCGTCGTCTTCGCTCACGAGCCGTGCGAGATCGTCCGCTTCCATGTACTCGGCGTAGCGCAGCGGCACGAGGTTGCGCCACTTCTCGCTCTCGCCCAGGAAGTCCGCGACGACGATGTCCTCGATCCCGCGGCGGTTGAGCGCCCACACGAGTGCGCTGCCGATGAACCCCGCGCCGCCCGTGACGAGCACGCGGCCCTTGCTCATGTCGACCATGCGCGGAAGGTATCGGCTGGAGGGCTCGCTCGACAGCGCGCGGAGCGGCGGGCGGGGCTTTTCGCGCTCGGGAGCCCGCTCAGACGGGCGGAGCGCCGCGGTAGCGATCGTGCAGCCAGAGGTACTGCTCCGGCGCGGCACGGATCATCGACTCGAGCACGCCGTTGATGCGCGTCGCGATCTCCTCCGGACGCAGGTCGCGCACTTCCTCGGGTGAGATCACGGCCGGAAAGCACAGCCGGTAGCGGAACGGCTGCTCGGTGAGATAGCAGGCGGAGAACACGATCGGCGCCTCGAGCCGCCGCAGCAGCACGCCCGCGCTGCGATCGCAGCGCGCGGGCCGTCCGAAGAACGGCGCGATCACCGGCTTCTTGCGCGCACGCTGGTCGAGCAGCAAGCCGAGCGCTCCGCCGCTCGCGAGGACCGCGCCGGCGTGCTTCATCGCGCCGCGGCGCGGCAGAACGCGGAAGCCGCGGCGCTCGCGCGAGAGCTGCACGTGCAGCGACAGCGGGCGATTCCGCGGCGGCTTCGCGACACCGTAGAACGGATCGAAACCGACCCACGGCAGGATCCCGCAACCGACCTCCCAATCGCCGATGTGGCCCGACACGATCACGGAGCCGCGCCGCGCCGCGAGCACGCGCTCGACGTCGGGCGTGAGCTCGACCTTCACGTGATCGCGGATGCGCTCGATCGGCACGCGTCGCGGGAACGCTTCCGAATCGACGGCCAAGCGCACGAGATGCCGCCACGCGTCGAGCACGCGCAGGTCGAGCTCGCGCTCCGGCAGCGCGCCGAACGCTTGCCGCAGGAACGCGCGCGCGGTCTCGGTGCGTTGGCGGTCGGCGGCGCGCGCGACCCGCGCGATCGCGGACACGAGCACGCGCTGCAGGCCGAACGGCAGGCGTCCGACACCGCCGAGGATCGCGAGCAATCCGTACGCTTCGACGTGTGCCCACAGGCCGTCGCGATCGCCGAGCACGGGCACGCGCGGCACCGGCCACTGCGTCGTCAAGCCGCTCGGAAGGTGCGCCGCACCGAGTGCGGTGAAGTCCGCCGCCGTCGGCTCGGCGCTCTCGCCCTCGTCCTTGTCGACGCGCACGGCCGGCTCAACCATGCAAGCCCTCGTGCAGCGCCGCGCGCTGGAGCTCGCGCTCGCACGGCGGCAGCGCATCGAGCAACGCTTCGAGCACGGACACTCCGCGCACGAGCGCGAGCTCGACGTCGAGCGTCACGAACGCGACGCCGAGCGGTGCGAGCTTGACCGCGTCCTTCGCCGTGGCGACGAGCCACGCGCCCGACGCTGGTGTCGGCACGTCCGCGCGCCGGAAACGGTGGTGATCGGGAAACACGTGGTGCGCCGCGACGTCGGCACCGAGCGCGCGCACGCTGCGCTCGAACGCGAGCGGATTGCCGATCGCACTGATGAGCTCGACCGTTCTTCCGCGCAGATCGGCGAACTCGACGCGCGCACCGGCGCTCGTGCGCAGCGCGGACACACGGTGCTCGCTCGTAGCGATCGGACGTCCCGGCGCGAGCACGCCGATCTCGAGCTCGAGCGCTTCGAGCTCGGCCTGCGCGACGGCATCCGTGCGCGTGAGCACGATCACGTCGGCGCGCGCGAGCGACGACGGCGGCTCGCGCAAGAATCCGCGCGGCAGGAGCGCACGCACGGGCGGTGCGCCGGGCTCGGCGCTCGGCAAGCCCCATGGCCGCGTCGCGTCGACGAGCACGATGTCGAGATCGCGCGCGAGCCGTCGATGCTGAAAGCCGTCGTCGAGCACGATCGCGTCGACGCCGCGCCCGATCAGCGCACCCGCACCGCGCACGCGATCGGGATCCTGCACGTGGGGAACGCCGGGACAGAGCTCGGCGAGCAACTGCGCTTCGTCGTTGCCGCCGTGTCCGCGCTCGGCACCGTATCCGCGCGACAAGAGCCCGGCTCGGCGGCCGCGGCGCTCGAGCTCGCGCACGAGCCAGGCGCTGAACGGCGTCTTGCCGGTCCCGCCGACGGTGAGGTTGCCGACGCTGACCACGGCGGCCGCGACGCGCGCGCGCGGCAACAGCCCGCGGTCGTATGCGGCGCGCCGCACGCGCACGAGGGCGCCGAACAGCGCGGCGGGAACGCGCAAGAGCTCGACCGCTCCGCCACGCGCTGCCAGACGTGCTTCGGCGCGCGGGGCCGAGCGGCGCGGCGCGTCACGCGGCAGCGGCGACTCGGCTCGTTCGGACTTCGGCGCACTCGACACGAATGGAACGAGCCGCGTGCGGCTCGTCGCGCGCTGAAGCTACAGCGTGACCGGCGTGTTGTCCTCGTCGGGGATGAGCTCGATCAGTCCGCGCTCCATCTCGAGGAAGGCGATCTTGATCGGGTTCGTCTCGCGCGTCTCGATCAGCGGCGCGGCGCCGCGGATCAGCTCCCGGACCCGCTTCTGGAGCAGCGCCGTCTTGTGGAAGGAGCCCGAGACCGACTTCTGAAGACGTTGCGGCAGAGAGGTTTCCATGGTGCGGCGGCGGTTCCCAGGGGGCCCGATCGAGTCCGAAGAAGCGCGAGAGGATACCGGCCGGAGCGGGTGCGTGGCAAGCCCGTCCGCGTCGCGGCGGCGCCGGCGCGCGACCTCGTCCGCCGTCCACGTGCTGCGCCGCGACGGTCCGGCGGGCGGGCTCAATCCCTCGCCAAGCCCGTCGCGCCGCTCACGCCCCGAGCGCGTTCTCCGCGTCGAGCACGAGATCGGCGTGCTGCGCCGCCGGAAACGCTTCGTCGAACGCGCGCTGCGTCGGCAAGAAGTGGCGGCGCACGCGCACGAGGCTCTCCGGTCCTTGCGAGCGCGCGTCGCGGCCGGCGACACGTCGCAAGCTGAGCCCTTCCGAGACCTGGAGGTGGATCACGCGCTCGAGGTGCGGACGCACCGCGGGATGTAGCAAGAAGAGTCCCTGCACGACGAGCAGCGCATCCGCCGGCACGTCGATGTGCGCGGAGCCGCGCTGCACGGCCACCGGCTCGCCGCGCGCGTGCGGTGCGAGCACGCGCGCGACGAGCTCGTCGACGTCGAACGCGCGCGTCAGATGATCGAGCGGCTTGTCGATCGGGAAGAACGCGGTCGCGGACAGATCCGCAGCCGCGGGCGGCGCATGGAAGAAATCGTCGAGCGCGACGACGGCCGCACGCTGTCCGCGCGACTCGAGCACGCGCGCCACGTCGCGCGCGAAGAGCGTCTTGCCACAGCCCGAGTGGCCGGTGATGCCGATCGCGCGCGTACTCGGGCCCGCGCCGATGCGTTGCAGCGCGTCGAGCACCCAGGCCGAACGGCGCTCGAGGCGCGGCAAAAGCTCCGAGAGCTCGTCGATCACGCCTTCCGCCGCGACCTCCTCGCCGGCGCCGCCGCGTCCGTAGCGCGCGAAGCCGCGCGTCACGTGCACGTGCGGCAACCCGTTCTCCCACGCTGCGTCGCGATCACTCAGCCGGTCGCCGACGAAGACCGCCGCGCGCGTCGCGAACGTGTCCAAGAGGTCGGCGATCATGGTCGCCTTCGACTGCATGCGCGGCGTGTCGAGGCAGCGCGCCTCGTGGACGAAGCGTCCGAGACCGAGCTCGCCGAGCATCGCGTCGAGGTAGCTCTGCCCGCAGTTGCTCGCGAGCCCGATCTTCACGCCGCGCTCGCGGAGCTCGGTCAGCGCCTCGACCACGCCCGGCAGGAGCGTCGCCTGCCCGGCGCGCAAGGCGTGGTTCTCTTGCTCGACGCAGCGCGCGAGCACGCGGGCGCGCTGCTCTGGCGAGAGATCGGGGAACAGGAGCTCGAAGCCAGCGGCGAGCGGCATGCCGACGAGCTGCATCCACTCCGCGGCGCTCGGCATGTCGCGCTGGATCCCGAGCTCCGAGAAGGCGGCCTTCGCGCCGGTCCGCGCCGCGTCGACCCAGAACCGATCCGTGGCGACCAGAGTGCCGTCGAGATCGAAGAGGACGGCGTCGAACAACAGCGGAAGGGCTGACAGCACGACGGGGAGCTTAGCTGCGCGAAGCGGCTAGCGCGCGGCGTGTCCTCACGCCGCGCGCATTAAACGGCGGGGACCCGTTGCGGCCAATGCCATTAACGAAGTTGCGCGGATGGTGCTTCGTACACAGGCATCGCTAAGATGCGCACGTCGCGGCGATCATCAGTCACCGCGACGTGCTTTTTCTCACCGACACGAGAGATTTCTAATGGC
>JBJXHG010000121.1:0-42223 GCA_046160865.1 Planctomycetota bacterium | reverse complement strand
TCGAGTGCGGCGCGCGTCGCGCGCGGCGTGTGCCAGACCGCCGCGCGCAACGATTCGGGGTTCGTGCTGCCAGGCTCGTCGAAGCCCGGATACCACGTGCCGCCCTCGAAGTACGCGGCGGACAGGCGCGCGGGCTCGAGCGCGAGCAGCTCGCGGAGGACGAAGTCGGCCTCGAAGCTGAACATGCCGTCTGCGCCGAAGTTGAACGTCGTCCACGCGAGGCCCTGCGCACGCAGCTCGGCGTCCACGATGCGCGGATCGATCGCGCGGATCATGCGCGAGCTGCCGACGAAGACGGCGTCGATCTCGTCCTTGTGTGCGCGGAAGTACTCGTACTTCGCGCGCAGCCCGCGCTCTTCCGGCCAGGGCACGAGCGGACGCACGAGCGCCGCGACCACGAGGAACGCGGCGAGCGCGACCGCGGACTGGCAGAGGACGCGGGTGATGCGCGCGGCGTTCGTCATCTCGCTCTCAGAACACGAAGTAGATGAACGCCTTGTACCCGCGCGCGACCCACAGCAGCACGAACGCGAACGCCACGCCGTAGCCGAGCGCGTACACCCAGTTCGGCAGGCGCGCGACCCACGGCGACACGACCTTGCGGAACGCCATGTAATGGACGAGCGCGAGCAACGCGAAGACGGCGAGCCACCACGAGCTCACACTCTCGGTTCCCCCCGGCGCGAGGAAGAAGAAGATCTCGTACATCTCCTTCGTTTGCTCGACGCCGTGACTGCCGAAGATCGGCCAACCGATGAAGAGGAAGTACGTCGTCACGGGCACGCTCGCGTACTTCATCACGCGGCCGAGCGCGCTTTCGGGAGTCACGTTGTGCTTCCAGATGCGGTTCGACGTCACGTAGAAGGCGTGCAGGATCCCGAAGCTGATGTATTGCCAACCGGCGCCATGCCACAGCCCGCACAGGACCATCGTGATCCAGATGTTGCGGATCGTCTGGCCCCACGAGCCGAAGCTGCCGCCGAGCGGGACGTAGAGGTAGTCCTTCAGCCACGTGCCGAGGCTCTGATGCCAGCGGCGCCAGAACTCGCCGATGCTCGGCGAGAAGAACGGGAACGCGAAGTTGTTCGTGAGCTGGTAACCGAGGAGGCCGGCCGTGCCGATCGCGATGTCCGAGTAGCCGGAGAAGTCGCAGTAGATCCGCACGTGATACATGCACAGACCGATCCAGATGCTCAGCGTGTCGAACGCCGCGGGATTCTCGAACACTTGGTCGGAGATCACCGACACGTTGTCCGCGACGACGGCCTTCTTGAAGTAGCCGACCAGGATCAAGGTCAGGCAGCTGCGCACGGCGACGCTCTGCCACCAGCGTTTTTCCTCGAGCTGGTGCAGGAAGTCGATCGCGCGCACGATCGGCCCCGCGACGAGCTGCGGGAAGAACGCGACGTACAGCGCGAAGTTCAGGTAGCTGCGCTCGGCCTTGAGATGGCCGCGGTACACGTCGATCGTGTAGCTCATCGATTGGAACGTGTAGAAGCTGATCCCGGGCGGCAGGACGAGCTTCAGGAGCTGCCAATCGATCGGAACGCCGAGCGACTTCGCGAATTCGTTCGCGGAGGCGATGAACCAGTCGGCGTACTTGAAGACGCCGAGCAGTCCGAGGTTCGCGATGATCGAGAAGACGAGCCACAGCTTGCGCCGCCGCGCGTCCTTTTCGTGCTCGAGCAGCCGCCCCATCACGTAGTCGAACGTGATCGAACAGAACATCAGCCCGAGGAAGTTCAGACTCCAAACGCCGTAGAAGACGCAGCTACAGAGCAAGAGCCAGTACTTGCGCGGCTGGTTCTTCGGCAGCGACCAGTAGACGCAGAAGCAGACGACGAACAGGACGAGGAAGCGGAACTCGGTGAACAGCATCGAGCTCGCCTATTCGCCGTCCATCAATCCGAGCAACGCGTCGGCGAGGTGGCGGCTGAAGTCCTCGGCACCCTTGCGTGACAAGTGACCGCGGTCTTGGCGTCTGTCGACCTCGAAGACCTCCGGGTACTTCTCGGGGTCGTTGAACTGGAAAAAGTGCGGCAGCTCGCCCGTCGCGGCGAGCGCGATCACGTCCGGCGTGCCGCGGAAGTTCGGCATGTTGAGGTACACGAGCTCGGAGCCCGCGCGCTCGACCGCTTCCTTTTGCTCGCGCAGCGCGCGGAAGTTGTACGCCGACAGGTCCGCACCCGCGGCGTTCTCGGCCGGGATGCGCGCGACGAACTCCTTGTACTTGTCGAGCACCTTGAGGAACTCGACGCGCCCTTCGGTGTGGAACTTCGTCGTCAGCCCCTCCATCCGCTGGTAGCCCTCGTCCTCGTACGCGATCGCGAGCGGCACGTCCTTCGCGATGTCGGGGCCGTCCCAACCGAGCAAGCGCTTGGCGATCACCGTGCCGTCGCCGTAGTTGGCGAACTTCCACGCGCAGGTTTCGATGTGCACCCACGCGAGATCCAATCGCTTCCGGAACGGCAGCTTCGACAGCCAGACCGACTCGAGCGCGAGCCACGTCTGCCGCGGCGTGTGCCAGTACACGGCTTGACGCGAGTGCGGATCCGTGCCCGGGAATTCGTACGCCGGATCGAAGAGGTTCGCCTCGAACACGATCCACTCGAGCTGCGCGGGCTCGAGCTTCAAGAGCTCGCGCAGCACGAAGTCGCTCTCGAACGCCATCATCCCGTCGAGGCCGAAGTTGAACGATCGGAACGGGCGTCCGGCTGCTTGGATCGCGCTGTCGACGACGCGCGGATCGACGGCGCGGAAGACGCGCGAGCTGCCGATGTACACCGCGTCGTAGTCGTCCTTCCGGCTCGCGAACGCTTCGTACTTCGCTCGCATGCCGCGCTCGTCGGGCCACGGAACGAGCGGTGTCAGCGCCTTCGCGGTCGCGACGAAGCCCGCCAGGCCGAGCCCGACATAGAGCAAGGACAGCGCGAGGCCGGGTTTTTTGCGGGCCGGGTCGGAGGCCATCGAATGGGGCGCGGCGGGGCGGAGCCGGTGTGTATCGAGACCCCGCCATCGATGCATTGAGGTCGGAGTGGCCGGTGAGCGTAGCGGCGGGACCTCGACTCGCAAGGCGAGCGAGTCGGCGCGCATCCATCTCCGCGGATGCAAAAGAGACGTTTGCCCGCTAGCGGATCGACTACTCCAGTAGTAGTAATGGCCTCACGCCGGCCGAGAACCGGCCCGGAGAGCATCTACATGGGCGGATCACACAGTCTTGGCGAGCTGCAGTACGCGATCATGCGCGTGCTGTGGCTCGAGGGCGAAGCGACCGTGGCGCGCGTGCAGGAAGCGCTGAGCGAGGAGCGCGGACGCGCGCTCACGACGATCGCCACGATGCTCACGAAGATGGAGAAGAAGGGCGTCGTCGCGCATCGCAACGTCGGCCGTCAATTCATCTACCGACCGTCGATCTCGGAGAAGCAAGTCCACCGCTCGATGGTGGCCGAGCTCACCGAGCGCCTCTTCCAAGGCGACACGCTCGCGCTCGTCAACCACCTGCTCGTCGAGCAGGACATCGACGCGACCGAGCTCAAGCGCCTCAAGTCGCTGATCGAGGAGCAGTCCTCGAAGGAGAAGCGTCGTGGCAAGTGATCCGCTCGCTCACGGCGTCCTCTCCTGGCTCCTCACGTACGCGCTGCACAGCACGGCTCTGCTCGTGTTCGTGTGGGGGCTGACGTCCGCGCTCGGCGGCGTCGTCTCGCGGCGCACGAGCCTCGTGCTCGTGCGCGAACGCTTGTGGAAGATCGCGATCGTCGGCGGCGCGCTGACGGCGAGCGTCTCGTCGCTGCTGCCGAACACGCCCGGGTTGCCGGACTTCGAGATCATCCGGCCGCGCCCGGTCGTCGAGAACGCGCTGACCGTCGCCGCCCCGTTCGCTCCGCTCCGTTCCGACACGATCGACACGATCGACACGACTTACTCGCCGGTCGAGGTCGCGCCCGCGCCGCTGCAACCGGCGCTTTGGGTCCAACCGGAGCCGACGGTCGCGGCCTTGCCCGAGCTCAGTGCTCCGTTGCACGCGCGCACCTGGCCTTGGATGCAGATCGTGCTCGCGATTTGGATCGCGGGTGTCGCGATCGGAACCGCTCGCTGGCTCGGCGAATGGCGCCGGCTCTTCCGCTGCCTCGCGGGCCGCACCGAGATCACGGCGGGGCCTGCGCGCGACGCGCTGGACGCGCTCGTCCGCCGCCACCCGCCCGCGCGCTCGATCCGGTTGACGCGCGCCGCGCACCTGCCGGTGCCGATCACGCTCGGCTTCGTGCGCCGCGAGATCTGCTTGCCGCCCGCGGCGGAAACCGCGCTGCAGTCCGACGAGATCGCCGCCGTGCTCGGGCACGAGACCGCGCACGCGGTGCGGCGCGATCCGCTGTGGCTGTGCATCTGCCGCGCGTTCGAGATCGTGTTCTTCTTCCAGCCGCTCAATCGTGTCGCGCGCGTGCGCCTGCAAGAGGACTGCGAAGCGTTGTGCGACGATTGGTCGGTCGTTCACACCGGTGAGCGCGTCGCGCTCGCGAGCTCGCTCGCCGAGATCGCCGGCTGGCTGCTCGACAGCCCGCCGAGATTGCCCGCGCCCGGCATGGTCGTGCATCGCTCGCGCTTGTCGCAGCGCGTGCAACGTCTGCTCGACTCCGAGCACCGACCCGAGCTCTCGTTGCACGCGCGCCGCTGGAGCCTCGCCGCCGCGGTTCCGTGCGCGTCGGTCGCGCTGGCCGTGCCCGCGATCTCGATCCATCACGACGCGTCGATCGACGAGTTCGAGCGCGTCGAGCTCCATTCATCGGTGTTCGAAGACGGCGCTCCGCTCTTTGCGGATCGGGTCGCGGGCGGAGCGCCGCTCTTCGTTGCACCGGCAGTGTTCGTCGCACAGCAGTTCGCAGCCGGGACCCGGGCCGCAACTACCGAGGACGAGTGCAAGGGCGTGAGCTGCACCGAGGAACCCGACAGCCTCGACGCCCAGATCGAAGCGCTGGAGCACGAGCTCGAGGAGCTGCAGCTCACGCGCGACGAGGTCGAGCTCTCCGATCGCGCACGCGAGCAACTCGCCGCGATCGAGCGACAGTTCGAAGCCGTGCGCGACCTCCAAGCGCGCGTGCACGATCTCGTCCAACGCATACCCGACCGCGAACCTTCGCAGTGACCACCTGATCGCCTCGATAGGAAGGACATCCATGAACCGTCGATTCCAGTACCTGTTCCTCGCCGCAGCCGCGGTGACGGCCGCCGAGCCGATGCTGAACCAGGCTTCGGCATGCGATCCGAACAAGAAGAAGAAAGCCGCTGTGGTGTGCACGTCGCCGGTCACGCCCGCGACACCCGCGACGCCTGCCACGCCTGCGACTCCTGCAACACCGGCCACGCCCGCGACGCCGCTCGTCATGGCGCTCAACCGCGTGCCCTCCGCGCCGTGCGCACCGACACCGTCGTGCGCATCCGTGGCGGAGACTCGTGCGCCGCGCGCAGCCGTCGCCACATACGCGCCGGTCGCTGCGACCGCGACGACGATGGCGACGACCTCCGCTGTGGCGGCGCCGTGCGATCCGCGCCACGAAAAGGACTCCGGGAGCTGCACCGACAAAGCCAAGGCCGACGCGAAAGCCAAGGCCAAGGCGCACGCTCAGAAGTCCAAGGCCAAGCAGAAGTCCGTGACGGAAGCCGATCGCAAGTCGCTCATGGAGCGGCTCGCGCAAGTCGACGAGCAAGCGGTCGTCGACTCGCACCGCGCGGCGCAGGAAGCGTTCGCAGAGTCGCGGAAGAGCTATGCCGACGCGCTCCAGAGTTACGTGGGCGCGCTCCGCGAAGCACAGCAGCTCGCCGGACAGCGCCATTCGCCGCAAGCGAAGAAGTACATCGAGTCGATGCACGGCACCGCGCAGCAGTGGCTCGCGGAAGCAGAAAAGGCGCAGCGCTCGGGCGCGAGGGTTTCGGCGGAGGCGGTCGAGCGCGCGCTCGCCGCGAACGAGCTCGCCAGCCTCGCCAAGCTGCGTGGCGCATACGGCGGCGGCGACAAGAAGCTCGAGGAGCGCGTGCAAGCTCTCGAGGAGCTGGCGCGCGAGCGCGGCCACGACGTCGATGACGACGACGAGAAGTCGCTCGAGGACCGTGTCGAACAGCTCGAGCAGCTGATGCGCGGCGGCGGCGCGCGCGCGTACGGCTTCAACCGGCAAGGCGAGCTGCGCGCGCTCGAGCTCCCGCGCATGCGCGTTCCGATGCCGGACGAACTCGATGCGGACGACATGGACGTCGAGGTGCCCGAGATCGAGATCCCGGAGATCGAGATCCCCGCGATGGACGTTCCGGACGGACACGTGCCGGAGATCAGGATTCCGCGGATCAAGATTCCGCGCGTCCACTCGAAGGACGGGCACGTGATCGTCGAGCCGAGCGAGCACGCCGGCGACGCGACGGTGTTCGGCTGGGGCTCGGACGGAGCGGTGTATTCCGTCGGTCCCGACGGCGCGAAGAAGCTGAAGCACGCGTGGAAGTGGCCGTCGAACGACGACTCCGACGAAGCGGACGCCGAACACGAGGACGAGAGTGACGCCGACGACAGCGAAGACGAGGACGACGCGGACGACACGTTCGAGCGCTCGCACGGCGGCGCACACGCCTTCGGCGGCATGAAGGGCTTCGACTCGTTCCAACCGCAGCACGGCCAGCACCAAGAGCTGCAAGAAGTCATGCACGAGCTGCGCGCACAGCTCGACCAGCTGCGCGAGCAGATGGACGAGCTGCGCGACGAGCTCGCGCGCCTGCCCCGGCGCGGCGATCGCTGAGCTTCCGCACACAGCCAGCTTCTCCCTCACCGGCCCCCGTGTGCCCTCCGGCACGCGGGGGCCGGTGTGTTTGGAGCCCGTTTGAGCGCACGCGCGCCGATGTCGCCGCCGCGAGATCGCGCAGAATCCTGTCATCCGTTTGGGGCGACGCTTCGTCCGGTACCGCGACGAGCGACACTCGAACGAAAAGGAACCCCGATGAACCTGCGCACATGCTTGCTTGCCCTCCTGGCGTGCACCTCGACCGCCTGCCTCGAGAACGAGGAAGAGCTGACGATCCGGCCGGACGGCTCGGTCACCGTCCGCATGTCCGCGAAGAGCAAGCAGGAGACGGATCTCGCGGACGGCTACCCACTGCCGTTCGACGGCCCCTGGCGTCCGGCGAACGCGGCCACACGCGCATGGCTCTCGACGAACCGCGCGCAACACCCGGCGCCGCAGGATCGGAGCGACGAGCTCGAGCTCGCCGTCGAGGCGTCGTTCGCGTCGGTGCGCGAGCTGCCGCGCTTCACGGCGCCGGAGAGCGAGCCGTACCGTTCCTCGTATCTCGAGCGCACGAGCGACCTGCGCCTCGAGACACGCGGCGGCAAGCGCGTGTACACGTTCGAGCGCGTCTACCGCGGCCGAGAGTTCGCGCGCTTCGACGTGTGGACCCAGGTCGAGAGCGACTTGCCCGGCAATCTGTACGAGAAGCTCGACGGCAGCGAACCGCTCACCGTTCGCGAACGCGACCAAGTCGTCGGAGCGACCGTCGCGCGGATGGTGCGCGGCGCGCTCGCGTTCGCGGAGGACGCGCTCCTGACGCTCTACACGCACGGCGACGCGTCGCTCTCCGCGGCCGCGAGCGCGCGCGTGCACCGCGAGATCGAGCTCGCGCTCACCGCGGCGGCGAGTGAGGCGCGTGTCCGCGCCGTGCTCGCTGCGCTGCGTCCGGACGCCGGCGCGCCGAAGAACGACGAGCTCGGCGCGGAGGTGCTCCTGTCCCTCGAGCACGACACGCGCTCCGCACTGCGCGATTCGCTCGCGCGCGCGCTGACAGCGGAAGGCGTGTCCGCGGCCGCGCGCAACGGCGTGCGTGGAGAGCTGGAGGCGCGCTTGTCGGCCTACGACCACACCGTCGATCTGCACGACGAGGCGTTCCAGCTGACCGTACACATGCCCGGCACGATCGTCGGCGGCAACTTCGAACGCCGCGACGACGACGACACCGTGGTGTTCGAGCTCGATGGCGAGCAACTCCGCGATCGCGACCGCGTCCTACGCGTCGTGTCGGTCGTCGAGTGAGTGCGATGCCGACACCGCGCGCATTCGACGCGCTCGTCGCGCAGCACCAGCGCGACGTGCTGCGCGTCTGCCGTTCGATCCTGCGCGACGACCACCTGTCCGCCGATGCCGCACAGGAGACGTTCCTGCGCTTGTGGACGCGCTCGTCGCAAGGCTCGCCGCCACAGTTCGCGCACGCCTGGTTGCGCAAGGTCGCGGTGACGACGTCGCTCGATCTCTTGCGGCGTCGCGAACGACAGCGCGCGGAGCCGGAGGTCGAGCCCGTGGCGCCGCCGCACGTGCCGAGCGACGCCGTGCTCCGCTCGTGCTTCGAGCACGCCATCGCGGAGCTGTCCGAAGGGCAGCGCACGATCTTCCTCTTGCGCCACGACGGCGAGCTGTCGCTGTCCGAGATCGCAGCCGCTCTCGACGTGGCGCTGCCGACCGTCAAGACGCAGTTCGCGCGCGCGTGCGTGAAGCTGCAGCACAAGCTCGCGCGCTACCGGCCGGGCACGGGAACCGAATCATGAAGCACGAGGACATCCACGAACGACTGGCATTGCGGTTGTACGGCGAGCTCGATCCTGCGGAGTCGCGTGCGCTCGACGAGCACCTGCGCGACTGCGAGGAATGCCGGCAGTTCGCAAGCGAGCTCGAGCACGGTCTCGGCCGCGTCGTCGCGGTGCGCACGAGCGCGCGCGACGAGTTGCCGCCCGATTGGGCGGAGCGCTTGCAGGCTGCAACGCGCGACGTCGCGACGACGGCTCCTCGGCCGAGCGTCGCGCCCGAGCGTCTCTCGCCCTGGTGGGCTGCGGCGGCCGGCATCGCTGCGGGCTTGCTGCTCGCACTGTCGGCGCTGCGCGTCGGCGGCGGCGAGACGACGAATGCGCCGCGCGGCGAGGAGCGATCGGCGTACGCGCACTACTACGGCGGGACGGCACCGCCGCTCGCGACCAGCGGTGGACAGTGGTCGCGCTTGGCGACGCAACGGCGGCCGTGACGCTCAGCTCGCGACCTTCACGAGCGGCCACACGATCGGAATCATGATCACGGCGACGGCCATCACGATCAGATCGAGCAGCACGCCGACGCGCAGGAAGTCGGTGAACTTGTAGCCTCCGGGGCCGTACACCATCAGGTTCGTCTGGTACCCGAACGGCGTCGCGAAGCCGCACGACGCGGCGATCATGATCGCGATCAGGAACGGGTGGTAGTCGATCCCGAGCGATCTCGATGTCGCCATCGCGATCGGATACATGAGCGCCGCCGTCGCGTTGTTGCTCAAGAGCTCCGTGAGCAACATCGTCACGCCGTAGATCGCGACGAGCACCGCCCACGGATGCGCGCCCATCGCGCTCGTCGCGTGCTCCGCGATGTACGCGGCGAGTCCCGTGCTGCGCATCGTCTCGCCGATGCCGAGCGCCGCGGCGATCGTGATCAGCACTTCCCAGTCGACGCTGCGGCGCGCCGCGCCGGCGTTGCAGCAGCCGGTGATCAGCATCAACGCCGCCGCGAGCAGCCCGGCGTGCACCATCGACAGCCACTCGAAGCCCGCGATCGCCACCATCGCGACGAGGATCGCGATCGCGGTCCACGCCCTTTCGTGTCCGGGCGGCGTCGAGTTCTCGAGCCGCGAGACGAGGAAGAAGTCACGCGAGTTGCGCTGCTGGTCGGCGAAGCTCGGATGCGCTTCGAGCAGCAGCGTGTCGCCCGGCTGCAGCTCGATGTCGCCGATCTTCTGGCGCAAGCGCTCGCCGGAGCGCGCGACCGCGATCACGGCGGCGTTGTAGACCGAGCGGAACTTCCCATCGCGGATCGTCTGCCCGACGAGCGGACACTTGTTCGAGACGACGGCCTCGATCATGCATCGCTCCGAGCGCGGCGCGTCGAGCTTGAACACCTGATTGGTGGCCGGCCGCAAGCCGCGGATCTTCTGCAGGTCGACGACCGAATCGACGACGCCGACGAAGATCAGCCGGTCGCCGCCGCTGAGCTTCTGGGTCGACGCGACGGCGGGCAGCACGCGACCTTCGCGCTCGATGCCCGCCAAGTACATCGCCGGCAAGCCGCGCAGTCCGGCCTGCTCGATCGTCTGTCCGACGAGCACGCTCGCGGGCTCGACCTCCATCTCGACCGTGTACTCGCGCGGATCGCCGCTGATCGAGATCGACGGCTTGCGATCCGGCAGGAGCCAGCGGTGCGTCAGCACGAGGAACGCGATCCCCACGAGCGCGCACGGCAGGGCGACGCCGGTCAGGTCGAACATGTTCAACGCGGCGCGGTCGCCGGTCTCGGCCACGACCAGTCCGTACACGACCATGTTCGTGCTCGTGCCGATGAGCGTGCAGGTGCCGCCCAGGATCGTCGAGAACGACAGCGGGATGAACAGCTTCGAAGCCGAGATGCGCGCGCGCTTCGAGAGATCGGACACGACCGGGAGGAACATCGCGACGATCGGCGTGTTGTTCAGGAACGCCGACAAGCCGCCACACGAGAGCATCAGGCGCAGCTGCGCCGACTCGACGCTCTTCGGCCGGCCGAGCACCGGCCGCGCGAGAAGCTCCATCGCGCCCGTACGCGAAAGGCCGGCGACGACGACGTACAGCACGAGCACCGTGACGAGCGCCTCGTTGCCAAGGCCGGACACGAGCTTCGACGGCGATGGGAACTTTTCCGAGAACAAGCCGGCGGTCATGAACACCGCCAGCACGCCGACCATGACGAAGTCGCTCGCGAGGTTGCGCGCGAGCGCCGCGACCATCAACGCGAGAACCGCGAGCGTGAACCAACTCTCCCAAGTCATGGTCGTGAGGTTGCCGGACTGTATCGAACGCGGCCGGAGGTTTCCTTCGTGGCGCGGGTGCCGTTCGAGCCGTCCGATCGGTTGGTCGCGACCGCGGAGCCCGGAGCGCGCACTCGAAATCGAATTCGACGTCGTGTTTTCGGTCGCGGCCGCGCGCTCGCGCGGCGATTCTGTGCGTCATGCCGCTGCCCAGCGCCGCCTCGATGTACTCCGCGCTCGCGCGTCGCGACCGCTCGGCCGAAGGCGTGTTCTTCTTCGGCGTGAAGACGACGGGCATCTTCTGCCGGCCGACGTGCGCATCGAAGAAGCCGAAGCGCGAGAACGTCGAGTTCTTCGCCAGTCCGACGGCCGCGCTCGCGGCGGGTTATCGCGCGTGCAAGCGTTGCGAGCCGATCGAAGCCGCGCGCAAGCCGCCCGAGTGGGTCGCGCGACTCGTCGCGGCGGTCGAGCGCGATCCCGGCCGGCGCGTCACGGACGAAGACCTGCGTCGATTGTCGGTCGAGCCCGAGCGCGCGCGGCGTTACTTCCGGCGCACGTACGGCATGACGTTCCAGGCGTGGCACCGCGCGCGGCGCATGGGTGCCGCGCTCGGAGAGCTACAGAAAGGCACGGGCGTGATGAGCGTCGGATTGCAGCACGGGTTCGAGTCGGCGAGCGGGTTCCGCGACGCGTTCGCGAAGTTGTTCGGCGAGCCACCGGCGAGTGGACGCGCGGCCCGCGCGCTGTGCGCGAGCTCGATCGCGACGCCACTCGGACCGATGGTCGCGGTCGCGGGCGACGCGCTCCACTTGCTCGAGTTCGCGGACCGGCGCGCGCTCGAGTCGGAGCTCGACCGCGTGCGGCGAGCTACCGGCGCGACGATCGTTCCCGCGTCGAACGCGCTGCTCGCGCAGACCGAGCGCGAGCTCGCGGCGTACTTCGATGGCCGCCTCACGCAGTTCACGGTGAACGTCGCGCCGATCGGCACGCCGTTCCAGAAGAGGGCGTGGGAAGCGCTGCTCACGATCCCGTTCGCACAGACGCGCTCGTACTCGCAGATGGCCGAGCACGTCGGACGCGTCGGCGCACAGCGCGCGATCGGACTCGCGAACGGCAAGAACGCGATCGCGATCGTGATCCCCTGCCACCGTGTCGTGCGCGCGGACGGCGACGTGTGCGGTTACGGCGGCGGAGTGTGGCGCAAGCAGTGGCTGCTCGAGCACGAGCGCACAGTGCTGGCGCGCTGAGCGCGCCGCGCGCCGTCACGGCGCGCAGATGGCTTGCACGCCGTTCGACATGCCGACGCGCGTTCCGTCGGGATGCAGGACGTCACGGAAGAACGCCTGGTAGTACCTCGTTTGGCCGATCATCGGCGCCGAGAGCGGAACAGGCACGCTCGCCGAGCCGTCGATCGCGGCGCGGAACCCCTTCCACGCGACGACCGGCGCGGCGGCGTACAGCGTGCCGCCTTGGAACGGCGCGTTCGCCGATTGCTGCGCGACGTGCACGAAGCCGAGGCTGCTCGGGATCGCGCTGGTGAGCCGCAGCGTGAGCGAGTTGCTCGCGACGCTCGTGCTCCCGGTCGACGACAAGCGCGGTCGCACGCCCATCGACGTGGGCTTGCCGAGGCCGTATTCGCTCGCGCTCGTGGCGACGGTGCCGCGGAATGCGGCGATCACCGGCGCCGAGAGCGACATCGTCTTCGCGTTGTCGCAGCCGAGCGGTGCCGTGCTCACGACTCCCGTCGGTTGACCCTGGTACTGCACCGTCGGGTTCGAGAAGAACGGGATCCGCACGCCCGGCGGATAGGCCATCACCGTGCGCCACGTCTGCGCCGGGTTGTGATAGCCGTGCGAGTACGGGAACAAGCCCGTGCCGCCCGTCGCGCGATCGTGCGCGCAGCCGAAGTTGTGTCCGAGCTCGTGCGCGAAGCTGTAGTAGCCCGTCGCGCACGAACGCGCGACGACGTTGAACGCGTAGCCTTGGAACGACGACGTCGCGTTCGTCATCACGTAGCCGACGCCGCAGCTCGAACTCTGATTGACGATCAGCGACACGACGTCGGCGCCGTACGTGTTGCGCAGCGCGTGCACAGTGTCGAGGAAACCGTCCGTCGGGCTCTGCAAGCGCATGAGCTCCGTCGTGAAATTGCCGGACTCGGTGTGCGCCACCTCGGCGCGGTGCACGAGCCGGAGCTCGAGGCTCGCCTGGCTGTTCGCATAGATCGTGTTCGACTCGAGCACGGCGAGGTCGATCAGGGCCTCGATCGCGGCCTGACCGCCGGCCGCGACGCGCGCTTGCGGCGTGTACACGACGAGCACGTCGATCTGCGTAGCCGTGGTCGCGGCGACTTGTCCGTTCGGCGAGATCGACGACGCTGCATGACCGGCGCTCGCGATCTCGTGACGCTGCTCCACCGCGCACGCAGGGAAGCGGCTCTCGTCGACGTGCTCGACGACGACCTCGTCCGGCGCGTCACTGGGATCCTGTGTCGGACGGATGCGATAGAGCGCGCGGTGCAAGCGCACGCTGCCGACGAGGACGCCGCCCTGCAGCACGAGGTGCACGCTGCTGTCCGGATCCTCCGGCGTCTTGCCGGTCCAGGTCGACTCACTGGCGCGTCCCGTGCGCAGCGCAGCGAACGACACTCCGTCGAGGAGGTCGATCACGAGCACGTCCCGATCCGCGAGGCTCGTGAGGCTCGCGCGCGCGCGGCGTGATCGGAAGACGAGCGGGTCGCTCGGTTCCACGCTCTCCGCTGTCGCGGACGGGGCCGAGGACGCGAGCACGCGCATCGGATCGAACGCACCCGGATCCTGCGCGAATGCCCGCTCGCCAGCGAACCCTCCGCCGAACGCCGTGAAACACAATGCCGCCGCGAATCGAGAGCGCACTCTCGACGATTGCCCGCCAGTCATCGCCCCTGCTCCTGAAGATCCCCCCCGAATCGAACGCGGCTCTTCTCGCACCGCGCTCGCTGCCAACTGCCTGCGCCCCGCCTTTCGACGTCCTGCCACGTCGCTCTGGAGGCAATCTGCCGCGTGCGTTGGCGATCAAGGCCGTCGGACCTCGAATCGCTCGGCACCCGTCGGTGCGGCGTCCTCGACGTGCTTCTCGGTCACGTGCGCGGACGGCGGACCGCGGTCGAGCCAGCGCACGAGATCCTCCACCGCGGCGCGCGCACCTTCGGCCCAGACTTCCACGCGGCCGTCGGGCAAGTTGCGCACGAACCCGGCGACGCCGAGCTCGCGCGCGCGCACTTTCGTGAAGTGGCGGAACGCGACGCCCTGCACGAGTCCTCCGACCCAGATGTGTCGCGCGATGCGATCCATGCCGCGCGAGAATAGCAGTCCGTGGTGAAAGTGCTTCGAGCGCGAAAGTGGCCCATTCGCGTCAGAACAAGGAGCGAGACCGCCGGCGAATCGTCGAGATTCGCCGAGGATCGAGCGACGCCGGGCTGGCGCGAACGGACGACTTTCGTGCCGAATGACTTTCACCACGGGCTGATAGCCCTGTGATGTGTCGCGGCAACGTCTGCGCGAACGCACCTGTCGCGTACCATGCCGTCATGAACTCGATCGGCATCGCGCTGCTCGCGCTCGCCCTGGAATCCGCGTCCCCGCAGACCGGTCCGTGGCGCGCGTGGCTCGTATCACCTGGCGGCGAGCTTCCGTTCGGCCTCGAGATCGCGCGCGGGGACCAAGGCCTGCGCGTCGCGATCGTGAACGGCAGCGAACGCATCCAGGTCCCGTCGATCCGCACGCAAGGCGAGGAAATGTTCTTCGAGCTGTCGCACTTCGATTCGCTCCTGCGCGTGCGCTTCTCGGTCGACGGCGCGAGCGCGGTCGGCAAGTGGACGAAGCGGTCCGGCGCCGATCGCTGGACGACGTTGACATTCGGCGCGCGCGCGGGTGCGGCACCGCGCTTTCCAGCGCTCGGTGACCCCGAGGCGGCGGCAGCGAATGCGGGCGCGATCGACGGACGATGGAAGGTCGCGTTCGATCCGAGCGGCGATCCCGCGATCGCGCTGTTCCGCACCGTCGACGACGGCTCGATCGAAGGCACGTTCCTGACGCCGACCGGAGACTACCGCTACTTGGCAGGCACGCTCGACGGCGATCGCCTGCGCTTGTCGGCGTTCGACGGTGCGCACGCGTACCTGTTCGACGCGCGCTTGACCGAGAAGGGCGAGCTCGCGGGCGACTTCTACTCCGGCGATCGCTGGCACGAGCAATGGAAGGCGAAGCGCGACGATCGCGCCGAGTTGCCCGACGCGTACTCGCTGACGCGCTGGAACGATGCGTTCGGTCTCGACGCGCTCGCATATCCCGATCTCGAAGGAGAGCTGCGCTCGCTCGGAGGGCCGGAGTTCGCCGGGCGCGCGCTCGTCGTGCAGCTCTTCGGCACGTGGTGCCCGAACTGCCACGACGAGATGGCGTACTTGGCCGAGCTCCATCGCCGCTACGAGCCGCGCGGACTCTCGATCGTCGGCTTGGCGTTCGAGTACACGTCCGACGCGGAGCGCAGCGTCGCGCAAGTCCGGCGTGCGCTGACGCGACACGGCGCGCAGTATCCGGTGCTGATCGCCGGGCTCGCCGACAAGCACCAGGCGAGTGAAGCGTTCCCCGCGATCGATCGACTGCGCGCGTTCCCGACGACGATCTTCATCGGCCGCGACGGACGCGTGCGCGGTGTGCACACGGGCTTCAGCGGTCCGGGCACGGGCGCGGCGTACGTCGAGCTCAAGGCCGAGTTCGAAGCGCGCATCGAAGAGCTGTTGACGTCGCCCCCGCCACCGAGCACCGCTTCGAAACCACAGAGCCGCGAGGAGGCCGTCCTGCGTGCAGCCGATCGCGTGATCGCGGCACGACAAGCGACCGGAAATCTCCCGACGCCACTCGATGCCGCGGCGGCGCTGACCGACGCCGACGTGCTCGTGCGGTGCGCGGCCGCGCGCGCGTGCGGCGAACGCAAACTCGAAGCGACATGGTCATCGCTCGGCGGCTGCCTCAGCCACGGCTTCGCGCCTCTCCGACGCGAGGCGGCCGTCGCGCTCGGCAAGCTCGGCGTGAAGGCTAGCGCGGAGTTCTTGCAGGCGTGCGCGCGCGACCTCGACCCGGCCGTGCGCGCCGCCGCCCTGCAGGCGTTGCAAGCGATCGAGGGACGCTAACCCGCATCTCTCACCACATCCTGCTGCGGTCGCGCCAACTCGCACGGAGCGGCGTTGTTGGATCCGATTCGATCCTCGCTGACCTGACAGGAGAGCTGCGGTCGATTCCGATGCAACGCCTTGCTCCGCACGAGCTGGCACGACCTCGCGACGGACGTGGTGAGAAATGCAGCCGAACCCCTACGACGGATCGTTCGCGAGCGCTTGCAGCTTCGACATCGTCGTCCAGTTGCGCGACGTGACGGAATCGCCGAGCAGCTTCGCCACGGCCTTGTTCACTTCGCTGTCGAGCACGCCCTTCGGCGACCAGCAGTACGCCGCGCGCGCACCGACGGCGAGCGCCTCGCTCCCCCACTTCTTCGCAACCAGCGGCGTCAAGCGCGCGAGGTCCGCACGGGTGCTCGGCACACTTACGAGCAGCTTCGACGGATCCTTCGCGACGTCGAGCAACGGATTCTCGGCGAGAATGAGGTCGAGGTCGTTCGCGCGGATCACCGTGACACGCGACACGATGCCGAACTGCTTCTGGATCGCAGCCTCGATCACCGGTCCCGTGTCCTTCTTCGCGCGCGCCGGCACGTCGAACACGACGTTGCCGCTATTCAACAAGGTTCGCACGCGCCCGAAGCCGAGGCTCTCGAACAGCGCGCGCAGATCGGCCATCGCAATGCGCTTCGCGCGTCCGACGTTGATGCCGCGCAGCAGAGCGACGTGAGTGGCAGTCATGGTGTCTTTCGTTTCCGGCACGCATCGCAGCGCGTTCCGACATCATGACGACGCTACGGTGCCGGACCAACGCTCCTCAGGCGTCGCAGAAGACGAGTGCGTCGAGCGATTCGGCATCGAGCTCGCCCGCCGATACGCCTCCGGACTCCCGCGCGCGGAGTTCGCGCTCGTGCGGCTCCAGCACCGTGACCCGCTCGCCGCCGTAGCGCGACAAGCGAATCGACGTGCCGACCACTTCCCACGTCCCGACGAGACCGAACGACAGGAGGGTCGCACCGCTCGCGGCGACCCTCGTCGAGTCGAACGTCCCCTTCACCAAGAAGTATCCGTTGCGGTGCAGCGAGAGCTCGACGTGCCGCTTGCAATCGTGCGCGCGCAGCCGCCGCACGCGCGTGAAGCGGCTCGTGCGCCAGGCGTCCGCAACAAGGATCGGGACCGCGACGACGAACGTCGGAATCGAGGGATCGACGAGCAGCGCGCACCACCAGAACCGACGCGTGGCATCGAGCGAGAGCAGTCCGATCAGTGTGAACGTGCACGGCACGAACGGCATCTGCGAAACGTGCGGCCGCCCCTTCTTATAGGAAAGGATGCAGTGCCAGTTCATGGCCGACAGCGCGACGCCGATGGTCAAGCACACGATCGCGAGGATGGTCATGTGTGGATCACGGCGCGGAGAAGACGCGGCGGCAGGCGAGCTCTTCCAGCTTCGTGCGGCCAAGGCCGTACGTGGAGCTTCGCCCACCGTGCATCGATCCTCGATCGTGCTGTACCATTGGCTGAAACCGCAGGGGAGCGCGGCCGGAGTCACCCCATGTTCGCCACCGCCCGTTTGACCATCTGCCTCGTCTTCACCTGTGCTGTCGCCAGCGCTCAAGCACCCTTCCTCGCCGCACAAGACGCGAAGCTCTCCGCGCCCGGAGGCGCGTCGCAGGATCACTTCGGGAACTCGCTCGCGCTGTCGGGCGACACGCTCGTCGTCGGCGCGCCGGACTCCGACACGAACAGCGGCCTCGGCTTCGACGCCGGAGCGGTGCACTTCTTCGTCCGGAACGGCGCGAGCTGGACGCTCCAGTCGAGCATGCATTCGCCAGCTGGCGTGCTCTTCGACTCCGGCTTCGGCACGAACGTCGCGATCGATGGCGACACCGCGGTCGCCACTAATCCGGGTGAGGTGATCGCGTCGCCGCTCAGCGTCGGCTCCACGACGGTCCTCGTGCGCAGCGCTGGCGTGTGGTCCGTGCAACAGAAGCTCGTGTCGAGCAGCCCGTCGATCAACGCGCACTTCGGTTTCTCGGCGAGCATCGACGGGGACACGGTGCTCGTCGGAGACGAGGGCGACGACACATTCGGAGCGAACACCGGAGCCGTCTACGTGTTCGAGCGCAGCGGCACGGTGTGGACCGAGCAAGCGAAGCTTTTCGCGCCAACCGTGAGCGCCAACGGCGTGTTCGGCGGCTCCCTCGCGATCGCCGGCGATACCGCCGTGATCGGCGCACCCGAATTCTTCGTGGGCGGCGGCACGCACGGCGCCGCGTTCGTGTTCACGCGCAGCGGAACGACGTGGAGCCATCGAGCGACGCTGCTCGCGCCCGCACCGACGACGTCCGAGAACTTCGGCGCGGCGGTCGCGCTCTTCGGCGACACGATCGTCGTCGGCTCGACTCGTCTCGGCTTCCCGAACCCGATGCCGGGAGTCGCCTACGTGTTCGTCGGCAGCGGATCGACGTGGACACTCGAGGCGACGGTGGCTGCGCCGAGCGGAGTGACGAGCGGAGCGCAATTCGCGCGCTCGCTCGACCTCGAAGGCGATCGATTGCTCGTCGGCGCGCCCGCCGATTCCGACCACGGCGTCTTCACCGGCGCGGCGTACGTGTTCGAGCGCGCGCAGGCGACGTGGATGGAAGTCGCGAAGCTGACTGCGAGCGATGCGCAGAAAGGCGACGATTTCGGAATCTCCGTCGCGCTCGCCGGCGATGACCTCGCGATCGGA
The DNA here is from genome assembly GCA_046160865.1 of Planctomycetota bacterium. GTDB lineage: Bacteria > Planctomycetota > UBA1135 > UBA1135 > JBJXHG01. The sequence goes on along the minus strand of JBJXHG010000121.1, from coordinate 23,513 downwards.
GCGCCCGAGCTGTCGGTGTTCACGTTCGAGCCGCCGCCAGGGCCGGGCGCAGCCTACGTCTTCTGCAAGTCGGACTTCGACACGTTCTGCTCGGGTGACGGTTCGCTCGCCACGCCATGTCCGTGTGCGCCGCCGAACAGCGTCCCGAGCCCGAGTGGCGCGCCCGATGCGGGTTGCGCGAACTCGTACGACTCGACCGGCGGACGTCTGCGCGCATGCGGAGACTTCGCGCCGGAGACGCTGCGCTTCTTGGCGGACGTCGGCAACGGCTACGGTGGCTTCGCGCTGCTCGTCAAAGGCAGCGCGAACGACGCGTCCGGCCTGGCGATCGGCGACGGCGTGCGCTGTGTGAGCGGTGCGCTCGTGCGGTTCGGCGGGCATTTCGCCGGCACGAACGGCGCACCGTTCGGCGCGTGGACATATCCGAACGCGGTGCAGACGCTGGCCGTCTCCGCGGCGACGCTCCAGCCGAGCGGGCAAACCGCGTATTACCAGCTCGTCTACCGCAACGCGGAAGCGGACTTCTGCAGCGCGGGCACGATCAATCTCACGAACGGCGTGCAAGTGCAGTGGCCGGCCGTGCCGTAGGCGGCGCGCCTGGCGCCGCCGGAGGCACTCCATCGGTCTCTGCCGTTGCTCCGCCGTCTCCGCAGCGCACAGCGCAGTAACACTTGCGCGAGCGCCGTTGCCCAACGCGGTAGTCGTGCGTCGAGCGTGCAACGTGGTGTTCGCGAGCAACCGGCGCGCGCGAGGAGCACGAGCAAATCGAGACGATGGTCGGAGCGCGTGCGCGTCCGTGATCCGCGGACACGCGCTGCCTACAATCCGCCGCATGTCGCAGCTCCAAGGCCTCCTCACCCTCTCCGAGCTCTCCGAGCGCGTCGCGCACGGCGCGATCGAGACCGTGCTCGTCGTGTTCACCGACCACTACGGCCGCTTCCTCGGCAAGCGCTACGACGCCGAGTTCTTCGTCGAGGAAGTCGTCGCGCACGGCAGCCATGCCTGCGACTACTTGCTGACCGTCGACATGGAGATGAATCCGGTGCCGGGCTACGCCTTCGCGAACTGGGAGCGCGGCTACGGCGACTTCCACCTCGTGCCGGACATGTCGACGCTGCGCGTCGCGAGCTGGCTCGAGAAGACGGCGATCGTCCTGTGCGACGTCGCGTCGGTGAAGACCGACGCGCTCGTCGAGGTCGCTCCGCGCACGATCCTCAAGCGGCAAGTCGAGAAGGCGCAGAGCCTCGGCTACGCGCCGATGGCCTCGTCGGAGCTCGAGTACTTCTTGTTCCGCGACTCGTTCCGCGACGCTGCCGCGAAGGGACACCGCGAGCTGTCGCCGATGAGCTGGTACCTCGAGGACTACCACATGCTGCAAGGCGCGCGCGAAGAGGTGTTCCACGCCGAAGCGCGGCGGCACCTGAAGCACTCGGGCGTGCCGGTCGAGAACTCGAAGGGCGAGTGGGGCCTCGGGCAGCACGAGCTCAACGTGCGCTACGCCGACTCGCTCGCGATGGCGGACCGGCACGCGATCTACAAGCAGTGCATGAAGGAGATCGCCGATCGGCTCGGCATCTCGATCACGTTCATGGCGAAGTTCGCCGCGGATCAAGCCGGCTCGTCGTGCCACATCCATTTGAGCCTGTGGAATCGCGGCAAGAGCGCGTTCCCCGGCGCGGTGAAGCTCGGGCCCGTCGAGTGCAGCGATGCCTTCCGCTGGTTCCTCGGCGGCTGGATCGCGCACGTGCCGGACGTGATGGTGTTCTACGCGCCGACGATCAACAGCTACAAGCGCTACCAATCCGCGTCGTGGGCACCGACGCGCCTGGCGTGGAGCTACGACAATCGCACCGGCGGCTTCCGCGTCGTCGGCAAAGGCGAGTCGTTGCGCATCGAGTGCCGCATTCCCGGCGCCGACTGCAATCCGTATCTCGTGCACGCCGCCGCGCTCGCGTCGGGCCTCGACGGCATCGAGAAGAAGATCGAGCCGCCGCCGATCTTCGAAGGCGACATCTACGCGGCCGAGAAGCTGCCGCGCGTGCCGAAGACGTTGCGCGACGCGACGGATCTCTTTGCTTCGAGCGCGTTCGCGAAGAGCGCGTTTGGCGCCGGCGTCGTCGAGCACTACACGCACTTCTTCCGCACCGAGCAGGAGTCGTACGACAAGGCGGTGACGGATTGGGAGCGGCAACGGTACTTCGAGAGGATTTGAGCGTTACTCGACGAGCCCGCGTCGGAGCGGCTCGCCTGACCCAGCTCCGCGTGCCGATGCAGTTGCATGACCTTCTCGGCCGGATGGCTTTTCACCTCGCTGATCGTCGGTACGACCGGCGGCGGCTTCTTCCTCTACGGCAAGAAGCAGTCGCGCATCCCGCAGCTCGTCGCCGGCCTCGTCCTGATCGCCGAGTCGACGTTCATCGCGAGCGTCGGATGGATGCTTGCCGCAGCGGCGCTCGCGCTGGTTGCGCTGTACCTCGTGGTGCGCAGCGGCATGTGACGCGGACCGGCCGCGCGCTTGCCGTTGCGATCTGCCGGGTCAGTGCGCGCCGTCGAGCAACAGTGCCGTCGCCACGCCGCTCACCCAACCGGTGTTCGTCGTGTCGACGAAGAACGCTTGCGCGTGTCGCAGGCGCACTTGCACACCGGCGCCGAGCTCGCCGACGGGCAATTGCACGACGAGCACACCGCTCGCGTCGATCGTGCCCATGTAGCGGCGCTCGAGCGGTGTCTGCACCAGCACGACGCCGTGCAGCGCGCGGTCGACCTCGAAATTCGCGCGCGCGCTCAGAGCGAGGTACACGCGATCACCCGCGAGTCCTTCGAACCGCACGCGCATGAGCGCGCCTTCGCGTGTGGGAGCGATGCTCGCGAGCGTGCGCTGCGCGCCGGAGAGCTCGACCGGTGCCGCGCCCTCGCTCGTGCTGCCGGATTTTCCGTCGGGCGCGTCGCTGCATCCGCCGTTGCCACTGCCGCCGTTGCCGCCGTCGCCGCCTTGCAGCGCGGCATCGAGCACCGTCACCTTGCTCGCGGGACCGGCCGCGTCCGCCACCTGCAGACCAACGCCGCCTCCTCCGCCGCCCGTCGGATAGTCGTACGGGCTGCTGCACGATCCGCCGACGCCGGAGCCGCCCGGTCCGCCGATCACCGTCGCACCGGCGACGAAGAGCGTCGAGTTGCGGCACACGATGCCGCTCTTGCCCTCGAGTCCGCTCGTGTTCGGACCACCGGTCATGCCTCCCGGCGTACCGCTCACGCCGACGCCGCCTTCGACCGACGACCCGAGCAACGAGACACGGCTCGTCTGCGCACGCACGGCTTCGGCGCCGCCCGACATGAAATCGTAGTTCGCGCGCAGCGTGCAGCGGTGCAGCGCGACGTCGTCCGAGCTCGTCACGACGACGACCGGCGCGACGGCGCCACCGAGCGGCCCGAAGCCGGCGCCGAGCGCGCAGTCCGTTACGCGCACCGAACCCGCGCACGCGCTGATCGTGAGCTGCGGCGCGAGTGCGAAGTCGGATTCGTTGCGTAGGCCCGCGATCGTGACGTGCTGGGTGCTGGCGAGGTTCTGGACGCGCACGCCGGCGCCGACGTTGACCGTCGCGCCCGCGTCGGCGATCACGGCGACACTCTTCGCGTCGATCGTGAACGCTCCATAGAAGCCGCTCTTGACGAGCACGACATCGCCCGCGTTCGCCACGGCGACCGCCGTCGCGATGTCGAAGTACGGACCCGCGTTCGCATCCACGACGAGCACGTCGGCGCGCGCGGCGATCGTGAAGGAAGCGGTGACGAGCGCGCTCAGAACGGCGCGGCGAAGGAACTGGGTACGCATGATTCGAGCTCCGTGCTCTCGGGAACGGGTTGTCTTCCCCAATCCTCCCGCGCTCGCAGTAACCGCGCAACGTGTGCGCGATCGCTCGCGGTGTCAGAACGCGGCATCGAGCAGGAGCGTCGCGGCCGGTCCGCTCGTCCAACTCGCGCCGCGCGCGTCGACGAAGAACGCTTGCGCGTGCCTAAAACGGCCATCGACTCCTGCGCCGAGCTCGGCGACGGGTAACGAAGCGTGCAGCACGCCGCTGTCACCGATCGTGCCCATGTAGCGGCGCTTGACGGGCGTCGACAGCAACACCACGCCACGCAACGCGCTCGCGAAGTCCGCGTGGGCGCTCGTCGCGAAGTAGACGCGATCTCCGGGCGCGCCGGAGAAGACAAGAGCGGCGGTCTGACCTTCGCGTCGCGGTCCGTCGCCCGCGATCGAGCGCGCCGTGCCCGCGAGGAGCGCGGGCGCGGGACCCGTCGTCGGTGGACCGATCACGCCGTCCGGCGCGTCGGGATCATTCGCATCGCCCACTCCGCCTGCGCCGCCCGAACCGGGAACGAACGTCGTTGCCAGCAAGCGCACGTGGCTCGGCGGCGTCGGCGGGATCGTGTTGGTGGGATGCGTTCGCAATCCAGGACCGCCGTCGCCACCGCGCGTCGGAGTTCCGCTCCACGAGTCGTTCGCGGCGGAGACGCCGTTGCCGCCGTTCCCACCCGTCAAAGTGGACCGCGAGACGAACAGCTCGGAGCTCTTGCACCAGAGGGCCGGGCTACCGGGCGACCCGGGCGTGCTCGGTCCGCCGCCGGAGACCATCCAGCTCGGAATGCCCCAATGTCCGCGGCCGCCTTCGAGCTCCGAGTCGAAGACAGCGAGTCGACTGTCATCGAGGAAGAGCGCGGCTCCGGCAACGGCGCTCGGCTGCGTCGTGTTGCGCGCGCGGATCGTGCAGCCCCCGATCGAGACGTCGTCGCACCGTCGGACCTCGACCGGCCCGGGGAAATTACCTGGCGCGTCCGGGTGCTGCGACTGGTCGACTTCGCAATCGACGAGACGGACCGCGCCCTCGCAGTCGACGATCGAGAGCGCGACCGGAAAGACGAAGCCGTACTCGATCTCGCTGTCGAGCCCGACGAGCGCCACGTGCTGTGAGCTCGCGATCGTGCGGATCGCGATGGCGCCGACGATTTTCACGACGGTTCCCGCGTCCGCGCAGATCGACACGCTCTTCGCGTCCACGACGAAGCCGGGATACGAGCCCGACTTCACGAGCACGATGTCGCCGTCGATGGCGGCGTCGATGGCGGCTTGGATCGTCGTGTACGGCCCGCCGTTGTCGACGACCAGCACACCTGCGCGCGCGAGTGCGGCGAAAGACGCGAGAGCGAGCGCGCTCGTGGCGATTCGAGCGCTGGAAAAACGGCGCATGGGAATGAACCTCGTGCTCTGCGGACCACGAACGCGCTCTCCAGACGGCTCGAGGACGACCTTTGGAGCATCGCGCTCGATTCCCGATCCCGCAAGCCACCGCGACCGATCTCGACTGTCGGGCCATCGAAGCCGACGCTACGCTCGACTCGATGTCCGCCGCCCCCCGCATCGCGATCACGACCTACGGCCGCAACGAAGAAGGCAAGCTCACGCTGTCCGGCAAGTACATCGACGCGGTGCGGCGCGCCGGCGGCTTGCCGTACCTGCTTCCGCCGGGCGAGCCGCGGCTCGCGGATTGGCTCGAGATCGCGGACGGATTGATCCTCACCGGCGGCCCCGACGTCGACCCGGTCGTCTACGGCGGACGTCCTCACGCGCTGATCTACGGTGTCGATCGCGAACGCGATGCGAGCGACCTCGCGCTCGTGCGCCTGCTCGTCGAAGCGCAGCTGCCGGCGCTCGGCATCTGCCGCGGCGCGCAAGTGCTGAACGTCGGGCTCGGCGGAACACTGATCGCGCACTTGCCCGACGTCGTCGGCGAGAAGGTGAAGCACCGCGGCCCGAACCGCGAGTACGTCCCCCACGCGGTCACCATCGAAGCGCAGAGCAAGCTCGCACGCATCTTGCGCGCGAGCGAGGCCTCGCCGTCGTCGTCGCACCACCAAGCGATCGCGACGGTCGCTCCCGGCCTGCGCGTGACCGCGCGTGCACCCGACGGAACGATCGAAGCCGTCGAGATGGAGCGCCATCCGTGGCTCGTCGCCGTGCAATGGCACCCCGAGGACACCGCCGCGCACGATCCGGGGCAACAGCGACTGTTCGACGAGCTCGTCGAGGCGGCCACGCGCTCGCGATCGGCGCGCTAGCGCGCATGCAGCGGTGGTTCGGAACGCACCGCAGTACCAGGCGAGGCTCGTGGAAGCTCGATCGGCTGCGCGCTAGTCTCCGCGGCGGAGGCAGCGCGTGAGACTGAAAGACAAAGTGGCATTGATCACCGGTGCGGGCGGCGGCATCGGCGGCGAGTCGGCGATCTTGTTCGCCGCCGAGGGTGCGTCGGTCGTCGTCGTCGACGTGAACGACGCGGCTGGCGAGGAGACCGTGCAGCGCGTGAAGAAGGCTGGCGGCAGAGCGGCCTACGTGCGCGCCGACGTCTCGAAAGCCGCGGACTGCGAGAACATGGTGCGTTTCGCGGAGCATGAGTTCGGCAAGCTGAACGTGCTCTTCAACAACGCCGGCATCATGGACTCGGCCGACGACGACGCGATGAACACGAGCGAAGCCGTCTGGGACAAGACGATGGCGATCAACCTGAAGGGCGTGTTCCTCGGGTGCAAGTTCGGCATTCCGGCGCTGCGCCGCGCCGGCGGCGGCTCGATCGTCAACACGGCGTCGTTCGTGGCGTCGCTCGGCGCCGCGACGCCGCAGCTCGCGTACACCGCGAGCAAGGGCGGAGTCGTCGCGATGACGCGCGAGCTCGCCGTCATCCACGCGCGCGAGAACATCCGCGTCAACGCGCTCTCGCCCGGACCGCTGAAGACCGAGCTCCTGATGAAGTTCTTGAACACCGACGCGAAGAAGCAGCGCCGGCTGGTGCACAGTCCGATGGGCCGCTTCGGCGAAGCGCACGAGATGGCGAAGGCCGCGCTCTTCCTCGCGAGCGACGAATCGTCGTACATGACGGGCTCGGACTTCCTCGTCGACGGCGGGATCACGGCGGCGTACGTGACGCCGGAATGAGCTCCGAGCGCCTGCGCTCGGAGCGCATGCATGTCGCGCGTCCTCGCGCGACATGCTTTAAACGGCGGGGCCCCGTGTCGGCTGCGAACGCCTAACTGTGCGGTTGCAGCTTGCCTTTGGCTTTCGATCGCCGTGGCGCCTGTTCGAGAGCGTTCGGTTCGACTGCGAGTCGACAGGACTCCATGTCGCAGCCGCGCAACGGGGATCCGTCACCGCTCGCGAGATGCGCGTCACAGCGAGCGCAAGGCAGCTGACACGGGTCCTCGCCGTTTGAAGCGTGTGGCGCGAGGACGCGCCACACGCATGCGCGTCGATCACCGCTCCGGGAACGCGTACAGCTTCCCGTCGAGCCCGCCGACGAACACGAGACCGTCCGCGACGGCCGGCGAGGACGCGAAGCCGTACGTGTAGTCGCCGGACGCGGGTTCCACCGCGAAGCGCCAGCGCTCCTTGCCGCTCGCGCGCTCGACCGCGAAGAACGCACCGCGATGGCCAGCGGCGTAACCGACGACGCCGGTGGCTCCCACGAACACGCTCGAGTCCGTCACCGCCGGCGATGACCACGCCGAGCCGTCGGTGTCGAACGTCCACGCGACGCGACCGTCGTCTGCGTCGATCGCGCACACGCGCTGGTAGTCCGACGAGCCGACGTACAGCACGCCATCGCGAACTGCGGCCGACGACTCGACCCACGAGAACCAGTACCACGAGCGCCAGAGCACTTTGCCGTCCGCCGCGTCGAACGCGAACACGTCGGCGGAGCGACTGCCGATGTACACGCGGCCGTCGTGCACGAGCGGCGACGACGTGACCGCATCGCCCGTCGCGTGCTTCCACGCGAGCTCGCCGCGCGCATTGACCGCGTACACCGAGCCGTCGTTGCTGCCGAACACGACGAGCCCGCCCGCGATGGCCGGTGTCGAGCGCACGAGACCCTTCGTCTCGAACTTCCACTTCTCGGCGCCAGTCGCGGCGTCGAGCGCATAGAGCTTTCCGTCGGCGCTACCGACGTACACCGTGCTCTCCTCGATCGTCGCGGCGGACGCGAGGTAGTCGTACTTCGACACGCCTTCGTGCGGCAGATCGCGCTTCACCGACGCACCGTGCAAGTCCGCGGTCCAGAGCTTCGCGCCGCTCGCCGCGTCGAGCTTCCACAAGAAGCCGTCATCGGACGGAACGAAGACATGTGCACCCGCGATCGTCGGTCGCGCCATGACGGCACCGCCGGTCGGCGTGCTCCACGCGCGCTCGCCACTCTTCGCACGCACGGCGTACACGCTTCCGTCGGCACTGCCGAAGTACACGTGCCCGTCACGTTCCGCCGGCGACGACCACACGGCGCCTTTCGTCGCGAAGGTCCACGCCGGCTGCACGATCTTCGTCGCCGCGTGCGGAGCTTCGGGCAGCGGCGTCGCTCCGCGCTTCAGCTCCGCGCGGAACTTCCGGTCGCCGAACGGGAATGTGAACGTGAGCACGTCGCCCGCGAGCACGAAGCGAAAACCCGGCGACAGCTCGTAGCCGCCGTCCTTCTCCGTCAGCTTGCCGAACGGCGCCGCGTAGATGTTCGTGAGCGGCACGTCGAAGCGCACGCTCGTCGTGCCGTCCTCCGCTTCGTCGAAGCGCAAGTACACCGGCGTCGAGCCGTCGGGGCACGCCAACGTTCCGCTCCAGCTGCCGGCGAGCTCATGCGCAGCGCGTGAGCTCGCGGCGTACGGACGCGACGCGACGAGGGAGGCTGCCAAGGCGATTGCGAGGTGCACGAGCTTCACGCGTCAGCTCTTCTGCGTCGCGAGGTCGTAGAGGTAGATCTCGGAGCTCTCGTAGTCGCTCATCGGACGGTAGCGCGTGAACGCGAGCCAGCGGCCGTCGTGCGAGAACGACGGCTGCGTGTCGTAGCAGAACGGCATCCCGGGCGCAGCGTTCGTGAGCTGCACGCGGTTCGTCCCGTCTGGGTTCACGAGGAAGATGTAGTGATTGCCGTCAGCCGGCCCACCCGCGTACGCGATGCGCTTGCCCTCCGGCGACCACACGGGCCAGCCGTCATAGGTCGGTGCGTTCGTCAGGTTCAGCGCGTTCTTGCCGTCGCGGTCCATCACGAACACCTCGTTGTTCCCGCTCACGACGCGGCGCGTGACGATGCGTCGTCCGTCCGGCGACCACGACGCGTACGTGTCGACGTCGGGTCCGCTCGTGATGCGGCGCACGTCGGTGCCGTCGGCCGCCATCTCGTAGAGGTCGTAGTCGTCCGTGCTCGCGTTGCCGCGATTGCTCGAGAACAAGAGGCGCTTGCCGTCGGCCGACCAGAACGGATGGATGTCGGCGGAAGGATGGCTCGTCAGGTTGCGCAAGCTCTCGCCGTTCTCGTTGGCGAGGAACACGTCGCGGTTGCCGGTGCGCTCCGACACGAACGCGAGCGCCTTCCCGTCCGGCGACCACATCGGCGTGATGTCGTGCGCGGGACCCTCGACGAGCAGCTTGCCGCCCGAGCCGTCGAGCTGGATCACGTACAGGTCGAAGCTGCCCGCGGCGTTCGACTGGTAGACGAGCGACTTGCCGTCTGGCGCAAAGCACGCATACGCATGCACCGTGTGCGTCAGGCGGCGGAACGGCAGTGGTGCGTGACCAGCCTGCGGCGCGAGAGCGAAGAGCGATGCGGTCGTGACGGCGATGAGCATGTGGGTCTCCGAGTGGGGCGAGAGCGAGTCACGAGCAAGAGTCGTGGCGCCGCGCCTTCGGCCGGTAAGCAGGTCGTCGAGTGTGCGTGAGCAAAACGAAAAGCGTGCAGCTCTGCGCGCGATGCGTCACTTCGCCGACTCGAACGCGATGTCGTGCACTTCGCCGACGGCGAGATCGAAGCTCTCCTCGTGCGCGACTCCGAGCTCGTTGCGCCAGTTCGCGACGATGCGGCCCGCCGGGATGACCATGTCTACGCTCGCGCCGCGCGCGACTCGATGCGCGCCGACGAGAATTCCGTCGCGAACGAGATGGAGCTCGACGTGCTCGTCGTGACCTCGATACGTCGCGCGCACGGTGCCGCCGGCAGTGCGAACGAGGATCTCGACGTCTTCGGCGACGCCACCCGTCCGCAGCTCGACGCCGCTCGTCATTCCGATTCGGCCGTCCCCCGTCGTCGCGAGCAACGTGTACCGGCCGCCGTCGAGCTCGCGCTGGAAGCGACCGTCGTCTGCGGTCGGCGAGACGAGGAAGCCGCGCCGACCGGTCGCATCGGTCCACGAGATCGAGACGATCGCGCTCACGGGTGCGCCGCTGTCGCCGTCGCGCACGGTGCCATCGGTGCGCGCCGCACCGTCGAGCTCGACGACGACGTTCGTGTCGCCAGCCGAGCAGAGCTCCCCTCGCGACGAGCCGAATCGGTCGGCGCGCGCGAGCAGTTGGAATTGTCCGGGAGCGAGCGGACCGATCGAAAAGCTTCCGTCCGATGCGACGTCCCCCGCCAAGAGTCCGCGTGCGTCCTCCGGGATCGCGCGCACGATGCCGTGGGTCACGATCTCGCCGCGTGGACCGACGATGCGTCCGGCAACGAACAGTCCGCGGTGCGCGACGAGATCAACACGCACGTCTTCGCCGTGCGACGGAACTTCGATCCAGCGCGCGCGCGAATGACCCGGCTCGGGTACCGACTCCTCGGGGGCTCTCGGCGGGGCCAGCCCGACCCACCACGTTCCGCCGCGAACGCCGAGGAGCTCGAACATTCCCGACTCATCCGTCGAGCTCGCATCGGACGGTTTGTGCAAGTCCGCGTCCAGGTAGCACTCGCGCTCCTGCGCGCCCGTTGCGACGAGCCAGACCGTGCGCTCCACGATCGGGTCGCCGTTCTCGTCGACGACGCGCCCGAACACGCGCGCCATGGCCTTGTCCTGTTCGAACGGAATCTCGATTCGACGCAGCTCGCCCGGCGCGAGGACGATCGAGCTCGGCTCGCAGCGCACGATGCGGTCGCGGTGCTCGACCGTCAGCGACAGCGGAATGCGCGACGGAAGGTTCTCGAAGCGTGCCGGATCGTCGGGCAACGCCAGCTCGCCCCACTCGAAGTCGTCGCCGCGCCACGTGACACCGACGTTCGAACCGGCCGCCGCGACGAGATCGCCGCCGCGCGCACTCACCGTCACGCTCACGGTGCGACGGGGGTCGACGGCTCCAGTCACGAACACCTCGAGCGTCGCCGCGCGCGGCAGGACGATCTCCAGCGCGCGCTCGGGAGTTCGATGACCTTCGCCGACGTACACGATGCGCGGTGCGAAGCCACGTGCCAAAACACGCACGAGCGGCTCCTTCCACGATGAGCACTCGACACGAAATCGTCCGTCGACGTCCGTCTGCGCCGAGCGCCGCGGCTCGTCCGCGACCTGGAGGGTGACCCACGCGTCCGCGATCGGTGTGCGGTCCGTTTCGGCGATGACTCGGCCGCAGAACTCGAGGTCCGCCCCTGTCGCAACTCGCAGCGTGACGACGCGACGTTCGCCGACCGCGAGCGCGGAGATGCGATCGCGCGCACGGCCGACGTCGTCGTGACCGACGGCGAAGACGTCGATCGTCACGCCGGACGGGCACGCGAACTCGACCTCACCGCGCTCGTCGGACGTCAAGCGGCTGTCGATCGCGCCGCGACTCTCCTTCGACGATCGGAACACGCGCTTGGTGGACGTCTCGCGTTGCGCGCCGACGCGGAGGCCGTCGAGCGGCGCCGCAGTACGTTTGTCAATCACGCGGACGACCAGCGTGGCGTCGAGCGCCTCTGCTGGTTGGGGGTCGGCGATCGGCTCGACCGGTGCGAGCGTGGTCTCCCACGCGACCGGCGACGCGCGCTCCGTGTCTCGTTCGCCCGATCCATCGAGTGCGACCCTGCGTCCTTCTTGTACTGACGGAATCGCGGGCGCTTCGGCGACGAAGGGATCGCTCTTCGGCCGCAGAGACCATACCCCGAGCACGAGCAGCGCAAGCAAGAACGCGATCGCGACGAGACGGCGAGTCATCGGCTTGCGTTCTGTGCCTCGAATCGAGCACGAGCTACGTCATGGCGCATGCGACTCTCTCCACCGCGACCATACCACGCGACCAGCGCGCGCGAGCATGGAGCGAACGCACGGCTACAATCGCACCTCGTGCACGCACGTTCGATCGCGCTCCTCGTTGCACTCGTCGTCGCCGCAGCGATCGTGCTCGGCCTCGTCCGATCGAGCACTTCGACGCCCCAGCCGGCGATGAAGGTGGCGGAGACGACGAGCGACACGCGCGAAGCCGAAGCGGTGCTCGACGCGCCGGCGTCGCTCTCCGCAGCGGACCAATCCGCCGAGCGCATCGTCGAGGCCATCGCTGCGCAGGCACCGGAAGCGGAGACTCCCGCCGCAACGGATTCGACCGCGACGTTGAACGTGCGCGCGGTCACGCGCGTCGACGAGCTTCCGCTCGCCGGCGTCCAGATCACCGCGATCGCCGAGGGCCCCTTGGTGCCCGAGGTCTTGCGCCGACAGCGCGCACTGACCGACGAGCACGGCGTCGTGGCGATCACGGTGCCCGCGCAGGCGGCTATCGAGCTGCGACTGAGCACGTGGAGCTGCCTCACGGCGGACGTGGATGTGCCGGCACTCGCGATCGGCGAAACGCGCGACGTCGCCGTGCCACTCGAGTGCAGCGTCTCGCTCGTGCGCGGATCGGTGCTCGCCGAGGACGACGGCTCCCCGATCGCCGGCGCGCACGTGCGCGTGCAGCGCCGCGGCGTGCGCGTGTACCGCGCGAAGAGGGCGCCGTTGACGATCGCGAGCACGACCACGCGCGCCGACGGGAGCTACGAGTTGCGCGTGCACGCGGGCGAGACGGACGTGCTCGAAGTCGCGGCGCCTGGCTTCGCGACCACGGTCTCGTTCGTGCCGTCCGCCGAAGACGCGGCGAAAGGCGAGCACACGATCCTCCTGCGCCGCGCGGCGCGACTCGACGTGCACATCACCGACGAACGTGCCGAGCCGCGCGAGCCACTCGACGTCGAGTTGCTCGGCAACGCGCACGACGGCGAGCGCACGTTGAACGAGATCGGCTTCACCGTGCGCCGCAATGTCGGACAGCTGTGGCGCGCGCGCGTCGACGCGGACGGCCGCGCCCAGTTCGACGACTTGCGTCCGAGCACGGGGCTCGCGCTCACGATCACGTGTGCCGACGCCGAGCTGTGGAAGGAGCGCGATCCGATCGTGCTCACGCCGGGCGAGACGCGCGAGCTGCACATCCGCATCCGCGGTGTGGATGCGCTGCGTTGTCGCGTCACCGATGCACACGGCACGGCGGTCGAGGATCAGGAGATCTGGCTCGTGCCCGCGCGATCGGAGCAGGCAGAGCTATTCGTGCGGGGCGTCCACCAGCCGACGGCGAAGCAGACGACCGACGCGAGCGGCACGTGCGCGTTCGCGTCGATCCCGCCGGGGCGTTGGTGGATCGGACCGGCGCCGCGCGACGGGTTCACCGCGCCGAAGGACGCAGTCGCCGGGCTCGCACAGACGATCGAGATCACGGACGCGTCGCGCACCGTCGAGATCGATCTCCCGGTGTTCCGCGATCTCTTCATCCGCGGCGAAGCGCGCGATGCGAACGGAAAGCCGCTCAACGGCGGACGCGTGACCGCGCGCGTGATCGCCGAGCGAACGATGCTGCTCGAGACGATCGAGCACGACGGCACGTTCCTCGTCGGACCGCTGATTCCGGGCGACTACGCGCTCGTCGCGCACGGGCCGGGCTTCGGCGGCGCATCGGACGAGGTCGTCGTCGCCGCCGGAACAGACGGCGTGCGCCTGACCCTGCTCGCCGGCGGCGCGATCGCGGGCCACTGCGTCGATGGCGTCACTCGCGCTCCGATCGAGGCGTCCGTGCGATTGCAGGAGGCTGGTACCCGCCCGCGGAGCAGCGTGTCCGTCGACGCGTTCCTGACATCGTTCCGCTTCGGCGACCTGATGCCCGGCACGTACGACGTCCTCGCTCGGTCCGCGGACGGCGGGATCGGCGTGCGCAAGGCGGTGCTCGTCGAATCCGAGCGCACGACGGAGGACGTCGTCGTCGAGCTCGTGCGCGGTGGAACGCTGCGCGTGAAGCTCGAACGCGGGGCGGGCACGTTCGTGCAAGCGTGGTGCGACGGCGTGCAGATCGCATCGGGCGCGCTCGAGCCGGGGATCGACGTCCTCGCGCTGCTGCCGCCAGGTCGCGCGACGGTGAGGATCGGCACCGGCGGCGACACGACCGAGCACGCAATCGACATCGCGCCCGGCGCCGAGCGCACGCTCACGGTGTCGCGGTGAGCGCGTGAGCCACCCCACGCCGATCGGCTGGCGCCGCGCGCGCGTGCTCGCGGCGCTCGCGCTGCTCCTCGTCGCCGGCGCCGTCGGGTGGCTGCTTCTGTTCGAAACGCGCGCGACGACACGACACGACGCACTGGCGGAGCAGCCCGTCTCCGCGCACGAGGCGATCGCAGAGCTATCGGACGCGGTCACCGCGGAGCAGCACGAGCGCGTGTCGGACGTCGCGCGCAGCGTGGCGAGCGCGTCGACCGACGCAACGCTCGTCGTCCGCGTGCTCGCGATCGAGGACGGCACACCGTTGCACGGCGCGCGACTCACGGTGGCCGTTGGCGACACGCTCGTCTCGCCCGTGCGCGCGGCAAGCGGAAGCTCGCGCGGCGATCTCGCAACGCGGCCACTGACGGACGCGAGCGGCGTCGCCGAGTTCAGCGTGCCCGCGCACGCGGATCTCGGCGTGTGGACGTTCTGGTCGCAGAACGGAACGACGACGCACGTCTCGGTCGCTGCGCTCGAGCCAGGCGAGCGGCGGGAGTTGGTGTTGCGCGTGCGGCGCGACGACCGTTTCCTCCTGCGCGGCCGCGTGATCGACGCACACAACCGGCAACCGATCGCGTCGGCGAACGTGCGCGCGACCGCGCGGAGCGGCTTTCGCAAGCGCGACGCCGTGCGCGAGACGCTCGCGGAAACCACGACGGCCGGCGACGGCTCGTTCGAGCTCGTGCTCGAAACATGGAGCGCGGAACAGGTCGAGATCGCGTTCCCGGGTTACGCGCTCGCGCTCGAGGGCATGCGCGAGGACGACGGCGACCCACGCTTCGAATACGACGTCGCGCTCGTCGCCGCCGCCGAGCTCCGAGTAGCGGTGCTGGACGAAACGGACACGGCCGTGGAAGGCGCGCGCGTCGAGCTGCGCGGCTTCGCGCTGGGCGAGCCACGCGCGGACGACTTCGATTGGTCGTCACGGCTCGCCGCTGCGCGGACGCAGCTCACGGGCGTGCAGGGTGTCGCACGGTTCGACGACCTTCCGCCCGCAACGGCGTGGCGACTCTCGATCGATCACGAGAGTGGGATCTCGTCGCAAGAACCGCGCGCGTTGCTCTTGGAGAGCGGCGAGCGGCGCGAGCTCGTCGTGCGCCTGCCGCAACGCTCGCGCATCACGGGACGCTTGCGCGACGAGCACGGTGCGGCCATCGAGGGCGGCGACATCGCGCTCACGCGCGCCGCGACGACGACACCGCGACTCCAGGCTTACGGCGTGGAGCCCACTGTCGCGACGAGCCGCACCGACGCCAATGGATCCTTCACGTTCGTCGACGTGCCGCCCGGCTTGTGGCGTGTCGGCTTGCGCGCACGCGAACTGTCGTCCGATCTGTGCACGCTCGGCATCGCGGTCCGCGTGCCCGACGACCTCGAACTCGGCGCGATCGAGCTCACTGCTTATCGCGGCTACTTCGTGAACGGTCGCGTGGATCCGCTGCCGAGCGCGCCGACGCGCTCGTTGCAAGACATGCTCGCGGTCGTCGCACGCAGCGCGGACGGTTTCGGCGACGCCCACGCGATCGTAGAGCCGACCGGCGAGTTCGCGATCGGGCCGCTCGTGCCCGGACGCTACGGCGTGGTCTTGTTGGACGCAGTCGGCGGGGCGCTGTCCGACGACGTCTTCGTGGAAGCGGGGCGCGGCGACATCGTGCTCGTGCCGCATGCCAGCGGAGCGCTCACGGTGCGAGTGCTCACCGCGAACAGCCGACGCGCTCGCGACGCGCGCGTCGCGATGTCCGGCTCGGAGAGAACCCGCTGGGTGGGGACTGGCAGCGGCGGCGAGGTCACGCTGCGCGCGCTGCGCGGCGGAACGCACCGCATCCGCGCATCCGCACGCGACGGATCGTTCGCTGAGATCCACGCGACGGTCGTCGCGGGCGAGACGCGCGAGGCGACCATCACGCTCGCGCCCGGCGCGCGCCTGACGCTCGCGTACAACGGGCCGCATGCGGCCGTCGAATGCACGGTGCAGCAAGCCGGTGCGCTCGTGTGCTCGCTGCTCCTGCCCTCGGGCCACGCGGTCGTGGTCCCGACCGCCCCCGGCGACGCCCACGTGCGGGTTTCTGCGGAGGGCCGTGGATTGCAGGATTGCAACCTGAACCTGGCTCCGGGCGCCGAGCGTATGCTGTTACTCGACGATTGAGGCCCGCCCAGTCGCGACTTCTCGGTTTCGAGCGAGTCAGGACTTGCGGCGGAACCTTTCAAGCGCAACATCTGTCCGATTGTCGTGATACGGGTATCCCGGTCGAGCGCGCGAGCCGCCGGGTTGCAAGAGGGGTCTCGACAAAGTCGTTTCACGCCTCGACAAAGTCGTTTCACGCATTGGGGAGTCGCGCACTCCATGCGACACTGGCAGCCTGCGATCACCGAGGCCGGGTGACCGCAGCTGAATCACATCGAGCCGGCCTCGTGCGAGTCGCAGGGTGCGACGCGACTTGCACATCGATCCGCACACCCGAGTCCCAATCCATGATCCACGTCCTACTCGCGCTCGCTCCGATGGCATCCGTTGGAGTCACAAGCGTTCAAGGCGGACCGCAGTCCGCCGGTCACCCGACCGCCCGAATCGTGCTCCAAGAGTTCAAGCAAGCGCTGTTCAGCGCGACGCTGACCGGCAACGAGCTGATCGAGCCCCCCGGCGAAGAGCAACTGCTCGGCGGCGGATCGGCGAACACGTACTGCGCCTCGAGCCTGAACTCGTTCGGCACGATGGCGCTCATCAACTTCACGGGCAGCCTCGACATCAGCGGCTCGCCGACGCCGGCCACGTTCGGCCTCGTCACGACGGGCACGCCGCCGGTTCCGCAGAGCTTCGGCATGTACACGTACGGCACCGTTCAGACGAACATCCCGTTCGCCAACGGCAACTTGTGCATCAGCCCGTTCGCTCCGGGCATCTTCCGCTTCACGCCGCAACCCCTGACCGTGACCGGCATCCTGCCTAACTCGATCGTGACGCACCCGTCCGAGTACGCCGCGTTCACGCCGGGCTCGTCGTGGAACTTCCAGCTCTGGTACCGCAACCCGGCCGCGGGTGGCGCGAACTTCAACCTGAGCAACGGTCTGCACGTCAACTTCGCTCCGTGACGTGTGCGCGAGCTTCGCTCGCGAACCAATCTCGAAGCCGGCGCGGTTCTCCGCGCCGGCTTTTTTCGTGCGCGTGCCGCATCTGGCCCGCAGCGCGGATTCGCGCTCGGTGCGCGGAACCTGCGATCTCGGACGCTCGTCTGACGAAGCGAGATTCCTGCGGGGTGTGATCTGCGAGAAGGAGTCGAGACGCCGCTCTCGATTCGAGGCTTCGCCGCGAGGCGAGAGCGGCTTCTTCATTCGACGCGCGCGAGACGAAGTCGACGGGCAAGCCGACTTCGCCGCGCGCGCGTCGTCTTTGCTCCACACGGCGACCTCGCCTGCATTTCTCACCACGTCCGTCGCGAGGGCGTGACGGCTCGCTTCGCGCAAGGCGCTGCATTCGGAATCGACCGGAGCTCGCCTGTGAGGTCAGCGAGGATCGATTCCGATCCAACGACGCGGGCGGAAGCGAGTTGACGCGAACGCAGCAGAACGTGGTGAGAAATGCGGGCTAGCGCCACCGTCGGTTAGATTGATTTCTTCGAACCGTCCCTTTCGAGGTCCATCGTGCGCAACCTGATTCTCACCACGCTTCGCTCCATCTCGGCCGCCGCGCTCCTGCTCGCCTCGGCTCGTGCTCAGCTCACCGAGCCCGGCAGCCTGCTCGTCTACCCCGAGTTCGACAATCGCCCCGGCCACACGACCGTCGTCACCGTGACGAACACGGAGTCGTTCGGCGCGAGCGTGCGCGCGCACTTCATCTTCGTCGACGCAGTGAGCTGCAACGAGTTCGACCGCTCGGAGATCCTGACGCCGAACGACACGTTCTCGGCGATCACGACGAGCTTCGTCTCGGGCGTACCGCGTGGCTTCGGCTACGTGTTCGCGCAGAGCACCGGCGGTCAGGCGATCAGCCACAACCACCTCGTCGGCATGACGTCGCATCTCGACGGCATCGCGGCGATGAGCTACTCGCTCGCGGCCGTCACGTTCCGCTCGCCGCGCGCGCAAGGTGCGAACACGGATCTCGACTTCGACGGCGTGCGCGACCTCGACGGGCTCGAGTACAACGCCTGCTTCGAAGAGGTGCTCGTGCCGCGCTTCCTCGGTCAGCGTGGCACGTTCCAAGAAGAATTGATCTTGATCCCGCTCTCGGGCGGCAGCGCGTTCACGACGACCGCACGCTTCCTCGTCTACAACGACAACGAGAACGTATTCAGCGCGAGCTACCCGGTGCGCTGTTGGGCACGCGTGCCTCTGACGTCGATCTCGAGCGTCTTCACGCAGACGTTCCTCGCGAGCACGAACGACGATCCAGGCGAGAGCTTGGCCGGTCGCGAGACCGGCTGGTTCGTGCTCGACGGCGGAACCGCGACGTCGGGAACGGCGACGATCCAGGATCCCGCGCTGCTCGGAGTACTCATTTCTCCCGAGGCCGGCGGTGGCCCGATCCTGCCGTATGGACGCGGGACGCAAACGAACGCAGGCCTCTTGCCGCACGGCGTTTTCGGCGATTGATCGCGCTTCGCCGCTAACGGATCCCACTCCGACCCCATCACTTCCGGCGCGGCGACCGTAAGCGGCCGCCGCGGGACAACCGGGAGGCAGGACCTTATGCTCTCGGCCTTCGCCCCCCGCCATCGAAAGGACCAGAGCTCATGAAACTGCAACGTCTATCCCTCTTCGCCGCCGCAGTGGCGATCACCGTTCCGGCCATCGCGTTCGCGCAACACGGCACCGAGAAGGAACGGAAGCCGGTCGAGAAACCCGCGGAGAAAGTCGGCGGCGCCGAGATCGGCAAGCCCGCGCCCGACTTCACGCTCACCGACATCAACGGCAAGGAAGTCAAGCTCTCCGACCACAAGGGCAAGATCGTCGTGCTCGAGTGGTTCAACCCGGAGTGCCCCGTCATCGTGAAGGCGCACACGGAGGGCTCACTCAAGACGCTCGCCGCCGACATCACGAAGGACGGCGTCGTGTTCCTCGCGATCAACTCGTCGGCAGCCGGCATGCAAGGCAATGGCGTCGACAAGAACAAGAAGGGCGCCGAGACGTGGAGCCTCAAGCACCCGATCCTGATCGACGAGTCGGGCCGTGTCGGCCAAATGTACGGAGCGAAGACGACGCCGCACATGTTCGTGATCGACACGAAGGGCGTGCTCGCCTACGCCGGTGCGATCGACAACAACCGCTCGGGTGACGTGACTCCCGACAAGCTCGTCAACTACGTGACGGCTGCGATCGCCGACCTCAAGTCGCCGGAAGGCAAGGTCAAGGAGCCGAAGACGCAGGCCTACGGCTGCAGCGTCAAGTACGCGAAGCCGTCGAACTGACCGCCGCAGAGAATTCGATCGACGCGAGCCCGCGCGACCCCTGTCGCGCGGGCTCGCGCGCTTCGTTCGGGGCGCGGGCTCGCGCGCTTTCGGGGCGCGGGCTCGCGCGCTTTCGGGGCGCGGGCTCGCGCGCTTTCGGGGCGCGGGCTCGCGCGCTGCTTTCGGGGCGCGGGCTCGCGCGCTGCTTTCGGGGCGCGGGCTCGCGCGCTGCTTTCGGGGCGCGGGCTCGCGCGCTTCTTTCGGGGCGCGGGCTCGTCACGCGCTCGACTGCCGCGCGAACGCGAGCTTCGCCAGCGCCCCGCCGACGATCGAGTCGAGTGCGGCGACCCATACGGCGATCCCGAGCAGTAGATCGCGCGAATCCGCGAGTCCTGGCGCGTCCCGCACGAGCAGCACGATACCGACCGACAGCAGGCCACCGGGCGCGAGCGCGATGCCGCTCGCCAGCACGGCCTCCTCCGGCTCGCCAGGCTTGCGGCGCGCGCGCCAGCGCACGAAGCTCGTCGCCGCCCACTTGCCGGCGAGTCGCGCAGCGCACACCACGAGCGCCAGGACGAGCGCGGGCAACAGCGTCGCGAGATCGAGCGCGGCTCCGGCGACGACGCCCATGATCCCGAGCGCGAGACGCGAGAGACGCGTCAGCTTGCCCTGCAGGTCGACGGCGCGCGGTCCGCGTTGCAGCGCGATCGCCGGTCCGACCGCGCACGCGATGAGCACGGCCCACAGGTCGCCGGGTGCGCCGCTCGCGCCGCGGGAGCGCGCGATCTCGAGCGCCGCGACGGTGGCGAGCGTGATCGAGAACAGCGCGTCGGCGAAGGCGACCGGCATCACGTTGCGCGCGCGCACGACGTCGCCCGCCGCATGCGCCGCACGCAGCACACCGTCGGCCGCGGTCGAGACGGCCACCAAGCCGAGGAGCAGCGCGACGACACCTGGGACCCGCGAACCGATCGCGAGCGCGACGAGCGGCACGACGAGCAACGTCTCGATCGTGGCGTGCGCGATCGGGCCGCGCGCACCGCGCGGTTGCGTGGCGAGCCGCATCCCGAAGACCACCGCGACGAAGCCGACGGCGAGCACGGTCAGAGCGCGCAAGTGCACGTGCGACGCCGGCACCGCAACCGCTTGGGAGATGCGCGCGATGCCGGTACCGAACGCGATCGCGACGAGCGCTTGCGGACAGCGCACGCGCGTGGCCATCGATCCGGACAGATCCGCCGCGAGCAACACGATCGCGAGCGCGATCCACGGCTCGAATCCGGCCCACATCGCCGTGAACGTAGCCCGCACGCGTCGGCGCGTCACGCGCCAAGCGGCGCGACTGGCGCGACGGCCAGGCCCGCGCGCTCATCGATCGCCCAGGATCACCAACGCGGTAGACACGTCGCGTGGACGATCGCCGCGCAGCTTCGAGGGCGCGCCGGTGAGCGCCTCTCGCGACGCCTAGCCCGCATTTCTCAGCACGCGGCGAGCGCGAGCGCCGCGCGTGCCCCCCCTGCGCAGCGCTCGACCCCGCATGCACTTGGAAAGACCGGACTTCTCGGGCATAACAAACATGACCCATGTCCTCTCGGTCTTCCGCGCGCAGCTTCTTCGATCTCTATGCACACGGGTTCGTGCGCGTCGCGGCAGCCGCACCGCGGCTCGTGCTCGCCGATCCCGCCGCGAACGCGACCGAGATCGCGCGCCTGTGGCACACGGCGGACGCGAACGGCGCAGCGCTCGTGATCACGCCCGAGCTGTCGCTCGTCGGCTACACGATCGACGATCTGCACCAGCAAGCCGCGTTGCTCGAGGCCGTGCAGCGCGCGCTCGAGTCGCTCTCCGAGACGACGCGCACCGGCCGCGCGTTGCTCGCCGTCGGCGCTCCGCTCGCGATCGACGGTCGCTTGTTCAATTGCGCGGTCGTGCTCGGACGCGGACAAGTGCTCGGCGTCGTGCCGAAGAGCTACTTGCCGAACTACCGCGAGTTCTACGAGAAGCGCCAGTTCGCCGCCGCTCGCGATCGCGTCTCCGACACGACCGAGATCGCCGGACGGCCCGTGCCCTTCGGCGAAGACCTCATGTTCCGCTGCGAGCAGAATCCCGACTTCGCGGTCGCGTTCGAGATCTGCGAGGACGTGTGGGTGCCGCTCCCGCCATCGACGTTCGCGGCGCTGCGCGGCGCGACGGTGCTCGCGAACCTCTCCGCTTCGAACATCACGGTCGGCAAGTCGGCCTATCGCCACGACTTGGCCGCCGGTCAATCCGCCAAGTGCCTGGCCGCGTACGTCTACGTCGGCGCGGGCGCGGGCGAGTCGACGACCGACCTCGCGTGGGACGGCGAAGCGTTCGTGTACGAGAACGGCGAGTGCCTGGCGCGCTCCGAACGCTTCGCGAGCGGCAGCGCGGTGCTCTTCGCCGACGTGGATCTCGAGCGGCTCGTGCAAGACCGCATGCGCATGACGAGCTTCGTCGACTGCGCGACGGATCACCGCGCGCAAGTGTCGCGCGTGCGCACGGTCGACTTCGACTTCGCGCCGCACGAAGCGCGCGTGCCGCTCGCGCGGCGCGTGGAGCGCCACCCGTTCGCTCCGTCCGACCCCGCACGCCGCAGCGAGCGTTGCCGCGAGGCCTATCGCATCCAGGTCGCAGGGCTCGTGCAGCGCGCGCGCGCCGCGCGCGTCGACAAGCTCGTGATCGGCGTCTCCGGCGGCCTCGATTCGACGCACGCGCTGCTCGTCGCGGTCAAGGCGGCGGACGCGCTGGGGCTGCCGCGCACGAACGTGCTCGCGTACACGATGCCGGGCTTCGCGACGACGTCGACGACGAAGGACAACGCACTGACACTGATGCGCTCACTCGGCGTGCGATCCGAGGTGCTCGACATCCGGCCGTCCTGCGAGCAGATGCTCGCGGACATCGGGCACCCGTGGTCGCGCGGCGAGCGCACGTACGACATCGCGTTCGAGAACGTGCAAGCCGGCGAGCGCACGAGCCACCTCTTCCGCCTCGCGAACCTGCACGGCGGATTCGTGGTCGGCACCGGCGACTTGTCGGAGCTCGCGCTCGGTTGGTGCACGTACGGCGTCGGCGACCACATGTCGCACTACAACGTCAACGCGTCCGTGCCGAAGACGCTGATCCGCCACTTGATCGAGTGGGTCGCCGACAGCGGCGACGTCGGTGCGGACACGTCGAAGACGCTGCGCGCGATCCTCGCGACGCCGATCAGCCCGGAGCTCGTGCCCGGCGACGACGAGCACACGCCCGGTCAGCGGACCGAGGAGATCGTCGGCCCGTACGATCTGCACGACTTCAGCCTGTACTACCTCACGCGCCGCGGATACCGGCCGTCGAAGATCGCGTACCTGTGCGCCGAAGCGTGGACGCGCGACGTCGAAGGCCGCGCCGACGCCAATCCGGCGCACTCGCTCGACGAAATCGTGCGCTGGCTCTCCGTGTTCCTCGACCGGTTCCTCCGCACGAGTCAGTACAAGCGCTCGGCGATTCCGAACGGACCGAAGGTCGGCTCGGGCGGCTCGCTGTCGCCGCGCGGCGATTGGCGCGCGCCTTCGGACGCCGCGGGCACGACGTGGCTCGCGGAGCTCGAACTCGCGCGCGCGTGGATCGAACGCTCGCGACGCGAGGCGTGACGCTAGTGTCCTGAGTCAGAAGTTCGCTCTCACCAAGGTCGAGATCGTCGTCGCTGGCAAGGCGCGAGGGTGCAGGCAACCTGTCAGGTTTCCGACCCCGAGCAACGCCGCCAGCGCCGAGGAGATCGAGCTTGGTGAGAGCGAACTTCTGACT
>JBJXHG010000120.1:0-38201 GCA_046160865.1 Planctomycetota bacterium | reverse complement strand
ATACATGTTGAATCGACGCGATCTTTTGCGTGCCGGTGCGCTCGGCGGTGGCTTCGCGATGCTGCCGGGCTCGCGTGCTTTCGCACTGCCGGCGTTTCTCGAGTCGGGATCCGGGAACTTGCCGCCGAGCCCGTCGACGACACCGTTCGTCGCACCGCTCACATTCCCGCCGCAGGCGACCACCGTCGCGCCGTTCGCACCGGTCGATGCGTCGCTGCCGCCGCAGTCGTTGATCGCACCGGCGTACTACCACGTCATCGACGAGCAACGCTTCCTCCAAGTGCATCCGCAGTTGCCGCCGACGAAACTGTGGGGTTACCGCGACGCCAACGTTCCGGCCGGCACGTGGCCGCACGCGCTCGGTCCGACGTTCGTCGGCAAGGCGCTGCACCCGCTCTTCGTGCGCCACACCAACGCGCTGCCCGCGAACCACGTCGGCTTCGGCGTGCCCGAGATGACGGTGCACTTGCACGGCGGCCACCACGAAGCGCGCTCGGACGGTTTTCCGGGACCCGGCGGCGGATTGAATCCGCTCTTCCATCCGGGCGAGAGCTACGACTACGCGTATCCGCTCCTCGATCCGGGCTTCGCGCACGGCGCGGCCGATGCGACCGATCGTCCGTCGACGATGTGGTACCACGACCACCTGCTCGACTTCACCGGACCGAACGTCTACCGCGGACTCGCGGGCTTCTTCCTGTTCCAGGACGCGGTCGATGCGCTCGACGAGAATCTGAACGACGGCGTCAACTTGCGCCTGCCGAGCGGCCAGCACGACCTGCCGCTCATGATCCAGGACAAGCGCTTCGACACGGCGGGTCAGCTCGTCTTCGATCCCTTCAACCACGACGGACTGCTCGGCGACAAGTACCTCGTCAACGGGACGATCCAGCCGTTCACGTTGGTCAAGCGACGCAAGTACCGCCTGCGGTTGCTCGCGGCCACGAACGCGCGCTTCTTCGATTTCCGCATCGTGCGTGCGAACGGCCAAACGGTGCCGTTCGACGTGATCGCGACCGAGGCCGGATTGATGTCCGCGCCGGTACGCAATCGAACCTCGCTCTTCATGGGGCCCGCGGAACGCTTCGACATCGTCGTCAACTTCGCTTCGTTCCCGGCGGGCGAGAAGCTCTACCTCGAGAACCGCGCACGACAGGACGACGGTCGCGGTCCCAACGGCACGTTGGACCAGCCCGTGCGCGTGCTGCAGTTCCGCGTCGAGGGCGGCGCTGTCGTCGATCCGAGCCGCGTGCCGGACGTGCTCCGTCCGTTCGCGGCGATCGCGCAGGCCGAGATCAACGCCGCGACGCGGCGCACTTTCGTGTTCGAGCGGCGCAACGGTGCGTGGGTGGTCAACGGCGAGTTCGTGGACCTGAATCGCTCGGTCGCGAACTGCGTGCGCAACCGCGGCGAGGTGTGGCGGCTCGTCAACAAAGGCGGTGGCTGGTGGCACCCGATCCACGTGCATCTCGAGTTCATGCACGTGTTGCGGCGCAACGGCAAGACGCCGCCGATCCTCGAACGCGACGGACAGGCGAAGAAAGACGTGATCAACCTCGGCCCGAACGAGACCGTGGAGGTGTTCTTCAAGTTCCGCGACTTCCCCGGCCCGTGGGTCTTCCATTGCCACAACATCGAGCACGAGGACGCGTTCATGATGGCGCGGTTCGACGTGCTGTGAGGCTCCTCGCCGTCTGCGCCGTGACGCTGTTCGTCGCGGGGTGCGCTTCGCGGCCGACGGCGAGCAGCGAGCTGGACGCTCCGCCGCCGGCGCCAGGTCCCGTGAACGAGGCCGGCCTGTCGGTCGAACGTGCCGGGGTCGCGCGGCGCTTCCGGGGGATCGTGCTCCAGGACGAAGCCGGACGCCGCGTGAACCTCTTCGACGAGCTCGTGCGCGACCGTGTCGTCGTGATCAACTTCATGTACGTGACCTGCACCGGGACGTGTCCC
Source organism: Planctomycetota bacterium (assembly GCA_046160865.1). Taxonomy (GTDB): domain Bacteria; phylum Planctomycetota; class UBA1135; order UBA1135; genus JBJXHG01. The sequence continues at coordinate 36,251 of JBJXHG010000120.1, read as the reverse complement.
GGGACGTCGGCGAACCTCGCGCAGGTGCAAGCGCTGCTCGGCGACGAGGCGCGCTTCGTGTCGATCTCGCTCGATCCCGAGCGCGACACGCCGCCCGTGCTCGCGGAGTACGCGCGACGCTACGGGGCGCGCCCGGGGTGGAGCTTCCTCACCGGCGACAAGCGCGAGATCGAGGCGTTGCGCAAGAGTCTGGGCTTCTACGATCCCGACCCGGTCGTCGACGCCGATCGCTCGCAGCACGCTGGCATCTTGCTCTACGGGAACGAGCCGATCGTGCGCTGGGCACACATGCCCTCACTCGCTCCGCCCGAGCAGATCGCGGCCGGCGTGCGCCGCGTGATGCCCTGAGCTGCGCGCGCGCGGCCGGCGCGCCGCGTCGGAACGCGTGAAATCGTGCGCACGTCGCGCTGGAATTCGCGCGCGCTTCCTTTATGCATGGGGGTCACCCCGACGATAAGGAGCGAACCCCGCCGTCCTCGCCGTGTCCCAAGACCTCTTCCAGACCTCCTTCAGCCTCCGACATCCCGGCCAACGCACGAACCATCGACCGCGCACGGTGCTCGTGCTCGGCGGAGGTGGTATGCGCGGCATGGCGCACGTCGGCGTGCTGCGCGCGATGCGCAAGCTCGGCATCGAGTACGACGCGATCGTAGGCACCTCGATCGGTTCGCTCGTCGGAGCGATGGCCGCCGGCGGTTATCCGATCGAGAAGATCGAGTCGCTCGTCGGCGCCGTGCAGAAGGAAGACTACTTCCGACTGAACTTCGTGAAGTTCCTGCTGAAGGGCACGCGCACGCGCAGCATGTACCGCGGCGACACCTTCCTGCAGAGCCTGAAGCGCATCTTGCCGCCGATCGGCTTCTCCGACATGAAGGTTCCGTTCTTCTGCAACGCCGTGCGCCTCGAGACCGGCGGCACCGTGTTCTGGGGGACGCCAGGGCTCGACGACATCCCGCTCGTCGACGCCGTGTACAGCTCGTGCGCGCTGCCCGGCATCTTCGAGCCTTACGAGCGCGGCGGCTTCAACTACATGGACGGCGGCATGGTCGACTCGGTGCCGCTGCGCTTCGCGAAGACACTGAATCCCGACTTGATCATCGCGGTCGATCTGTCGCTGAAGGGCACGTTCAAGGCGCCCGACTACAAGAACAAGATGCTCTCGACGCTCTACCGCACGTTCGAGATCGTCGAAGAGGTCCTCGTCGAGCAGTCGCTGCACATGCACGTCGACTACCGCGTGGCTCTGATCCAGCCGAAGGTCGCGCACACGAGCCGCTTCGACTTCGACCGCGTGCCCGAGGTGGTGCAGTCGGGCGAAGACGAAGCGATCCGCGTGCTCTCGTCGCACGCCGCGACGCGCGACCTCGTCGTGCCACAGATCGTGCCCGGCCTCGCGTGCCCCGTCACACCGCGCGACTATGTCTCGGTGCGCATCGACCCGACGCAGTGCATCGGCTGCGGGATGTGCGAGATGGTTTGCGAGACCGACGCTTTCTGGGCGCACGGCGAAAAAGCCTCGGTGCGCAAGCTCTCGAACTACGAGTGCACGCGCGATCACGCGTGCGCGCGCAACTGCCCGACCGGCGCGATCCGGCTCGGCAATCTGTGAGGCCGCGGAGCGCGCAATGGACGCGACCTTCCAGACCGCGCTGAACGGGTTCTCGTTCGTGGTGCAGCTCGCGATCGGATTCGACCGCGAGCTCGGAGAGACCAACTTGGTCCTGGTGCTATCGAACGATGCGGAGCTGGTCCGGCGCCGCACGTTCTGGTTCCAAGGGCTCACGCAGCTACGGCTCGATTCGATCGGTGGCGGATTGCTCCAGTTCCACGGACTCCAGATCACCGACGTCGCGGACCGCGAGATCGATCGGATTCGATACGCGGTGGAGGACGTCGAGCAGGGCTCGATCGCCTTCCTGTGCCGCGACATCACCTGCCAGGACGAGTGAGCGCGGGCGGGTCGGCACGACGCCGAGCGTGACCGCGTGAGCCGCGGCGCTCGGCGGCGGCGCGTCGCGACGCTATCTTCCGCCGCGTGAGAGCGAGCCGCACGACCGTCGAAGAGTTCGACGACGGCACGACGATCGAGCGCGCGAGCCCGATCGCGGCTGGCGGCGCGGTCACGTTCGAGCGGCCGCTGCGGCGCCCGCGCAACGGCGTCGAGATCCTCGATCTCGCGCTCGCGGTGCTGCGCGACCGCTTTCCCACGTTCGTGCTCACGTGCGCGGCCCTGTGGATCCCCGTTTCGATCCTGCAGGTGACGTCGGTCGCGTCGGCCGAAGCGCTGCTCGATCCGGCCGCCGCGCTCGTGAGCCTCTTCGGATCGCTCACCGCTTCGCTCGTCGGATTGCTCGTGACGCTGCTCGCGCACGCGTTCGTCGCGATCCTCGTGATGGGCGAGCTCACAGGCCGATCGCTCACGTTGCGCGAGGCGCTGCCGCTCGCGCTGCGGCGCACGCCCGCCATCGTCGTCGTCGCGATCGTCATCGCCCTGCTGTCGATCCCGGCCGTTCTCGCCTGCCTCTTCCCGGTGCTGCTCGTGCGCTGGAAGATGTCGATCGCGCCGTCGATCTGCGCCGTGGAGCGCGTCGGCATCGGCACGAGCATCGCGCGCAGCTTCGCGCTGACGCGCGGCACGTTCTTGCGTTGGTTGTGCGTCGCCACGCTGACGTACTTGTTCGAGATGTCCATCGCCACGCTCTCGGCCGTGTCGCTGTTCCCGGGCGTGCGCGAGGCGCTGCCGAGCGCCGGCATTCCGCTCGCTCTCTTCGACGCCGGCCTCGTGCTCGTCACGTCCCTCTTCATGGGCGTAGCGCTGGCCGTCGGAGCCGTCACGATGACGGTGTTCTACGACGACTGCCGCTTGCGCGCCGAAGGCACGGATCTCGCTCAGCGCCTCGACGGCTTGCAGCTCGAGCCGGCGCGATGAGCGCACCGCTGCAAGAGCGCGCACCCGAAGTCTTGCTCGAGCCCGAGCGCGTGCGCGCGGCGCTCGCGGACGTGCTCGCGCGCGCGGAGTTCCAGCCGCCGCAGCGCACGTGGCGCGATTGGCTCGCCGATCGCTGGAGCGAGTTCGTCGATTGGCTCGGCGACGTCTTCGGGCTGAGCGGACGATCGACGGCGACGGCCGCGCTCTACGTGCTGGCCGCAATCGCAGTCGTCGCGCTCGTATGGCTCGTGCTCCGTTACTGGCGTCGCGGCCGCACGGCCCCGGCGACGACGCGCGCGAGCCCGACGGACGAGCGCGCGCTGCGCGCGGCCGAGTGGCTCTCACGCGCGCGCGCTGCGCGGGAGCGCGGTGATCTCGCCGCGGCGTTGCGTTGTTTCTTCACGGCGCTCGTCGTCGGTCTGTCGGAGCAGGGCCGGCTCGAGTACCGCGACACGTGGACGTATCGCGAGCTGCTCGAGCGCGGCGCGCCACGCGGCGACGTGCGCGGTGTGCTCGCTCCGCTCGTCCCGCGCCTCGACGCGGTCAGCTTCGGACGCGCGACGCCCGAGCTCGACGAGGTCGAGCGTCTCGACGACCTCTGCCGTCAATGGCTCGGAGGCGTCGCGGCATGAGCGCGCGCAAGTTCGAGCGCGGCGGAGCACTCGCGCTCGGCGCGCTGCTCGTCGCATTGCTCGTGCTCGCATCGCTCGGCGGGAGCGAACCGACGCCGACGCGACGCAGCGTGCAGTCCAACGAGCCGGACGGACGGCGCGCGCTGTTTCTCCTGCTCGTCGAGCTCGGCTTCGCGCCGGAAGCGTGGAACAGCACGCCCGAGCGCCTCCCCGAAGGCCGGCACGTGCTGTGGATGCCCGCCGCACCCGACGGCGCCGACGACGAAGTGTTCTCCGCGCCCGAGCACTACCGGCGCTTCTTGGAGCGCGGCGGAACGATCGTGATCTCCGCTGCGCCGGACAACGTGCGCTTCCTGGTCGAGGAGCTCGAGCAGAGCTCGTGCGACGGGCTCGCGTTCGGCGACTCGCCGTACTCCGGCGCCGAAGCGCCGCTCGAGCCCGAGGACGACCCCGGTGCCGACCCCGGTGCCGCCATCGACGAGCCCGAGGGCGAGCCGCTCACGGCGGAGGACGAGACGCGCGTCGACGCGCCCCCCGTCGATGTGGCGGTGAAGACGCGTGACGGCGAAACGTGGGGCGCGCGCTGGGTGCCCGGGCGGAGCTGGTGGCTCGACGAGCTCGAGCTCGAGATCCTCGACTCGTGGACGATCGAGGTCCACGGACAAGACCGCGCGATCGCCGTCTCCGTTCCGGCGGGGGACGGGTCGATCGTGCTCCTCGCGGACGACGCGTTCCTCGACAACCAACATCTCGCGCAGGCCGATCACGCCGTGCTCGCCGAGCGCTTGGCGGAAACGGTGCGCGGCGGTGGCCGGATCCTCTTCGACGAGTACGCGCTCGGGCTGTGGCAACCGCAGAGCGCGCTCGGACTCGCGACCTCGCCGAAGCTCTTGCCGCTCACCGCGAACATTGCGCTCGTGTTCCTGCTGATCGCGTGGCGGCGCGTCTGGACGGGCCGCTTTCCGCGCGATCCCGAGCCGATCGCCGCGCTCTCGCCGCTGTCGCGCGCGCGCGCGCTGGCCACCGTGTACGAGCGCGCCGGGCGCGTGCGGCTCCTCTCGAACCTGCTGCGCGACGGCGTGCTGCGCCGCGTGAAGTCGCGGCTGCACGTGCGCGCCGACGCGCCGATCGAAGCGCTCGTGCAGCGCCGCGCCGGTATCGACGCCGCACGCTTCGAGCGCGCGTTCGGCGCGCGACCGGTCCGCACCGTGCACGAGCTCGACGAACTCGGGCGCGAGCTCGCGCGATTCGAGGCCGACTTGGACGCTACATTGGGCCGACGGGAGAACGGATGAACGATCTTCGATTGGAAGTGCCGCATGCGCTCGCGCATCGCGTGCGCGAGCAAGTGCGCCGCGTGGTCGTCGGCATGGACGCCGAGGTCGACGCATGCCTGATGGCGGTGCTCGCCGGCGGACACGTGTTGCTCGAAGGACCGCCCGGGGTCGCGAAGACGCTGCTCGTGCGCACGCTCGCGACGGCGCTCGGCGGATCGTTCGGCCGCATCCAGTTCACGCCCGACCTCATGCCCGCGGACGTGACGGGCACGAGCATCTACCGTCCGGCGGAAGGCGCGTTCCGCTTCCAGTCCGGCCCGATCTTCGCGCAGGTGCTCTTGTGCGACGAGATCAATCGCGCGCCCGCGAAGACGCAGTCGGCGATGCTCGAAGCGATGCAGGAGAACGCCGTCACCGTCGACGGCCAGCGGCACGCACTGCCGGTGCCGTTCACCGTGTTCGCGACGATGAACCCGATCGAGCACGAGGGCACGTATCCGCTGCCGGAAGCGCAGCTCGACCGCTTCCTGTTCAAGGTGCGCGTCGGCTACCCGGACGCGGACGTCGAGGCCGAGCTGTTGCGCATCGGTCACCGCCGCGCGCTCGGCGCGACGCCGGCCGAGCTCGGCGTGGTCGCGGTCACGGGCCCGGACGAAATCCTCGCGCAACGCGAGCGTGTGCTCGCGGTCGAGGTGCGCGACGATCTGCCCGCGTACATCGTGAAGCTCTTGCGCGCGACGCGTGCGGACGGCGCGCTCGTGCTCGGCGCGAGCCCGCGCGCCGGCGTGATGCTGCTCTTCGCGGCGAAAGCGCGCGCGATCCTGGCCGGCCGCGACTTCGTGACCCCCGACGACGTGAAGGCCGTGTTCCTGCCGGCGCTGCGCCACCGGGTCGTGCTCGATCCGGCCGAGGAGATCGAGGGCGCGAGCAGCGACGAGGTGCTCGTGCGCGTGCTCGACTCCGTCGAGGTGCCGCGCTGATCCCGACGCGCCGATTGCTCGGGTCCGCGGCGGTGTTGCTCGCGCTGGCGTGCCTCGCGGCGTTCGTCGACGTGCTGCGCGTGCTCGTGTGGCTCGCCGACTTCGTGCTCGTGGTGCTCGTCGTGTACGACTTCGCGACCACGCCGTCGCCGGCACGCATGAAGCTGCGGCGCGAGCTGCCGCGGCGCGCGGGGTTGTCGGACGACTTCGTGCGCGTGCTGACCGTCGAGGCCGGGTCGGAGCGCGACGCGGCGCGCGTGGTGGGGCGCGAGATCGTCGTGTACGAGGAGTTCGCGCCCGCGCTCGAGGTGCGCGCGCGCCACGCGCACGCAGCGCTGCCGAGCGCCGCGTCCGATCCGACGGGCGGGCCGGACCGAGCGCGCTTCACGGCGCCAAAGTTGGAGTTGCGGCGCACGTACCGCTCGCACAGGCGCGGCGTGCACCCGCTGCTCGATCTGCGCCTGCGCATCGCGGGCCGCCTCGGCCTCGTGTGGCGCCAAGCGCGCCGCAGCGGACGGCAGACGATCGAAGTCGAGCCGGCGCTGGCGCACCTGTCACGCACGCTCGCGTTCGCGGCGAGCGAGCGCTGGCGCGATCTCGGCCTGCGGCGCTTGCGGCGCCGTGGCGGACAGATGGAGTTCGAATCGCTGCGCGAGCACGTGCGCGGCGACGAAGTGCGCTCGATCGACTGGAAGGCGTTCGCGAAACGCGGCCGTCCGATCGTGCGCCAGTACCAGGAGGAACGCGGCCAGGAGCTCTTCCTCGTCATCGATTGCGGGCGCCGCATGGCCGCGACCACCGCGCCCGGCGAAGGCGCGCTGCATCCCGACCGGCCGACCGAAGGCTGGACGAAGCTCGACCACGCGCTCGACACGGCGCTGCAACTCGCCGCGGTCGCGCTGCGCCAAGAGGACCGCGTCGGCACGCTCGTGTTCGACGATCGCGTGCGCGCCTACGTAGCGCCGGGCCGCGGTGCAGCGCAGCTCGAGCGACTGCGCGACGCGCTGTTCGCGCTGCAGCCCTCGACGCACGAGGCAGACCTCGGTCGTGCGCTGAGCGAGCTCGCGCTGCGCCATCGCCGCCGCGCGCTGTGGATCGTGTTCTCGGACGTCGCGGATCCGCTCTCCGTCGAGCGTCAGCGTCTCGCGCTCGCCGGCGCGGCGCGGCGCCAGCGGATCCTGTTCGCGGGCCTGGACGATCCCGCACTGCGCGCGCTGGCGAGCGGCGTGCACGCGACTGCGAGCGAGGACGAGCGCACGCCGCTGCGCGCGGCGGCGCTGTCGCTCGCGCACGAGCGCGAGCAAGCGCTGCGTCAGCTGGCCGGCGTCGGCGTGCGCGTGCTCGACGCGTTGCCGGCGGAGTCGGCGCTGCCGGTGCTCGCCGGTTGGCTCGACCTGCGCCGCGGGTCGTGAGCGGCACGGCTGCCGAAGTACGCCCACGCGAGCATCGCGACGAGTGAGACCACCGCGATGACCGCGCGCACCGGGAGCGGCGCGTGCGGGCTGACGAAGCCTTCGATGAGCCCGGCGCACACGAGCATCGGCAGCACCGGCACGAACAAGCGCCACGCGACCGCGCTCGCGAGCTTCAGCGCGTGCCGGCGCGACCACGGACCGGGCGCGAAGCACCCGCGCACGAGCACCAGTCCCGCGGCGCCGGCCAGGACGAGCGCCTGGATCTCGAGCATGCCGTGGCACCACAGGATCGACGAGATCTCGAAGCCTTGGTCCCAGTGCGCGGCGACCGCGGTGTACGTGCCGAGCATCAAGCCGTTCTGCGCCATGATCCACAGGTAGAACGGCGGGCAGAGCCCGGTCGCGAAGAACAGCACGCCGACGCCGATGTTGTGCGTGATGATCCAACCGGAGATCTGCGGCGACGAGTCGAGGCCGAACGTGAAGTTGCCGCGGAAGGGCTCGCCGTGCTTCGTGGCCTCGAGCTGCTCGATCTCGCTCTTCACCATCGCCGGATCGAGCAGCGAATACGCGACCTCGAGGTCGTTCGCGACCGCGACGTACGACACCAGCGCGAAGCCGTACACGAGCGCGAACGACACCGCCAGGATCCGCCACTCCGCACGGAACGTGCGCGGCACCTCGAGCGCGAGGAAGCGCGCGGCGCGTAACCACGCGCTCTCGCGTGGGCGCGTGGCGCCGCGGTACAGCAGCGCTTGCGCGCGCGCCACGATCTCGGCCGTGCGCGCCGCCTGCAGCGGATCTCCGCCGCGCGTCTGCAGCTCGGCGAGGTGCGACGCCGCAGCTCGATAGAGCGGCAGCAGCGCTTCGACTTCGTCGTCGCCGAGGCTTTGCAGGCCGAATCGTCCGGAGCGCTGGACGAGCTCTGCCAAGCGATCGACGGGCGTCGTGTGCGGGAGAGGCAGTGCCACGGCGCCGGATTGTCGCGTGCGCGCGCGTCCCGGCCTAGCAGCCCGTTGAAAACCTCGACTGCTCGGCTTCGCGCGCTTCGTCGATACTTCGTCGCGCTCGGCACATCGTGCTCGGCGGCCACGCAGGCCGCTCCCGCTGCGAAGGCTCCGCTGGAGCCTTCGCTACGAGCGTGGCGCTCTAGCGCGGGAACCCTTGCCGTTTGCCATCGCGCTCCTCGCCTCGCCGAAGCGCGCTGTGCCTCGCGACGTCGATCTTTTCAACGGGCTGCTTGGCGACGCACGCGACGGCTTCTCGCGGGCGCCGCGCTCGGGCACGATGTCGGCGACATGACCTCGCTCGTCGTCGCCACCAGCGAAGGCGTCTATCTGCGCCGCGACATCGCCGGTGCGGGCAGCCGTCTCGCCGCCGCGTTGATCGATGCCTCGATCTTGATCGGCCTGTACTGCCTCACGTTGCTCACGATCGCGGTCGCGTCGCAAGCGGACGCGACCGGGGTCTCGCGCTTCCTCGCGGGCGTGCTCATCGGCGGCGTGCTGCTCTCTGCGGTCGCGTACCAAGCGCTGTGGCCGATGGCGTGGTCGGGGCGTACGCCGGGAAAGGCCGCCGTCGGGCTGCGCATCGTCAGCGCGGACGGCTACCCCGCGACGTCGCTGCAGCTCGTCTTGCGCGCGCTCGTGTGGCCGCTCGACTTGTTCCCGATCGTTCCGGCGTCGATCGGCTTGATCTCGATCGCCGCGACGGCCCGCCATCAACGACTCGGCGACCTCGTGGCAGGCACGCTCGTCGTGCGCGCGGATGTCGCGGCGAGCACGATCGAGCCTTGGCCCGGCGAGACGTGGACTGGGCTCGCGGACAAGCGTCTGGCGCTGACGCCGGGCATGGCGGCGCGACTTGCACCGCACGACGTCGCGTTCTTGCGTGACTTGATCACGCGCCCGGGCCTCGACGGCGAAGCGCGCCGGCAGCTGTTCGTGCGCTCCGCGGTTCACTACGCCGAGCGCCTCGGCCTCGGCGCGTTCGACGACGCGCGCGTCGTGCTGCGCGAGGTGTACCTGTTCGCGCGCGAGACGCGCAGCACGCCGCCGGCCTGAGGCACCGCGCGTACCGGTGGGGCCCGTCGCGCAGCAGCTGCGTCTGCTTGCGACGCACAGCTCAGTAATGATCCGCCGACGTCGACGGGCGCTCGCAGTCGCTTGCACTGCACCGCACGCGAAGGCTGAGGCGGCGGAACCGGTGGGATCGCGCTCGCTGCGCGAGCGCTGAGGCGCTCACTCGCGCGGATACTGCGACAAGCGGCCGCGGAAGCGTTCGAGCCGCTCGATGTCCTCGGGGCGGAAGCCGTTGCCCGCTGCGTCCGCGCCCGAGGGCGACGGCGGTGCGCTTGGCGTCGCACTCCCGGCTCCCTGCGAGCTCCAGTCCGCGCGCTCGCGCATGAAGTTGCGCAAGCCGTCGAACGGATTCTGCGTGTGACGCACGCGGACGGCCCACAGCTCCGCGCCGCCCGCCCACCACAGCCACACCGCGAGCAAGAGCAATGGGAACTGCGGTCCGATCCAGATCGGCGGCAGTCCGACGATGCCGATGACGCCCATCGCGATCGCGAACACGCGTCCGATGCGCACCGCGGTCTCGGTCGCCCCGAGCCAGTTGCCCGAGCGGCCGAGGATCGCGCGCAGGATGCGGCCGCCATCCATGGGGAACGCGGGGATCAAGTTGAACAAGCCCATCAACAAGTTGATGCCGAAGAACGCGGCCAGTGCTTCCTCGAGCAACGGATGCGACGCGTCGAGCGAGCCGGACCAGAGCCACGCGACTCCGGCAATGCCGGCCAAGACGAAGTTGACCGCCGGACCGGCGATCGCGACGAGCGCTTCGATCTTCGTCGACTCCGGGATCTCCGCCATGCGCGCCATGCCGCCGAGCGGCCACAGCGTGATGTCGACGACGCGGATGCCGAACGATTGCGCGACGACCGAGTGGCCGAGCTCGTGCAGCATCACGATGCCGAACAGCGTCACGGCGTAGATCGCAGCTTTCGGTGTCGTCGGCATCGTCACGAGCAAGTACGCGAACACCGCGAGCAGCAGGAAGTGCACGCGGATCGTGATGCCGAGGATGCTGCCGACGCGGAAGGAGCCGAACACGGGATGCTCTCGAGGGGATTGCGGCGTAGCCGTAGGCCGCGCCTACGCCATCGATCGACGAAAATGCGAGGAAAACCGCGTCGTTCCGTGCCGGCTCGCGATCGAGCGCGGCGTCGACGCGACGAGCGGCGGCGCCACGCGCGATCCGTGAATCTATCGCACGGGCTACGATCTTCGTCGTGCACGAGCTCCAAAATGTCGCCTGGGCTCCGCGCGTGCTGCGTGTCGATCTGTCGCGTGCGCCGTCGCACGGTGCAGCGTCGACCGGCGCCGGGCCGCACTGCCTCGGGCGCGCGGCGGCCGAGCTCGCGCCGTGGGTCGACGACGAGGCCGGCGAGGCGACCGCGGCATCGATGGGAGGCTGGTCGGGCTCCGCGCTCGGCTTGGAGCTGCTCGAGCGCGCGGAAGCGCAGTCGTCCGACGGTCCTGCGCTCGTGATCAGTGTGGCGGACGGGGTTCGCTGCGCGTTGCCGACCGCTGCGCGCGCGACGATCGCCGCGCGCTCGCCGCTCACCGGCCGTTACACGGACGGACAAGTCGGCAGCGAGCTCGCGCGCCGCCTCGCGCGCTGCGCCGACGCGCTCGTCCTCTGCGGCCGCACGTCCGTCCGCGGCGCGCTGCTGCGTATCGTCGCGGTCGGCGAGAGCCCGGAGCCCGTGATCGAGCTGTGGTCGTGGCCGGAGCTGTGCGACCAGTCACCCGCGCGTATCGGCGCCGAAATCGAGCGCTGCTTCGGTGCGTGCGCGAGCTTGCGGATCGGCTGGGCCGGCGCGCGCGGCATCCGCTACGCGAGCCTCGCCGCTGGCGTCGATCCGCAGAGCTTCGTGGGCCGCGGCGGGTTGGGTGCGGTGTTCGGAGCGCTTGGCTTGGTCGCGCTGGTGGTCGCCGCCGAGCCCGTTGCAGCGCCGCTGCCGCGCGCGGAGTCGGAGGCGCTCGTCCAGCTGCTCGCGCGCTCGCCGCGCTTGCGCGCCCGCGCGCACGGCGGCACGTTCGAGCTCGCCGAAGCGTTCGCCGTGCGCGGTGACCTGCGCGCGCCGGACGGCGCAACCGCGTGGAGTGCGGAGCGCGCGCGGAGCTGGAGCGCGCAGATCGCGCGCGCGTCGGGACCGCGCGCGGGCTGCACCGGTTGTCCCACTCCGTGTGGCTGGACGTTCGAGTCACCCGCGCACGGCGCCGAGCACGGGGCGGAGCGTCGCGTCGGGCGCTTCAGCGCGGTGCACGCGCTCGGTCCGGCGCTCGGACTCGCGAGCGCCACCGAGGCGCTCGATTTGCTCGCGCGCTGCGACGCCGCGGGGCTCGACGCGAAGGAGCTCGGCGCTGCGCTCGCTGTTCTTTGCCGCGCGCACGAGCTCGGCCGGCTCGGCGACGAGCCCGCGCACGCACGCGGCGAACGCTGGTGGGGGAACGCCGACGCGCTGCGCGCGCGCTTCGACGAGCTGCGCACCGGAACCGGAATTGGAGCGCGCCTCGCGCGCGGTGCGGCCGAGCTCGCGCGCGAACTCGCGTGCAACGCGCCCGCGGAGACCGAGCTCGAGTTCGGTGTGTCGAGCGCCCACGGTGACGCGCTGCGCCCTGAAGCGAGTCTCGCGGTGTTGCTCGGCCAGTGCGTGTCGGCGCGCGGCGCCGATCCGATGCGCACGAGTCCATTCCTGCTCGACACGTCGCGCGAGACGATGGTGCGCGTCGTAGCGCCGCTCGAGCTCCCCGCCGGCGCCGAAGATCCGCTGTCGCCCGTCGGCAAGGGGCGCATCGTCTGGTGGCACGAGAACTGGATGGCCGCGCTCGATCTCGCGGGGTTCTGCGCGTTCTCGGCTTCGGCGCTGCTCTCGGACGGCATCGTCGCGCTCGACGAGCTCGCCGCTGCGATCGAGCCGCGCGGACTGCGCGCGGATCCGCGCTTCGCGGGCGCAGGTTCCGGAGAGCGTTTGCTCGCCGCGGGCGCCACGCTCGTGCACCGTCAGCGCGCGTACAACGAGCGCCACGGCCCGCGCTCGCACGATGTGCCCGAGCCGCTGCGTGCGCAGTTGTGCGTCGACGGTCTGTGGCCCGAGTACGCGCGCTTGCGCGGGCTCGACGCACACGCAGCGCTGACCGCGCGCGCGCACGACGCGGCCGGAACCCTGTCGCTGCTCCGGCTCGCGGATGGCGACGTGACTGCCGCGCGGAGCCCTGCGCCCGCGAACGCCGGCGGGCGGTCACGCTCGCTCGGTCGCGTGCGTGTGCGCTGCCTCGGTCCGCTCGCGTCGAGCTTGGGCGACGCGCTCGCGCTCGACGTGCTGCTGCCGGACACGCTGGGCGAATTGCTGCTCGCGCTCGCGCTCCGGTATCCGCACGCCGCACGGCAACTCGTCAATCCGCACGGCGAGATCCTGCCCGCCGTCTACCGCGGCGGCCGCAAGCTCGCGACGGACGACGCGGTGGCGGCCGGGGACGAGATCGATCTCGTCGTGGCTCTGCGCGGCGGCTGAGCGCACGCGCTCGTTTCCCGCGGGCGGCGCCTCCGGTATCGTCGCGCAACTTGAACACGATCCTCATCGTCAAGACCGCCGCGCTCGGCGACGTGCTGCGCACGACGTCGATCCTGCCGGGGCTCCGCGAGCGCTACGCGCCGTGCGCGATCACCTGGCTCACCGCGCACGGCGCCGTCGATCTCGTCCGCACGCACCCGGACGTCGCGCGCGTGATCGCCGTGGACACGCAGGACGAGGCGGCGGTCGATCGCAGCGCGGCCGAGCTCGCGCGCGAGCGCTGGACGCGCGTCGTGTCGCTCGACGACGAGCTCGCGTTGTGCCGCTTGGCGTCGCGCTTGTCGTGCGCAGCGCTCTCGGGCGCGACGCTCGACGCCCAGGGAGAGCGCGCGTACACGTCGGACGTCGCGCCGTGGTTCGACATGGGACTCTTGTCGCGCTTCGGCAAGGCGCGCGCCGACCAGCTCAAGATCGACAACACGCAGAGCCATCCGGCGATCTTCGCCGCGATGCTCGGCGTGGCGATGGGCAAGCCGAAGCTCGTGCTCACGCCGCAAGCCGAGGAGTTCGGCCGCGACTTCGTGCGGCGCCACGAGCTCGACGGACGTCGCCCCTGCATCGGACTGAACACGGGCGCGGGTGGGCGCTGGTTGTCGAAGCAGCTCCCGATCGAGCGCACGGTCGAGCTCGCTGCACGCATCGCGCGCTCGCTTCCGGCGGCGCCGACGTTCGTCGTGTTCGGCGGCGACGCCGAGGTCGAGCGCAATCGCGGCATCCTCGCGGGGCTCGCGCGCTCGGGCTTGCCGTTCGTCGACGCGGGCTGCGACAACCCGCTGCTCGCGTTCGCGGCCGCGATCCGCGCCTGCGATCTGTTGGTGACGAGCGACAGCCTCGCGCTGCACGTCGCGGTTGCGCAGGACGTGCCACTCGTCGCGTTCTTCGCACCGACGTCGGCGGCCGAGATCGAGCTGTACGGCTTGGGCGAGAAGGTCGTCAGCACGGCGCCCGACGCCTGCTCGTATCGGGCGGATGCCGACAACACGAGCCTCACTGCCGAGCGGATCGCGCGTGCCGCGCTCGCCGTGCTGGGACGTCGAACGAGTCCGAAGGAGCGGCCGTGGGCGTGACGGAGGCGCGGACGTACAGGTGCAGCGCCGTGTCGCGGATCGCGTCGACGCCGGCTTCACGCCGGGCGGACGAAGGGACCGCGCGCGCTAGCGACGCCGTGGCAGCCGACCTGGGTCCCTGCCGGTCCATGCGCACAGCGCAAAAGAGCGCGCGGCGCGCCAGGCGCGCGAGCGAGGCGCCAGCCCGCATGTCTCGTCGCGTCCCGCTGCGGCCGCGACAACTCGCCTCCGTCGGCGTCGTTGGATCGGACTCGATCCTCGACGACCTAACCGGTCGGCTTCGGTCGACTCCAATGCGACGCCTTGCCCGCAGCGAGTGGACGCACCCGCGCCGCGGACGTGGTGAGAAATGCAGGCCGGCGTGAAGCGCGACTTCTTATGGAAGCTGGCGAAGGGTCTGGAGATTGCCGGGCTCATCGTGGTGCTCATCGGGGTCGTCGGTAGCATCGGTCTCGGCTTCCAGGATCGCGGCCTCGAGTCGATGGGGTTCGAGTTTCAAGGCCTCGGCGTCGGCGGCGCACTTTTCCTGATCGGATGGTGGCTGGAGCGGCGAATTGGCGCGCGTTGACCGAGATCCTCGACCGCAACCGAACCCGGGCGACTCGGCGTTCGTCAGCTGCGGCCGGGAAAGTTCTTACCGGCCTTCTCCCGTCCCCGAGGCCCGACGCTATAGTTGGGCTCCACGGAATCGGGCGTGGGGCCGGCGGGGACCGGACTTCTCTCGAAGCCGCATCAACTACTTTGCACAACCCGGGTGACCCCACCGCCAGCGGCCATCCCTCTCCACGAGTTCCTATGGACCAGCACCATCACCTCACCACCGGGACTTTCTTCGCTCTCGGCCTCGCGCTCGTAAGCGGTAGCGCTTCCGCGCAGCAGTTCGTCCGCAACACGACCAACGTTCCGCCGTCGGCCGACCGAACGGAGAACGTCGACTTCGCCGACATCGACCTCGACGGAGACTGGGACGCGGTGTTCGCCGAAGGCGGCGACTTCGATCAAGCGCAGGACCACATCTGGTTGAACCTCGGACCCGGCACGCTCGGGACGTTCTCGAACGTCACCGCCACGCGCGCGCCCGCAATCCTGGACCAGAGCCGCGACATCGAGTTCGTCGACTTCGACAACGATGGTGATCACGACCTCTACATCTCGAACACCACGCAGCTCACGCCGCAGAGCAACAAGTGGTGGCGCAACACCGGACCGGGCGTCGGTCTCGGCTTCTATGTCGACGAGACGTCGTCGCGCTGGGTCGGCGTCGGCGCTCCGGGCTCGTCGGTTCCGGTGGCCCTTGTCATGGGTGGCCCCTTCGGTGGATTCCAAGACTGGTCGTGCGATTGCGACTTCGGTGACCTCGACAACGACGGCGACCTCGACCTCGTGCACTCGAGCTACGGTGGCGCGCTCGGCGGCCTAGTCCCGACGCGCATCTTCTTGAACAACGGCGCGGGTAACTTCACCGAGTTCAACCCGTCGGGCTTCCAGCTCGCCGCTACGAACATCAACAACGGCAACCCGGGGCTGTGGTGCCAAGGCACGCAGCAAGCGAACACGACGAACTCGACCGGCGTGAACTGCGACGTCGCGAGCAGTGCGCTCGACATCGACGTGGCCGACATCGACTTCGACTTCGACCTCGACATCCTTCACGGCGCGCGCCAGGAACTGCCGCGCATGTTCGTGAACCGCCTCGCCGAAGACGGAACCCTAGGCTTCCGCGACGTCACGGGCGCCGCGTTCCCGGCCGGCTACTCGTTCGGCAACGGTCACTACGACCAAGCGATGGGTGACCAAGACGGCGACGGCGACACCGACATCTACGGCCTGAACTGGCAAGTCGGCGGCGGCTTCAACGACATCGTGATGAAGAACAACGGCGCGGGCGTGTTCAGCAGCCTCACGGTTCTCGGCGGCTCCGGCGCCGATGACAACGAGGGCGACTTCATCGACTACGACCTCGACGGCGACCTCGACATCCTCGTCGCGAACTTCTCGGGTCAGGAGAAGATGTACCGCAACAACGGCGCGGGAACGTACACGTTGATGGCGACCGGCACGGTCGTGCCGAGCGACTCGACGACCACGCTCGACGCGGACACGACCGACGTCGACAACGACGGCGACCCCGACCTCTTCGTCGCGAACGACTCGGGTGCACCCGAGTGGTACTTGCAGAACACCACGGCTACCAACGACACCTTCGCTCCGCACATGGACCGCGTGGAGCAAGCTGCCAACCGCACGGCGGGCGCGAACCCGACGGTGGTCCGGGCGATCGTGCGCGACAACACGTCGTACTACGTCGTCTGGTACAACCCGACCTCGCTGAATGTGTCGAACAACGGCGGCGCCGCTTCGAACATCGCGATGCACACCTCGCAGGGCGACATCTTCCGCGGCGAGATCCCGGGCAACCTGGTGGGCACCGTGGTCTACTCCGTGCAGTCGGCGGACCAGTACAACAACACCGGCAACTCGACGGACAAGCAGTACTGCTCGGGCATCCTCGGCACGAACTTCTGCTTCGGAGACGGTTCGACCGCGACCGCTTGCCCGTGCGCGCTGCCGGACACGGTTCCGAGCCCAAGCGGCGGTCCGACGGGCGGCTGCGCGAACTCGTTCAACTTGAACGGAGCCATGCTGTGCGCCTCGGGCACGACCGTTCCCGACACGGTGCAGTTCAACGTGTGGGTCGGACCGGCCTACTCCGGGTTCGGCTTCATCGTGAAGGGCAATGCCGCGAACTTCAGCGGCATCGCGAACAGCGACGGCGTGCGCTGCGTCGACGGCGCGCTGATCCGCTTCGGTGGTCACAACGCCGGCACGAATGGCGCTCCGGCCGGTGCGTGGACGTACCCGAACGTGGTGCAGACCGTGACCGTGACGGCCGCCACGCTGCAGGCATCCGGGCAAGACGCGTTCTATCAGTTGTTCTACCGCAACGCGGCGGCGGGCTGGTGCAGCCCGGCGACGGCGAACTGGACGAACATGGTCCGCGTGTCCTACTGATTCGGATCGCGGACCCAGCGTCCGCTTCGAAATGACTCGTGACGCCGCCTCGCGCGGCGTCACGCGTTGAATGCGCGTCCGCACGACTCGTCTCCGTTCGACGGACGGAGCTGGCGCCCGAGTACAATCGTCACGGCGCCTCGTCGCCGCGCGCCGTGAACGCCCTTAGATACTGGCCCTTCGTGCAGCGCGGGATCCGCCGCGCCGGTCCGCCACTGCACCTCACGGTCTTCGTGACGGGTCGCTGCAATCTGCGCTGCCGGCACTGCTTCCATTGGAAGGAAGTGGCGGAGGGTGTCGAGGGTCCGAGCCTGGCGAGCTTGCAGCGACTGGCGGACTCCTCAGCGCGGATGGGGCCGCTGCTCTGGCTCTCGCTCGGCGGAGGCGAGCCATTCCTGCGGCGCGATCTCGCCGAGGTCGCTCGCGCGTTCGGCCGCCACGGCCTGCGCCACCTCGCGATCCCGACGAACGGTCTCGTCGAGGACCGTCAGCACGACTTCATCGAACGCGTGCTGGCCGAGAACCCGGACCTGTACCTTTCCGTCGCCGTCTCGTTCGACGGCCCGCCGGCCGTTCACGATTCCATTCGCCAGATTGCCGGCGGCCACGCGCGCGCGATGGCGTCGGTGCGAGCGCTGAAGGAGCAGCAGCGGCGGCACGAGCGGCTCGGCGTCGGCGTGCTCGTGTGCGTCACGTCGGAGAACCAGGACGTGCTCGCCGACCACTTGGAGGAGCTCGTGCGCGAGCTCGCGCCCGACAACGTGACGATCAACCTCGCGCGCGGGACCGCGCTCGATCCCGGCCTCTTGAAGGTCGACATCACGCGCTACGAGGAAGTCGTCGCACGCAAGGAGCGCTTGATGCGCGACGGCAAGCTCGCCTACTTCCGCTTCCCGATGGCGGCGGTCGCCGTTGCGCGCGACCGATTGATGTACGAGCACGTGGCCGCGGTCGCGCGCGGAACAGCGGGTCGCGCGCACCTGCCGTGCACGGCCGCGACGCTCTCCGCCGTGATCTTCGAGAGCGGCGAGGTGCACCCGTGCGAGATCCTCGGACGATCGATGGGCAACCTGAACGCCGTCGATTGGGATCTCGCGCGCTTGTGGAGCTCGCCTGCGGCACAGGAGCTGCGCCGCGATATCGCGCGCACGCGCTGCAGTTGCACGTGGGAGTGCGCGCAAGCGGACAACGTCCTCTTCCGACCGAAGAGCTGGCCGCGACTCGCATGGACGGCGCTGAGGTCGTGAGCGGCGGCGTCGGTCGCGCGCTCGGCGTGATCGTTCCGTGCCGCAACGAAGCGCTGGTGATCGCGCGCAAGCTCGCGAACCTCGCGCGCGCCGACTGGCCGGAGACCCAAGGCAGCCACCGCATCGTCGTGGTCGACGACGGCTCGTCCGACGGAACGGCCGCGCTCGCGCGCGAGCTCGTGCGCGAGCTCTTTCCGGCCGGACGACGCGTCGCTGCGAGCGTCGTCGCGAACGACGTGCGCGCCGGCAAGCCCGGCGCGATCCGGCGCGGCCTCGCCGAGATCGATGGCCGCGTCGACCTCGTCGTGCTGACCGACGCCGACGTCGTCATGGATCCGGGAGCGCTGTGCGCGCTCGAGCGCGCGTTCCACGACGATCCGGCGCTCGCGCTGGCTTGCGGTGCGCAACGGTTCGTGGGCGCGCTCGCACAGGACGGGCAGTGCGCGAGCCCGGACGGCGGCGCGCTCGAGCGCGCGGACTCGGGCTTCGATCGCTGGACGGCGCGCGCGCGCGCGCTCGAGTCGCGCTTCGGTGCGCTCTTCAGCGTGCACGGCCAGCTCCTCGCTTGGCGCGCGGACCTCGCGCTCGTGCCGCGTTTCGGTCTCGCCGCGGACGACATCGACTTGCGGATGCAGGTGCGCGCGCGCACGGGCGAGCCGCGCGCGGTGCGCCTCGTCGCGGCGGCGCCGTTCTACGAGGTGAAGACGCGCGCGGAGGACGGTGCGGAAGCCCAGGCATTGCGTCGCGCGCGCGCCTACGTGCAAGTGGTGCGCGCGCACACCCCGCGGCGAACTGCGATGGATCGCGCGCAGTTCGCCTTCTATCGTTTCGTGCCGATGGCGGCGCCGACTCTGACTTGGCTCGTTCCGCTCACGGTCGTCGCGATCGCGTGGGCGTGGCTCGGCGCGATCGTGGCGGGCGTGATCGCGATCGCGTACGGCGTTCTGCTCGCGAGCGCGGTCGGTCGCCGCTGGCTCGCGTTGATGCGCGTCATCCGTGCGGCTGCGGCGATCGAGCGGCACGCGCCGCTCCCCGAGCAGTGGGAGATGGCGCGGCGGTGAAGCAGAGCGGCGCCGAGCTCGCGGACGCGGACGAGCACGAGGCGGCGCCGCGCGGCGACGCGCTCGTATTCTTCGCGCTGTTCCTCGCGGCGCTCGGGCTGCGGCTCGCGTTCGCGTTCCAGTACCAGGCGCACCATCCGCACGCCGAGCATCCGGTCATCGACGAAGCGTCGTACGACCGCTGGGCGCGCGCGATCGCGGCGGGCGATTGGATCGGCCACGAAGTGTTCTTCCAGGAGCCGCTCTACCCGTACGTCGTCGGCACGATCTACGCGCTGTTCGGTCCCGAGCGCTTCGCCGTGCGCGTGTTCCAGTGCGTGCTCGGCGCGCTGACCGCGGTGCTGCTCGGCTGGATCGCCCGTCGCGCATTCGGACGTGCTGCGGGCTTTCTCGCCACGGGTGCGTGGGCCGTGTACGAGCCCGCGCTGCTCTTTCCATGTCTGCTGTTGAAGGAGAACGCGTTCGTCGCCGTGCTCGCGGCGCTCGCGTGGTCGCTCGTGCGCACGCGCGGATCGCGCGCGTTCGCGTGGCTGTGGATCGGAACGCTCGCCGGGCTCGGCGCGCTCCTGCGCGGCAACATGCTCGTCCTGCTCCCCGTGATCGTCCTGTGGCCGATCGTGCGCGCGCTCGTGCAGCGCGCGCCCATGCTCCGCGCGGCGAAGCCTGCGTTGTGTATCGCAGTCGGCGCGTTGCTCGTGCTGTTGCCGGTCGCACTGCGCAATCATCACGTGGGCGGCGTGCTCGTGCTGACGACGAGCGGTGCGGGCACGAACGTCTACGGCGGCAACAACGCCGAGAACCCGTACGGCCGCGCGACGGAGTTCAGTTTCGTGCGCGGGATTCCCGAGCACGAAGCGGGCGATTGGAGGCGCGAAGCCGAGCGGCGTATCGGACGCGCGCTCGATCCAGCGGAAGTGAGCGCGTATTGGCTCGGTGAGGTGTGGCGATCCGTGCAGGAAGCACCCGCGCTGCACGCCAAGATTTTGTGGAACAAGCTGCGCTTGTCGCTCGGCAACTACGAGGTGCCCGACAATCACTCGCTGGCGTGGGACGCGCGCTATCTTCCGCTCGCACGCGCGCCGTTCCCGGGTTTCGGCGTCGTCGGTGCGCTCGGGCTCGCCGGCATCGCGTTCTGGCTCGTGCGACGATTCGCGCGGCTCTCTCAGGACACGTTCGGGCCTGCGGACCCTGCGGCAGCGATCGAGCTCGCGCTACTCGGTGCGCTGTATCTCGGCACCGTCGTGCTCACCGTGACGAGCGACCGCGCGCGCTGGCCGCTGTGCGTGGTGCTCGTGCCGTTCGCCGGCTACGCCTGCGTGGTGCTCGCGCGCGCGCTCGTCTTGCGTCACGCGCACGCATCGATCACATGGCTCGCCTCCGCCGCGTTCGCGGGACTCGTCGTGCACACGCCCGTGCTCGACGCGCGCGCGATCGCCGAGGACCACGACGAGCGCGACTACAACCTCGCCGTGCAGTGGTTGAAGAGCGGCGAGCACGGCGATGGGGCGCGCGCGATCGCGATCGACTTGTCGCAGCGCCACCCAAGCAGCGCGCGCGTCGCGCTGCTCGCGGCGGACGTCGACTATCGGCGAGCGGCGGCGCTCGTGCACGCCGACGATCCGGCGTCGCGTGCGGCGGGGCGGTTGCAGATCGAGAGCGTGCTCGCGCGCGTCGAGCGCTTCGCCGACGAGCCCTCGCTCAACGCGCGCGAGTGGTACCGTGCGCGCTGTCTGTCCGGCTGGATCCGGCTGCAGTCGCGTGACTTCGAAGGCGCGGAGCGGCGGCTGCGCGAAGCGCTCGCGTTCGATCCCGACGACCGCGCGCTGCGCACGGATCTCGCGGCGGCGCTGCTCGGAGCGGCCGAGGATCCAGAGCGCGCGGAGAGCGCGGCGCGCGTGGCCGAAGCGGCGGGCGTGCTGGTGGCGCTCGAAGAAGCGGAGCGGGATCCGCTCGCGCGGGCGAACCTCGCGCTGCTCGTCGCGCGCTCGCACTTCATGCGCGGTCGCATCCTGCTCGCGGATGCGAGCGACGACGCGGGGCGCGCCGCCGTGCAGAGGGAGGTGCAGGCCGCGCTCGAGATCCTGCAGCCGCTCGCGGATGCGAGCGCGCCAGTCGAGATCCGACGCCGAGCGCGCGCGCTGGCGGGTTGGATCCAGCTTTTCTTGCGCAAGCCGCCGTCGGCCGCCGGCCATTTCCGCGCGTCGCTCGCGCTCGGTTCCGATCCGGGCGTCGAGCTCGGGCTCGCGCAAGCGTTGCTCTCGCTGGCCGAGCGCACGCAAGACGAGGACGAGCGCGCGCGCGAGCTCGCCGAGGTGACGCAGATCGTCGCGCGCTTGTCGTCGATCGGAGCCGATGCGCCGGGCGTCGCCGAATTGAAGCGGCGCTTGGACACGCTCTCCAAACGCGAGTGATCAGCGCGCGCGCAGAGCGGCGACGAAGTACGCGGCGAGCATCAGCACCAAACCGAAGCCGGCGACGGGCTCCGCGATCCACTCCGCCCTCGTGCGCGGCAAATCGAGGCGCAGTCGATCGGAACCCTTCGTCACTCGGTCGCGCCTGCGCGCGCGCCCGGCACTCGCGCGTTGCTCGCGAGCGCGCGCAACGGATCGCCGGCGAGGCGAAACACGGTCCATTCGCTCATCGGCTGCGCGCCGAGCTTCTCGTAGAAGCCGATGGCGTCGACGTTCCAGTCGAGCACGGACCACTCCATGCGTCCGCAGTCGCGCTCCACGGCGATGCGCGCGAGCTCGGCGAGGAGCGCGCGGCCGATGCCGCGACCGCGGAACGCGGGACGCACGAACAAGTCTTCTAGGTAGAGGCCCGGCCGTCCGACGAACGTCGAGTAGTTGTGAAAGAAGAGCGCGAAGCCCGCGACGGCGCGGTCGTCGCGCGCGAGCAGCGCTTCGGCGCGCGGGCGTTCGCCGAACAGCGACGCGTGCACGTGCTCCTCGGTCGCGACGACGGCGTGCGACAAGCGCTCGTACTCCGCGAGCTCGCGGATCAACGTGAGGATCGTCGGAACGTCGGCGGGAGTGGCGGGGGAGATGGTCGTCATCGTCGCGCTCCATTCTCTCGCGCCGGCGCACGGGCTCAAGAGTCCATCTCCCGTCCGGTGAGCTCGCGGTACATGTCGCCGACTGCCGCGCGGCGCGCGAAGGCTTCGTGAGCACCCTCGAGTTTCGTCTATCCTGAGCGCCCTTCGACGTCGCGATCCCGCGAGATCGCGCTCCTCGATCGATTCGCTACGAAGTGAACGCCCCGACCGAAGCCCACGTCGCGCGAGAGATCACGGCCGAGCTCGCCAGCAGTGAAACACTCGTTTGGTCGGGCCAGCCGCGCGCGGGACTGCGTTGCACGCGCGCCGATGCGTTTTTCATCCCGTTCTCGGTGCTGTGGCTCGCGTTCGTGTGCACATGGACCTTTCGTGCTCGCGCATTGGACGCGCCGGTGGTGTTCCTGATGTTCGGCGCGATGTTCATCGGCTTCGGCCTCTACTTCATCGCAGGGCGCTTCTTCGTCGACGCGCGGCGCCGCCGCCATACCTTCTACGGTCTGACGTCGAGGCGCGCCGTCATCGTGTCGGGTCGCCGCACACGCAAGGTCACGAGCATCCAGCTGCGCGCGCTAGCCGCGGTGTCGCTCTCCGAGCGCCCAGATCGATCCGGGAGCATCGTGTTCGGCTCGAATGGCAACGGACGTACTTGGCGTACGCCGTTGCTGCCGCGTTCGTGGCCGGGCATGGATCGGTATCTACCGCCGGCGTTCGAGAGCATCGAGGAGGTGCGCGCGGTCTACGAGCGGATCGGCGAGCTTCGACGGCGCACTTAGACGTCGCGTTCGCTCGAGATCGCAGCGCGCGACGCTTCTGCGCTACCCAAACGAATCGTCCTTCGGCATCGGGTGGCCGGTGAGCGCCTCGTACAAGCGTTCGATGCGCTGCTTGCGCGTGGGAACGCCCGTCTCGCGCCACTCGGCGATCAACGCGTTCGGGCTGTAGACGAGACGGAATCGACGCAAGCGCGCGACGGCGTGCTGCTCGGCGTCGACGGACTCTGCCACGTAGAACTGCTTGCGCGCTGCGCGCAGCTCGCGGGCGATCGCGATCTGAACCGCGATGGGAGCGACGAACGCGAGCGAGAACGCAAGCCAGCCGACGGCCGATGCATTCGTGCTCCGCGTCGCGCGCTTCGCGGCGTACGCGTAGACGGCGAACGTCAGCGGCGGCGTGAGACCGAGCACGGACCAGGCGATCGCCAAGAAGTGCCACGGATACGTGCGCGGGGCCGACAGGAGCTCCGCGAGGGCGAACATCGACGCGAAGACCGCCGGAAAGCTCACGAGGAGCGCGAACACCGCTCCGGCGGCAAGGAAGCCACCGAACCACGCGCTCGACGGACGCTTGCGCAGCCAGAGGGCCAAGGCGACGAGCTGCGACGCGATGAACACGTAGCCGAACGGCGCGATCGACGTGAACGGCGTCGTCCCTCCCCTCCGGAAGAAGAGCGGATCGAACCACAGGCACAAGAGCGGCGTGATCAGGCCGAACACGACGCAGAACGTCGTCGAGGTGCCAATGCGCGCGAGTGCGTCGAGCCCGTCGCCGGAGCCGCGGATGGCCCGGCGCAGCGGAGCGGTCGCGCGGTCGAGTCGCGACACACGCGCACGCTTCTCGGCCGGGATCTCGAGCGGGTTCATCGCACGGACGAGCGTATCGCGTCCGCGCTCAGCTCGACAGGCACGCACGCAGGCCCCGAAAGCACGCTGCCCAGCGGTCTGCGAGGACCACTGGGCAGCGCGCCGCGATGGGTGTCGTGTGCGTTTCTAGAACTGCGCCTTCTCGGTCGAGCCGTCGAGCGCCGTCGTCGAGCTCTGACCCTTCGAGACGGCCGTTGCGACGGCGTCGAAGTAGCCCGTGCCGACTTCGCGCTGGTGCTTCGTCGCCGTGTAGCCGAGCGCTTCGGCCGCGAACTCGGCCTGTTGCAGCTCGCAGTACGCGGCCATGCCGCGGTCTTTGTAGTCGGCCGCCAGCGTGAACATGCTGTGGTTCAGCGCGTGGAAGCCCGCCAGCGTGACGAACTGGAACTTGTATCCCATCGCGCCGAGCTCGCGCTGGAACTTCGCGATCGTCACGTCGTCGAGCTTCTTCTTCCAGTTGAACGACGGCGAGCAGTTGTACGCGAGCAGCTTGCCGGGGAAGTGCGCGTGCACGCCTTCGGCGAACTGCTTCGCTTCGGCGAGATCCGGGTGGCTCGTCTCGCACCACACGAGATCCGCGTACGGCGCGTACGCGACGCCGCGCGCGATGGCGGTGGCGAGGCCGGGGGTGATGCGGAAGAAGCCTTCGCCCGTGCGCTCGCCGGTGAGGAACGGTTGGTCGCGCTCGTCGACGTCGCTCGTGATCAAGGTCGCCGCGTCGGCATCGGTGCGCGCGACGAGCAGCGTCGGCACGTCGCACACGTCGGCTGCGAGTCGCGCCGCGTTCAGCGTGCGGATGAAGGCCTGCGTCGGCACGAGCACCTTGCCGCCCAAGTGGCCGCACTTCTTCTCCGATGCGAGCTGGTCCTCGAAGTGCACGCCCGCGGCGCCCGCTTCGATCATGCCCTTCATCAATTCGAATGCGTTGAGCGGTCCACCGAACCCGGCTTCCGCGTCGGCGATGATCGGCAAGAACCAATAGGTGTCGCCCTTGCCCTCCATGTGCTGGATCTGGTCCGCGCGCTGCAACGCCTGGTTGATGCGCTTGACGACCATCGGGACGCTGTTCGCGGGATACAGCGATTGGTCGGGATACATGTGGCCCGCGAGGTTCGCGTCGGCGGCGACCTGCCAGCCCGAGAGGTAGATCGCTTGCAGGCCGGCCTTCGCCATCTGCACGGCTTGATTGCCGGTGAGCGCGCCGAGCGCGTGCACGTAGTCCTCGTTGTGCAGGAGCATCCACAACCGTTCCGCGCCGAGGCGCGCGAGCGTGTGCTCGATGACGACGCTGCCGCGCAGCTTCGCGACGTCCGCGAGCGAGTAGTCGCGCACGATGCCGTCGAAGCGGGCAGGCAGTCGCGCGTTCATTTGGCCTCGGCCGTTCATTCGTTGCATCGCGGCGTGCTCATTGTGGCCGTTGCCGTTGTGGTTCGCAGGTTGCATGTCAGTTCCTCGTCGAGACGATGTGAGCGTAAGCAGGTTGCGTGAGGAACTCCTCGAAGTCTCGCGCGGTGACGAGTCGTTCGAAGAGGGTTCGAGCCAGGTCGTAGCGGGCGGACGCGTAGCGCGCGTCACCGATCTCGCGGCGCACGAGCTCGAGCTCTTCCGCGAGCACGCCGCGCACCATGTCGGCGGTGACTTGCCGGCCGTCGTCGAGCCGCGCGCCGTGGCGGATCCATTGCCACAGTTGTGCGCGCGAGATTTCGGCCGTCGCCGCGTCTTCCATCAAGTCGTACAGCGGCACGGCGCCTTGGCCTTGCAGCCAGCTCGCGAGATAGCGCACGCCGACGCCGACGTTCTGGCGCAGCCCCGCGGCCGTGATCGCGCCGGATGGAACGCACAGCAAGTCGTCGGCGTTCACGCGCACGTCCGTGCGGGGTCGCGAGGTGATCTGGTTCTGCGCCGGCATGTGCTCGTCGAACACCGCCTTGGCGACTTCGACGAGCGCCGGGTGAGCAACCCACGTGCCGTCGTGGCCGTCGGTCGCTTCGCGCAGCTTGTCGGCGCGCACCTTCTCGGTCGCGGCCGCGTTGCGCGCGGGATCGTTCTTGATCGGGATCTGCGCCGCCATTCCGCCCATCGCGTGCACACCGCGGCGATGGCACGTCTGGATGAGCAGCAAGCTGTAGCTGCGCAGGAAATGCTCGGTCATCGTCACGCGTGCGCGGTCGGGCATGACGCAGCGCGCATCGGCGCTGAACTTCTTGATGAAGCTGAAGATGTAATCCCAGCGGCCGCAATTCAGGCCGGCGCTGTGCTCGCGCAGCTCGTAGAGGATCTCGTCCATCTCGAACGCAGAGAGGATGGTCTCGATCAGTACCGTCGCCTTGATCGTGCCGCGCGGAATCCCGAGCTCGTTCTGCGCCATGAGGAACGCGTCGTTCCACAGGCGCGCTTCGAGATGGCTCTCCATCTTCGGTAGATAGAAGTAGGGGCCGCTCTTGCGCGCGACGAGCTCCTTCGCGTTATGGCAGAAGTACAGCGCGAAGTCGAAGAGCGAAGCCGACACCGGCTTGCCGTCGACGTGCACGTGCGCCTCGTCGAGGTGCCAGCCGCGCGGACGGACGAGCAGCGTCGCGGTCTTC
Source organism: Planctomycetota bacterium (assembly GCA_046160865.1). Taxonomy (GTDB): domain Bacteria; phylum Planctomycetota; class UBA1135; order UBA1135; genus JBJXHG01. The sequence goes on along the minus strand of JBJXHG010000120.1, from coordinate 9,707 downwards.
TCGTTCAGCTTGTAGCTCTTGCCGGTCTCGGTCGCCTCGAACGTGATCGTGCGGCGCACCGCGTCCATCAAGTTCGCCTGCCCCTCGATGCAGTTCGACCACGTGGGGGAGTTCGCGTCCTCGAAGTCGGCCATGAAGACGCTCGCGCCGCTGTTGAGCGCGTTGATGATCATCTTCCGGTCGACGGGGCCGGTGATCTCGACGCGGCGGTCGAGAAGATCGTGCGGCAGCGGCGCGACCATCCACTCGCTCGCGCGCACGTGCGCTGTCTCGGGGAGGAACGTGGGTCGCGTTCCGCGGTCGAGCGCTTGTTGGACGCGCTTGCGCCGCGCGAGGAGCTCTTGCCGGCGCGGCTCGAATGCGCGTGCGAGCCGCGCGACGAAGGCGAGCGCCTCGGGCGTGAGCACGCGCTTCGCTGCCGGAATCGCGGGAGCGAGGATTTCGATGCCCGGCGGTAGATCGACGCCCGGAGTTTGATCGACGAATGTGCGCGGTGTCATGCGGTTCGAAGCGCGCGCGAGGCCCTTCGCGCGGTGGTTGGTCCGGCCCATGGATCAACGACATGAAACGTGTATCCCAAGAACCCCTGATCGGGGAGGGCGAGCGCGGATTTCGCCCGCGAGTCAGCAGAAACCTGCGCCGAATTCAGCGCTCGACGGTCGCGCGACGGAAGACGTTTCGCGTTCGGTCCCGCGCTTCTTTCGACGGCGCGAGCCTCACCGTGCTCGGCACGCGGAGCACGGTGGTCGGTGGCGCCGGCAAGCCGTGATCGGCTGCACGCTGCTCCGTTGCGTCGCGCCGCTCGCGAGCGGCCGAATTCCGTGGAGCTCCGCGGCGAGCTCCGGCCAAGATGCTCGCCATGAAGACGTGCATCGGGATCGGCGCGTTGCTCCTGTCCGCGTGTTCCAGCGGTCGGAACGCGACTCCTGCGGTCGACTCGCCGGCACATGCAACAGAGCCGTCGTCGGACTTCGACTGGCCGGTACCTGTGGGTTGGGCGCAAGAGACGATTCCGTTCCCACTCGACTTCGCGCCGGAGCTCCCATATCGAGGCCTCGAGGAACTGCGCTTCGCGCCGGGCTTCTTCACCACGAGCGCGGACACGTACTGGAGCTACGCCTTCGTATGGTGGATCGAGGATCCGCCCAGCTTCGAGCCGAGCTCGATCTCCGCCGCTTTGCGCGAGTACTTTCGCGGGCTGGCGCTCGCCGTGGGCAAGGACAAGTTCTCCATGGATCCGGAGCGTTTCCAGGTCGAGCTCGCGCCCAAGTCGGAAGGCGGCCGAGAGGTGCTCGTCGGCCAGGTACACAGCTACGATCCATTCGTGACCGGCGAGCCCATCGTTCTGAACGTCGAAGTTTCACGGCGCAGCTGTCCGAGAGCCGCGCACACCGCGATCTTGTTTCTGTTGTCGCCGAAGTCGATGGACGATGCCGTGTGGACCGAGCTGCGTGCGTGCGGATCCGCCCTGCACTGCGAGTGATCCACGATCGCGACACGTTTGCTGCGTCAGCGAAGATGATCGGGCGATCGCCCCGAACGCGGGCGCGCCTGCATCCACCGGAAGGAGATCGAAGGATGGAGATCAAGATGGACCGTCGCATCGTCACGTCGCTCTGGTTTCTCGCGCTGGCCGCATGCGCTGCGTCGCCGGCAACGAGCACGCGAGCTCCGGACATCAAGTCCGACCTGCGCGCCAGCGCGTCGCTCGCGCGCGCCGGCGGTGAGAAGCGCGGGTTCGAGATCGCGGACCTCTACCGCGGCGCGACCGTCAGCGCGCCTGCGCTTTCGAGTGACGGCTCGCAACTCGCGTTCAGCGTGAAGCGCTACGACCTCGAGCGCGGTGCGACGTGGTCGGAGATCTGGATGATGCGGACCGACGGCAACGAGCTGCGCCAGATGACGTCGGGCGAGCACGACGACAACACGCCGAAGTTCTCGCCGGACGGCACACGGCTCGTGTTCGTGTCCGATCGCAGCGAGACGCCGCAACTGTGGACGATCCGCGTCGACGGCGGCGAGCCGCGTCAGCTCACGAAGTTCGCGCCCGGCGTGGGCAGTCCCGAGTGGTCGCCGGACGGCCGTTATCTTGCCGTGACTGCCGACGTGTATCCGAGCTGCGGACTCGACGAGGACTGTTTCACGCGCATCGCCAACGGTCGCGACGAAGGCAAATTGAAGGTGCACGTCGCCGACGAGCTCTTGTACCGGCATTGGTCGAGCTGGCGCGACGGCTTGCGCACACACATCTTCCTCGTCGACGCGCACACCGGGAACGTCGTGAAGGACATGACGCCGGGGCGTTTCGAGAGCCCCACGTTCTCGCTCGGTGGGCGTGGCTTTGCGTTCTCGCCGGACGGCAAGGAGCTGTGCTACGTCTCGAACCACGACAAGGATCAAGCGTCGTCGACGAACACCGACCTCTGGGTCGTGCCGGTCGAGGGCGAGATCACCGAGACGACTGCGAGGAATCTCACCGCGTCGAACCACGGCTTCGACGGCGAGCCGCTCTACTCACCCGACGGCCGCTACATCGCGTACGTGAGTCAGGCGATGCCCGCGAACGAGGCGGATCTCAAACGGCTCACCGTGTTCGACCGTGCTGCGCAGACGTCGCGCACGTTGACCGACCTCGCCAGCTTCGACGACTGGGTCGATGACATGCGCTGGACGAAGACGAGCGGCGCGCTCGTGTTCCAAGCGCAGCATCGCGGGCGCAATCCGCTGTTTCGCGTCGAGCTCGACGGCGGCGCACCGGTGAAGCTCTTCGAGCACGCGTTCATCGGTGGCTTCGAACTTTCGCCCGATGGTGCGGACCTCTTCTACACGCGTCGCTCGATCCACGAGCCGAGCGAAGTCTTCCGCGCGCGCTTCCCGGCCGCGCAGCCCGAGCGCTTGACGCACTTCAACCAAGTCGTGGAGAACGAAGTCGACATCCGCAAGCCGCAAGAGATGTGGTTCCAGGGCGACGGTGACTACCAGGTGCACTGCTTCGTCGTCACGCCGCACGGCTTCGATCCGGCGCAGAAGTACCCGCTCGTGCTCAACGTGCACGGCGGACCGCAATCGCAGTGGGCCGACGCGTTCCGCGGCGATTGGCAGGTGTATCCCGGCAAGGGCTACATCGTCGCGTTCTGCAATCCGACGGGCTCGACGGGCTACGGCCAAGCGTTCACCGACGCGATCACCGGCGACTGGGGCGGACGCGTGTACCGCGACCTGATGAAGGTGACCGACGCGCTCGCGGAGCTCCCGTACGTCGACGCGGATCGCATGGGCGTGATGGGCTGGTCGTATGGCGGCTACATGGCGATGTGGATGCAGGGCCACACGACCCGGTTCAAGTGCAACGCTTCGATGATGGGCTTGTTCGATCTGCCATCGATGTACGGCGCGACGGAAGAGCTCTGGTTCCCCGAGCACGACATGAAGGGCACGCCGTGGACGAGCGCCGAATACGTGCGCTGGTCGCCGAGCCAGCTCGTCCCGAACTTCAAGACGCCTGCGCTCGTGATCACGGGCGAGAAGGACTATCGCGTGCCGTACACGCAGAGCCTCGCGTACCACACCGCGCTCGTGAAGATGGGCGTGCCGGCGCGTCTCATCGTGTTCCCGAACGCCGGTCACTGGCCGTCGTGGTACGAGATGGCGTTCTACTACAACGCGCACCTCGACTTCTTTCATCGCTGGCTCGGCGGGGGCACAGCGCCGTGGTCCGTCGAGGACTTTGCGAACAACCTCGCGTTCGAGAAGAAGGGCGCGAAGCCCGAGCAGCCCGCGAACTAGTACGCGCGCGCCGCACCGATGGATGCCCAGCGCGCGAGGACGCGCGCCCGGCTACGTCGCACCGCTGAACTGCAGCGTGTACAGCTTCGCGTAGATGCCGTTCATCGCGAGTAGCTCCTCGTGCGTGCCTTGCTCGCGCAGCTTGCCGCGGTGCATCACGAGGATGCGGTCCGCGCGCCGCACCGTCGACAAGCGGTGCGCGATCACGAGCGCGGTGCGGCCCTGGAGCAGCTCCCGCGTCGCAGCTTCGATCTCCGCTTCCGTCTCGGAGTCGACGGACGCGGTGGCCTCGTCGAGGATCACGATCTCGGGCCGGCCGGCGAGCGCGCGCGCCATCGCGAGTAATTGGCGCTCACCGGTCGAGAACGTGGCGCCGCGCTCGGCGACCACGGCGTGCAAGCCGCCCGACAGACGATCGACGAGCTCGTCGGCGCGCGACGCTTCGAGCGCGAGCTCGAGCGACTCCTCGTCGACGTGCGCGCGATCCATCACGAGGTTCTCGCGAACCGTGCCGGCGAACAGGAAGTCCTCCTGCAACACGAGGCCGAGGCGCGCGCGCAGCGCAACGAGGTCGTGCTCGCGCAGGTCGACGCCGTCGACGGTGACACGGCCCGACGTCGGGTCGTAGAAGCGCAGGAGCAAGTTGACGATCGTCGACTTGCCGGCGCCGGTCGCGCCGACGATCGCGACCGTCTTGCCGGCCGGGATCTCGAACGCGACGTCGCGCAGCACCTCGGGGCCTTGCGCGTACGCGAATGTCACGTGGTCGAACACGATCGCGCCGCGTTTCGATGCATCCGCGGGTGTCGTGTGCGTCGCCGTGGCCGGCACGATCTTCGGCTTCGTGTCGAGGATGTCGAAGATGCGCTCGGCGGACGCGAACGCGCTCTGGAGGATGTTGTAGCGCTCGCCAAGCTCCCGAATGGGGGCGACGAGCAGCGCGACGTAGAACCAGAACTGCACGAACTCGCCGTACGTGAGCTCGCCGCGCGCGATCGACACACCGCCGACCCACAAGGTCGTGCCCTGGATGCCGCTGACGACGAAGTCGATCGCGGGGAAGAACAGCGCAAACAGGAAGATCGTGCGCAGGTTCGCCTTCAAGTACTGCCCGAGCAGGTCGCCGAAGCGCCGCGAGACGCGCTGCTCGCGCCGGAACACCTGCACGACGCGGATGCCCGAGAGCACCTCCTGCAAGTAGCCGTTCAAGCGCGCGAGGCGCGCCCGCACTTGCCGGTGCGCGTTGCGCGCGCCGCCGCGGAACACGAGGCTCGTGCCGATCAGGAACGGCGTGCCGCACGTGACGACGAGCGCGAGCTGCCAGTCCATCGTGAACAGCAGCGCGAGCAGGAGCGCCACCTTCAGGAGGTCGAAGAGCAGCGTGATGATGCCCGACGTGAACATCTCGTTCAGGTTCTCGATGTCGCTCGTCACGCGCGTCACGAGCGAGCCGGTCGGGCGCTTGTCGAAGAACGACAGGTCGAGCGACTGGATGTGGCGGAAGAGCTTGGCGCGCAGGTCCGCGATCACGAGCTGGCCGGTGCGATTGAGCTGCGCGACCTCCAGGTAACGGCAGCAGATCGACGCGAGCATGATCGCGACGTACGCGCCGATCCATTTCCAGAACGACGCGAGTTGCGTCGAAACGTCGGCGCCGCCGTCGATCTCGCGCAAGCGCACGGCGTCGCTGACCGGACCGTCGAGCGCGTGCCGCCACACCCACGGACCGAGCACGTCGAGCCCGAACAGCGCCGCGAGCACGGCGAAGCTCCAGAAGAAGTGTGTCGAGTGCGGCCGCGCGTAACGCGCGAGGCGCAGGAGCAGCGAGCTGTCCCACGCTTTCGACACGACGTAATCGTCGAACGGGTCGTCGGTTTTCGTGGTCATAGCACCGACAGCTCGTCCGCGGCCTGCTGCCGCTGCCACGTGTCCTTGTACCAGCCGTCGCGCGCGAGCAATTCCTTGTGCGTGCCGCGCGCTTCCACCGTTCCACGCGCGCCGAGCACGAGGATCTGGTCCGCGTGCGCGACCGACGACAGGCGGTGCGCGGCGATCACGACCGTGCGCCCGCGGCCGGCACGGCGCAGATGCCCGATCAGCCTCGTTTCCGTCTCCGTGTCGACGGCGGACAGTGCGTCGTCGAGCACGAGCACGCGCGGATCCTTCGCCAGCGCGCGCGCGATGCACGTGCGCTGGCGCTGACCGCCGGAGAGCGTCACACCGCGCTCGCCGATCAACTGATCGAGACCGCCGGGGAAGGTCGCCACTTCTTCGGTCATGCAGACGAGGTCCACGAGCTCGCGCACGCGTTCCTCCGAGAGCGGCTCGTCCGCTCCGAACGCGATGTTGTCGCGGTACGTCTCGGAGAACAGGAAGCTGTCCTGCGGCACGTAGCCGAGCGCGCCGCGCAAGGTCGCGAGCGACAGATCGCGCACCGGCACGCCGTCGAGCTCGAGCGCGCCCTCGGAATCGAACAAGCGCCCGAGCAGCAAGAGCAGCGTCGTCTTGCCCGAGCCCGTCGGTCCGACGACGCCGACGACGTGGCCGGCCTGGATCTCGAGTGACACGTCGGCGATCGCCGGTTGCTTCGCGCCCGGGTACGTGAACGTGACGTGGCGGAGCGAGAGCGCGCCGCGCACGCTCTCCAACTTCACCGGGGACGCGGGCTCGACGATCTCCGAGCGCTCGTCGAGCAGCTCGTCGATGCGGCGCGTGCTCGTCGCCGCGCGTGGATACATGCCCGCGATCCAGCCGAGCGCGATGATCGGCCAGAAGACTTTGAACGTCAGGTCGACGAACTTGAACAAGTCGCCGGCCGGCAGCGTGCGGTCGATCATCGCGAGCCCGCCGACGACGAGGATCGCGACGAACGTGAAGTCGTTCGCGGCGTGCGTCAGCGCGTGCGTCAGTCCGCGCGAGCGGCCGAGCTCGATCTGGTTCACGAGGTTTTGGCGCGACGACTGGTCGAACTTCTCGAACTGCTGGCCTTCACGCCCGTAGCCCTTGACGACGCGGATGCCGGCGAAGTTCTCCTGCGCGCGCTGACTGATCTGCGAGATCGACTCCTGCACCGCTTCGCTGAACTTGTGGAGCCGCGGCGTGAACATCTTCATGCCGAGGCCCATCAACACGAGCGGCAAGAGCATCGCGGCAGCGAGTGGCGCGTTGAGCGAGAAGAGCAGCGCCATGCTCGTCGGCACCATCACGAGTGCGCCGAGCGTGTACATCACGCCCGGGCCGAGAAACATGCGCACGTTCTCGACGTCGCTCGTGACGCGCGAGACGACGTCGCCCGAGCGGCTCTGATTGTGATAGCGGAACGAGAGCGAGACGAGCTTGTCGAACAGCTCCTGTTTCATCTCGTTCTCGACGTAGCGCGACACGGCGACGATCCACCAGCGCTGCAGGTAGCGGAACACGCCCTTGAATGCCGACAGGCCGAGCACGCTCCAGAAGACCGTCGCGAGGAAGTCCGTCGTCGAGCCCGTGCGCAGGCGATCGAGCGCGTCGCCGATCACGACCGTGATCGCGATGTCCGCGAGCTGCGCGAGCGGAATGCACAAGAAGCCCGGGATGAGCTCCTTCTTGTGACGCAGGAAGCGCCGGAAGAACTTCCAGAGACGAGCCACGTCGCGCGCTACTTCTCCGGCGCGAGTCGGCCGATCGACGCGATGAGCACGGCGATCTCGCGGTCGAGCTCGTCGGTGCTCGTCGTCGCGGCGGCGCGCAGGAGCGGGAACGTCTCGGATCCGTAGCCGTCCTCGAGGCCCGGCGTCCATAGAGGGTTGCGGTACCACGTGCGATCCGGCAAGCCGCTCGAGAGCGCGAGCGGCGGATAGAACGCGGCGCCCGGACGCAACGCTGCGGCCGCGCTCTCGAAGGCGTCGGCGATGCGCTCGGCACGCTCGGTTCCGAGCCACGGCGCCTCGCCGCCTTCGCGTCCCGCTTCGCGCGCGCGGCGCGCCATCTCGCGCGCGGCTTCCACGGCATCGAACGACGCGCGGCCGAGGTCCGCGACCTCGGCGAGCAAATCAGCCATCAAGCGGCCGTAGATCTCGTGACCGACGAAGCCCGGATCCAAGTAGCGGTCGACCTGCACGAAGTCGTCGAACGCGGTGTGGTACTGGCCGCCCGACGAGCCGCCGAGGCCGACCTCGAGCACGGGCAGATTGAGATGGTGGAGGAACACGGCGAAGTCGGAGCCCGAGCCCGGCAGCGAGAGGCGCGGCTCGCCGCCGTCGACAGCGGCTTTCCATTCCTCCCACAAGTTCATGGGGCGCGTGGACGCATCGACCGACGCGTCATAAGGCGCGGTCGCGTTGCGTTCGAGCACGCGCTGCAACATCGCGAGCACGCCGGGTGTGCCCGATGCGTGGCGCATGCGGATGCCGGAGATGCCGACGTCGGCGTTGACGTAGAGCAACGCGTGCGCGCGCAGCGTGTCCGCGTGCGCCTCGGCCCACTCGGTGCTGCCGATCAGGCCGAATTCCTCGGCATCCCAGAACGCGAACGCGATGCCGGACTTCGGCTTCCAACCGCTCTTCGCGCGCTCTCCGAGGTGTTGCGCCGCGCGCAGCATGCCGACGCAACCTGCGCCGTTGTCGTTCGCGCCGCGCACCCACGCGTCGCGGTGGCCGCCGGCGAGCACGAAGTCCTTCGACTCCCCGTGCAGGCGACCAATGACATTGATCACGCTGCGCAACTCGCGCGGCACGTCGACGGAGAGGCGCACTTGCACGGGACCGGGGCCGAGACGCTCGCGCACCGCGGGCGTGCCTTCCGCCGCAGCGGACACGTCGACTTCGGCGAGGCGCGCGAGAATCGAGCGCGCTTCGGCCGAGCCGATCGGAATGCACGGGATCTTGGGCAGTGCAAGGTCGAGCTCCGCCGCCGATAGTCGGCGCACCGGCTCGCCTTTCGCCGGTGACGCCCACCCGGGCGTCGACGGATCGCCGGGCGTTCGGCCCATGGGGGAGATCGAGCCGCGCTGCGCTTCCCAGTCCGGCTTCCATGGCCCCATCGGCCACACCGGTCCGCGCTCCGCGCCGTCGCGCGACGCGTCGTCGAACAGTAGCACCGCGGCGCAGCCGTACTGCGCGGCGAGGTCGACTTTGACGCCGCGATAGCTCTTGCCGTAGCGCACGATCGCGACCGTGCCGCGCACGTCGACACCGAGCTCCTTCAGCCGCTCGAAGTCCGCGCGCAATCCGTAGCCCGCGTCGACGGCGATCGCGCGCACGTCGCCGCTCTTCGTCCACGCGTTGTACTTCGGCACGTCGCCGGGCGGGATGGCGTCGGCGTCGAAGCGATCGATGCGCGCGGAGAGCGGCGTCTCGTTCCACGCGTTCTCGTGGATCGCGATCTCGATCTTGCGCGGCAACGAGAGCAGAACCTCGCGCGCGTCGAGCTCGACCTCGTAGCCCGCTGCCGCGAGATGGCGCGCGACGACTTTTGCGCCGAACGAGGACCCCGTCGTGCCAGCCAAGCGCGAGGAGGCGGTGAGCTCGCGCAGGAGCGCGCGGGAGGGTGGCTCGGCGGGGGATTGCGCGACGCCGAGCGTGGCGAGGAGCGCCGCTGCGAGGAAGGCCGGCATCATGTGGCGCTCAGAATACATGCGCGAAGCGCGCCTTGCGCGCGGAGCGCTTTGCGATTCCGGCCGGCGCGCCTGCGCGCGACGGGTGGACCGACGTGCATGCCGGCGAGCCGACGCGACTCGATGTCGGCGCCTCGCCAAGGCAGTTGCGAACCCGAGGCAAGCTGCCGAGATCCAGTCGGGCGCAGGCAGCCGCAACGGGCAATGCCATTAGCGCAGTTGCGCCGTGTTGACCTGGCCGATCACGCGTCCACGAGGTCCCCATCGTGACCGGGGCTTGAACGACCGCCGTGGACAGTTGCGCTTGCGATGCTCGGGATCGAGGCGT
>JBJXHG010000119.1:0-17591 GCA_046160865.1 Planctomycetota bacterium | reverse complement strand
AGGCGCGAGGGTGCAGGCAACCTGTCAGGTTTCCGAACCCGAGCAACGCCGCCAGCGCGGAGGAGATCGAGCTTGGTGAGAGCGAACTTCTGACTCAGGACACTAGCCTGCATTTCTCACCACGTCCGGCTGCGGTCGCGCTTCTTGCTCCGGCGCGAGCGAGCCACTTTCGCGCGCGAAGCGCTTTCACAACGGGCTGCTAGAGTGAGCGACCCTAGAGGAGGAAGCACATGAAGCCGTTCGTCTCTGCTCTCGCGTTCGTCGCGTGCCTGTTGCCCGCCTGCGCGGCGGAAGAAGGTCATCGCACCGTCGAGAAGGAATCCGTCGCGACGTATCGCTCCGCGTACAGCGGTCCGAAGCACGTACTCGTGATCGGCAAGTTCGCGAATGCGTCGCCGTACATGCGGGGCATCTTCTCCGAAGGTCCCGATCGGCTCGGCAACCAAGCGAAGACGATCTTGAAGACGCACTTGTCGCAGTCCGGCCGATTCAATCTCGTCGACCGTGACAACATGGACGAAATCCAGCAGGAGAGTCAGATCTCCGGCACCGAGCAGACGCTCACGGGCGCCGAGGTCGTCGTCACGGGCGAGGTGACGGAGTTCGGCCGCAAGACGACGAGCGACGAGCAGCTCTTCGGCATCGGCGGCCGCGGCAAGAAGCAACAGGCGTATTCGGTCGTCTCGCTCAACGTCGTCGACGTGCGGACGTCGCAGATCGTCTACTCCGTGCAAGGCGCAGGCGAGTACGAGCTGAAGGACCGTGAAGTGCTCGGCTTCGGCAGCTCGAGCGGCTACGACTCCACGCTCAACGGCAAAGTGCTCAATCTCTCCGTCACGGAGGCGGTCAACAAGCTCGTCGAAGCGCTCGAGCGCGGCGAGTGGAGCCCGGTGAAGAAGCCATGAAGCCTGCGTGGTTCATCGCCGGTGCCGTGCTGCTCCCGACGAGCGCATGCGAGAGCAGCCCCGATCTGTACAAGTGGGGCCACTACGAAGAGTCGACGTACCGCATCTGCACGGGGGAGCTGCTCGTGCTCGCGGACGAGATTCGCGCGCTGTCGGGCGAGATCGAGAAACAGCGCATCGAAGGCCGCCGTCCGTCGCCGGGCATGCACGCGCACCTCGGCTATCTCTACGCGCTGAGCGGGAATCCGGATTCTGCACGCCTCGAGTTCGAAGCGGAGAAGGCGCTCTATCCGGAGAGCGCCAAGTTCATCGATGGGGTGCTGCGGAGGATGGAGACATGAGCGCGCAGCGCTGGTGGTTGCAGGTGACGTTCGTGTCCACGATCGTGTCGGCCGGCTGTGGCACGACTCCGTCGAAGTACGACTACGGTCTCTATCGCGAGCACATGCCGAGATCGATCCTGGTGTTGCCGCCACTCGATCGAACTCCGGAAGCGGGAGCGCCCTACGGCTGGCTCGCAACGGTGACGCGCCCACTCACGGAGCGCGGCTACTACGTGTTCCCCGTCGCGATGGTCGACGCGATGATGAAGGAGAACGGGCTTCCGACCGCGGGCGAGATGCACGACGTGTCTCTGGCGAAGATCGACGAAGTGTTCGGCGCCGACGCCGTGCTGTACGTGACTCTCACCGATTGGGGCACGCGCTACAACGTGATCGATTCGAGCACGGTCGTAGCGATGGAGGCGCGGCTCGTCGATGTCAGCAGCGGCGCGGAGATTTGGCGCGGCGAGCGATCGACCGTCGCGAGCTCGAATGATGGCAACCAAGGCGGCATCGCCGGAATGCTCGCGGGCGCGCTCCTCAACCAGCTCGTGACCGAGGTCGCCGATCCTTCGCGCGATCTTGCGGCGCGCGCGAACTTCGAGCTGTTCCACGATCCTGGTGTCGGGTTGCTCGTAGGCGACTACGCCAGCGCCACCAGCGCTCCGGCCGGACCCCCGGCCGGAGCGCATTAAACGGCGGGGACCCGGGTCGGCTGCGTTGCGCTGACTGTGTCGCGCAGTTTGCCTTTGGTTTTCGATCGCATTGGCGTGACTGCGACGACCCTCGCGCGGACATCGAGACGGCGAGGACTTGGTGTCGCATCCACGCCAATGCGATCGAAAACCAAAGGCAAACTGCGCGACACAGTCAGCGCACGGCAGTCGACACGGGTCTCCGCCGTCGTTGCATGCGTGCTACGCGAGGACGCGCCGTCCTTTGATGCGTGCTACGCGAGGACGCGCCGCACGCGGGCGCTACGGGCGGAGGACCGCGCTGGGCGCAAGGCGCGCGGTGCACGGCACGCGCGGTTCGCTCGCCAAGATCCCGGCGAGGTTCAGCGGGTCCGCCGCGGCGAAGTGCGGCGGCGTCTCGCCCTCTCGCTCGCGGGCCGCTCGCACTTCGCGCACGGCCTGCGGCAGCGCGTACTGCTCGCCGTGGAAGCCCGCGACGAAGCGTCCACCATGGATCTCGCCGCGCGCTTCCATGCGGCGAAACGCGCGCAAGAGATCCCACCACCGCACGACCACGCGCTCGCGGAGTAGCAGGCGTTTGAACACGATGCCGTACTTGGCGAGGAGCGCGCGCGCGACGAACTCGACGTCGTGCGCATCGAGGCTGCCTGCGTGCGCGACAGCCGACGGCGACAGCAGGCTCCAGCGCCCCGTCGGCGCTTCGATGCGACTGCGGCGGCGCTGTGCTCGAGCGCGAGCGAACAGGCTGCGCAGTCCACTGAACGTGTCGCAAGTTGCAAGGCCAGCGCCTGCGAGCTCGGTCAGCGCAGCGTCGAGCTGCGACGGCAAGAAGCCCGCTGCGCGCGCGAGATCGGAGTGGAATTGCGCGCCGCTCGTTTCGAGCTGCGCGAGCACCGCGCGCGCGGACTCGGACAGCTCCGTCTGCTCGCGCTCGCCGCGCAAGCGCATCCACGTTGGCGCGTCGCGGCGCAGGAAGAGTGCAACCGGGATCGAGCGCGCCGGTGCGCGGCCAGCGCCGACGAGCCGTCCCCACGCGATCTCGCCCGTGAGCGAGAGGCCGTCGAGCCAGCTCGTGCGGTAACCGCGCACGCGCGCGGGGAGGATCGAGCGTTCCCAGGCTTCCGCCGGCGCGTGGTGACCCGCGAGCTGCTCGACGACCGCCGCGACACCGCGCGGTCCTTCGAGCTGCGTGCGCGGTGTCGCGTGCTGCCAGCCACTCGCGAAGCGCAGGAAGTCGGCGGCGCTCACCGCTTGGACCTGGGCGCGCAGCTTCTCGAGCGTCGCGCGGTGGATGCGTGCGAGCAGGCGCCGATCACACCATGCCGCACGACCGGCGATGCGCGTCGCGAGCACCGCGCCTTCGGCTTCGAGCTCGCGCACCTCGAGCGCGAACTCGCGGATCAACGGATCGTCGGCGTCGACCGGGCCGAGCGCTTCCAGGCGGCCGCGCAGCACGTCTTTGCCGGCGCGCGGCGCCTCCGCGGCAAACCAACGATCGCCGACGCGCTCCGCACGGCGCGCGTGCGCGAGCTCGTCGATCCACGCGCGCCAGGGCTCGCACTCCGCGTCGGTCGCGAAGCCCATCCACAGGAGCGACTCGTGCAGCTCCTCGGCGTCCTCCGGCGCGGGCCAGGCTTCTTCGCGCACGCGTTCGATCACCGCGGGATCGAGCTCCCCGATCTCGTCCGCGTCGCGCGGCGCGAGGCTGCGGCGCGCACGCACGGCCTGCGTGCGCCGCTCCTCGAGCGGCGCGTCGTCGAGGAATCCGTACGGCTGCGCCGCGAGGATTCCGTGCGCGAGCGGCGACGGTTCGCTCGTGTCGATCGCGCGCGTCACGAGCTCGCCGCGCTCGAGCGCGCGCACGAGAGCGAGGAAGCCGTCGACATCCATCGCCTCGCGCAAACAGTCCTCGATCGTCTGCCGCACGATCGGATGATCCTCGGGCACGGGGATGTCGCCCGGCGGCAACGTCTCGCCGCACGCGATCGCTTGCGGGAACGCGCGCGCGAGCAAGTCCTCCGCGCGCATGCGCCGAATCGGCGGCGGGATCGCTTTGCCGCCGATCATGCGCGGCAAGAGCAGCGAGCGGCCGACGTTCCATCGCCAGCGTGTCGTGAACATCGGTGCCGGCAAGAGCGCTTGCACGAGCAAGTCGCGCGCGCCCTTCGAATCGAGGTAGCGGAAGACGTCCTCGAGCTCGAACGAGTGCTGTTGCCCCAGCGAGATCACGATCGCTTCCTCGTTCGCCGCAGCCTGCAGCTCGAATCCGAAGCCGCGGCAGAAGCGCTTGCGCAACGCGAGGCCGAGCGCGCGGTTGACGCGGCTGCCGAACAGGCTGTGGACGACGAGCTGCTGGCCACCGCTCTCGTCGAAGAAGCGCTCGAGCACGATGCAACCCGTGCTCGGCATCGCGCCGAGCGCCGCGCGCGCGGCTTGCAGGTACTCCGCGACTTGCTCGGCGACCTCGCGGCCGAGGCCGGTCTCGCGCATCGTCCACTGCGTGTCGCCGCCGTTCTCGCGCACCTCTCCGATCGCGCGCGACAGCTCATCGGTGCGCGACGGTGCCTCGCCGAGCCAGAAGGGCACCGTCGGCGGCTCTCCACGCGCGTCGATCACGCGCACGACACCGGGCTCGACCTTGACGATCTGCCACGACGTGTTGCCGAGCTGGAAGATGTCGCCGCGACTCGACTCGATCGCGAAGTCTTCGTTGAGAGTGCCGACGAACGTGTTCTCGGGTTCGAGCACGACCCGGTAGTCGGCGTTGTCGGGGATCGCGCCGCCGGACGTGATCGCGGCGAGGCGCGCGCGCTTGGTGCCCATGAGGCGCCCGCCGACGCCGTCCGCGTGCAGGAGAGCCGTGCGCCCGCGCGTGTGCAGCGCGACGATCGCGTCGAAGTCCACGCGCGTGAGCGCGCCGTACGGCGACGCGCGCCGGAACAGCGCGAAGAGCGCGTCTGCGCTCCAATCTTCGGCCGCGCACGCGGCGACGATCTGCTGCGCGAGGATGTCGAGCGCGGCCGGCGGCGCGGGCGTCTTGTCGAGCACGCGCTGCTTCAGCGAGCGCACGAGCGCGACCGCCTCGAGCGCTTCGTCGAGTGTGAGCGGAAAGAGGCGCCCCTTCGGCGTGCGCGCGACGCCGTGACCGGCACGGCCGACGCGCTGGAGCAGCGTCGCGATCGAGCGCGGGCTGCCGATCTGCAGCACGAGATCGACGTCGCCGATGTCGATGCCGAGCTCCAGCGACGCGGTCGCGACGAGCACCGCGAGCTCGCCGTTCTTCAGGCGGTTCTCGGCGTCGAGACGCGTCTCCTTCGAAAGGCTGCCGTGGTGACACGCGACCTTGCCGGCGCCGAGCTCGTCGGTGAGGCGCGCCGCGAGTCGCTCCGCGAGCTTGCGCGTGCTGACGAACGCGAGCGTCGTCTTGTGCGCGCGCACGAGTGCCGCCATCTTCGTGTACAGCTCGCCCCATTGCTCGTGGCTGCACACGGCCGACAGCGGCGTGTCGGGAACGACGACGTCGATGTCCATGCCACGCAGGTGCCCCGCGTCGACGATCTCACACGGACGATCCGTGCCGCACAGGAGGCGCGCGACGGATTCGAGCGGGTTGACGGTGGCCGACAGGCCGATTCTTTGGGGGCGCTGGGGAGTGCCGCCGCCGTGTGCTTCCGCGATCGCGTCACTCGACGCTGGCGCGTCCGCCGCACACGGCGATCGGCGGTGCGTGCGGCACAAGTGGTCGAGGCGCTCGAGCGAGAGTGCGAGGTGGCTGCCGCGCTTGTCGCGCGCGACGGCGTGGATCTCGTCGACGATCACCGTCGACACGGTGGCGAGCATTCGGCGCCCACTCTCGCTCGTCAGAAGGATGTAGAGTGACTCGGGCGTCGTGACCAGTACATGCGGCGGTCGCTTCACCATCTGCGCGCGCTGCGTCGCCGTCGTGTCGCCGGTGCGCACGAGCACGCGCACTTCGGGCAGTGCGGGATCGAGCGCGCGAATCTCGGCGAGCGGGCGCTCGAGATTCTTCTTCACGTCGTTCGACAGGGCGCGCAGCGGCGAGACGTAGAGCACGTGCGTCCGGTCCTCGAGCGCCCCGAGGTCAGTGGGGCGCCGCAGCAAGCCGTCGATCGACCACAGGAATGCGGCGAGCGTCTTGCCTGTGCCTGTCGGAGCCGCGATGAGGACGTGCTTGCCCGCCGCGATATGCGGCCAGCCTTCCGCCTGCGGTCGCGTCGGCGCGCCGAGATGCTCGGCGAACCAACGTTGGACGGTGGGGTGGAAGTGGGTGAGAGGCATGGCGCGCGACGGGGGTCTCAATCTACCGCCAGCTCCTAGACCCGCTGCGTTGCGCGTGGTTGCGCGCGAGCTCGATCTCCGCGAGCGGTTCAGAGCGCAGCGATCACCAGGACGATCGCGACGTCTGCCGCGATCCCGAGCGTCAGCCAACCCAGGGTGCGCCATGGCCCGTGGCTGTGGCGCTCGAACTCGGTCACGCCAGCGCGCGCCGGCGTGTGCTCGGCGCTCTCGAGCAGCAGAGCGAGCGAGCTCACGCCGCGAGCGGCGTCCGGGTGATCGCGACAGTACGTGACGCGCAGATTCGCGCTCGCCCGCATTTCTCACCACGCCCTGCTGCGGTTGCGCCAACTCGCACGGAGCGGCGTTGTTGGATCCGAATCGATCCTCGGTGACCTAACAGGTCACCTCCGGTCGATTCCGATGCAACGCCTAGCTCCGAGCGCGCTGGCGCAACCTCGCGACGGACGTGGTGAAAAATGCGGGCTCGGAGCCGACAGGGGGTCGAGCCAGTGCGCCGGTGTGCGCTCGTCGACGGGGAGCGAGCCGGCGTCCTCGCCATCCGATTCGCAGTCCTCTTCGTCGCGCTCGATCAGTCGGCCGCGCGGGAGGACGAGGCGCGTCAAGTCCGACGGCTTCGTTCGCTCATCCACCGGCGTGGCGAGCACTCGGTCGAGCTCCGCGGGGTCGAGCCTCAACGTCACGTCCTGCTTGCCCCAGACGGTCATCACGTGCGCGAGATCGATGTCGAGCCCGCCGTCCGCGGTGCGGATCGCGCGCTCGACGCTCGCCGTCTCGTCGCCCTTGCGCAGATTCGAGACCACGCTCGCGCTGAAGCACGAGCTCGCGAGCAGCGCGCACGCGGCGAACGCGGAAGCTCACCCGCCGCATTTGACCTGCGTCAGACGCTCTTCAAGAGGTCCGCCGCTTGGTTCGCCGGATCCTTCGTATCGATCGCTTGCTCGATCTTGCCCGTCGCACCGATCACGTACGTGTAGCGCTTGGCGTACTTGTCGCTCGCGTTGTCGGCCGCTTTGTACGCGATGCCGATCTTGCGGTCGGTGTCCGAGAGCAGGCGGTACTTCAGCTTGAACTTGTCGGCGAACGCCTTGTTCTCCGCGGGCGTGTCGAACGAGACGCCGAGGATCTCGACGTCTTTGCCTTGATACGCGGGCGTGTTGTCGCGGAAGCCGCACGCTTCCTTCGTGCACCCGGGCGTGTCGGCCTTCGGATAGAACCACAGCACGATGCGCTTGCCCGCGAAGTCCGCGAGCTTGATCTTCTTGCCCGTGTGATCGGTCGCCTCGAATGCGGGCGCCGTGTCGCCGATTTTCAACATGGCTCGTTTGCCTTTCTGGAAGAGCTCGGAGAAGAGATAGCGCAGCATCGTCGTGCTTTCAGCGCGGCTCGCGATCGCTCTCGCCCGATTCGTCTTCGTCGTCGTCGAGCGCTTCGCCCAGCTCGCCCTCGTCGTCTTCGTCCGCGTCCTCGTCGTCGAGGCCGCCGCCGAACGCGGGCGGCGCGGCGGGCGCAGTCTCGATCGCGTCGACTTCCGGCAACGACGGATTGATCGCGCGGTCGCGTTCGCGCGCCTTGCGGATCAATTGATCCATGTCGGCCGCGCGCTCCATCGACTCGTCGTAGTACCAGCGCAGGTTGGGCATGCGGCGCATCGAGAGCACGCCGCTCACTTGCCTTTGGATGAAGCCCGCCGCGGACTTCAGCATGTGCTCGGCTTTGCTCTTGTCCGCGGCCGAGCCGAGCACGGAGTAGTAGATCTTGCCGACGGAGAGATCCTCCGAGAGCTCGACCTTCGTGATCGTGATGAAGGACGCGCGGGGATCGGCGACCTCGAACTGCAAGCAGTGCGCGGCGCGCTCGTGGATGCGCGCCGCGAGACGGGCGATCGTACGCGGGTTGGCCATCGCGGCTCGTTCGACGGCTCGGCGGCCGTGCGTCAGGCCTTCGCGCGGTCGCCGAGCGTGCGGCGCGTCTTGACGATCTTGTACGCCTCGACGACGTCGCCGACTTGGATCGCGTCGTAGTCCTTGACGACGATTCCGCAGTCGAAGCCTTCGCGGACTTCCTTGGCGTCGTCCTTCTCGCGCCGCAGCGAAGCGAGCAGACCGGTGAACACCACGGCGTTGCCGCGCTTCACGCGGATCTTGCTGTCGCGTGTGAGCGCGCCGTCGATGACGTGCGAGCCGGCGATGTTGCCGACCTTCGAAGACTTGAAGAGCGCGCGCACCTCGGCGTGGCCGGTGATTTCTTCCGAGACCTGGGGCGACAGCGAGCCTTCCATCATCGCGCGGATCTCGTCGAGCAGCTCGTAGATCACCTCGTAGTGACGGATCTCGAGGCCGAGCCGATCGGCGGCGACGCGCGCCTTGTCGTTCACGCCGACGTTGAACGCGATGATCGTCGCGGTGCTGCTCGAGCCGAGCAGCACGTCGCTCTCCGTGACGGCTCCGACGCCGGCGAAGAGCACCTTGACCTCGACTTCGGGGTGCGTGAGCTCGGCGAGCGAACTCTTGAGCACTTCGGCCGAGCCTTGCACGTCGGCGCGCACGACCAGGTTGATCATGTGCTTCGACTGGTCGGCGACGACCTTGAGCAGCGTCTCGGCGCTGACGGAGCGACGCTCGGTGAGAGACATCGCGCGGTTCTTGCGCTCGCGCTCCTCGGCCACTTCCTTCGCCTTGGCGAGATCGTCGATCACGTAGAAGCGTTCGCCGATGCCGGGCAGAGCCGACAGGCCCGACACTTCGACCGGCATCGACGGCGGCGCGAACTCGACCGACTTGTTGCGGTCGTCGTGCATCGAGCGCACCTTGCCGTAGCCTTCGCCCGCGAGGATCACGTCGCCGCGATTGAGCGTGCCGTCCTGCACGAGCAGGTGCGCGACGATGCCCTTGCCTTCGCTGACCTCGGCTTCGAGCACGACGCCTTGCGCCGGGCCCTTCGGGTGGCTCTTGAGCTCGAGCACTTCGCTCTCGAGGAACACGCGCTCGAGCAGCTCTTGAATGCCTTGGTTCTTGACGGCGCTGACCTTGATGAACGCCGTGTGCCCGCCCCATTCCTCGGGGTTCAGCTCGAGCCGCGCGAGCGCTTCCATCGCGCGTTGCGGGTTCGCTTCGGCCTTGTCCATCTTCGTCAGCGCGACGACGACGGGCACCTTCGCGGCGCGTGCGTGCGCGAGCGCTTCTTCCGTGCTCGGCATCGGGCCGTCGTCGGCGGCGACGACGAGGACGACGATGTCGACCGCGCGTGCGCCGCGCGAGCGCATCGCCGTGAATGCGGCGTGGCCCGGCGTGTCGAGGATCGTGAGCTTGTGGCCCTTCTGCGTCTCGACCTGGTAGGCGCCGACGTGCTGCGTGATACCGCCCGCTTCGCCGGCGGCGACGCGCGACTGTCGGATCGTGTCGATCAGCGTCGTCTTGCCGTGGTCGACGTGGCCGAGGAACGCGACGGTCGGCGGGCGCAGCACGAGGCTGTCGTCCTCGATGCCTTTGCGCTTCTTCTGGATCTCGCCGATCAGCGCCTGTTCGGCCTCGATTTCCCGCGCGACCTCGAGCTCGACGCCGAACTCGTGTGCGAGCAGCACGGCCGAATCCTCGTCGAGCAGCGAGTTGATGTTGACCTTGAACAAGTCCATCCCGAGGCGCTGGATCGCCATGGTGATGAGCTCGTTCGTCTTGACCGACAGCTTGTCGGCGAGCTTCTTGACCGTGATCGGCAGATCGATCTTGAGCTTGTTGCCCGAGTACGGGGACGCCCCCGTTTCGGTGCGCATGCCGCGCGAGGGGCGCGGACCACCGGGTCCGGGAGCGCCCGCGGGCGTCGGTCCGCGACGGCGCAGGAATCGGCCGGCCTCGCGCTCGCGCAGCTGGCCCGCGGAGAGCGTGCCACGCGCGCCGCGGTCGCCGCGCACGAGCGCGCGCTTCTTGTCGTGGCCGAGCGTCGGCTGCACGTTCGGTGCGACGTCGTCCTTCGAGCGCAGCCGGCGCGACTCGGGCTTCTTCGCGACGTTGCTCTTGATCTTGGAAAGATCGATGAAGCCGACGACCTTACCGAGGCGGCGCGTCGGCGCCGGCTGGATGATCCCGGACCCGGTGCCCGAGCCAGCGAACGGGGCGACTTCCTCCTCGATGAGGGGAGCGGCGGGCGCGGACGTGCTCTCGTGCAGGCTCGCGACCGGTGCTTCGGCCGGCGAGGCGATCTCGGCCTGGGAAACTTGCACCGGCTCGAAGTGCGCGTCGGCGGCGACTTCGAGCTCTGGCTCGGGCTGGTGGAATTCGATCGGGGTCGGCGGCGCGTCGAGCGCGATCTCGAACGGCGCGGGGGGAGTCTCCACGGGCTCGTGCAGTTCCACGTGAGCGACGGGAGCGGGCGTCGCGGCGGCGGGCTCGGGTCGACGCTCGGGTTCCGGCGCCACTCTCTCGAGCTCGACGTCGGAGGTCGTGGGCGTGAGCTTCTTCTTCTTGCGGACGATCACGCCACTGGTCACGGCGGAAGCCGAGGTGTCGGCGCCCGTTTCCTTGACGAGACCCTCGGCCTCGAACATCCCGCGGATCTGCAGCTCCTGGAACTGATCGATCGTGGTCATCGACCCCTTCACGGGGAAGCCGCGGTCCTGGAGCTTCTTGACCAGCTCCGCGGCCGGCATGCCGAATTCCTTGGCGAGGTCGTGGATGCGCTTCTTCTGGCTCAATGGTTTGGGCGATTCTCGAACGGGAAGAGGAAGTCGGGTGGAGGGCGGTCAGCTCTCCGCGCTCGCGCGGATCGAGGACGTTTCGCCTTGCGGAGAGCCAGCGGACTCTCCGGCATCTGGCTCGTCGTCGGACGCCGGGCCGTCGCCACCGGTTTCGTCCGTCGCGTCACCGGGCGGCGCGTCGTTCGGTGACGACCCGTCGCTCGGGAAGCCGCGACCGCGCGAGTCCGCTTCGAACTCCTGGCGCGTCTTGATGTCGATCTCCCAGCCGCACAGCCGGCTGGCCAGTCGAACGTTCTGGCCCTTCTTGCCGATCGCGAGCGACTGTTGGTCTTCGTCGACGATGACGATGGCCGAGTGGCTGTCGACGTCGGGGTAGATGTTGTCGAGGTGGATCGTCGCCGGCTTGAGGCCGTTCATGATCAAGGTCTCGAGCGAATCGCTCCACTTGATGATGTCGATGCGCTCGCCGCGCAGCTCGTCGATGACGGCCTTGATGCGCGAGCCGCGCACGCCGACGCACGCGCCGATGCTGTCGATCTTCGGATCCTGCGACTGCACGGCCATCTTCGTCCGGTAACCCGGCTCGCGGACGACGCGCTTGATCTCGATGATGCCGTCGGCGATCTCGGGCACTTCGAGCTCGAACAGGCGGCGCACGAGGTCGGGGTGCGTGCGCGACAGGAGGATCTTGACGCGCGAGCCGTCCTTGCGGACCTCGACGATGATCGCGCGGATGCGGTCGCCGGGGTTGAACGTCTCGCCCTTGACGCGGTCTTCCTTCGAGAGATAGGCCTCGACCTTGCCGAGGTTGATCACGAGGTAGTCGCCTTCGAAGCGCTGCACGACGCCGTTCACGAGCTGGCCGACGCGCGTCTCGTATTCTTCGAAGAGGACGTCGCGCTCGGCTTCACGCAGGCGTTGCATCAGGCCCTGCTTCACCGTTTGCGCGGCGATGCGGCCGAGGTCGGCCATGTCGAGCTCGTATTCCCCTTCGTCGTCCTCCATGGCGATCTCACCGCTCTTGCGGTCGATGCGCACCTTGAGGTCTTCGCCGACGCCAAGCCGCTTGCGCACTCCGGCCGCAAGTGACTCTTCCATCGCCCGGAAGATCACTTCCTTGGGGATGTCCTTCTCGTGGTGGATGATCTCGATCATCCGCAGCACGTCTTCGGGATTCATGCGTTGGGCTTGGGGGGTTAAATATATGCAGAGAAGCGGGTTGCCCCGCTTCTGTCGACTCGTGCGGCGTCCTCGCCCCCCGACGATGAGGGGCCAGGGATTCTGATATATAGGGTAGAGACAGTCAACCGGAGCTCGGACTCCGATTCCGAGGATCGCACCTCCGTGCGGTTCGATTCGCCTTCGACTTTCCGTGGATCAGGCTCATCAACGCGCGCTGCTCGGCAAGCCGTTCGTCGGAAGTAGCGCCGCATGTCGCCGGCTCGAGAGCGAGCTCGAGCGCGTCGCCGCGGCCGACATCGGGGTCGTGATCGAGGGCGAAAACGGGAGCGGAAAGAACCACGCCGCCCAGCGCATCCACGCGCTAGGTCGTCGTGCCGCGGGCCCTTACGTCGAAGTCCCGCTCGGCACGCTCAGCCCGACCCTGATCGAGGCCGAGCTCTTCGGACACGAAGCGGGCGCGTTCACGGGAGCCGTGCGCGCGCGTCCGGGACGCTTCTTGCGCGCGAACGGCGGGACGATCGTGCTCGACGAGATCGATGGCCTGGCGCAAGACATCCAGACGAAACTCCTGCGCGTGCTGCAGGAGCGCACCGTCGAGCCGATCGGATCCGAGCGCAGTATTCCTCTCGATCTGCGCGTGATCACCACGACGAGCCGCCCCCTCGCGGCGGAAGTCCGCGCAGGCCGCTTCCGGGAGGACCTGTATTTCCGGCTCGCGGTCGTGACCTTGACCACGCCGCCGCTCCGCCAGCGCGCGGAGGACATCGGGCCGCTCGCGCAGCACTTCCTCGCCCGCGCGTGCGCCCGGTCGCGCACGCCGGAACGCGCGCTGACCCCGGCCGCCATCGAGCGGCTGCGCGCGCACCCGTGGCCGGGCAATCTGCGCGAGCTCGAGAACGCGATCGAGCGCGTGCTCGTCCTGTCGGCCGATCGCGGCGCGCCGATCGACGCGGGTGCGTTCGATTTCCTCGGCGAGGCGGTCGATGGCATGGGCGAGCGGTTGGCGAAGCAGGCGCTCGCGCACGGGCTGGGCCTGTTGGAGCTCGAGCGCGCGCTGCTCGATGTCGCGTTGCGCGAGAACTCCGGCAACGTGGCCGCGGCCGCGCGCCAGCTCGGCCTCTCGCGCAAAGTGTTCGAGGCGCGGCGCGCGAAGACCCTGGTCCGCGCCGACGGAGACTCGAGCGACGCGTGAGCGCGCGCTCTCTTTGGATCCCAGCGCCATGAGCACGCTCTCCCACTTCGTCTCGCGTGCGCTCGTGGCCGTCTCGATCGTGCTCGCGAGCGGAGTCGCCGCCGCGGACGAAGCTGCCGCGCGCCGTGCTCTCGCCGAGTGCGAGTCACGTGCAGACGGTTGCGACGAGGGCGAGCTGCAAGCACTCGCCGCTCTCGGTCGCGTTGCAGCGCGCGTCGCGCTCGAGCGCTTCGACGTCGCGCCGCTCGCCGCGCGGCGCCAGCGCGCGTGGATCGTGCGCACCGCGGGCGACGCTGGCGTGCTGCCCGAGGTCTTGCGCGTGCTCGCGGATCCTTCCGCGCACGTGCGCGCGGAGCTCGTCCTGTTTCTCGCGCGTGCGGATCTCTCGGACGCCGACCTCGCGAGTCGCGCGCGCGCGCTCGCGCAGCTCGCTGCCGCCGATCCTTCGTCCACGGTGCGCGCGGCGGCGATCCGCGCCCTGGCGGATCTCGATCGCACGGAATCGTGGAGCGCGCTCGACGCGAACTTCGACGCGCTGCCGCGAACCGAGCGTGTGCTCGCGGCGAGCGAGCTCGCGCGCAGTCCGCACGCCGCGTCGATCGTCGCGCGCCGCGTGACGAGCGGCCTCGGCGCGAGCGCGGTGCGCGCGCGCGAGGCCGCCGACGTGCTCGGCGTGCTGCTCCTCGGGTATGCGAAGAACATCGCCGATCAGCGCGACGGTGGCACGAGCCGCGGCCAGCGCGCGCCGATCCTCGTCGCGTTGCGCGATCGCGATCCGACGCTCGCACGCGCGGGCACGGCCGCTTTCGACGCGCTGCTGCGCCGCATCGGCCAGCTCGGCGACGGCGCGCGCGTGCAAGCAGTGCTCGCGGGATTCCAGCAAGACGGGGTCGACGCGCGCGTCGCGGGCTTCCAAGCCGGGCGGCTCGCGCTGCTGCTCGACGGCGACGCGCAAGCCGCGGTGCGTGTCGCCGAGGCCCTCGCGAGCGCGGCCGGTGATCCGCTTTCCGATGACGGGCGACTGTGGCGCGCGCGCGCCGCACTCTTGCGCGCGACGGCCGAGCTCGCCGGCGCGAGTGATCCGCACGCCGCGCTCGCGGAGACGATCGCGATCTGCGAAGGCGCGCTGGCGGAGCGTCTCGACCGCGCGACGCGGGACCAGCGCGAGCGGCACGAGGCCTGGCTCGCTCTGCGCGCGACGGCCGAGCTCACCGTGGCGCTCACGCGCATCGCGCGCGTGGTGCCGGAGGAGAAGTCCGCCGCCGAGAGCGCCGATGCATCCGTCGCGCAGCTGCTCGAGGACACGTACCCGCACTTGCTCGCGCACGCCGTGCGCGCGCACGCGCTCGAACTCGAGACGATGATCTCGCGCTGGGACGGTGATCGCGACAGCGGCTCGGCGTGGGACGTGCTCGGGGCCGAGCTCTCGCCGTACGTCGCGATCCTCGAGAACGCGCGCCTCGCACACTGGCCGACGGAGCGCCGGTTGAACGCGCGACGGATGCTCTTGCGCGCGCTCGCGAGCGTCGCGCCGGCCACTCTGCCGGGCTTCGAGCCCTGGCCCGACGTGCCGCCGCCGCTCTGCAATCCCGTCCTCGACCCTCAGCGCCGGCCGCTCGCGCGCGCGCTGCAGTACGCGCAGTTCGACGCGCTCGATCGGCAGCGCGATCGTTTGGAGACCGAGCTCGCCGCGACGCTCCAGCGCGATCCGTCCGCGCTCGACTTCGATCTCTTGCAGCGCATCGAGGAGATCCGCTACGCGCTGCGCGACTTCGGCGCGTCGTTCGCGGACGAAACCGAGCTGCCGCTCTTGAAGCCGATCTTCCCGTCGCCGGCGGCGCTCGACCTCGCGCGCGACTTGACCGACGAGGGCCGCATCGAAGAAGCGCGCGCGCTCGCGTTGCGCATGCGTGCGGACCTCGAGGCGAGCGGTCTCACGGCGCGATACGTCGGCGGGCTCGAGCTCGCAGCCGAGATCGAGATGGCGATCGGCGCCACGTACACGCAAGGCGATGAGCCCGAGCGCGCGGAGACCGAGCTCGTCAAGGCGCTCGAGCGCCTGCAAGCGATCGAGGACTTGCTCGCCAAGCAAGGCGTGCGCGAGGGCGGGCTCCTGCGCGTGCGGATCTTGCGGCGCGGCGCGCTCGTGAGCCTGGCGGTCAACGCCAACGTCAAGCAGAAGGATCCGGTGAAGGCCACCGCGTACTTCGAGCGCGCGTACGCACTGTCGCAGGACGATTTCATGCGCGTGCTGCTCGCCTGCTACCGCGCACGCGGCGGCCGCGCGGCCGAAGCGCGCACGCTGCTCGCGGGCGTCACGCCGTCGCCATCGACGCACTACAACATGGCGTGCACGTGGGCACTGCTCGGCGAGAAGGAGCTCGCGTTCGTGTTCTTGCGGCGCGAGTTCGAGGAGAACCGCGACACGCCCGGCGCCTTGCAGAAGCAGCGCGAGTGGGCGCGCACGGACCCGGATCTCGACGCGCTGCGCGACGACCCGCGCTTCCGCGAGTTGGTCGGACCGTGAGCGAGCCTCCGATCGACGTGGGGCGCGATCTCGGCCTGGCCGTCGTCAGCGGCAAGGGACGGCGTTGGCTCGCGACCGGACATCCGTGGGTGTTCCGCGACGACCTGAAGAGTTTCGACGCGCTCCCGGGCGCGCTCGTGCGCGTCGAGGACGCGCACGGGCGAACGCTCGGCTTCGGGTCGTCTAGCCGCGCTTCTCGCATCGCGGTGCGGATGATCTCGCGCGGCTCGAGCCCGCCGGAGCGCGGCGACTTCGTCGCGAGCCTCGCGCGCGCGATCGCATGGCGCGCGAAGAGCGGATACCTCGCCGAAGACGGCGCGTGCCGTTTGCTCGCGGGCGACGCGGAGGGCTGGCCCGGCCTCGTCGTCGATCGCTATGCACGCGTGCTCGTGCTGCAATCGGGCACGCAAGGCTCGGAACGCATGCGCGCGCTCGCGGTCGAGCTCTTCGACGAGCTCCTGCCGTTCGAAGTCGAGTGCGTCGTCGACCGCTCGGACAGCGCCGTGCGTCGCCTCGAAGAGCTCGAGAAGCGCGTCGAGATCGTGCGCGGGACGTTGCCGCCCGAGCTCGTCGTGCGCGAGGACGGGCTCGTGTACGAGGTCGACGTGCTCGCCGGGCACAAGACCGGCCACTACCTCGATCAACGCGAGAATCGCCGCCGCGCGGCCGCGCTCGCCGCGGGCGTGGACGTCCTGGACGCGTTCTCGTACGACGGGCTCTTTGGTGTGCGTGCGGCGCTGGCCGGCGCGCGCTCGGTCGTGTGCGTCGATCAATCGGAAGCGGCGGGAGTGCGCGTCTTGGCGAACGCGCGCCGCAATGGAGTCGAGGATCGCGTGTCGTTCGTGCGCGCGAACTGCATGGACGATTTGCGCCGGCGCGCCGACGCGCGCGAGAGCTATGGCCTCGTCGTCGTCGATCCGCCCGCGTTCGCGAAGAGCCGGCGCGAGATCGCGGGTGCGGCGCGCGGCTACATCGAGCTCAACTCGCGCGCGCTGCGGCTCGCGGCGCCGGGCGGGTGGGTCGTCTCGGCGTCGTGCTCGTACAACGTGACCGCCGAAGGCTTCGTCGAGTACCTGCGGAGCGCGGCTGCGCACGCCGAGCGCGACGTGTTCCAGGCCGAGCTCGCCGGCGCCGCGCCGGACCATCCGTTCTTGCTGACGCTGCCGGAGAGCCGCTACTTGAAGTGCGCGTTCCTGCGCGTCGCCGACGACGCGCGTTGACGCGCGCCGCGAAAGGACGGGTTCAGACGCGCCGTTCGACCTGCGGGCAGCCCGTGGCGAAAGTCATTCGGTCCGAAAGCGGCCCCGTTCACGCCGGCGCGGCGTCGCTCGATCCTCGGCGAATCGCGAGGATTCGCCTGCGGTCTCGCTCCTTGCTCCGACGCGAACGGGCAACTTTCTGACTCGAAGCAATTTCGCCACGGGCGGCTAGCCCGGATTTCTCACCACGTTCGCCGCGAGGTCGCGTCAGCGCGTGCGGAGCAAGGCGTTGCACCGGAATCGACCGGAGGTGACCTGCAAGGTCAGCGAGGATCGCTTCCGAATCCAACAACGCCGCTCCGAGCGCGTTGGCGCGACCGCCGCAGGACGTGGTGAGAAATCCGGGCTAGTGTCCTGAGTCAGAAGATCGCTCTCACCCCGCTCGATCTCCTCTGCGCTGGCGGCGTTGCTCGGGTTCGGAAACCTGACAGGTTGCCTGCACCCTCGCGCCTTGCCAGCGACGACGATCTCGACCTTGGTGAGAGCGAACTTCTGACT
>JBJXHG010000118.1:0-29041 GCA_046160865.1 Planctomycetota bacterium | reverse complement strand
GTCCACGTGCTCCACGCGGACCGCCCGACGAAGACTGCTCGTGCGCGCGACTCGTCAGTGCAGGAAGAGCATTTCGCGGTACTTCGGCAGCGGCCAGAGATCGTCGCCGATGATCGTCTCCAGCGAGTCGGCCGCCTCGCGCACCGCGATCATCGTGGTGACGACTTGATCACGGAACGCACGCGCGACGTCGCTGGCCGAGCCCTTCGTCTCCTCGGCGTGATGGCGACTGCGGCTCAGTTGATCGGTCGCGGCCTTCAAACGCGCGATGCCGTCCGACGTCTGACCGAGGATCTCGCGCTGCGTCTTGAGATCGGCCTGCGGCTGCACCGCGAGAACCGACGCGATCGAATCGGCGACGCGCTTCTGGAACTCGATCGCCGCCGGGAGGATCGACGTGTACGCGATGTCGCGCATCGAGAGTGCCTCGACGTTGACGCGGTGCACGTACATCTGGTTCTGCACGTTCGCGCGCGACTCGAGCTCGCGTGGCGAGAAAACCTTGTAGTGGTCGAACAGCTCCGCATTGGCCTTCGTGGAGAACGCGGCCAGCGCCGCGGGCGTGTCGCGCAAGTTGAACAGGCCGCGCCGCTCCGCCTCTTGCACCCACTCCGCGGAGTAGTTGTCACCGCTGAACAGGATGCGGTTGTGCTTGCCGAGCGTCTCGCGCACGAGGCCTTGGATGACGTCGCGTCGATCGCCCGTGCCGCCGCGGCGCTCGATCTCGGTCGAAATGTAGTCGAGCGACTCGGCGACGATCGTGTTCAAGATCGTGTTCGGGTACGCGCACGACTGGCTCGCGCCGACGGCGCGGAACTCGAACTTGTTGCCGGTGAACGCGAACGGCGAAGTGCGGTTGCGATCTGCCAGGTCGCGCGGCAGCGGCGGCAGCGTGGTGACGCCGAGTCGCAGCTCGCGGCTGCCCGCCGCGGAACCACGCGGGCCGCGGCCCTCGATCAAGCCGTGGATGACTTCTTCGAGCTGCGAGCCGACGAAGATCGAGACGATCGCCGGTGGCGCTTCGTTCGCGCCGAGGCGGTGATCGTTGCCCGCGGTCGCGACGGAGGCGCGCAAGAGATCCTGATGCAGGTCGACGGCGCGGATGATCGTCGTCAGGAACAGCACGAACTTCAGGTTGTCGTGCGGCGTGCTGCCAGGCTCGAGCAGGTTGTTGCCGAGGTTGTCCGCGAGCGACCAATTGTTGTGCTTGCCCGAGCCGTTGACGCCGGCGAACGGTTTCTCGGCGAGGAGGCAGTAGAGGCCGTGGCGTTCGGCCACTTCCTTGAGCACCTCCATCGTCAACATGTTGTGGTCGACTGCGACGGTGACCTGCTCGAAGATCGGTGCGAGCTCGAACTGCGACGGCGCGACCTCGTTGTGGCGCGTCTTGATCGGAATGCCGAGCTTCCAGAGCTCGTGCTCTAGATCCATCATGAACGCGAGCACGCGCTGGCTGATCGCGCCGAAGTAGTGGTCTTCGAGCTCTTGGCCCTTCGGCGGGCGCGCGCCGAACAGCGTGCGGCCGCAGCTCACGAGGTCGGGGCGCAAGAAGTAGAACTTGCGATCGATCAGGAAGTACTCCTGCTCGGTGCCCGCGGTGGGGAACACGCGCTTCACGTCGCGCTCGCCGAGCAGGTGCAGCAGGCGCACGGCTTGCCGATCGATCGCTTCGCACGAGCGCAGGAGCGGCGTCTTCTTGTCGAGCGCTTCGCCGGTCCACGAGCAGAACGCGGTGGGGATCGTGAGCGTCGCGCCGTGCGGCGTCTCGCGGAGGAACGCCGGCGATGTCGGGTCCCACGCGGTATAGCCGCGTGCTTCGAACGTCGCGCGGATGCCACCCGAGGGGAACGAAGACGCGTCGGGCTCGCCCTTGATCAGCTCCTTGCCGGAGAACTCGAGCACCGCGCGCCCGTCGTCCAGCTGCCGGATGAACGAGTCGTGCTTCTGCGCCGTGAGCCCGGTCATGGGCTGGAACCAGTGCGTGAAGTGCGTCGCTCCGCGCTCGATCGCCCAATCCTTCATCGCGTTCGCGACGGCGTCGGCGATGTGGGGATCGAGCTCCTGTCCGGTCTCGATCGTGCGGCGCAGGGCCTCGTACACCGACTTCGGCAGCCGGCTGCGCTGCACGCTGTCGCTGAACACGTTCGCGCCGAAGAGCTCGGGCAGCGGCGTCTGCTGCGCGCGCGCGGAGCGGTTGGCAACGGCCGCGGAGGAGATCGAACGGACGGCGTCGAGCCTGGCGTTGACGTTCATGGATCGAGTGGGCCTGCGTTTCGGCCCCGAGGAGTGACGCAGCGGGCCTGGACGAGTCGCGGCAGCCTCGAAAAGACGCGCGTCGGACGCCGCGAAGCTCCGCCGGACGTGCGGATCGAACAACGGGCGAGCACCTTATCGGCGACGACTCGCCGAGTAAAGGCGGGCCGCTGCGCCGGCGCGCGACGCCCGTCTCGCGGGTCCGCCGCATTTTTTTTCTTGCCAAAACGTCGGATCCTGCGGAAAAGAACGCCCCTGTTCTCGCCGCCGGCCGCCGGCTCGGCGGCTTTTCGATCTCGGACACGCACGTACACATCGTCGGGCTAGAGCGAGCGATCCCCCGACCTCGCCCCGAGGACCACAATGCTGCTTCGTCAAGCCAGCGGACATTCCTTGTTGACCGATTTCACGTACGACCCCGAGCGGGTCGCGTCGACCACGACGATCCAAGCGTCGGACGACTACGACGGCGATTTCGATCTCGACCTCGATCTCGATGACGACGAGGAAGACGAGGACGAGGAAGACGAGGACGAAGACGAAGAGGACGACGACGACGACGTGGATGACGTCGAATTCGACGACGAGGACGAAGTCGAAGAGGAGTAGCCGCGCGCGGTCGACGCCCAGCTGGGCCTGAAGTCGACCGCAGCGCTTCCGCCAGAGGCCGCGAGCGCGAGCGGAGACACGCGTTGCGTGTGAGCGCGCAGCGTCTCGGTTGCCGGTACGGACTACACTGTGCGTTCAGCAGCCCGTTGAAAAAGTCGGCTGCTCGACTTTGCGCGCCGCGGCGATACTCCGTCACGCTCCTCGTCTCGCTACGCCGACTTTTCCAATGAGCCACTCGAAGCTGGGGGCGGCGCGCGAGCGCCTGAGAAGCACCCCTCGAACCTGATCCGGGTCATACCGGCGTAGGAAAGCTCATGACGACCGTCAGCACGTCGAATTCGCTCGACCCCGCGCAGCCCGTGCGCTCGCAGAGACCGCTCGAGGCGTCGTTCCCTTCGTCGCACAAAGTCCACCGCGAGCTCGACCACGACGGCCACCACTTCATGGTGCCGGCGCGTCGCATCCACCTCTCCAGCGGCGAGGCGCCGGTCGACGTGTACGACACGTCCGGACCGCAAGGTTGCGATCTGCACGCCGGGCTCCCGAAGCTGCGCGAGCCCTGGATCCGTCGACGCCTCGCGCGCGGGGACCAGAACCTGTCGCAGATGCATTACGCCCGACGTGGCGTCGTCACGGAGGAGATGGCGTTCGTCGCCGCGCGCGAAGGCGTGGCCCCGGAGTTCGTGCGCAGTGAGATCGCGCGCGGTCGCGCCATCATCCCCGCCAACGTGCGGCATCCGGAACTGGAGCCGATGATCATCGGCCGCAACTTCCTGGTGAAGATCAACGCGAACATCGGCAACAGCGCCGTGTCGTCGTCGATCGAGGACGAGGTCGAAAAGCTGTCGTGGGCCGTTCGTTGGGGCGCGGACACCGTGATGGATCTCTCGACGGGCGAGAGCATCCATGCGACGCGCGAGTGGGTCCTGCGCAACTCGCCCGTGCCGATCGGCACGGTGCCGATCTACCAGGCGCTGGAGAAGGTGAACGGGAAGCCCGAAGCGCTCGATATCGAGGTCTTCCTCGAGACGCTCGTCGAGCAGGCCGAGCAAGGCGTCGACTATTTCACGATCCACGCTGGCGTGCTCTTGCGCTACATCCCGCTGACCGCGCGGCGCGTCACCGGCATCGTGTCGCGTGGCGGATCGATCCTCGCCAAGTGGTGCTTGGCGCACCACGCCGAGAACTTCCTCTACACGCACTTCGAGCAGATCTGCGAGGTGATGAAGAAGTACGACGTGTCGTTCAGCCTCGGCGACGGCTTGCGTCCGGGCTCGATCGCCGACGCGAACGACGAAGCGCAGTTCGCCGAGCTCGCGACGCTCGGCGAGCTCACGCAGATCGCGTGGCAGCACGACGTGCAGGTGATGATCGAGGGCCCCGGGCACGTCCCGATGCACAAGATCCGCGAGAACATGGACAAGCAGCTCGCGATCTGTCACGAGGCGCCGTTCTACACGCTCGGGCCGCTCACGACCGACATCGCGCCGGGCTACGACCACATCACGTCCGCGATCGGTGCGGCGATGATCGGGTGGCACGGCACGGCGCTCTTGTGCTACGTGACGCCGAAAGAGCACCTCGGCCTGCCCAATGCGCAGGACGTGAAGGACGGCGTGATCGCGTACAAAATCGCTGCGCACGCGGCCGATCTCGCGAAGGGGCATCCGGGCGCGATCGAGCGCGACAACGCGCTGTCGAAGGCGCGCTTCGAGTTCCGCTGGCGCGATCAGTTCCACTTGAGCTTGGACCCGGAGCGCGCGCAGGAGTTCCACGACGACACGCTGCCCGCGGAGGGCGCGAAGACGGCGCACTTCTGCTCGATGTGCGGGCCGCATTTCTGCTCGATGAAGATCACCGAGGACGTGCGCGCGTTCGCGCGCTCGAAGGGACTCGACGACGGGCAGGCGCTCGCGGCTGGCATGGAGGAGCAGAGCTCCGCGTTCCGCTCCGGCGGCGGCGAGATCTACCGCTAGCGCGCAGCGCGGCCTGCCGCGCTTGCTCTGGCCGTGCGCGATCGGCACGATCGCACGGAGCATGATCGTGTGGCTCGCAGCCGCGGTGGGAACAACGCTCCTGTTCGCCTTCCGCCGGCATGTCGTGCGGTGGCTCGCGCTCGTCTTGCTGCACTCGGTCTATCGCATTCGCGTGCGCGGGCTCGAGAACTTGCCCGCCGGCGGAGCGCTGCTCGTCGCGAACCATCTGTCGTACGTCGACGCGTTGCTCGTCGGAGCCGCGCTGCCGCGGCACGTGCTGTTCTTGATGCACCGCTCTTTCTTCGCGCTGCCCGTCATCGGCGCGTTCGCGCGCACGATGGGCGCGCTGCCGGTCGCGTCGGAAGACACGCCCGAAGCGAAAGCGGACGCGCTGGCGCACGCCGCGCAACGCGCGGCGGCGGGTGAGCTCGTGTGCATCTTCGCGGAAGGCGCGATCTCGCGCAGCGGCGCTCTCTTGCCTTTCGCGCGCGGCCTCGAGCGCATCGCGTCCGTCGCGAACGTGCCGATCGTGCCCGTCGCGCTCGATCGCGTGTGGGGCAGCATCTTCAGCTTTTCGGGTGGGCGCGTGTTCTGGAAGTGGCCCACGCGCATTCCGTACCCGATCGACGTCGCGATCGGCGCGCCACTTCCGCCGGCGACCGAGAGTTGGCGCGTGCGCGACGCGGTGCAGCTCGCGGTCGCGCGCGGACGCGAGGCGCGCGCGCCGCGCACGCGCTCGCTCGCGTACCGTTTCCTGCGCAGCGCGCATCGCTACGCGCGCCGGCCGGCGGTGTCCGACTCGACCGGCGTGCGCTGGACGTACCGCGAGCTCCTGCGCGCCGCGCTCGTGCTCGAGCGGCGTCTCCGGCGCGATCTCACGGGCGAACCGCACATCGGCATCCTGTTGCCGCCGAGCGCCGGCGCCGCGCTCGCGAACGTGGCCGTCACCGTCGCCGGCAAGGTGCCGGTCAACCTGAACTACGCACTCGGCTCGCACGAGCTCGCGGAGCCGTGCCGCCGCGCACAACTGCGCACGGTCGTCAGCTCACGCAAGTTCCTCGCGCACCTCGGGTGGGACGTCGAGCGGCTCGGCGTGCGCTTCGAATGGATCGAGGACGTGCGCGCGCAGAGCACGCGCGCGGACCGGCTGCGCGCGTGGTCCTTGTCGTGGCTGCCCGGCGCCTTGCTCGCGCGGCTCGTCGATCCGGTGCGGGGCGGGAGCGCGCCGGCGGCGATCCTGTTCTCGAGCGGGAGCACGAGCGTCCCGAAAGGCGTCGTCCTCTCGCACGCGAACATCACGTCGAACGTGCAGAGCTTCGCGCAGATGTTCGGCTTCGGTCCGCGCGACGGCGTGCTCGGCGTGCTGCCGTTCTTCCACAGCTTCGGTTTCACCGGGACGTTGTGGACGCCGCTCTTGTGCGGCGCGCGCGCCTTCTACCACGCCAATCCGCTCGATGCGCACGCGGTGGGCGAGATCGCCGTGCGCGAGCAGTCGACGATCCTCATGGCGACGCCGACGTTTCACCTCGGATACGTGCGCCGCGTCCCAGCCGAGAGCTTTCGCTCGCTGCGCTTGTGCGTCAGCGGCGGCGAAAAGTTGCGCGCGTCGATCGCCACGGCGTTCACCGAGAAGTTCGGGCACACGCTGCTCGAAGGCTACGGCTGCACGGAGCTCGCGCCCGTCGTGGCGATCAACGTGCCGGATTTCGACGGACTCGGAGGCCGCCAAGTCGGCCACAAACCGGGCACGGTCGGCCGCGCGCTGCCCGGCGTCGCCGTGCGCATCGTCGACTCCGCGAGCGGCGAGCTCTTGCCGCCGGAGCAGGACGGACGGCTGTTCGTGCGCGGCCCGAATCTCATGCTCGGCTACTTGGGCGATCCGGAGCGCACGCACGCGGCGGTGCGGGACGGCTGGTACGACACGGGTGACGTCGCGCATCTCGACGCCCAAGCGTTCCTCGTCATCACGGACCGCGCCGCGCGCTTCAGCAAGATCGGCGGCGAGATGATCTCGCACGGACGCGTCGAGGCCGCGCTGCACGCCGCGCTCGACACGTTGCACCCGCGCGAGCACGCCCCCGAGTTCGCCGTCGCGTCCGTGCCGGACGAGAGCCGCGGGGAGTGCCTGGCCGTCGTGCACACACGGCTCGCAGGCACGGTCGAGGAATGGCTCGCGGCGTTGCAAGCACGCGGAGACTTGCCGCGGCTCGCGATGCCGCGCGCGAGCCACTTCGTCGCGGTCGAGGCGTTGCCGAAACTCGGCTCGGGGAAGCTCGATCTCGCCGGACTGAGTGCAATCGCGCGCAGCCGGCTCGACTGCGGAGCTTGAGCTGCGCGCAGCTCGCTTCGAGCGCGGGCAATCAGCCTGCATTTCTCACCACGTCCGTCGCGAACGCAGCAGGACGTGGTGAGCAATGCGGGTTAGCAGCCGGTGGTAAAAGTCATTCGGTCCGAAATCGGCCCGTTCGCGCTGGCGCTGCGTCGCTCGACCCTCGGCGAATCTCGACGATTCGCCGGCGGTCTCGCTTCTTGCGCCGGCGCAAACGGGCCGACTTCAAACTCGAAGCACTTTCACCACGGGCTGTTAGCTGTAGGTCGCGCTCACTTCGAACTCGATGACGACGGGCTCGTCGGTCGCTTGCTCGCGTACCGAGATCGTGTGCGTCCTGTGGCAGTAGGGCACCAGGCCGAACGGCGTGGAGAGCACGCCATACAGGCCGGGCCCGTCCACCATGTCGACCTGCCCGTGCGCAGCGGCGAGCAGCGCTCGAATGTCCGCCGCCACGACTTGTTGGATGTTGCGCGTCGCGAGAAACCCTTCGATCTCGAAGGCGACTTGCCAAAGCGCATCGTCGTGGCGAACCAGATCGATGTGCGTTGCGGAGGACGCCTTCGAGATCGTGATGGTGGTGGCCAATTGCAGCTCCTTGTTCGATGCGAAAGCTCACTCGGGCATTTCGGTGATGACCAAACGGAAGGAGATGGGTCCGCCAGAATTCGAGGCGAACGCTCCTTCCATCGCGATGTCCCAGTTCCAGCGCGAGCGCCGTACGTAGCCGACGTAGTACGTACCCATCGCGGTCGGTGGCACCGAGATGGCCTCACCGCCAGCGCCGGCCACCTCGCCGAGCAGTCCGCGGTCCTCCAACGCCAGGAACTCGCCCGATGTCGGCAGTCGCGCGCCGAGCGCGCGCACCACGTGATCGATGTCGTCGCGAAAGAGTGCCGCCGGCTCCGAGGCCGCGACCGTCCGGCCGAGCATGGCGTTCGCGATGAGTTGCCAGCGTTCGTGCGACTGCTTCGAGAGGTCCGGATCCGAGTCGAGATCGGACCAGCGCACGAGGCGGTTCATCACCCAGAAGGCGGGCACGTCGAGAGAACTCGTCTGGAGCGCAACCTGCGTCGCAGGTACTCGCACGAACGAATCGCGCAGGTGCGCGTTCAGTGGCTCGAGCTCGAGCTTCCAGCGCAGTTGCTCCGGCCGTACTCGGAAGTCGGACTCCCGGAGGAACGTGCCGCTCGGCTCGAACCACTGCAGGCGGTACAGACCGCGGGAGAATCCGCGCAGCCCGTCGTGGAGCACGAGCGTCGAGTTGCCGTCCGTGTCCATCTCGCGGAACCGCCAGAGCTTCACGACCGTCTCCGGCGGTGGCGCCGGGAAGTCGACCTTGCCGCGCTGGTGATCGATCTCGTTCGCGCTGGAACCCGGAGCGTAAGCCTTGTCCAAGCCGAAGACGTTGCCCCAGCGCTCCTTGATGTCGCGCTCGAACTCCGCGGCCACGAAGCCGGCCGTCTCATTCTGTCCGCGTCGCGCGTCCGCGAGCACCGCGCTCAAGCGCTGCGAGACCGCCATCAAGTGCGCGCGCAGCGCGATCGAGGCTCCGCCTCCGAACAGTCGCTCGTAGACGCTGCGGTCGATCTCGGCCGCGCCGTCGAGTGCGCCGCCGGCCTCCTGGTACATCGCGGCGAAGTCGTCCGGCGACAGCAGCGTGTGCACCTTCGACGACCAGACCTCCAACTTGTCCGAGAACTCCGCGTGCTCACGGCGCGCATCGACGAGCCACAGCGTCAGGAGCGCGACCACGATGACGGCGAGCACGCTCGATCCGATCGTCACGTCGCGCGCGTTGCGGCGCAGCCACAGCGACGCGAGCTTCCAAGGCGTCGGCGGCGCGAGCGAGATCGCGCGCAGCTCGAGGAACGCTTCGAGGTCGGACGCGACCGCCTCCATCGATGCGTAGCGGTCTTCGGGCTCACGCTCGAGGCAGTGCAAGCAGACGCGCTCGAGATCCGGCGGGATCGCGGGATCGAGCTTGCGGATCGCCGGTGGTTCCCCGCGCGAGACCGCGCGCATCGTCGCGTCGAGGGAATCCCGCACGAACGGGTTCACGGTCGTGAGCAGCTCGTACAGCACGACGCCGAACGCGAACTGATCGGCGTGCACGCTCGCCCCGGTGCGGCGATCGTCGACCTGCTCCGGTGCGATGTACGCCGCGGTTCCCATGAACTGCTCGGTGAGGTGCGTCAGTGATTCGGCCTCGCCGTGGTGTGCGAGGCCGAAGTCGATCAGCTTCGGGCGGTGCTCGGCATCGAGCATCACGTTGGCCGGCTTGATGTCGCGGTGGACGACGCCGTGCTCGTGGCAGTACGCGAGCGAGCGCGCGAGCTCGAGCGCGAGGCGCACGCGCGAGCGAATCGACTCGAAGTGCTCGGCGATCGGCGCGGTGCCGATCGACATCTCTTCGATCGGCACCGCCGCCGCGCGCTGCTTCAAGGCGCGGATGAGCTCGTCGAGGCGCGGCCCGGTCAGGAACTCCATCGCCACGTAGGTGTGCCCGGTCGTCTCGCCGATCTCGTACACGCGCACGATGCCGGGGTGCTCGAGGCGCGCGAGCGACAGGCCTTCGCTGCGCATCCACGTGCGCGAGTCGACCAGCGGAAACGTCTTGTGCGAGAGCACCTTGAGTGCCACGCGGCGCTTCAGCTGCGTGTCCTCGGCCAAGAAGACGATCGAGAGTCGCGTCACCGCGATCTTCACCAAGTTCTCGAATCGGCCGAGCTTCTCGATGTCCGCGAACTCGCCGAGATCGCTCGACTCCGCGTTCGCCGGGAGCGGCTCGATCGTGTCCGACAGTTCCTGCAACGACTGGAACATCAGCACGCGCCGACGCAGCTCGTCCGCGCGCGCGCCGGCGCGCCGGTACAGGCTCTCGAGATCGGTGGCGCGGCCCTCGTCGAACGCGGCGAGGAACTCTTCGAAGAGAGCGGACGGATCTGTGTTGTCGGGCGAGGCGGAGATCGGATGGGTCATCGTGAGCCCGGGGGAGTGCGGGGTCGCGTGTGTTCGTGCGTGCGCGGGCGCGCCGTGCGTTTCAGACGAGCAATGCCATCAGTCGGTCGGTGGCGTCGAATCCGTGGCGGCGTGCGGTCGCCTCGGACATGTTGAGTTCCAGGGCGATCTGCTGCCACGTCAGCCGGTCGAAGTAGCGCATGCAGATGATCCGCTGATCGTCGTTCGACATGTCGTTCAGCGCTTCGAGAACCGTCGTCATGCGCTCGGTCGCATCGAGGTGTTGGCTCGGAGAGTCTTCCTTGTCCTGCGGCGCGTGACCTTCCCGCGCGAGCGGCTGAGAATCATCCGGCGACGACAGCACGTCGAGCGACCGATTCTCCAGACGCTCCTGACGCAGCCGGTCACGGATGCGCGTGATCAAGATGCCGCGCAGCCACGCATGGAAGCTGCGCTTGCCTTGATACTGGAACGCCGGCAGCTTGCGGAACGCGAGCAAGAACACCGATTGCAGGACGTCCTCCGGGCCGAAGCGCGCGCGCAGGTACGGCGGAATCCTGCGGTTCACGATGACCTGGAGCACGGCGCGGTTGCGCTCGTACAGGTGGCTCCACGCGGACCCGTCGCCGTTCGATGCGGCGTGGAGCAGGTCCACGGTCTCGGTGACGTCGTCTTCCTTCACGGCGGGAACTCCGGGGATGGCGCTGGATCGGGCTCGTCTCGGACGACGCGCTCCAGTTCATGGTTCCGTCATTCGCGCGCGCGCAAGACGTCGATCCCAATTCCGTCGCGAACGTCGCGTCGGCTCGCTTCGTCGATCCACAGCGTAACACGCAATCTCGCCCGCGCGAGCGAGTCCGTCGTCGCGCGACCGTCGCAGAGCGCGTCGATGCGGGCGGCGAACTCTGCGGCCGTCAGTGCTTCGCCATCGCCGGCTGCGACCGAGCGGTCCCCGCGCTGCGGCGCGGAGCCGAGCAACGTCACGCGGGCTTCACGCAACTCGCCGCGCATGGTGCGCGCGCGACCCAGTGCGAGCTGGATCACGCGGCCATGGCCGACGACGCGGTCGCCATGCTCGCCGCGGATCCACGACACGGGGCCGTCGAGATGGATCGCGTCCACGATCGAGCCGCGCGCCAGCGCGACGAGGAGCGGCTCGATCTCGCCGCGCGTCCGTGTCGACGTATCGATCAGTGTGTCGGTCAAGAGCGCGAATCCGTTCACGACGAACGGGTCGCCCGCGTCGCGCGGATTGCGCGACACGCGCAGGATGTCGGCGTGCTCGACCGGCGTCCACTGCGCGAGGTAGGCCGCTGCTGCGCCTTGCGCGCAGATCACTTTGCCTTTGCGTTGCGCCTCTTCGAGCGCGCGGCCGACGCGTGACGTCGCGCCTGCGCGTCCGAGGAAGCGCCACCACCCGAGGTACGTGCCGCGCGACAGCACGATCTCGCGCGCCGCATGCGCGCGCGCGGCGAGGTCGTGGTCGTCGC
The DNA here is from genome assembly GCA_046160865.1 of Planctomycetota bacterium. Lineage (GTDB taxonomy): Bacteria > Planctomycetota > UBA1135 > UBA1135 > JBJXHG01. Next base: position 17,423 of record JBJXHG010000118.1, on the reverse strand, counting down.
CGCGGCGCGACGCGCCCTCTTCGATGTCCATGCGCGTCACGCGCGCGGGGCAGGCCGACAACGGATCGACGGCGGTCGACGCACCGGGCAGGACGATCCACAGGCGCTCGTGCGTTCCGTCGCCGCTCGCGAGCGACCGGCACGTGGCCGCATCGAGTGCGCTCGGCTCGTCTTGCAACACCAACGTTCCGCGCGGCGCCGCCGCCCGGTCGCCCGGCGTCAGCGCGGCGAACCCGCTGAGCGCGAGTGGGGCGAGAGCGAGGGAGGCGAACACGGTCGGGATCACCGCGGCTGCCTCACGTTGCGCCGCGCTTCTCGCGCGCGATCCAGCGCTCGATGTGCGCACGCAACACCGCGAGCGACACGGCGCCGTTCTCCAGCACGCGGTCGTGGAAATCTGCCAGCCGGAAGCGCGGACCGAGCTCCTGCTGCGCGCGCGCGCGCAGGGCGAGGATCTCACGCTGCCCGAGCTTGTAGGCGAGCGCTTGGCCCGGCCAGCCGATGTAGCGATCGACTTCGTTCGCGACGTTGTTCTCCGCGAGCAGCGTGTTCTCCACCATGTATTCGATCGCCCGCGCGCGCGACCAGCCGAAGGCATGGATCCCCGTGTCCACGACGAGCCGGCACGCGCGCCATGCGTCATAGCTCAGCACACCGAGGCGGTCGACATCCGAGGAGTACAGACCGAGCTCGTCGCCGAGCCGCTCGGTGTACAGCGCCCAGCCTTCCACGTACGCCGTGCTCCCGTTGTAACGGCGCACGAGCGGCAGCCCCTCGAGCTCTTGCGCGATCGCGATCTGCAGGTGATGTCCCGGCACGGCTTCGTGCAGCGCGAGCACCTCGGCTTCGTAGCGCGGCCGCGTCGTGGGCTCGTGCGTATTGACGTAGTAGCGGCCCGGACGGCTGCCGTCCGCGGCGGGCTCGCGGTAGTACGCAACCGTCGAGAATGGAGCCTCGTGCTCTGGAATCGGCACGACGACGCAGGGCGCCTTCGGCAAGCGTCCGAACGCTTTCGGCACGATCGCTTCCGCGCGTCGCAGCGTCGCTTCCGCCGTGGCTTGCACGCTCGCGGCGTCGGCGAAGTGCAGCGCGGGATCGGTGCGCAGCCGGCGCTGGATCTGCGCGACATCGGACGTGCCGAACACGCGCTCGCCGAGCTTCGCGATCTCGCTCCGGATCCGCGCGACCTCCGCGAGCCCGAAGTCGTGGATCTGCTGCGGCGACAGATCGAGCGAGGTGTGCCGCGCGATCTCGAGCCGATAGAGCTCGCGCCCGCCCGCAACGTGCACGACGCCCGGCTGCTCGTCGCTGCGCGCGCGCGGCAGGATCTCGTCGCGCACGAAGTCGCGGTAGCGCGCGAACGAGGGATAGATGCGCGCAGCGACGACCTCGGTGACGGAGCGGACGAATGCGTCGCGCTCCGCGCCGCGCAGGTCGGCCGCCGCCGCGCGCGCGACGAGCGGACTCTTCTCGACCGGCGTCGAAAGCAAGCGCTCGAGCTGCTCGAGCACTTCGACGGCGGCGTTCTTCGACGTCACGCGTCCGGCGGCGAGTCCGCGGGCGAGGTTCGCGCGCGCCTGGTCGATGCGGTCCGGCATCGCGCTCCAGCGCTCCAGGAGCTGCGCGCGCTCGCGCGCCGTCGCGATCGGTTGATCTTCGGTCAGGTTCAGGTAGCTCACCTGGATCCCGCGCTGCGTGTCGAGGTTCCACGAGCTCTCGTCGATGCGCAGCTCGTGCAGCTCGACCGCGATGCGCCAATCGGCCTCGAGCAGCGCGAGCGTGATGCGGTCGGATTCCGACAGCTGCGCGTCGTCGATCTCGCGGGCGCGGAGCAGGAACTCGCGCAGCTCGTCGGCCTCGCGCGCCGCCGCTTCGGGCGAGTCTTCCGCGAGCGCGCCGTGGTAGCGCGCGTCGCCGAGCTGGCTCGCGTAGACCGGTTCCGCGCGCATCTGCGCTTCCCACGCATCGCGACACAACGCGGCGAGGGCGGGATCGCCGACGCCGTCGGCGGCGTCCGTCCACGGGGTTGTTGCAGCAGGGGTGGTCATGGAGCGGCACGCAGCGAGGCACACGAACACGAAAAGAGCGGTGCGCATGAGCGTCCTTTCTAGAGAGTTCAGGTCCCGGAGCACCCTTCCGAATGCCCCGCCACGTCGATTGACTTTGACCACGGGCTGCTAAGGTCGCAGATCGAGCACGCGCGCGAGCGCGGTGATCACGAGGCTGTGGCGGATCGCGCCGGAATGGATGCGCGCGCGCACGTCGTCGAGCGCGAGTGCTTCGATCGCGATGTCCTCGCCGCGATCCATCTCCTGCGGATGCGTGCAGGCCACGTCCTCGGCGAGCCAGTGATGGCAGAGGTTCGTGTGGAACGCGGGATTGGGCTCGACGCAGCCGAGATAGCGCCATTTCTCGCTGGTGTAGCCCGTTTCCTCGCGCAGCTCGCGGCGCGCGGCGAGCTCGTGCAACTCGCCCGGATCGATCACGCCGCCGGGGATCTCGGTGGTGACGCTCGCGCTGCCGAAGCGGTACTGGTGGACGACGACGAGCCGGCGTTCGGGCGTCAGCGCGACGACGTTGACCCAGTCGGAGGTCTCGAGCACCAAGCGCTCGAACACTTCGTCCGTGCGCGGATTCCGAACCGTGTCGTAGCGCGGGCGAAACAGGATGAGCGGCGCTCCGTGCTTGCTCGCGAGCTTCGGCCAGGGACGTACGAGATCGACGGGGCGGCGAGGCGAGTTCATTGCGCGGCGACGGTCCCGCACACAGTACCGTCGCGCGTACGGTCGCGCTAACCTGCGCGGATGCCAAGCGTCAGCGCGCAAGACGAGCACGCACCGCGGGCGCCACACGCCGCCGGCAGCGCGCGCGCGGCGCCCGCGAGCACGGACCCGCGCGCACGGCGGCAGGGCTACGTCGCGCTGTCGGTCGTGCAGTTGTGCTTCGGGCTCTTCCCGACGTTCGGCAAGGTCGCGTTCGCGCCCGGCGCGTTCTCGCCGTTCGCCGTGGGTGCGTGGCGCATCTTGTTCGGCGCGGCGAGCCTCTCCGCGGCGGCGCTCATCCTCCACCGGCGCGACGTGATCCCGCGCGCGCGCGACATGGCCTGGTTCGCGCTGTGCTCGTGGCTCGGCATCGCGATCAACATGTCGCTGTACCTCGAGGGCCTGCAGCGCTCGACCGCCACGAATGCCGGCCTGATCGTGTGCCTCATTCCCGTGTTCACGTTCGCGATCGCGGCCGCGTTCAAGCACGAGGCGTTCGAGCGCGCGCGTGCAGCTGGCCTCGCGCTCGCGCTCGCCGGCGCGGCCGCGATCCACTTCGCCGAATCGCCCGATCTCGCGCGCGCGCACCTCACCGGCAACTTGATGATGGTGGCGAACGCGCTCTCGTACTCGTTCTATCTCGTCCTCGCGCGGCCGCTCTTGCAGCGCTATCCGCCGCTCGTCGTGATCGCGTGGATGTTCGTGTGGTCGCTGCCGTGCCTGCCGTTCCTCCTGCGCAACGACGTGCTCTGGCACGACGGCATCCCGGGCACATCGATCGCGGCGCTCGGGTTCGTGCTCGTGTTCGCGACCGTCGTCGCATACCTGCTCAACATCTTCGCGCTGTCGCGGCTGCGGTCCTCGACGACGGCCGTGTTCATCTACGTGCAACCGCTGATCGCCGGCGTGAGCGCGTGGTTCGTGCTGGCCGAGAAGCCGTCGCCGCACCTCGCGATCGCGGCGGCGCTCATCTTCGCGGGCATCTGGCTCGTGGTGCGGCCGATGCGCGCCGTTCCCTCCGCGCCGACGAGCGCTGCGTGATGGAAACACCCGACGTTCCCGCTTCGACGCAGCTGCGCTTCCGCGCGCGCGTGCGGACGCGCTGGTGCGACGAGGACGTGCAGCGCGTCGTGAACAATGCCGTCTATCTCACGCTGCTCGAGGAAGCGCGCTTCGCGTACTTCGACCACCTCGGGCTGATGGAGGGGCGCTACTTCCCGTTCGTGCTCGCGCAGACGAACGTTCTCTTCGTCGCGCCGTCGCTGGGCAATCGCGACGTCGACGTGGAGATGGCGACGGTGTCGATCGGCCGCACGTCGTTCGAGCAGGTCTACCGCGTGCGGGACGTCGCGAGCGGCCGGATCCTGTGCGAAGCACGCGCGCGCCTCGTCGGCTGGGACACCGAGCGCAGTGAGAAGCGCGTGCTCGACGAGAAGTTCCGCGCGGCGGTCTGGGGCTGCGAAGGGCGCGAGCTCGGCGGAAGCTGACAGCTCGTCCGCGCGCGCGGAGATCATGCGAACGACGACGTCGCGTCAATACCGACAGTAGAAGACGAGCTCGACGTCCGTGCTGGCGGGCTGGAACGGTGGCTCGAAGCGCAGTGTCTTGCCCGCGTGCTCGATCGGATCGATCCCCACCACGAGGTCGTCCGTGGTCGCGAGCGAGACGGCGCCGCGATCACCGTCGAGCGTGACCAGAGCATCTTGAACGCCTTGATGGCCGTTCGACGTCTTGCGCATGACGCGGAGCCGAACGTGCTGGATCGGTCGAAGCTCCGGCAGATTCTCCACGCGGAAGAGCACTTGTACCGTCGGCTGCAACACGACGCGTGCTGCGTCACCAGGTGCAACTTGGCGCGGATCCAATGTCGTCGACCCAAGTCCGTTGACGGAGATGATCAAGGCGTCGAGATCGCTGGCGATCCAACCACGCCAATGGTTACCTGGCACGTCCAACGCGGTTCTGCCGGACGAGTCTTCGACAGCGAGCTCGAAGCTCGGCACCGGCTCGTCGCACGTGCCGTCGAATACGGACAACGAGACGACCCGCGGAGTCGGTACGACGATCGTGTGGGCGTCACCACTCGCTATATGCATCGACACGCGAGGCACGTCGTACAGCGTCTCGTACGCGTCGCCGGATCCGAACACGTGGTCGAGGTCGACTTCGATGTCCACGAGCCCGAGCGGTACGTCGCGCGCCACGAACTCGCCGCGATCGTCTGAGTTACCCACGATGGCGCGCGCCGCGGTGCCGAAGCGCCAGCTGCCGCTCCGTGCGTTCGCAGTTGCCGCAGGCTGTGGCCAGACTCGGACGAGCAGACCAGAAACGGGATCGCCGCTCGTGGAGCGGACGCGCAGCGGAACGTCGACGCTGGGTTGCAACGTGACGAGCAGCTCTTCGTCGGTGCTCCGATCGAGCGGGGCTGCGGCGCCAACGCGCACTGCGATCGACGACGCATGACTTCGAGCGTCTACACGGATCGAGTCGACGTCCGGCGCAAGCGGAATGGAGGCTCGCCCGCTGGCGTCGCACGGAACGCCGTCCGTCGTCCCTCCGTTTCTGACGGCGTGCACGACGGCGGACGCGACTGCACGACCCGATGGATCTCGGACACTTACGTCCAGGCGTGGCAGCGCTTCGAGATAGAGCTCGACCACGCTGCGCGAGTCGCTCGGGCCGATCGTCTCGATCTCCCGCGAGCCGCACGTGTCGAACGCCTCGAGCTCGACCCCGACACCGGCAGGCAGCGTGACTCGGACCGGATGGGCAGACGACGTCGTGATGGGCGACGGAAGATCGGGCCGCACGGAAGTCGTGCTCGTGCCGTTCACCAGACGCGCGCGCAATGTTCGCCCCGGGTCGCAGCCACTGCCCGCGTGAATGAGCACGTCGAGAGCGCGCGACTCTGGCAGTTCGACATCGTTTGTCGCGACATCCCTCAGCCTCAGCCTCGAAGGGTGCGTCGTCGCCGATTCGACGTGGATCACCTCGTCGGGAGACACCCAGCTCGGAACGACGACCGTGTCCGATTCCACGGAAGCGTGGGCGATCGAGTATCCGAGCGCCGCGCGCAATTGGACGGCGTGCACGGGTAGGCCGGTTGCCAAGTATCGGAAGCGCAGCGGGCGACCGTCATGCGCATCCGGTTCGAGCACCACGTCGATCGTGTTCGACGACGGCCCGTTCAACAGCAGCTCCTGACGTGTGTAGCCATCCTTGGTGAAGATCGCGCGGCCGGCGATGCACGGACCTCGGACAGTCACGAGCCCGGACACCTCCGAGATCGCCGTGAGCAGCGGAGACTTGGGCTCTGGATAGACCGGAGCGAGCTGCTGCGCCCAGTGACACGTCACACCGCCGATCGGCGTTCCGTCGAGCGCGATCGTGCGAAAGCGCAGTGCCACGACCGGTTGAACCCAGACCACTTGCCTCGTGCCAGGCTCGAGGACGACGACGTCGCTCGTCGCGATCCACCGCTCATCCGTTGAAGTGAGACTCCATCGACCGCGCGGAAGCCGCAGCACGCCGCGTGAATCCGAATCGATGGCCGTGCTGCTCGCGCCATCGAGTGTTCCTGCCGACCGGAACGTCCAACGCGACGCGCTCGCAGGGAAGCGATCCGCGATGGAGAGGAGCTGGACGTCTGAGAGCTCGCGCGCCGCATCGGTGTCGACGGGCGGAGAAACCGAATCCGACGTGGCCGCACCGCCGTCGCTCGAAGCTCGCGTGCTCTCGCTGTCCGAATGGCCGAGTGTCAGCTCGTTCTTCTCCGCAGCACTGTCGCCCGACGGCCCGTGAGTCGAACTCGAGGATTCGCTGCGCGTGCAAGTGCGATATACGAGGAGCAATGCGCACACGACGGCACATGTCCAAGCGATTCGGAAGGTCCAGGCTTTCACGGGACGATTGCCGCCTGCGTGCTCGATGCGCGCAGGCGGCGAAACTCGTTGTCTCGGATCAGGACGCTGTTAGATCGTGCCGTAGCTTCCAGCAGCGGCAAAGCCATCATCATCTGCAGCATCACGAATCTTCAGCGAACCGCCGGCTGGCACGCCCATGTCGCGCGTTTCACCGCCTGGGATGTTGATTACGTTGATTAGCTCCTCGTTTTCGTTGTAGACCTCGGCCGTGATGGTGGAGTCTGGGCCACCATTACCGACACGATAGGTTCTCGCCTGCGCGATGATCGTCGCGAGGGTGTCCACACCGTCGTCGCCGACCTTCCACTTACCTGGCGGTGCTCCACCTGGACCTTGCGCGAAGGAGGTGCCGACCAACGGAACGGCGAGAAACACCAGCGCGCAGAGAAGACGCGAGCTCATTGTGGTTGTCCTTGTGAGAAGACTGATTCAAAGGTGCGACGGGAAATCGCACGTGCGGAGAGTAAGCGTGCGTCGCCGGTCGAGCAAGCAGCCCGTGGTGGCCGTCATTCAGCCCGAAAGTGGCCCGTTCGCGCCAGCCCGGCGTCGCTCGATCCTCGGCGAATCTTGACGATTCGCCTGCGGTCTCGCTCCTTGCTCTGACGCGAACGGGCCGCGTTCGGGCTCGAAGCACTTCCACCACGGACTGCTAGACGGCGGGGCCGGCGCCCTACGACGGCCCCGGTCCGTCGACCGTCTGAACGCCCTCGTGCGCCGGGTCCACGCGCACGCGCGGAAAGACCGGACCGACGGGGGAGAGCACGGCCTCGAGCAAGCGCATCGACGCGCGTCCGTGGCGCAGGCGCAAGAGCGGCGAGCGGATGCGCGTGTTCTCGCGGCGCAAGCGCTCGCGCAGCTCCGCTTCGAGCGCGTCGCCTTCGCGTGCGCGCTCCGCCGTACGCAACACGAGTGCGCGCGTGCCGGTGATCACGACGCGGTCGCCGAGCTCCGCGCCGTAGCGCTCGAGCAAGTCCATCGCGCGCGCGCTCGCGCGCTCGGCGTGCGCGAGATCGCGTGCTTCGCGCGAGATGCGCGCTTGGATCGCCGACGCGACGGCCTCGACGCGGTTCAAGCCCATCTCGACGGCGAGATCGGACGACCGGCGCAGGATCGCCGACGCTTCCGGATCAGCCTGCTCCCACAGCAGGATGCCGAGGAAGAGGCGCGCGAGCGCTTGGCCGCGGCGATCTTCGATTTCTTCCGACAAGAGCAACGCCTCGCGCAAGCGCGCTTCGGCGTCCTCGGGTCGATCGAGATCGAGGAGCAGTCCGCCGAGGCGCGCCGTCGCTTCGGCTTCGAGGCGCCGCTCGCCCGCGACACGCGCGAGCTCGACCGCGCGACTCGCGGACGCGAGCGCGCGTCCGGGGCTGCCCGACGCGCGGTAGATGCGCGCGCGCAGCATGTAGACGGCCGAATACGCGCCGGGGAGACGGAACGTACCGTCGGCGCGCAGCAGGTGCAGCGCGCGGTCGGCGTTCTCGAGCGCGTCCTCGACTTGGTCTTCGAGCACATCGACGATGCCGAGCGCGACGTGCGCGAGCGCGCGCTGCGCGTCGTGCTGCGACGTCGAGATCGCGCGCCTGGCGAGCTTGCGCGCGGCCTCGAGCTCGCCGACGTGACCCTGCACGAGCGAGAGACGGCGCACCGCTTCGCTGTACTCGACCTTGTTCTTCGAGCGGTCGAACATCTCGACCGCGTTCTTGAGCATGCCGCGCGCGAGGCCGTACTGACCGGTGCTCACGGCGTAGCGCCCGTGCAGCAAGTACACGCGGCCGACGGACTCCGGGTCGGCGCTCGGATCGAACTCGAGGTCGGTCAACCGGTCCAGCAACTCGCGCTGGTCCTTGCGGAAGCCGAGCCGGTCGGCGGCATCGACGGCCGCTTCGAGCAGCGTGATGCGCAGACGTCCGAGCTCGGGCGATTTCTCCAGCGCGTCGACCGCCGCGAGTCCCCACGACGCGAGTGCGTGCACGCGCTGCGGCTGTCCGCTGCGCAGCAAGCGCGCGAGCAGCGGCGGCAGGAGATCGAGCAGCGCACGGTGCTCGCCGGCCGAGCGCAAGTGGAACGCGCGCTGGAACGCGTCTTCGAGCGGCACCTTCGCGCCGGGCGCGGGCCGCAGCGCTTCGGCGGCGGCGGCATGCAAGCGCACGCGTTCTTCGCGTGTCAGACGGCGGCGGTAGACGGCTTCGCGCAGCGCCGGACGAGCGAAGCGATAGCGCGCGCCGGCGGCCGTCAGCCAACCCGAGCGCACGAGTCGCAGCAGCATCGCGTCGACGTCGGCGCGCTTGGCCTCGGGGAACGCGCGCAGCAGGAACTCGGTCTCGATCCGTCCGCCGACGACCGCGAGGCGGCGCAACCACGTGCGGTCGGCGACCGGCAACTGCTTGTACGAGTCGGAGATCGCGCGCGCGAGCGAGCGCGGCAGCGGCAGATCGTCCGGTGTGATCGCGAGTACCAGTCCGCCGCCGTCTGCGTGCGGGCGCGCGCCGCCACTCGCGATCAAGCTGCGCAGGATCTCGGCCAGGAGTCCGGGGCTGCCGCGGCTGCGTTGCCAGAGCACGTGCGCCAGTCGCAAGCGCGGAGTCGAGTGGTGGAAAACGTGCCGGACGAGATCCTCGACCGCTTCCTCGTCGAGCGGACCGAGCACGATCTCGTCGACGTTCGCGGGCGTCGTGAGCCGCTCGCGCAAGCTCTTGAGCGCGGCCGGGTGCCGCGCGCTGCCGCCTTGACGCGCGCCGAGGACGAGCAGGACGCGCGCTTCGCGCAGGTGCTCCGCGAGCAGGGCGAGCACCTCGAGCGTGCCTTCGTCGGCGAAGTGGACGTCGTCGAGAAAGATGAGGAGCGGGATCTTCTTGCCGAGCGCGGCGAGCCATGTGCTCAGCGCGACGGGCACCGATTGCGACGACGCGCCCTCGAACGAAGGATCGAGCGCGTCGGCGAGCGTCTGCGCGACGCGCGGTGCGACGAGCAAGTACAGCTCGGCGGTCTCGCGCGCTTTCGGTGCGACTCCGCGCGGCAAGCGCAGGAAGCGTTCGAGCAAGCGCAGCACCGGCTCGCACGGCCGTCCTTCCTCGAGCTCGCGACAGCGGCCGTACAGGTAGAGCGGCGGGTCTTCGCGCGTGCGCGCGTGGGAAGCGCACGCATGCACGAGGCGCGACTTTCCGCTGCCGGGATCGCCGCGAATCCAGATCGCGCTGCCGGCTCCGGCCGCGGCCGATTCATAGCGCGCGAGCAAGAGCTCGAGCTCGCGTTGCCGTCCGACGAGCGGCATCAAGTGGCGCGCGTCGGGCTCGCCGGTTCCACCGCGGCGTGCGGATGCGCCGAACTCGATCTCGCGCCGCCACCACGCGCCGCTCTCCTGCTCGATCAGGCGCTCGGAGAGCTCGCTCGCGCTCGGCCGGCGCTCGGGATCGCGCGCCAGCGCTTCCTGGATCACGCGATCGAGGAACGGCGAGAGTTGCGGCACGATGCGCGATGGCGGCTCGCAACGTGCGGTCGCGATCGCGGCCAGGAGCTTGTCGGCGTCGGGCGCAGCGAGCGCCACGCGCGCAACGGCGCCGCTGCTCCCGGAGCCTTCCATCCAGCCGTCGCCGGTCGCCTTGCTCGTGACGGCCGCACGCGCGAACGGATGCACGCCGGTCGCGAGCTCGTAGAGGACGACGCCGAGCGCGAACACGTCGCTCTCGCGGCTCGGCGCCTCACCTTGCGCTTGTTGCGGCGACAGATACGGAATGCTGCCGCGCCCGGGGCGGACCGCGCGGCGTTGCATGTGGGACGGCGCGTCCACGACGGAGCGCGCGAACCCGAGGTCGAGCAGCACCGCGTTGCCTTCGGCATCGAGGCGCATGTTCTCGGGCTTCACGTCGCCGTGCAGGAAGCCGCGCGCGTGCAAGTCGGCGAGTCCGCCCGCGATCTGCTGCGCGATGCTGCGCACGAGCGGCTCCGGCAGCGCGCCCGATTCGTTCAGCGCTTCGCGCAAGCTGCGACCGGGCACGAGCTGCATCACGAGGAACTCTCCGCGCTCGTCCTTGCCGCGCGCGAGCACGCCGACGACGCCCGGATGCTGTACCGCGGCGCCGGCTGCGGCCTCCGAATCGAACGCGAGCAGCGCTTGCTCGTCCGTCGCGAGTTGTGGATGCAGGTACTTCACCGCCACGGCGAAGCCCGCCGGATACGGCCCGAATCCTTGCGTCAATACGCCGCGCCACACGCGGCCGGTCGTGCCGGTGCCGAGCTCGCGGTCGAGTCGAAAGCGGGGTTGCGGGGACATGGCGGGAGCCGCGCAGTGTAGGGGATCGCGGGGGCGTGATGAATGGCCTCGCAGTCGTGACGCTCGCGCGGATTTGCGCGGGCTCGCGACGGCGGCGGAGACCGTTCGCGCTCGAAACCGTCCTCCCTGCGGTGGACCCGAAGTTCGAGAGGTGCGCGTCGAAGAACGCAGCCAATCTGCGCAAGCACGGTGTCGCATTCGACGAAGCGGCGAGTGCGTTCCAGGATCCGTTCGCACGCGTGTTCGACGATCTCGATCACTCGACGAAAGAGAGCCGAGAGCTCCTCGTCGGCTACTCGGACCGTCGCCTGCTGGTGGTCGCCTTCACGACGCGCGAAGGCCGAGTGCGCGTCATCAGCGCGCGTCGAGCCACATACCGCGAGCGCAAGATCCATGAAGAAGAGATCCAGTAAGCCGAAGAGCGACGACATGCGCGCCGAGTACGAGTTCGACTACAGCAAGGCGCGGCCGAATCGATTTGCTGCTCGGTCGCCGCGGACCGCGGTCACGGTCGTGCTGGATCCGGACGTGGCGGCCGTCTTTCGCACGTCCAAGGCCGTCAACCGTGTTCTTCGCTCGATGATCGCGACGCGGCCCGCGAAGCGCAGAGCACGCACATCGAAGCGCAAGAAAAGCGTGTAGCCCGAATCACTGCCCAGTGGCCGAGCTCGCGCGCCGTCACGGTCCGAACACGATCTCGTCGAACGCGACGCGGATCAATGCGGGCACGCCGGTCGAGTACGCGATCTCACTTGCGCTACTGAAGCGCGCGATCGATCTCATCGTCGAGCAATGGACCGCACGACTCACTGGCTCTCGCGCGCCAAGCCTTCCTTCGCCACGAACGCGGCCGCCTGCGACGCGTCGAAGCGCGGCAAGGGAACGCGGGAAGGCGGCTCGGCTTCGGCGCTCGGCGCGGCGCTGCACAGTTGGTTCGCGAGCTCGACTTCGATCGTCATCGTCGTGCCTTCGGCGGCAGCGCTCTTGACGCCGGGTAGCTTGCGGATGCCTTTCAATGCACGTTCGAGCGCCTTCGCATCCGGTGCGTCGTGCAACGCGAGCGTCACGGTCTGTCTCTCGACGGTGCCGAGCTCGCCGGCTTCGAACGGCGCGTAGAGGCGCTGGAAACGGTCGACGATGTCCTTCGCGCCGAGCTTGCCCGGCACGTGGAAGAAGACCTTCGCGTCGCCCGCGGACTCGAACCAGCGCATCTCGCTCGCCATGCCGATCACGCAGTCGCGCGGCGATTGGCCGAGCACGACTGGCAGCGCGCGATCGACACCGCGGAACGAAGTCCACGCGAGCTCTTCGGCGCCGTCGCACCCCTTCTTCAGTCGGTGTGCGATCTCGCGTGTGCTGGCGTCCGCGGCGACGTCGACCGCGATGAAGCTCTGCTTCGGACGCGCAGCGCACGACGCGGGACCGAACCGCAAGCGCTGCGCGCCGGCCCCCGTGTCGTCGAGCGCTCGGCGGAGCGCGTCCTCGTCGACCTTGCCCGACAGCGCGAAGTAGCGGATGCAGCGCGCGGGCGGAGGAATGGGACGTGCGACGAGCGCAATGAGCGCCGCGGCGCACAACCAACGCGTGAGGACCATGTGTTCTCCCCGGGACGAGGAACGGCTCGATTCGTTACGCTTGAGAGCGTAGCCACACCGCCGCGGTATCGAAAGCCGCCGGCCCATCCGAAGAGGTTCGCGCGTGCCGTTCCACGTCTACAACTCGCTCACGAAAAAGAAGGAAGCGTTCCGCTCGCTCGAGCCCAAGGTCGTGCGCATGTACAACTGCGGGCCGACGGTCTACAACCGCGCGCACATCGGCAACTTCCGCACGTACTTGTTCGCCGACACGCTGCGCCGCTGGCTCGAGGCCTCGGGCTACGAAGTGCGGCAGGTGATGAACATCACCGACGTCGGGCACCTGACCGACGACGCGGACGACGGCGAAGACAAGATCGAGAAGCAAGCGCGCCGCGAGAAGCGCGATCCACTCGAGATCAGCCGCCACTACACCGCGCTCTTCATGAAGGACATCGAGCGCTTCGGGATGCGACCGGCGCGCGAGTATCCGCGTGCGAGCGAGCACATCCCGGAGATGCTCGAGATCATCGACGGCTTGATGCAGCGCGAGGTCGCGTACCAGACGAATGGCAACGTGTACTACGAGGTCGCGCGCTTTCCGCGCTACGGACGGCTATCGGGGAACCGCGTCGACGCGCTCGACGCCGGAGCGCGCATCGAGGTGCGCGAGGAGAAGCGTCATCCGGCCGACTTCGCACTCTGGAAGAGCGACCCGCACCACTTGATGAAGTGGCCCAGCCGCTTCGGCCCCGACGGGTTTCCCGGTTGGCACATCGAGTGCTCGGCGATGGCGCGCAAGCACCTCGGCGATCAGATCGACATCCACACGGGCGGCGAGGACAACATCTTTCCGCACCACGAATGCGAGATCGCGCAGACCGAGGCGTTCACCGGGAAAGCGTTCGCGACCTACTGGATGCACTCGAAGTTCTTGCAAGTCGACGGCGGCAAGATGAGCAAGAGCCTCGGCAACACGTACAGTCTCGACGACGTCGAAGCGCAGGGCTACAGCGCGCGCGCGCTGCGTTACGCGCTGATCCGCGGTCACTACCGCCAGCCGCTCAATTTCACGTGGGACATCATGAAGGAGGCCACGAGCGCGCTCGAGAATCTCGATGACCTCGTCGTGCGCTTGCGGCGCGCGAGCCGCGGGGAGGACGCCGCGCCGAGCGCCGACGACGGGCTCGAGGACGTCGCCGACGCGCGCGATGCATTCGCGAAGGCGATGGACGACGACCTCAACACGCCCGAAGCCTTCGCCGAGCTCTTCAAGCTGCGCCGGCTCGCGCTCGAGAAGCGCCTCGGCATCTCCGCGGCCGCAGCCGCGTTGCAGTTCGTGACCACGCGCGCGAACGCCGTGCTCGCGTGCATCAAGACGGAGGAAGATTCGCTCGCGGGCGACGGCGACGTCGAAGCCCTGATCGAGAAGCGCAACGCGGCGCGCAAGGCGCGCGACTTCAAGGAATCCGACCGCATCCGCGACGAATTGCTCGCGCGCGGCATCTCGCTCGAGGACACGCCGAAGGGCGTGGTGTGGAAGAAGAAGTGATCGCCTCGATCGCGAGTGTCGCGCTCGTGCTCGCGTCGCACGCACCGCAGGATCTCGACGAGCACGAAGCGCCGTGCGAGATCGAGGCGCCGTCGCTCGCGTATCGCGTCGAGCCTTTCGTCGACCTCTACTTCACAGTGCAACGCCGCGCGGCGTCGTACGAGGAGACGCCGGCTGTCGAGGGTCTCGACGCCGCGGTCGAGCTCGCGCGCGCGCTCGGCGTCGAGCTCCACGGCGCGTTCGACACGTACGCGCTCGCAGCGGTCGTCGGTTGCGAGAACGGCGAGCAAGCCGCGCGTGCCTTCGCCAAGCTGCCGGAGACGGTCGCGACGCGCGCACGGTCGGAAGTGCCACTGCGAGCGCCCGCGGTCGAGTTCGCGCGCGCGCTGGCGCGCGCGGAGCCCGCCTTCCGCTCCGAGCTCTGGCCGGCGCACGCGGACGAGATCGCACAGGCGCGAGCGCGCATCGAAGGCGAGTTCGACCAGCACTTTCCGCGCTGCATCGAGCTCGCCGCGCGCGAGCTCGGCTTCCCGTCGATGCCGCAACGCATCACGCTCTTCTTGGTCCACGACAGCCCGGCGCCGCGCTCGCTCACGCAGCGCGACGCGGACGGTCGAGGCGTAAGCTTCGTCGCGGTGAGCAACCGCGACGGCTCGCAGCTCTACGATGCGATCCTGCACGAGGCGCTCGTCGCGGCCGACGTGACGAGCCGCGGCAGCGTGCTGGATCGGCTGCGCGAGAGGCTCGAGCGTGCCGGCTTCGGCCGCGAGCGGCGCGAGTGGCACGAGCTTCCGCGTGTCCTGCTGCACGTCGAGGCCGGCGAAATCGTGCGGCGCATCGTCGAGCCGACGCACCGCCATCGAGCCGACGCCGAAGGGCTCTATGCGGCCGGCGGCCGGAGCTCCCTCGTCGCCTGGCGCATCTGGTTGGAGCACCTCGATGGCAAGCTCGAGGTCGAAGCAGCGTTGGATGCGATCGTGCGTGAGGTCGTCGGGCCCGACCAGCGTTGATCGCGCTTGGCGCGATTCACGCGGACCTCTGCACGAGATCGCAGCTCGACGCTGCCGCGCCGGGGCGAATCGCGCTGTCCGGCCAATCGCGCGCCCGCTGTCTCCCAGACGAGAAACGAGCGTATCCGCACCTTCCTGCCGTGTGCGCACGGAAGTAGATTCCGCTGGGGGTGCCGCGTCATCGAGAGGTGCGCGGCGTGTTCCCACGTCGGGTGCTCGCGCGCCGCCGGTGTGCTCGCGCCAGACGCGCTGCTGCGTTCCTCCGAAACTTCAGGAGAGCTTGCCATGTCGAATTGGACCTCGAGTGCCTTCGTCTTCCTTTCACTCGGCGCACCGCTTTGGGCCGCTTCCGCCCAAGGATTCGGTCTGCCGGCCCACGAGACGTTGCGCGTCCGCGCGGAACGCGGCGCCGTGACCTTCCAAGTCGCGTCGCCCGATGCGACCGAGAGCATCGCCGAGCGCGTCAATACCGACCTCGCGGACAAGGCCGGGAACATCCCGGCGAACACCGTCGGCTACATGCTCACGAACCGCGTCGTGATCGCCGCGGACGATGCGTCGGCGCTCGCGGGCGTGCGCCGCGCGCGGCCGAACATCACCGTCGAGCCGCTCGAGGAAGTGCCCGGCTTCTGGGTCGTGCACGCGGGCTCGATCCGCGAAGCGATCCGTCTCGCCGACGAGCTCGGCGGCGACGCGAGCCTGCGCGAGGTCTACCTCGACATTGAATCCCCGCGCGCGCTGCGCGCGCTCCCGACGGATCCGCAGTTCGCGAACCAGTGGCACCTGCGCAACAACCTGGTGGCGATCGCGGACGTCAACGTCGAGCCCGCCTGGAACGCCGGCTACACCGGCAGCGCGAGCGTCGTCGTCGGCATCCTGGAAGGCGGCTACCGCCAACAGCACGGGGACCTCTCGGCCAATTACAACGCGACCGCGAGCCAGACGGGTAATCAGACGTCGACGCACGGAACGTCGTGCGCGGGTCTGGTTGGCGCCGTCGCGAACAATGGCAACTGCGGCGTGGGCGTGGCCTACACCGGCAGGATCTCCGAGCAGTTCTACGGCACGTCGTCGCAGACGGCGACGGCGCTCGGCTTCCGCAACGACCTGAACTTCATCAAGTCGAATTCGTGGGGTCCGGCGGACAACGGCCTGATCACGTACTTGTCGTCCGCCGAACGCACTGCGATCAACAACGGTGTGGCCACTGGTCGCGGCGGCAAGGGAACGATCTACGCGTGGGCGGCGGGCAACGGCGGCACCGCGGACCGCTGCGACTACGACCCGTACGCCTCGAACCGCAAGGTGTTCGCGATCGGCGCGATCGGAGACCAGGACACGCGCTCGTCCTTCAACGAGACCGGCTCGTCGATGCTCGTCGTCGCCCACTCGAGCGGCAACGTGCGCGGTATCACCACGACGACCGGCACCAACAGCTGCACGAGCGGCTTCGGCGGCACCAGCGCCGCGTGCCCGATCGCTGCGGGTTGCATCGCGTTGGTGCTACAAGCGAACCCGAACCTGACGTGGCGCGACGCGCAGCACGTCCTCATCAACGCCGCGCGCAAGTGCGATCCGGGCAATTCGCTGTGGGTCGTCAACGGCGCCGGCCACGACGTCAATTACAACTACGGCTTCGGTGCGGTCGACGTCTGGGCGGCGATCCAGCTCGCGGCCGGTTGGACGAACGTGCCCGCCGAGAGCTCGCTCACGACCGGCGTCGTCGCGGTGAATACGGTGATCCCGGACAACAACACGACGGGCATCACGCGCACCGTGAGCGCTTCGGCCTTCAACGTCGAGAGCGTCGAGCTCGTGCTCAACATCGCGATGACGTACGTCGGCGACCTGCAAGTGGTCTTGACGTCACCGTCCGGTACGCAGTCGCTGCTCGCGGCGGTGCGCGCGGACGCGACCGACAACTACACGAACTACATCTTCACGTCGCGCCGGCTCTGGGACGAGAACGCGTCGGGCACGTGGACGATCAACATCTCCGACCGCGCGGCGACCGATGTCGCCACGTGGACGAACTACACGCTGAATATCTTCGGTACGCCCTAGCGCTTCGCGCGGTCTGCCGCTCGCGTAGCGTGCAGCGCGGTTCGCCGCGCTGCACGCATTTAAAAGGCCGGTACCCGTGTCGACTGCCTTACGCTGACTGTGTCGTGTAGACGGCCGTTGGCTCTCGGTTGCCGCGGCGCCGGCTAGTGTCCTGAGTCAGAAGTTCGCTTTCACCAAGGTCGAGATCGTCGTCGCTGGCAAGGCGCGAGGGTGCAGGCAACCTGTCAGGTTTCCGAACCCGAGCAACGCCGCCAGCGCGGAGGAGATC
>JBJXHG010000117.1:0-17342 GCA_046160865.1 Planctomycetota bacterium | reverse complement strand
CTCGATGAGTAGCGCGGAGCGCTACTCATCGAGCCCTACTCGGAAGCGGTCCTTCAACATGCGCGAAGCGCGCCTTGCGCGCGGAGCGCCAGCATGTGGCGCGTCCTCGCGCCACATGCATGAAACGGCGGCGGGGACCCGTTGCGGCTGCTCACGCGTTGCTGTGACGCGCAGCTTGCTTGCGCTCTTCGACGGCGAGTTGCGCGGATGCG
This sequence comes from Planctomycetota bacterium, assembly GCA_046160865.1. Lineage (GTDB taxonomy): Bacteria > Planctomycetota > UBA1135 > UBA1135 > JBJXHG01. The sequence continues at coordinate 17,130 of JBJXHG010000117.1, read as the reverse complement.
CGTGCTGTCGGTCTGACGGACCGTGAGTCCGCGATGCCGAGTTCGCGACGTCGCACGTGCTCGCATCCTCGCCGAGGCGATCGAGGGCCAACGGCGTTCCGCGCGACACAGTCGAGCGTAGGCAGCCGCAGCGGGTCCCCGCCGTTTAAAGCGCCGAGGCCGCGCGAGAAACCGCGCGGCTCGGCGCATGCGCGGCAGACCGCGCACGCGCTGGGAGAAAAAGAACGGGGGCATGGAACGCGGTTCCATGCCCCCGAAAGTCTCGACGCGAGCCCGCAAGTTCAACGGGCCGAATGACCGCGGTACTTCAGTCGAACCGAAGCACTCCCCATCGCGATCCGATGTGTCCCGAAGGACACGAGCGTCGAGAGGCGCAGCGACCGGACTTGTCCCCACGAGTCCGATTGCGCGCATCTCCTCCATCCAGCGCCGAACGCTCAGTCCCCACAAAGCGTTCGGTGCGGCTCCTCCAACGGCGCGTAGACGGGGTCCCCACCCCGGCGTCGCGCAGCTGCGCCGTCGACGATGCGACGGTGCAAGCACTCTCCGCCAACTTCTTCAGCGTCCCCCTGCCATTCTGCAAGTACGGAATTCGATCGATCGTGCAACCCGCGCGACGCGTGCGCACATCCGCGGAGGAACGCGAGCGCGCGCGCTGCGCGGCTCCCTGCGAGCTCTCGGTCGGATGCGTCTCGGTGCGGTGCGTCATGGTGCGGCGGTCACGGATGCCGACCGGCGCACTTCTCGGGGACCGTTCGCAGCGAGACGACGCGGGCGTCTCGTCGCTGTGAGGGGGAGGCGGAAGCCTCGTGCCTTGGTCCGTCGATCCAGTGCCGATCGGCGCGCCCCGCACGGACGTGGTGTCCAACGCGAAGCCGGCAAGGATACATGGGAAGTTGCAATTCGTCAAACGCGCGGGCCGTTTTCTTCGATGAATTCGCGCATCCGACCGAGCTCGCTCGCGGTCAACGTCTTAGGCGCGCGTGCTCGCGCAACGCGCGGCGCGAAAAGAATTCGAGCGCGCTCGTCGTGCCCGCGTGTCGCGAAACGGTTGCACGCGCGACGTCGCGCGTGCGCGTGCGATCGAAACGGATGACCGCGCGCGCTGCGAAGACTCGCGTGCGCGCGCGGTCGATCGAAATCGCTGCCGCTCGCGCGCCGGTTCGCGCGGTAGGCGGAAAATCACGGCCTTCGCCACGCCACGACCGCGCGCGCGCTCCCGATACGCGCCATGTTTGCGCACCGCGGGGCGCGGCTCAGTCGAGCACGAAATCCTTGCACCCGATCAGCTCCGGCGCGGGCGGCTCCGCATCCGGGGAGTGGATCGTGAGCATCAGGAAGTGCAGCGCGCTCGGGAATCCGCGCAAGAACAGGTTCGCGTTGCCCGGCTCGTTCTCGAACGTCGCGACGACCTCGCCGCGGTACGAGCGCACGTCCGCGAGCGCGTCGTCCTTGAACGCGCGGTCGCCCATCGCGGACGAGGGCTTCAAGTGCACCACGCACCGTCCGCGCCAGAACGGGAAGCCGTGCTGTGTCAGCGCTTGCACGGTGCCAACCTCCATGCCGCCGACGTGGCGGCCGGTGAGGTAGTACACGAGCGCGCCGCGGACGTGGCACGCGTGCACGTACGCGACCGCTCCGGGCATCGGGCGGTCGTACAGGAGGTAGCGGTCGCTGAAGAAGCGCGATGCCCAGAAGTCGCGCAGCCTTCCGAGTAGCGCCTCGTCGGCGAAGCCGTGCCGGCGCAGGTCGTCGCGCACGTTCCAGCGCATGTCCTGTTCGCCGAGCGACGCGAAGATCGACGTCAGATGCGAGTCTCCGCGCCCGTGCGTCTCGACGAACTCCGTCAAGATGCGGAAGTTGCGCGCCGCCGTGGAGAACAGGGTCGAGTCGAGATCGAACACGACGATCGGCAGCACGTCGCGCGCGACGCACTCGTCAATGCGCGCGAGGACGGTGCGCAGGGCCGCGGAGCTCATCGCGCGCACGGTACGCGACACGCGTCGCGAAGAGAACGAGCTGTCACTAAGCGGCCGAACGCGCCGCCTGCTCGCTCGTGCGCGCTCTCATCCGACGCCGCGCACCGCGCGATGCACGGCAAGCACACCGTCGATCACACTGGCGAAATCGTCGAGGCGCAGCATGTTCGGGCCGTCGGACGGCGAGCGATCGGGATCGGGATGCACTTCGAAGAAGAGTCCGTCGACGTGACCGGTCGCCACCGCCGCGCGCGCGAGCGCCGGCACCTTGCGGCGATCGCCGCCGGTCTTCTCGCCGAGCGCGCCGGGCTCTTGCACCGAGTGCGTCGCATCGAACACGACCGGATGACCGGTCTTCTCGAGGTGCTCGAAGCCCGTCATGTCGACGACGAGGCGCCCGTAGCCGAACGTCGAGCCGCGCTCCGTCACCATCAAGTTCGCGTTGCCGGCTTGCTCGCACTTCTTCGTCGCGTTCTGCATGTCCCACGGCGCGAGGAACTGGCCCTTCTTGATGTTGATCGCGCGACCGGTTTCCGCCGCAGCGATCAGCAAGTCGGTCTGCCGGCAGAGGAACGCCGGGATCTGCAGCACGTCGACGAATTCCGCCGCTTCCGCGCAGTGCTCGGGCAAGTGCACGTCGGTCAGCACCGGCACGCCGAAGCGCTCGCGCACCTCCGCAAGCCAAGGCAAGCCGTTCTCGATCCCCGGTCCGCGTACGGCACGGATGCTCGTGCGGTTCGCCTTGTCGAAGCTCGCCTTGAAGATGAGCGGCAGCTCGCGCGCGGCGGCGATCTCCGCCAAGCGTTCCGCGATCGAGAGCGTGAGCTCGCGCGATTCGAGCACGCAAGGTCCGGCGATCAGGAACAGCGCACCGCCGCCCAAGCGACGAGTGCCCACGGCAACGGTGGGTCGAGTCATGGCACTAGAGTGACGTCCGCCGTCATTCGGCGCCATCCGTGCCGCGTCATTGGTGACACCGTGCGCGGGCGGAACGTCAACGCGGCGCGGGCACCACCAGCACATGAGAGCGAGGCTGCACGTCGATCTCCACCGGCGTCGAGCCGCGCGCGTCGCCGTCGACCTGGTAAGGCACGGCGCCGTCCGCGCGCACGCGGATCCGCGCGGCGCGGACGCGTTGCACGCCACTCGCTGGCCAGCCCCGTGCCAGCGCGCGCACGAGGCGCAGCGACAGCGCGAAACGTGACGGGGCGCGCACGAGGTAGACGTCGAGCTCGCCGTCGTCGATGCGGCGGTCGCGCGCGAGCACGCGCAGGCCACCGTAGTGGACGACGTTGCTCGCGAGCAGCCAGTGCACGGGCTCGGACCACGCGCGTCCGTCGAGCTCGACGTGCAAGCTCGGCGCGCGGTATCCGAGCCACGAACGCAGTGCCGGCATCACCCAGCTCGCCTTCGTGATCGGTCCGCGCCGCTTCGCCTCGAACGCGCGCACCACGTCGGCGTCGAAGCCGACGCCCGTCACGAGGAACGAGAGCTCGCCGTTCACGAGCGCCGTGTCGAGCGCGTGCGTGTGGCCATCGGCGATCATGCGTGCGGCCCCTGCGGCGTCGCGCGGCAAGCCGAGGTCGAGGCTCATCACGTTCGCGGTGCCCGACGGCAAGATCGCGACCGGTACTTTGGCGTCGCCGACGCCCGCGAGCACCTCGCGCACGGTTCCGTCGCCGCCGATCGCGACGAAGCAGTCCGGCGGGCGCGTGGAATCGCCCGTTCGCCGCCGCGCGTGCTCGAAACCGTCGCCGCGTCCGGTCGTTAGGTGCAGCTCGCACGCCGCGCCCGTCGAGCGCAAGTGCGCCGCGAGCGACTCTCCGCTCGCGCGCGCGCGACCGCGGCCCGCGATCGGATTGCAGATGATCGTGATGTTCGAGAAGCGGGGTCGCACGCGGAGCGCGGAGCATAGCAGTCCACGGCGAAAGTGCTGCGCGTCCGCGAGAGGCCGTTGACGGCGCCGTGACCCTTGCGTCTGCTCTGGAAGCGGCTTCACGAGCCCGCCACAACCACTCGTGCGCCCGCGCGCCGGCTGCGCTGTCGCTCGCACTCCGAGTATCGCCGCGAATGCGCGTCGTTCTCGCGCCTTGCCGCCAACGCGCCGACGCACGATCGGCTCGCGACGGACTCATGAAAGCACCTCTCGCCATGGACGGAACCACGCTCGTGCTCGGCGGCAGCGGGTTCCTCGGTTCGCACGTGTTGCGCGCGTGCGCGCGCGCCGGCATGCACGTCGTCGCCGCGAGTCGCGAGCCCTCCGTCGCGCCGCTCGACGAGAGCGTGGAGAGCGCGCCGTTCGATGCACTGCACCAAGGTGCGCTCGACGAGCTCTTCGCGCGCGCTCGCCCGCGGTGCGTCATCGTGTGCACGGCGCTCTCGCGGATCGCCGACTGCGAGGCGTATCCACGACTCGCGAGCACGCTCAACGTCGACCTTCCGCGCCGCGCGGCCGAGCTCGCGTGTGCCGCGGGTGCGCGCCTCGTGCATGTGTCGACGGACCTCGTGTTCGGCGCCAAGCCGCCGCCCGCCGGCGGCTTTCGCGAGTCGGATCCCGCCGCACCGGTCTCCGTCTATGGCCGCACGAAAGCGGACGGCGAGGAAGCGCTGCTCACCGCGCACGCGAGCGCGCTCGTCGTGCGCTTGCCGCTCCTCTTCGGTCCGTCGGGAGGGCGCGGACTCGGCGCGTCGGACGGCATCCTGGCCGCGCTCGCGCGCGGCGAGCGGCCGGTGCTCTTCGAGGACGAGTGGCGCACGCCGCTCTCGGTCGTGCACGCCGCGCAGGCCGTGACGGAGCTCGCGCGGCGCGACGACGTCGCGGGCCGCCTGCACGTCGCCGGTCGCGAGCGCGTGAATCGACACGAGCTCGGCTGCGCGGTGCTGCACGCCCTCGGCCGGCGCGACGCCGACACCGTGCTCGCGCGCGGCAAGCGTGGGTCGGGTGCGCTCGCGGCGACGCGACCCGCCGACGTCTCGCTCGACGCGACGCGCGCGCGCGCGCTGCTTTCGTTTTCTATTCCGACAATCGAGGATGCACTGCGTGAATCGAGCTGAAGCCCTGCGTCGAGTCTGTGTCGTCTTCCTCGCGCTCGCGGCGTGTCATGCCGTCGAGTCGCCTGCGCGCACGCGTTGGATCGTGCCGCCGCTCTTCGAGCCGCACTCGTTCCGGATCGAGACGGAGCTCTTCGACGTGCCCGCGGATCTGGCCGGCGAGTTCGGGCCCGCGCTCGCCGAGGACGACGAGCTGATCGGCTTCCGCATCGACGAGACCGGCCGGCACGACGCGCTCGTGCAGCGTGCGGCCGCCGATGCGCGCATCGTGCGCGCGACGCGACCGGAGGTCGTCGTGCGCTCGGGCGAGCGCGCGCCGCTCTCCGCGCGCAGCGCCGATGCTGCGACGCAGTCGCTCGAGAGCGATCGCGTGTCGCTCGTCGTCGGGGCCGCGATCGGGTCGAGCTGGGCACCCATCGATTTTCAGTTGCGCGCGACGTGGCTCGACGAGCATGGACGCACGATCGCCGCCGTCGAGGGCGCGACTCCGTTGCCGAGCGGCTACCGGATCCAGTCGTTCCTTCTGCCGCCGTCGCGGCGCGCGAATGGCACAGCCGTGCTCGGCTTCTTCCACGTCGAGTCGATCTTCGACGACTGCTCGGCGCCCGCGACGCTCGATCCGGGCGACGGCATCGCGAGCGCTGTCGGCCGCTTGAGCAATGTCGGCAGCGTGCCGATCCGCTTCTGCGTAGCGGGCGACCGCGTGCCGCGGCGCATCGAGCTCGGCGACATGGGCGCTGCGCGCTGGGACGGCGACGGACGCGAGCTCGAAGTCGTTGCGGGCGCAGAGGCCGTGTTCACGTGCACGGGCGACGGCAATCGCGTGCGCGCGACGGCGAGCGGCGGCACGCTCACGTTCGACGGCGCGCACAACGCGTGCGCGAACGAGGCCAACGGTGCGGGCGGCACGCGCTTCGTGTCGCGACCTGCGCGAGCAGGTGACGTGAACGCGATCGACGTCGGCGGCGAGAGTGGCAACGAGCTCCAAGGTCCGTGGCAACCGCAGCTTGACCCCATCCGACCCGGCGGTTGAAGTGTGCCGCTCGCTCCGCCAACGCGCGGGCGATCGAACGCACATGGAACTGCCGACACGCTTCACACCCGCCGAATTCGAACAGACGATCTACCGCGAGTGGATGGAGAGCGGAGGCTTCCAGCCGAAGCCCGGCGGCACACCGTTCACGATCATGATCCCGCCGCCCAACGTCACGGGCGTGCTGCACATGGGTCATGCGCTCAACGGCACGATCCAAGACATCGTGATCCGCCACCGCCGCTTGTGCGGATTCAGCACCTTGTGGCTGCCGGGGACCGATCACGCCGGCATCGCGACGCAAGCGGTCGTCGAGCGCAAGCTCTACGAAGAGGAGAAGAAGACGCGCAACGACCTCGGGCGCGAGGTCTTCTTGAAGAAGGTCTGGGATTGGAAGGAAGAGCACGGCAACTACATCCTCGAGCAGTTCCGGCGGCTCGGTGCGTCGTGCGACTGGTCGCGCACGCGCTTCACGATGGAGCCGCACATGACGCGCGCGGTGCGCGAGTCGTTCGTGCGCCTGTGGGAGAAGGGACTCGTCTACCGCGGCGCGCGCCTCGTGAACTGGGACTGCGTGCTGCAGACCGCGGTGTCCGACGACGAGATCGAGTACGTGCCGCGCAAGGACAAGCTGTACCAGCTGCGCTATCCGGTCGCCGGTAGCAAAGACGGCGAGCACGTGACGGTCGCGACGACGCGGCCGGAGACCATGCTCGGCGACACCGGCGTCGCGGTGAACCCGAACGACGAGCGCTACAAGCACCTCGTCGGCAAGCTGCTCGTGCTCCCGTTCGTCGGTCGCGAGATCCCCGTGATCGCCGACGACACCGTCGAGTCCGACTTCGGCACGGGTGCGGTGAAGGTGACACCCGGCCACGATCCCGCCGACTACGAGCGCGGCGCGCGTCACAAGTTGCCGATCATCAATCTCTACGAGAAGGACGGGCGACTCAACGCGAACGGCGGCCAGTTCGCCGGACTTCCGCGCGAGAAGGCGCGCGACGCCGTCGTCAAGGAGCTCGACGCGCTCGGCTTGCTCGGCAAGGTCGAGGACTACGCGCACAACGTCGCGATCTCGGACCGCTCGAAGAGCGTCATCGAGCCGATCGTGAGCGAGCAGTGGTTCGTGAAGATGCAGCCGCTCGCGCAGCCGGCGATCCGCGCGGTGAAGACGGGTGCCTTGAAGTTCCGACCGGAGCGCTGGACGAAGGTCTATCTCGATTGGCTCGAGAACGTGCACGACTGGTGCATCAGCCGTCAGCTGTGGTGGGGTCACCAGATCCCGGTCTGGTACGACGAGGACGGCGTGCCTGCGGCGTCGCGCACCGATCTCGCGATCGGCGCGCCGCACCCGCTCACGAAGAAGCCGATCGTGCGCCAGGATCCCGACGTGCTCGACACGTGGGGGAGCTCGTGGCTGTGGCCGTTCGCGACGCTCGGCTGGCCGGACAAGACCGCGGACCTCGCGCGCTTCTATCCGACGCAGTTCCTGTCGACGGCGCGCGACATCATCTACTTGTGGGTTGCCCGCATGGTGATGGCCGGTTACGAGCTGCTCGACGATCTGCCGGAGCAGCAGCGTTGTCCGTTCGCCGTGTGCAACGTGCACGCGACCGTGCTCGACGGCAAGGGCCGGCGCATGTCGAAGTCCGCGAACAACGGCATCGACCCGATCGAGATGATCGACAAGTACGGTGCCGACGCCGTGCGCTACTCGCTCATCTTGCTCACGCGCGAAGGCCAGGACGTCAAGCTCGCGCCCGATCGCTTCGACCAAGGCTTCCGCTTCGGCAACAAGGTGTGGAACGCCGCGCGCTTCGTGCTGCTGAACATGCACGGCGTGCGCAGCGACGGCACGTCGAAGTCGGCCGCGCGCCTCGAGGACAAGTGGATCCTGTCGCGCTTGAAGAGCGCGCGTGACGAAGTGTCGAGCGCGCTGGACGAGTATCGTTTCAACGACGCGGCGATGGCGCTCTATCGCTTCATCTGGAACGACTTCTGCGATTGGTATCTCGAGATCGTCAAGAAGCGTCTTACGGCCGAGGGCGATCCGACCGCGGCTGCTGCGCGCGGAACGCTCGCGCGCGTCCTTCGCGACGGGCTCACGCTGCTCCATCCGTTCACGCCGTACATGACGGAGATCCTGTGGAAGGCGCTGCACGACACGCTCGGCGAGAAGGCGCCCATGTTGATGAACGCGACGTGGCCGACGGGCGACGGCCTCGCGCACGACGCGCGCGCGGAAGAAGAGATGCAGATCATCCAGGACTTCGTCGGCGCCGTGCGGCAAGTGCGCAACCTGACGATGATCGGCGAGCGCGAGCCCGTCGAAGTGTTCGTGCGCGCTGGCCGCGAGCGCGAGAAGGAAGTGCTCACGTCGCACGCGGAAACCGCGCTCGCGCTCGCGTTCGTGAAGAGCTACGACGTGACGAGCGACACGCGGCACCCGAAGGGCTACGCGATCGCGGTCGCCGGCACGCTCGAGGTCGCCGTGAAGCTCGAAGGCCACGCCGACCTCGCGAAGCTGCGCGAAGTGCTCGACCGGCGCGCGCAAAAGGTGCGCGCGGGGATCGAGGGCGCGGACAAGAAGCTCGCGAACGCGAGTTTCATCGAGCGCGCCGATCCCGAAGTCGTCGAGGAAGAGCGCGGGCGGCGGGCGGAGCTCGCGATCGAATTGACGTTGCTCGAGAGGAATTTGGCGGGGCTGTGACGCGCTCGTCGCGTCGGTTCGAGCTGGCGGCGCGAGCGGGTCATCGAACCGAGCCTCGTGCCTCGACGTGACCAAGCGCACGCTCCAGCTTGAGCGGCAGCTCGACGGCCACGATCCATGGCGCACGTTCGGCGCCGACCTACGAGCTCACGCGCCCTTCGCCTCCGCAAGCAACTCCGTCACGAGCGCGCGCAACGGTTCCACGTCGACACTCGCTTGCGACCCGAATCCATGGATCAACTGGTCTCGAATCGGGAGGAGACTCATCGCTCCGTCGAACTGCTGCCTGCTGAGTTCGCCGGCCGAGTAGAGCTCGCGTACGAGCGCCGATGGCGGCAAGCTCGCAAGAGGCAGCTGCGCACGTTCGCTCAGCAATCTCAGTGTGCCCTCCAGAGCACTCCATAAAAGAAGGAAGGCCGCGTCGCGCTGACCGGTTCGAAGAAGGGTCTCGGCATTGCGTGCGCGCTCTTCCAACAACGCGAGCGGTGCAGGACGCGCCTCGGTTACTCGATCGGGCTGTCCCGGGTTCACGAACACCAAGGAGAAGCGCCAGCCCGGCTGGCCGTTCACTCGTTCCGTGACATCGCGAAGACGCTCGGCCACGGAAGTGCGCGTGCCGACCTGAACCTCTACCACGACCGACTCGCTCGCGTTGCGCGCAATCAGATCGGGTTGGAAGCCGTCCAGGAACGCAGGGAGGGCTGGACCTCGAGGCTCGACCTCCACGTCGTACCCGCGCCGCCGGTAGTCTTCGGCCGTCCGCGCGATCACCTGCGATTCGAGAGACGGGGCCGTCATGGGAGTACGTCCTGGATCGGTGCGTCGCTGAGCGCAACGTATACGCAGTCGCTTCCATGCGCCAGGCCGGCAGCGAGAACCGGCGAGACGGAATTGAGAGTGAACTTCGTCCCGCGCCAGCGTCGTCGGATCTCGACGTCCGTGATGACGGAGTCGTCTTCGAGAACGACGCCGATGAGCGCGTCTTGGATCGGCTTCAGGATGTTGTCAATGTCCAGTGCGGTCTCGTCATAGAGGTACAGGATTCGCAGAGCGACGGGCTCGGCAACGAGTGCGCGGGGCGCGCGGATTGCGAGCCGCGCGTGCGTGGCTACGAAGTCCTTCCACTCGCGCAGTCTCTCGCGGCGTCGGGCCTGCTGCGAGACCGGCCTTTCTGGAATCACGAACTCGAGCGGTGTCATCGATGGTTGCCGGGCGGCACGGGTCAAGGAGGGCAACGCATCGAGGTTCTTCCTCGGCGTTCTCCGTGACTAGGACTTGGCTCGGCGGTGACGGTTACCTGTGAGTTGGACGGAACATCGGAGGTGTTCGTCGCGCTGCGATTGCCAGCGTTGCTCGCACGCCGCGCAGCGCTCGGCGGCTCGATGCTGAAGTTCTCGAACCGCGCTTACGCCGCGTCGTTCAGCGCTCGAACCGCAGACACGTCGAGCGTCAGCAGCGCCTTGGTGCGGCCTGACGCCTCGACGAACTCGACTTCGATCGCGTTCGGTTCGTAAACGTCGACCACCGCGCCGAGCTCGCCCTCGTGCATGTCATGTTCCGGCAAGTCGTATCGCAGCACGACGATGTCGAGGGCTTTGAGCTTCATCGATCGCTTCCAGGGAACGCAGTCACGAGCGTCGGGTGATCCTCGCCGTGTCGAACGATCCACACGGTGACCACGGCCGCTTCGGCACCCGAGACTTCCGGAAAATACCACGCCGCCAGTGCAACGAGGTGCGCCCAAGCGATCGAAAGAACGCCGCTTTAGAGCAACTAATTCGGTGAAAGCGCGAGAGCAAGTAGTCGCGCACCTTCGACTCGTCGACGAAGGCACAGTCGCCGCGCGGTAGCTTCACCGTGCATCTCGCACTCCATCCGCTCGAACGCGCACACCCGCGGCGCCCGAGGGAGGGAGCACAGAGGCGACCGTCGCACCGTGCCGGCGGTGTCACTCGACGCACGATTCACGAGCGACACGTCAGCGCGGCCGTGCTGTGCTTCGAAACAGCACTTCCACAAGCGCGCTCACTTCGGCGAGCAAGTACGCGTTGGCGAGCAGCGACCCGAGCAACGCGAGCGACAAGATCAGCACCGCAGGACGGATCCGGTTCGCGAGCGCGACCAGGGTCCCGGTTCCGAAGAGACCGATCCCGATGCAAACCGAGGCCACCATGCCCGGGTTGAGCGACATCGACTTCGGGAACATGACCGACCAGATCACGCCGCAAGTGATCGCCAAGATCGCGATCGCGATGCGCGCGACGTCACGCCAAGTCGTCGTCGTTGCGACGCGTCGAGGCGACGGTTCTCGGTCGTCGTTCACGGATCGAAGGCGGCGGACCCGCATTGCTTACCACGCAAGTCGCGAGATCGCGCCGGCTCATTCTGTTCGAGGCTGCTGCGAAACGTGTCGTTGAACACGCGCTCGGCGCTGACGTGGTGCCCGCCACCCGGGAAGCGCACGTTTTGGAACCATTCGACGTCTGGATGGAGGATGCGCAGCAGCGCTTCGTTGTCCTTGCGCCGGAACGCGTCGTAGAGATCACGGACGATGCCCGTCGGGTCCATGGCGCGATCCTCTCGTTAGGCGTGCGCACTGTCGATCGGTGCCGGCGATTCACAAGGGTTGAGAGGCCGTCCACACGGCCGCGACGTGAGGCGACCGCGACCTCGGCACATCCATCGAGAGAACCGGGTAGGACGAGCCCATTCTCGGTCCTATGCGCCCTCGTGGATCGCGGGTGCCTTCGGCATCATGACCGGTCCAACATCTTCCTCATGCGCTGCCAACGACCCTGGTCCGCCCTCCTTCTATTGGTGATCGCCGCGTGCGATCAGACCGAAGGTGCGAGCGCGCCGCGCCACGACGAATCCGCGGCCGGCTCCGCCGCGAGCTCGGCGTCGTCCCGATCCGGCGGCGCGACACCCGGCGAACTGCGCGACGTCAGGATCACCGCCGCTACGATCGAGCGGTGGGAGCGCACGCTCGGCGCAAACGGCGAGCTCACGGCGTACGAGGAGGCGTTGCTCTCGACCAAGGTCCCGGGGCGCATCGCCCGGATCCATGTCGACGTCGGCACGCGCGTCGCGCGCGGCGATGTCGTCGCGACGATCGACGCGAAGGACTACGAGCTGCGCGTGCAGCAAGCAGCCGCCGCGGTCGCGTCCGCGCGCGCGCGCCTCGGCTTGCCGCGCGACGGCGAGGACGACGAGGTCGATTCCGAAGCGACGTCGAGCGTCAAGGCCGCGGTCTCCGAGCTCGACGAGGCGCGCCGTCGCGCGACGCGGTCCGAGTCGCTCTTGCGCGGCGAGGTCGGATCGCAGGCGGCCGTCGACGCGGCGCAGACCGAGGCGCGCTCGGCCGAGAGCCGGCTCGCGACCGCGCGCGAGGAGATCGAAAACCGCCGTGCCGAACTCATGCAGCGTCGCGCCGACCTCGCGCTCGCGCGCGCCTTGCTCGCCGACACGCAGATCGAGGCGCCGTTCGACGGTGCGACGTTCGCGCGGCTCGTCGGTACCGGCGACTACGTGACGGCCGGCACCGGCATCGCGCGGATCGTGCGCACGGATCCGCTGCGCCTGCGCTTGCGCGTGCCGGAGCGTGACGCCGCCCACGTGCGCATCGGCCAGCTCGCGCGCGTGCAGGTGGAAGGCGAAGAGCACGCGCACGAAGCCCTGATCGTGCGCATCTCGCCCTCGCTGTCGCCGCTGAGCCGCACGCTGCTCGTGGAGGGCGAGCTCGCGAACCCGGACGCGCGCCTGCGCGCCGGTTCCTTCGCGCGCGCGCGCATCGTGATCGACGCGGCCGCACAGACGCTGACCGTGCCGCTCGACGCGCTGTCCGTGTTCGCGGGCATCGAGAAGGTGTTCGTCGTGACGGACGCCAAGGTCGAGGAGCGCCGGGTGCGTACAGGCCGGCGCGACGAGCGCCGCGTCGAGATCCTCGAGGGCCTGAAGCCCGGCGAGGAAGTCGTCGTCGCGCCGGGTAACTTGCAAGGCGGAGCGAGCGTGCGCCCGGCGCGCTGAGCAGGCGGCATGCAGCGCTTCGTCGACGTCTGCATCCGGCGGCCGATCTTCGCGTCGATGCTGATCGCGACGCTGGTCGTGATCGGCATCGCGAGCTTCTTCGGGCTCGGCCGCGACCGCTTCCCGTCCGTCGATCTGCCGACGGTGAACGTGCGCACGTCGCTGCCCGGCGCTTCGACCGAGGAGATCGAGACGCTCGTCAGCCAGCGCATCGAGGAGGCCGTCAACACGATCGAGGGCATCGACCAGCTGCGCTCGATCTCGAGCAACGGCTCGTCGATCGTCGTCATCTCGTTCCAGCTCGAGCGCGACATCGACACCGCTGCGCAAGACGTGCGCGACCGCGTCGCATCCGTGTTGCGCGACCTGCCGCCCGAGATCCTGCCGCCGATCGTCAGCAAGTTCGACAACGACAATTCGCCGGTCATGTCGATCGCGCTCTCGGCGGATCGTCCGCTGCGCGAGTTGACGGAGATCGCCGACAAGATCGTGCGCCCACAGCTCGAGCGCTCGGCCGGCGTCGGTCAGGTGCAGATCAACGGCGGCGCCGAGCGTGCGATCCAGATCCGCCTCGACGCCGATCGGCTCGCCGCGTACGGCCTGCCGATCACGAGCGTGCGCGACGCGATCCAGCGCCAGAACGCCGAGGTCCCAGGCGGCAACGTGACCGGACCGACGCGCGAGCAGGTCTTGCGCACGATGGGGCGTCTCACGGATCCGCGCGAGTTCGAGGAGCTCGTGGTCGCGACGATCGACGGCTCGCCGGTGCGCGTGCGCGACGTCGGTCGCGCCGAGGACGGCACGAAGGAAGTGCGCTCGCTGTCGCGCTTGAACGGCAAGCCGTGCGTCGCGCTCGAGATCCGCCGGCAATCGGACGCGAACACGGTCGCGACGATCGAGGGCGTCAAGGCGCGTCTCGCGACCGTGCAGGCCGACCTGCCGGCCGACATCCGGATCGACATCATCCGCGACCAGTCGCGCTACATCTACGCCGCGCTGCACGAGATCAATCTGCACCTCGTGCTCGGCAGCGCGCTCGCGAGCCTCGTCGTCTTCTTCTTCATGCGCTCGTGGCGCTCGACGCTGATCGCCGCGATCGCGATTCCGTGCTCGGTCGTCGCGACCTTCGGGATCATGAAAGCGCTCGGCTTCACGCTGAACAGCGTGACGATGCTCGCGCTCGTCTTGATGGTCGGCATCGTGATCGACGACGCGATCGTCGTGCTCGAGAACATCTTCCGCTTCGTCGAGGAGAAGGGTCTCTCGCCGTTCGACGCGGCGCGCGAGGGCACGGCCGAGATCGCGCTCGCGGTCATGGCGACGACCTTGTCGCTGGCCGTGATCTTCGTGCCCGTCTCGTTCATGTCGAGCGTGTCGGGACGCTTTCTCTACCAGTTCGGCATCACCGCGGCGACGTCGGTGATGGTCAGCTTGCTCGTCTCGTTCACGCTGACACCGACGATGAGCGCGCGTCTCCTGCGCGCGCAAGACGCCCACGCGGGCAGCGAGCAGGCGGGCAGCCGGCGCGGCCTCTACGCGCGCATGGAGAGCGTCTACGGCTGGATGCTCGAGCGCGCGTTGCGCTGGCGCGTGGCCGTGCTCGTGCTCACGGGTCTCGTGCTGTACTCGTCCGTGCCGCTCTACAAGGGCGTGAAGCAGGAGTACACGCCGACCGACGTCGACGAAGCCGAGTTCGAAGTCAACGTGACGGCGCAGGAAGGGGTGAGCATCGCCTCGATGGACGTCGCGATGCAGGCCGTCGAGCGCGAGATCCTGTCCGTGCCCGGCGTGCGCACGGCGCTCGCGACGATCGGCGGCAGCTTCCTCGGCCAGGTGAGCCGCGGCGAGGCTTTCGTGCGCATCGCGCCACACGAGGAGCGCACGTTCTCGCTCGGCCGCTTGTGGCGCGAGACGCTCGCCGGCCATCCAGGCCGCGCATTCGAGGGCAACTACTCGCAGCGCGAGGTGATGAGCGAGGTGCGCAAGCGCTTGGCGCAGTTCCGCGACCTGCGCTGCTCGGTGCGCAACGCGCCGTCGTTCAACATCGGCGGCGGCCCGTTCGAGATCGACTTCGCGTTCCTCGGCCCCGATCTCGTGACGCTCTCCCGCTACGCCGAGGAATTGCGCGTGAAGTCGCGCGAGCTCGGCGGCATCGTCGACGCGGACACGACGCTGCGGCTCGACAAGCCCGAGCTGCGCGCCGTGATCGATCGCGACCGCGCCGCGGATCTCGGTGTCGACGTCGCGGACGTCGCGAGCGCGCTGCGGATCATGGTCGGCGGCGACGACCGCGTCTCGCGCTTCCGCGACCCGGGCATCGGCGAGGACTACGACGTCGAGCTGCGCCTCGAGGAGCGCGATCGTGCCGAGCAGGGCCGCATCGCCGAGCTGTACGTCGCTTCGACGAGCGGGCGGCTCGTGCGCCTCGACAACTTGGTCGAGCTCGTGCCCGCGGAGAGCGCATCGCGCATCGACCGCCTCGACCGCCAGCGCGCCGTGTCGCTGCGCGCGAGCGTGGGACCGGGCTTCGCGCTCGCGGACCGGTTGGAAGCGTTGCGCGGCGCCGTGCGCGACATGAATCTGCCGCCGGCGTACACGACGCGACTCTCGGGCCGCGGCCGCGAGCTCGAGCGCACGTTCAAGGAGTTCTTGTGGGCCTTCGCGCTATCGCTGGCGCTCATGTACATCATCCTCGCGGCGCAGTTCGAGAGCCTCGTCCACCCGCTCACGATCCTCGTGTCGCTGCCGCTCTCGGTGCCGTTCGCGCTGTGGTCGCTGTCGGCGAGCGGCAACACGCTGAACTTGTACTCGGCGCTCGGCGTGCTCGTTTTGTTCGGCGTGGTGAAGAAGAACGCGATCCTGCAGATCGATCACACCAATCAGCTGCGCGAGCGCGGCATGGAGCGGCACGCGGCGATCCTGCAAGCGAACCGCGACCGCTTGCGTCCGATCTTGATGACGACGCTCGCGCTCGTCGCCGGCATGCTGCCGCTCTGGCTCGGCACGGGACCGGGGGCGGAGGAGCGGCGCTCGGTCGCCGTCGTCGTGATCGGCGGGCAGAGCTTGTCGCTCCTGCTCACGCTGCTCGTGACACCCGTCGTGTATCTCGTGTTCGACGACGCGAAGCGCAAGCTCAGTTGGAAGAAGAAGCCAGCGCCGGTCGAGCAGGTCGAGGCCGAAACGCCGGCGCTCGGCGCGCAGTAGCGGATAGGACCTCTGCACGATCCGAGAGTCTGAACAACATGCCGCAATTCAAGCTTCGATATCCAACCGTGCTCGCAGCAGATGCCGGCCTGATTGATATTGATCGGGCGCCCCCAACGCTGGGAGGAAGGCAGCTTGAGCTCGTCGCGAGTGGCTCCCTGTTCGACTTGGTTATTCAGCCGTTTGCGACCGGCGCCGACGCACTCGAGTTCGTTCCAAAGCTTGCCGCTGCTCTTTACTGGACCGCTGTGCGCCATCGATGCGCGTATAGAAACTCGATACCGGCATCGGCTGTTCTTGTTGAGAATGACTCGAGTGCACTTGAAGGCCGGCGAATCAGCTCTGCGGATGCAGTTGTTTCTCAACTGGATGCCGAAGTGTCGATGGCATTGGCGATTGAGGGCACGGTCAGCGCGCGATTCGACTGTCGTGAATTCATTGCAACCCTTGAGCGAGGATTAGCTGTCGTCGCACCGTCTGCGCTGCAGGACGAAAAGCTTCGTATTGCGCTGTCGCTGTATGGCGCTAGCTTCCGATCGGAGACTGAGGGCGCCAGACTGCTTCAACGAGTTATGGCTCTCGAGAGCGTCGCGCCTGATGCGGTGCGCCCAGAGAAGATCAGGTCGGTGGTCGACGAATGGAAAGAGCAGGCACGAGCACGGCGGGATGGTTGCGGGACTGACTCTGATGATTGGAATGCGTGGAACGCGTTGCTGGGCGATGTGATGTTCAAGGATCGCGAGTCAATAACGATGAGGATTCGCGGACTTGTTCACGGCAGTGCCGCCGCGCTCGGCGTGAAGAATCCGGAACAACTTGCCAGCAATGCCGTCAAAGCCTACGGCGTGCGTGGAAAGTTGACGCATGTCGGACGAGTGTCCTCGACGGAACTTAGCAAGGCGTCGAACGACGCTTTCCACGCGCTCGAAGTGGTTCTGCTAAGCCAACTACAATCCGGCGCACCTCGGGCTCCCTGAGAGAGCCCGGTGGAAGCGACTCCGGTAGCCCGCGCTCACCGTCGCGCCAGCACGAGCTCGATCCCGAAGTCGACCGGGATCTTCGCGCCGCCGGATGCCAGGTCGAGCTTGCGCACGAGGTCCTCGAAGTAGCGATCTGGATACGGCAGC
>JBJXHG010000116.1:0-4697 GCA_046160865.1 Planctomycetota bacterium | reverse complement strand
ATCGTCGTCGCTGGCAAGGCGCGAGGGTGCAGGCAACCTGTCAGGTTTCCGAACCCGAGCAACGCCGCCAGCGCGGAGGAGATCGAGCTTGGTGAGAGCGAACTTCTGACTCAGGACACTAGCCCGCGCCCGGCTCGTGACGGAGTCGTGACGATTTCGGCGCGATTGCCGCAGCCGTTCGCCGCCGTCGCGGCCTTGACGAGGCGTCACACGAGCGCGACGCGAACGTCTCGTGCCGCCCGCAACCGACTCCACGCCCTCGAGAGCCCCCCATGACGTCCCGTTCCGCGCAATCCGTCGCGGTCGTTCTCGCTTTGCTCGCGGCGCGCGCCGCGGCGAACGACCGGTTGCTGGTGTCCGGCTACAACTCCGACAACGTGGCGCGCTTCGACGCGACGAGCGCCGCGTTCGTCGATGCGCTCGCGAGCGGCGGCCAGGACGGGATCCTCGGCACGTGCATCGGCCCGGACGGCGCACTGTACGTGTGCAGCGAGAACAGCGACGCCGTGAAGCGGTTCGACGCGTCGAGCGGCGCGTACCTCGGCGACTTCATCGCAAACGATCCCGCCACGCCCGAGGACGAGACCGGCGGACTCGACGGGCCGGCGGGCCTCGTGTTCGGCACGAGCGGGCGCGCGTTCGTCGCGAGCTTCAACAACGACAGCATCCGCGAGTACGACGCACGCAGCGGCCGCTTTCTCCGCGTGCTCGTGGCGACGGGCGCCGGAACGCTGAACGGGCCCGACGCGGGGCTCGCGATCGGTCCGGACGGCGTGCTGTACGTGCCGGCGTACTTCTCGAATCGCGTGAAGCGCTACTCGCTCGTCGACGGCGCGTTCCTCGGCGACTGGATCACTCCGACTGCCGGACTTTCGCGCCCGCGCACGATCGTGTTCCGCGGCGCGTTCGCGTACGTGACGAGTGAAGGCAACGATCGCGTCCTCGAGTGCGATGCCGCGACGGGCGCACTCGTGCGCACGATCGTCTGGAACGATCCTGCGACGCCGGCCGACGACACGGGCGGACTGGACGGGCCGACCGGGCTCGCGTTCGGTCCCGACGGCCGCATGTACGTGGCGAGCATCCAAACCGACGCCGTCTTGCGCTACGACACGACGAGCGGCGCATTCGTCGACGTGTTCGTCGCGTCCGGCGCCGGTGGCATCGCGGGACCGACCTTTCTCGCGTTCCAGCCGGACGCGCGCAACTACGGACCGCACACACCGAACTCGGCGGGACGCGGCGCGGCGATCGTCGCGCGCGGCTTCTCGAGCGTGGCCGCGCACACGTTGGAGCTCGACGTGCACTTCGCGCCACTGAGCGAGCTCGTGCTCTTCTTCTACGGCACCGGCAACACGCAGGCGCCGTTCGGCGACGGCAACCTGCTCGTGCCGCGTGCGAGCGTGCGGCGGCTCGGCGCAACGTCGACCGACGCGTTCGGTCACGCCCGACATCCGCTCGACTTCGCGGCGCTCGCGTCGTCTCCGTTGCCGCTCGCACCGGGCACGACGCGCTCGTTCCAGGCACTGTTGCGCGACCCGAACGGTCCGGGCGGTAGCGGAGCGAACCTCACGGATGCGGTCGAGGTGCGCTTCTCACCGTGAGTCGATCGTCCTCGTCACGAACGCCGGGTCGAACGGGCCGCGGTCACCCCGGATGACTTTCGCCGCGGACTGGTAGAGTCACGCGTCATGGGTACTCGGATCAGTCCTCTCTCGGACGTGGCCTACGCGCTGCTCCGAATCGTCGCCGGCTCGATGTTCCTCGTGCACGGCGTGCAGAAAATCTTTGGCGTGCTGTCGGAGCATCCCAAGCCCGAGTTTGGATCGCAGCCCTGGATCGGCGGCGTGATCGAGCTCGTGTGCGGCGCGCTGATCGCGCTCGGCCTGTTCACGTCGCCCGCAGCGTTCCTCGCGAGCGGCACGATGGCCGTCGCGTACATCCAGTTCCACTGGAAGTTCCAGATGGGCGCGAACTTCATTCCGACGATCAACAAGGGCGAGCTCGCGGTCCTCTACTGCTTCGTGTTCCTCTACTTCGTGACGCGCGGCAGCGGCGTGTGGAGCGTCGACGCAGCGCGCCGGCGCCCGAGCCGCGGGTTCTGACCTAGCAGCCCGTGGTGAAAGTCATTCGGTCCGAAATCGGCCCGTTTGCGCGCCGCTTAATTAAGGAAGTGGCGGCCGCCGAGTTCCGCGCCATGCGCCTGGACAGGCGTGTACTGTGCTAGGGATCCAAGCGTGGGGCGGCGTCTGGCGCGCGGCGATCCCGATCGAACGGTCTACGACAGACGAGAATCCAACCGAACGAAGCCTCATGACCATGCGCTCCACTTCCGTCGTGCTCTCACTCGTCGCGACGCAGCTCGTCTGCACCGCCGCCGCGCTGGCCAATCCGCAATCCAAGGATGCGCTTCGATTGGGCTCTCCGCCCGTGCTCACGCCGGGTACCACCGAAGAAGCGATGTGGCCCGCCGCTTCCGCGGAGCAATGGAAGCGGCCGTGCCTCGTGCGCTGGCAACGCAGCTTCGACGACGCGCTGCGTGTCGCGCGCGCCGAGCGCCGCCCGATCATGGTCGCCGTCAACATGGACGGCGAGATCGCGAGCGAGCACTGGGCCGGCGTGCGTTACCGCGAGATCGACACGGCCACGATGATGGCGCGCTACGCGTGCGTCATCGCGTCGGTGTACCGCCACACGCCGCGCGACTACGACGAGAACGGAGTGCGTGTCGAGTGTCCGCGCTTCCAAACGGTGACCTGCGGCGAGCACATCGAGGCCGAGCGCGAGCTGTACGACAAGTACTTCGACGGCGTGCGCATCTCGCCGCGGCACATCGTGCTCGATCTCGAGCTGAAGGAGACGCTCGACGTCTACCACTCATGGGACGTCGCCACGGTCACGACCACGTTTCGAACCGGTGTCGAGGGCTGGCCTGAGCCGATCGATCCCGTCGAGCCGACGCTACAAGGCATCACGAAGAGCGCGCGCGTCGAGGATCGAGAGACGCTCGAGCGCACCTACCGCGACGGTGATGCCGCGGCGCGGCGCACGATCCTCGAGTTGTTGACGAAGGAGCGTGTCGTCGATCAGGTCGAGGTGCTGCGCAGCGCGATCTTCGGCCTCGATCTCGAGCTCGCGCGCCAAGCACGCCGCGCGCTCGCGCAGTGCGAGACCGAAGGCGCGCTCGACTTGATGGCGGAAGCGCTCAAGGCGCCGCTCGAAGCGCCGGAGCGCGAGCTCCTGCTCGCCGCCGTCGAGCGCCTCGGCGCGCGATCGCCGCGCGCACGCACGCTGGCGGCGCTGCACAGCGGGCTTTCGGCCGGCTCGCAGCACGTCGACACGCGCGCGCTCGCGAAGGAGTACGGCGCGCGCTCGATCCGCGGCGCGGACGTGCAAGCGAGCGCGGCCGCCGTCGAGGCGCGACCGAACGAGCCCGGCGCTCTGCTCGCGTACGCCGAAGCGCTCGTCGCCGACGCGCGCTCGTCCACGACGAGCGCACGGACCGCGCTCTTGTACGAGGACGCGCGCGCGGCGGCGCTCGAGGCCGAAACGCTCGGCGCGAAGAGCGTGCGTACCGATGCGCTGGTCGCCGTGTGCGCCGCCGAGCTCGGCGACTTCCACACCGCGCGCGCGCGCGCCGTCGCCGCGGTCGAAGGCGGATTGCTGCGTCCCGTCACGGATGCAACCGCTGCCCCGAGCGCAGAATCCGAGCTGGATCCCACTTCGCGTGCGCGCGTGCTGAAGCTGTTCGCGAGCGCGCGGCAGCGCGCGATCCGCGACGCGTTCCGTGCCGGAGAGCAGTGGCCGCCGGAATGGTTGTCCGACGTGAACGCCGCGCACGAGACGCTGGCGGAGTCGGGCCTCACGACGCCCGAGTCGCTCGGCGAGCACTACGACTTCTTGCGCTGGATCGGCGCGTCGGCGCGCGCGAACACGGTGCTCGACGACGCGCTGCAGCGCTTTCCGGACGCCGCGGTGCTGCACGAACGATTGCGCGTACGCTTGCTGTTCGAGGGCGGCGCCGAACGGCTCGAGCGCGAGTACGCGGCGCGTGTCGCGAAGGCGAGCGAGGATGCGAGCACGCCGAGCCACATCACTTGGTACGCGGGCTATGCGTCGCTCGTCGCGGCCGAGCACCTGCGCCGGGAGAGCCAGTTCGAGCGTGCCGCCGCGGCGTACGAGCGCGCGATCGCGAGCTATCAGCGCAGCATCGAGCTCTTCCCGACGGAGCGCGACGGTTGTCTGCACTACATCGCGCTCGCGCACGCCGGCAATGCGCGCATGGCCCTCGAGCGCGGCGACTTGGTCAGCGCGACGAGCACGCTGCTCAGCGCGTTCGAGCTGCGCCCCGAGTCCGCGGCGAGCCAAGACGGCCTGAGCATCACGCCGATCCAGACGGCGCTGATGCTGCGCGCGCGCTTGCTCGACGCGGGCGATGCCGAGCGCGCGGCGCGCGTGCAGGCGGCGCTCGATGCGCTCGATCCGAAGCTGCTCGCCCCGCCGCCTTCGGAGCTGCCGAGCGCGCGTGCACGGCGTACCGGCCCGCGTTCGTCGACCGGCAACGAGCCGCGCTAGTGTCCTGAGTCAGAAGTTCGCTCTCACCAAGCTCGATCTCCTCTGCGCTGGCGGCGTTGCTCGGGTTCGGAAACCTGACAGGTTGCCTGCACCCTCGCGCCTTGCCAGCGACGACGATCTCG
>JBJXHG010000115.1:0-7436 GCA_046160865.1 Planctomycetota bacterium | reverse complement strand
GTACGCATCGAGCCGCGCGCCGACGGCGGAGTACGCGTTCGCACAGCCGCTCCCTGCTTGCCCGGGATTGTTGCAGGGACACGCGGTGCCGCTGCCGTCGCCGAAGCAGAAGTTGCCGCCGAGCGCGGCGCTCTTCTCGAATGTGTACACGGCGCCGGCATTTGGAACGGGTTGGTCTTCCGACTTCGACCCGATCGCGATCGTCTGCGCGTCGAGTGCGACCGACGCGCCCAGGCCGTTCGCGTACGGCGTCTCGGGAATGGTCAGCGTCTGCCGCAGCGCCCATCCGCTCGGCGTCTGCTCGAACACGTGCGCGACCGACCGGTACTCCTGCACTTCTTCCACGTCCGTGCGCTGCTGCGCAGTGACGACGATCGTCGAGCCGAGGATCGCCACCGACCGGCCGAACTCGCGCTCGCCCGGGTTGCACGGACCCAGGACCGCATGCGATTGCCAGCCCGCGTGTATGCGCTCGTACACGAACGCAGCGCCGACATCCGTGCCGAACATGTCGTGACGCACTGCGCCGACGACCACGAATTTGTCGCTCAGCGCGGTGTCGTTGCCGAAGAGGTCGTTCTCCGTTGCGTTCGGTGCATCGAACGTTTGCACGTGCGTCCAACCCGATCCGTCGCGCCGGTAGAAATGCAGCTTGCCGGCGGACGACGTTGGTACCCACGGGTGACTCGCAACGACGAACCAGCTGTCGTCCATCGCGATGGAGCGAATTCCGCCTCCTCCGCTTGGACAGCAACCGATCGTGGCCTCGACGACCCAGCTCGTTCCGACGCGGCGGCGGAAAAAGATCGGGTCCTTCGTCAGGATCCCGGTGATGCACGATAGGTCGCCGACCATCGCGACGTCGTAACCGACTTGGCCGACGGCGAGCCCGGTGCTCGCGTGCTCGAGCGCCCATGACGTACCAGTGCGGTGGTATGTGTACGCAGTTCCGTGCGAGTACGAGAAGTTGCCCTCATCCTGCGGACGGCCGATCACGAGGTTGTCGCCGTCGAGCGCGACCGTTTCGTCCGAGCTGGTGTCAACGTTCGGTGGGACGAGCTTCGCCTGCTGGTTCCAGTTGCCATTGCCGTCGCGCACGAACACGTAGGCGTTGCCGCGTTGCCGCGCGACTAGCGTGTCGCCGTCGACGGCAACGGTCTGGCCGAAGACTCCGTCGACGGTGGGATCGGCGGGCGCGAGGCGCATCGCGCGCAGCCACAACGCGGGTGCGTCGGGGTACGGCGGCGGTTTCACGATCGGCCGCGCCGGAAAGTGCGCGGGCGCCGTCGACTGCGCTGCGAGCGAGCTCGAGGTCAGCGTGATGGCGAGTGCGACGAACGGACGAGACAAGGCGAGCAAACGAGCCGACATGATGGAACTCCAATTCGCTCGCGGGCTCTCCTCCACGGCGACGTGTTACGAGAATAGAAGGGGAGCGAGGTCGCGAAGAGTCCGAGCCGATCTCGCTGCGCCACCGCGCGCTCACGGCGCTTGCGCCGACTCGACCGTGCCGGCGTCGGCGAGGATCTTGCGCACTTCGGGGTGCTCGCGATTCAAGCGGATGCTCGTCACCGGAAACTCGGGTGTCTTCGGGTTCGGCACCTTCGACGTGAGGATCAAGTTGCGCTCCGTCAGCTCCTGCGTGAGCTGTCGAGGTAGATCCGGATCTTGCGCCCAACCGTACCCGCGCTTCACGAGATACGTGTCGCGGAACCACTTGAGCGAGATGAACTGCAAGTGCGGATCGCGCTCGGCGTGATTCAGCGCGAGCACGAACTCCTGCAGCGGATTGCCGAGGCTTTCCATGCGCGAACGGAAGTCGGGTGCGGCGCCGGGTGCTTCGTACACGATCCACACCGCGCAGCTGCGCTGTGTCCACGAGCCTGCCGGTTGCGTGCGCCGGATCTGCCGTCCGGTTTCGCGCTGGCGCAGCGACACGTGCACGCTCGCGCCGTCGGGAGGCACGAGCTTCAAGAGCGGCTGCAGCTCCTGCGGCAACTGACCGCGCTGGTGGATCTCGCGCAGCGCTTCGAACGCACCTTGGAGCTCCGACTCGATCCCTGCGATCGTCGAAGGCTCGCTGTAATGGGTTTCCATGGTTCAGGTATCCAATGAACGAACGGACAACGGCCCCAAAGACGCCGAGCTGCCGCGCGGGGAGGCCGGCTCGCAGTATAGGCCGCATCGACAGGATCCAAACCCTGGCGCGACCGCGAATGACGGCACGATGACGCGCGCGTCGGCAGTCGCGACCGCGTGCAATTCTTGCGCGCGCGTGACGCGCCACGTCAGCGCGCGGATTCGCGCAAGCCAAACGTGACAAACGTGATCGCGGAGCTCGACGCGCGTCCGGAGTCTGTGCGCACGGCGGCGCGCTGGACATCGACTCTGGCAGCGGTGAAGGTTGGTTCCACTCGATCCGGACCGCGCGTTCGGTCCCACGTACGGAGGAAACCATGACGAAGCCCGACGCCGGTCCTGGACCGGCCACCGTGATCTGCACGTACCGCGTCCGAGCCGGCGCCGAGAAAGAGTTCGTCGCGCTGCTCGAGCGTCATTGGCCCTGCCTGAAGCGGCTCGATCTCGTCACCGACGAGCCGTCGCGCATCTACCAGGGCGTCGACGAGACGAAGAGCCCGTACTTCGTCGAGATCTTCACTTGGAAGAACGGCGAAGCACCGCAGCGCGCGCACGAGCTGCCCGAAGTGATGGCCGTGTGGGAGCCGATGGGGGAGCTCTCCGAAGCGCGCGGCGGACGCCCGCCGATGGAGTTCCCGCACGTGAAGCCGTTGCGGATGAGCTTCGGAAAGGCGTAGCGCGCGCGAGTTACGCGTTCGACCGCCTACGAGCGCGCTGGACTCGCCGAAGTCGAAGCGATGGGTCCAGTCTTCACAACGCCGAGCCATGGAGCGCGACGACCTCTGCCTGCTCGACGAGTGGATCTCGCATTGGCGCGACCGCGTGCGCTTCGATGCCTTGCTGGTGATCACGTCGACGGACGCGCGCGGGCGGATCGCTGCCAAATAGAACTCGCTCGCTGCCTGCAGATCGAGGAGAGTTGGATTCGGGGCGAGTCATGAGCACAACTCAGTTTCAGAGCGACAGCCACTACGCATCACGCGGCTATCTGACGCCGTGGCGGACGGATGGCGATCGAGTCTGGACGTATCGTCTGCTGGTGAGCCACGCAAGCGTCAGAGTCTGGGAGCCGCTTGCTCTCAGGAGCGTCGCGCGTCATTCGCATCTCTACACACGCGTCGTGTCGGGACGCGAGTCGGACGACGTGGAGCGATGGTTCAACAAAGAGATCGAAACACCGGCGGCGGAGCCGCTCCGTAAAGCGATCGGAGACGACCGCCTCACGCTCGACGACTGGATGCGCATCGTCCGATTCGTCGCGGCGCAGGATGTTCGAACACCAGCTAGGTTGCAGGAGGAATTCGTACGTTGGCAGTCCGAATTGCCCGCCGTGCTCCAGGCTGCAACAGAGGAAGGCGTGCGTGCTGCGGAGGCGTCACTGCTCTCAGCGACGCCGCACGACGTCGGTTCGGACGACCGAGGCAGTTGGCTTCCGATGCGGGTTACGGTGGAGCCGAGTCCCGATGGAGATGGCGGGACGGTTCGAAGCGAGCTCGTCCTGGGGCGTGGGCTCTGGTTGCACGAGATTCGTCATCTCCTTCAGAACACCGCACATGTTCTCCGCCGGCACAAGTGGACGATTCTCAAGCCGCCTGCGGGATCGAAGTGGTTCACGAGCGACGATCCGGTAATTCGGCTGAACTTCCATTCGCGCCACCAGTACGACTTTCGCGGCGGATGGGGGAGCCAGGGTACGGAGATCCTGTGTCCGCTCAGTCCTCAGCACCTGCTCTACACGAGAATTGGATACCGACCGCCGCACCGCGGATCAGTCGCAGCACCAGAATTCGCTTCTGCCGTGCGGCGATGCATAGCGGAGCACGCACACCGCATGATCTTCGCCGACTTGCCTACTGACGAGGTTGTTCGAGCGCGGCCTCGCTCGATCGACGCCGCAGGTCATGAGCATGAGCAGAACGAATGGCGTCGTTGGACGACGGAGCAAACAGCGGCGGAACGTGAGCTCCAACAACGCGCAGACTCGCGCGCGTAGCTAGGTACCATCGCGCTAAAACGTCGAGGCCGCCTGGCATTCGGTTTCCAGACGGCCTCGCGAGCTCATCCGTCCGCGAAGACGGGAGAGCCATTCATTGGATGCTCAGTGCGAGTGTCCGTGTCCGGCTCCCGCGCTTTCCTTTTCCTTGTCCGGCAGCTCGCTCACGAGAGCGTCCGTCGTGAGGAGCAGGCTCGCCACGCTGGCCGCGTTCTGCAGCGCCGTGCGCACGACCTAGTTGCGCGCGAGGTATCGGTCGTATAGCACGCGAAGCGACTCCGACCGCGTAGCTCTGATGAGCCTCGCGGAGCCCAAGTAACTCGATACCGTGCCAACGAGGCGGCACTGACTGGGTGACCAAAGTTGCGGCTCGGCTGATACTGAGATGCTGAAGACGCCAGCGCCGCTCAGGCCAAACGGGAGTGGTGCCACAATCTGGTGCCCAGTGCCGTTGTCGACAGTGTTTTCAGTGTCGTATTCAAGGAACAGGTCGACATCTTCGTCGGGCTGTCGATTGTCCGAACGCAATGGCGGAATGTCACGAATCGTCACGTTCGTACCGTACGCAATCGGCGTCAAGGCGAGTCCACCGGCAGTCCCTGGCAGCTCGTGCGTGAGAGGTGGCGCGGAAGGGAACCCGACGAAGCAGACGGTGCTGCCAGGGCCGGTCGCTTCGCTGTTCACTGTCTCAAGCGTTATCCATTCGGGATCCAAAGCGAGTGCTGAATCCGGATCGAGTTCGAGGAGCGCAGTGTCGAAATGACGATCAACGATCTTCGCGCGCCATTTCAAAGGGGTAGTTGCCAGCGGCCTCTCATACGAGAAGGCCATCACATCGTCGATGTCGTGGACGTTGGCCAAGCAGTGCTGCGCTGTGGCGATGAACGGCGTGTCGCCAAACCGGACGAACGTGCCGGAGAATTGCTCGTTCACCTTTGGTGCAACTAGACCGGCTGTCCTCCGCATCGCCCATTGTTTTGCGGCCTGGAGCACATGCGGAACCACTTCGCGAGGAACCAAGGCGGTCTTACGATTGCGGGCCATTGCTAATAATCCTCTCGTTATCTTTGGTGGCGAAAGGCAAGTGTGCTGCGCGGCCTGCGCTGGACAGCACACGACCGACTTCAGTTGCGGGCGCTCAGTGCGAGTGGCCGTGTCCGGTATCGCCGGATCTATCCCTGGTCAACCAGCTTGCGCACGATGTTCTCGATGCCGCCTGGACGCTCTCCACGAGGGGAATCAAAGGAGGATGCCAGCGACGTGGGTGGAATGACGTTTGTCGGACGGCTGATCGGAGTGATAGCGACCGGCGTTTCGTTCCCTTGGCCCGACGATTGAGGCGTAGGTTGATCAGCGTTTGTCATCGAAGGATTTTGTCCACATATAGCGGCAATCCGATCAGGGCGGCGGACGCGATCGTGAAGCCGAGAGAATAAGCTCGGTTGCCGGCCAACTGTGTTCCTTCGGCCTCAGTAGCGGTGAGCACGCCCGCTAAATGATCTTGCACGCCCAGCATTTCGTTTGTGAGCTGCGCAAGGGTTGCGCCATCGCCGACTTTCTCCAGCGCAGTTCGGTTGATGTGGGAGTGTCGCGCGACCAGCATGATTCGCAGCCAAAAAAGCATAGCGATCACGCCACAGACCAACCCGAGTGTCCTCAGGACTTCCAAAGCCACGGGCGTGAGCTGTCGGGGCATCTCGTTGATTGACAAGCCGAGCAGTGCTGTGACAACAAAGAACGACGTATTTGCCTGCGCTCGTATCCGGTCTTTGCGCTGTTCCTGTTGTTCGATCCCAAATTTTAGAGCGTCGCACGCCCAACGAGCCGACGCCAAACGCTAGCAGCATTCGAGAGCTGTGGCTTCTGTTGCGTCGCTCGTCGGCATTGTGGCTTGCGCCGCGTGTGGATCCGCAGAAGGGCGTTAGCCCTTCTGCGGATCGCATGATTCCATCAGCTCAGTGCGAGTGTCCGTGTCCGGCTCCCGCGCTTTCCTTTTCCTTGTCCGGCAGCTCGCTCACGAGAGCGTCCGTCGTCAGGAGCAGGCTCGCCACGCTGGCTGCGTTCTGCAGCGCCGTGCGCACGACCTTCGTCGGGTCGATGACGCCCGACTTGACGAGGTCTTCGTACTTCTCGGTCGCCGCGTTGTAGCCCCAGTTCTTGGTCTTGTTCTGACGCACGTTCTGGA
Organism: Planctomycetota bacterium; assembly: GCA_046160865.1. GTDB lineage: Bacteria > Planctomycetota > UBA1135 > UBA1135 > JBJXHG01. Next base: position 1,119 of record JBJXHG010000115.1, on the reverse strand, counting down.
CGACCACTGCGCCGTCGAGACCTGCGTTCGTCGCGATCTGACGCATCGGCGACTCGAGCGCACGGCGCACGATCATCGCGCCGACCTTCTCATCGCCTTCGAGCTTGAGGCTCTCGACCGCTTCCGCGCATTGGATGAGCGCGACACCGCCGCCGGGCACGATGCCCTCTTCGACGGCTGCACGCGTGGCGTGCAACGCGTCCTCGACGCGCGCCTTCTTCTCCTTCATCTCGGCCTCGGTCGCCGCGCCCACGTTGATCTGGGCGACGCCGCCGGAGAGCTTCGCCAGGCGCTCCTGGAGCTTTTCTTTGTCGTAGTCGGACTTCGTGTTCTCGATCTCGGCCTTGATCATGTCCTTGTGCTTGCCGTCGGCCGCGTCGAAGCCGAAGTTGGCGTTCTCGGTGTTGTCGAGCACCTTCTGCAGGACGACGCCGCCGTCGAAGCCGGCGTTCTCCGCGATCTGGTGCATCGGCGCCTTGCGCGCGCGCTTGATGTTGGAGGAGCCGACCTTGAGGTCGCCTTCGGCCGTCTCGGGGTTCAAGAACTCCGAGGCGCGAAGGAGCGCCACGCCGCCGCCGGGGAGGACGCCCTCCTCGACCGCCGCGCGCGTCGCGTGGAGCGCGTCCTCGACGCGCGCCTTCTTCTCCTTCATCTCGGCCTCGGTCGCCGCGCCGACGTAGATCTGCGCCACGCCGCCCGACAGCTTCGCGAGCCGCTCTTGGAGCTTCTCTTTGTCGTAGTCGGAGGTCGTGTTCGCGATCTCGTTCTTGATCTGCACGATCCGGCCTTGGATCGCGTCCTTCTTGCCCGCGCCGTTGATGATCGTCGTGTTTTCCTTCTCGACGACGACCTTCTCGGCGGAACCGAGGTCCTTCAGCGTGAGCGTCTCGAGCGACCGGCCGGTCTCCTCGGCGACGAGCTGGCCGCCCGTCAGGACGCCGATGTCTTCGAGCATCGCCTTACGGCGATCGCCGAAGCCCGGGGCCTTCACCGCGCAGCACTGGAACGTGCCGCGGAGCTTGTTGACGACGAGCGTCGCGAGCGCTTCGCCCTCGACCTCTTCGGCGACGATCAGCAGCGGGCGACCGGTCTGGACGATCGATTCCAGGATCGGCAGCA